>JBBIHQ010000006.1:24969-48086 GCA_037446975.1 Opitutia bacterium
TCGCCCGCCGGCACAAGGAACTTCACCCAGATGGCGATCGAGGTATGATCTTTATATTCTATCTCCGCCTCGGCGAGCGCGGTTTCAAAAGGGATGGACCAGAAGACAGGTTTCTTGCTGCGGTAGACGAGGCCCTTTTCCACAAACGCGGCAAAGGTACGCAGAATGTCGGCTTCGAATGCGGGTGCCTTGGTCTTGTATTGATTCGTCCAGTCGGCGAGAACGCCGAGGCGTTTGAATTGGGCGGTTTGTGTGGCGATCCAGCGTTCGGAAAACTCGTCGCATCGGGCGCGGAGCTGAGCCGTGGTGAGGGTGAGTTTTTTTTCCTGTATCTCGCGCGAAACCTTTTGCTCTATCGGCAGGCCGTGGCAGTCCCAACCGGGGACATACGGCGTGCGGTACCCGCGCATTGCCTTGTAGCGGTTGATGATGTCCTTGAGCGTCTTGTTCAGTGCGGTGCCGATATGGACGTCGCCATTGGTGAACGGCGGACCATCGTGCAGGACGAAGGCAGGTTGCCCGGCGCGGCTCCGCTGAACCCGGTCGTAAAGGCTGAGTTTTTCCCAATGCGCCACCCGGGCCGGCTCGCGTTGGACCAGACTCGCCCGCATGGGAAAATCGGTCTTGGGGAGCAGGAGGGTGTCTTTCAGGTCTAGCGCCATCGGTATAAAGGCGCGGGAGGCTACTCAACCAAAGGGGGTAGTCAAGTGGCGAGACAGGTCGGTCAGCCGGCCGATTACTTCGCGGCAAATTCCGCGGTTTTGCGCGCCAGTTTTTCGCCCGACTTGATGCAATCCTGCAGGGAAATTCCCTCCCGGACGTTGCCGCCGATGAAGAGCCCCTTGGTCGAAAGCTCCAGCTGATTGATGGCGTCCAGGTAGCGTTCGTAACCAAGGATGTATTGGGGAATAGCCCGCGGCCAGTAGGTGTGTTTGACGAACACCGGCGGGGTGCTCACTCCAACCAAGTCACGCAGATCCGGGCCGAGGCGGGCGAGCAGGGCCTCGGTCGAGAGCCGCGCTGCTTCGGGCTGGCGCAAGCCGCCGGCAAAGATCGTCAGGCCCACGTGACCGACCGGCGCACGGTCGGGAAAAAGGGTCGACGAAAAAAGAATGCCGAGCACGTTGCGATTTTCCACCGCGGGCACTAGGCCGCCAAAGCCGTCCAGGGGATGGACCACCTGCTCTCGGCGGTAGCCGAGAAAAAGCGACGAAACCGGTGGTTGCGGGATGCCGTCGAGGATGGCCAGGGGTCGTTCGCCCAAAGTGCCGAAAGACAATTGGGCCAGCGCGGCGGCGGGCAAGGCGAGCACCACGAGGTCGAATTCGCCCGAGCACGTTTTCCCCGCCTGCTTCCAGATGATCCGGTGCGGCCGGCCTGGGATCAGTGTCTCCACTGTGCTGTCAAGATGCACGCTGCCGGCGGGAAGCCGGGCCACCAGCGTCCCGGGAAGAGCCTGCAGGCCGCCCTTGAACGAAACGATCGGTGCCACCCCCGGCTCGCCGCGGGCTTTCTTCGCTTTCGAGGCGGCCATCATCCCGCGAAGCAGGGATCCATGGGACCGCTCGGCTTCCCACAAGGCGGGGAACGCGTGACGGACAGAGAGCTTTTCCGGATCGCCCGCATAAATGCCCGCAATGAGCGGGTTCAGGGCGTAGTCGACGAGTTCCTGCGTAAAATGCGAACGCACGAGTTCCGCGAGGTTGAGGTCGGTCGTGCGGACGCGAGAGCGCGTCAACATCTCCGTGAAAATGGCTATCTTGGTGCGGAAGGAGAAGAGCGGGGTGGAGAAAAATGAGCCTGGGGACATGGGCACCGGCAGGAATTTGCCCCCACGCACGATGAATCGTTTCTTCGCCACCGGGTTGGCCACCAGCATGTCCGGTTCGAGACCGATATCCTTGATCAATTGCCGGACCTCGGTGGCGCCAAGTTGCAGGGAATTTGGTCCGCCTTCGATCAGGTAACCGTCTTCGCGGATGGTTTTGATCGCGCCGCCGGCTTGTGGGGCACGCTCGAACACCCTGACCTCGAAGCCTCGCTCGTGAAGTCGGTAAGCGGCGGTCAAGCCGGTGATCCCGGCCCCGATGACTGCGACCGTTGCTGGCGAAGAATTGCTCAAGGACGCCATGGTAGGGGCAACCGGAGTTGCGCGCTCCGCATATCTTGCCTGATGTTGCGCCGGCTTATTTCCATGCCGTCACGGTGTCGACGAGGGCCTGGACACACTCGATCTTCGCTTGAGGCATGATGCCGTGGCCAAGGTTGAAGATATGTCCGGAAGCGCCGCGCACTGCCTCCAACAGGCGGGTGGTTTCGCGACGCACAATATCCGGCGCGGTGTTGAGGAGAACCGGATCGAGGTTGCCCTGAAGGGCGATATTGCCGGGTACCAGCTTGCGGGCGACCCCGAGGTCGATGGTCCAGTCGACCCCGAGCACACTCGCCCCGCAAAACGCCTGATCGGTCAGTTGGGCGGGAGTGCCCTTGGCATAAAGGATCACGGGGAAACCGGCCGGCAGCGCGGCGATGAGGTTGCGAATCCACCGGAGAGAGGCCGCCTCGTAGTCTTGTCCGGCAATGATGCCGCCCCACGAATCGAAGATTTGAATCGCGTCGACTCCGGCGCGGATCTGCATCTGGAAATACTCCGTGAGCGCCGACGTAAGCTTCTCCATCAGGGTGTTGAAGAACGCCCGGTCCGAATAGAACACGGCCTTGCTTCTTTCGAAATCGTCGGCACTGCCACCCTCAAGCATATAAGTCGCGAGCGTCCAGGGTGAGCCGCCAAAGCCGAGCAATGCCTTCTCTCCCTTGAGCCCGGACTTCACGAGTTCCAGCGCTTTGCCGACGTACGCCAACCGTCCGGCCACCCCATGGGACTCAAGGCGGTCAAGTTGCCCGCGATTCTCCAGTCGAAAATCCATCGCAATGCCACCCTCGTCGCGGAATTTGTAGCCCTGGCCCATGGCTTCAGGGACGACGAGAATGTCGGAAAAGATGATGGCGGCATCGAGAGCGAATCGACGGATCGGCTGCAATGTAACTTCGGCGGCAAGTTCCGGGGTCTTCACCATCTCTAGAAAGGAACTCTTGGCCTTCAATTCGCGGTATTCGGGCAGATACCGGCCTGCCTGGCGCATGATCCAGACTGGGGGCCGGTCGAGCGGCTGGCAGGCGGCGGCCTGGAGAAAACGTTGGCGGCTGGTCATGGATGAAGGCGAAGCATGGAGCTGGAAGGCGATCAGACGCCAGCCCAGTTTCTCGGTTTGAGGAAAACATCATACAGCTGGGCCTCGGGCGTGCCGGGAGCGGGCTGCCAATCATAACGCCAGGTCGCCGTCGGTGGAAGCGACATCAGGATCGACTCGGTCCGTCCGCCGCTTTGCAGCCCAAAAAGCGTGCCCCGGTCGTAAACCAGGTTGAACTCCACATAACGCCCGCGTCGGTAGAGTTGGAAGTCGCGCTCCCGTTCACCGAAGGCCGTTCCCTTGCGCCTTTGGACGATCGGCAGGTAGGCGGGCAGAAAAGAGTCTCCCACATTGCGCATCAATCCGAAGCTGCGCTCGAACCCCAATTCGTTGAGATCGTCGAAGAACAGTCCACCCACGCCGCGCGCCTCGTTGCGATGCTTCAGAAAGAAATAGTCATCGCACCACTGCTTGAAACGCGGGTAAAGTTCCTCGCCGTAGGGGCTGCAGGCGTAGCGTGCTTGTCGGTGCCAATGGACGGCGTCCTCCTCAAATCCGTAGTAGGGCGTCAGATCGTATCCGCCGCCGAACCACCAGACAGGGTCTAATGATCCCGAGTCGTGGTTTTCGATTGCAGAAGTCGGCTCAATGCGGTGCCCGGCCAAGAGAAACCGGACGTTCATGTGCGCAGTCGGCACGTAGGGATTGCGCGGATGGATGACAAGCGACACTCCGAGCGCGTGGAATGGTTTGCCGGCGAGCCCCGGGCGGTTTGCCGTTGCCGAAGCCGGCAAGCTGGCCCCGCTGACATGCGAGTATCCCACGCCAGCTTTTTCAAATACCCCGCCTTCGCTCAACACACGCGAGCGGCCGCCTCCACCTTCAGCCTGGGTCCAGACATCTTCGTGGAATCGACCACCGTCTTCCCGCGTCAGCGCCGTGCAGATCGACTCCTGCAAGGAGAGAAAGTAGTTCCGGACAGCGTGGAGATCGGGCGACATGGTCGAGAGGACGAAACAGGTAGCCACAAAGCGTCGCAAAAGACACGAAAAAGCTCCGGGTTTCAGGGCGGTCATTGCGAATCGTCCGTTGGCCCGAAGATCCTGGCAAGGCCCCGGCGATTCCTGTGCCGGCTTGACCGATTTGCTAATGTTCGGGGTGGACAGCCCCTGCGGCGCCGACTTTCCTGACCAAACCGCTGATGAATTCCACCGTCTTATCGACCATCGCCGCCACGGGCTTCACCGTGGCGTTCTTTCATGCCGCGATGCCGACTCACTGGTTGCCGTTTGTCCTGGTGTCGCGGGCGCGGAGTTGGAGCCGGCCAAAGACTCTTGCCGTGGCTTCGCTCGCGGGTCTGGGCCACGTCGCCCTCACGAGTCTGCTGGGCTTGGCCATCGCATGGTTTGGATTTCAACTGGATGAGAAACTGGGCCACCTGTTTCCTTTGCTCACCGGCAGCATATTGTTGGCGATCGGGGTATTTTATTTTTGGCGACAATGGCAAGGGCGCGGGGTCGGGCACCATCATGTGCTCGGCACCCACCACCATCCGACTGAACACTGCGGGCATGAAGCCGATCACAGCCATTGGGACGACGAGCTGAAGGACAGCAAGCTGGTGTCGGCCGAGGCCGGAGATTGGGCGGCAATCAGCGGATTGCTCGTGATGCTCACCTTGTCGCCCTGTGAATTGTTTCTGCCCGTTTATCTTTCGGGTGTGCAATTCGGCTGGCGGGGATTTGTGATCCTCAGCCTGATTCTGGCGGTGGGCACGCTTGCCGGAATGCTGGTGTTCACCTGGCTGACGCTCGTCGGCATGGAACGTTTCCAGGTGCGGAAATTTGAGCGTTACGAGGCGGCCATGCTCGGTGGCATCTTCACGGTCCTTGGAGTTCTGCTGCTGCTGTTTGAACACGGGGACTGAGCTGAAGCGTTGATCAGAGCGGTCCACGGTCCGAAACGACGCTTGCGGGGAGGGATTTGGTGACTAGATTCGTGGTGCAAGCACTTTAATCCCTCCCGGGAACTTCCATGAAAACCATTGCTCGACAGATCTCGGTAATCGCGGTGCTAGTACTCTGGCTGACCGTGTTTTCCGGGGCACCTGAAGTTGTTGCCCGCACCGGATATGCCGAGCCGGCCTATGACATGATTGTAGTCCAGAGCTCGATCGACCGGAAGCTTTCGCCGGCGGATCTCGATCAGCTTCATGACGCGGTCGCGAGATTTCTTGCCGGCGAGGGACCGGTTCTTGCCGGCGAGTACGTTGTCCGGATTGATTTTCCTCCCAGCCGACCGGGCGCCGCGCCAGAATGGGTCATCGTGAAGCTCACGAATCTGCCGCCACCGGCTTTTGCGCTCGCCGGGGACGATACGACCGGCGAATCCGCTTATGGGTACGGCTATGATTCAGGTTACGCCTATTCACCGTATGGTTACTACGATCCGTTCGATCCGTATTTTAACGGGTACTATTGGTCGCAGGTCGGAGGTCCGTTTGGGGGCAACCGGCATTGGCGGATTGACCGGGACGACCACGATCGTGTCCGCGATGAACGCGGCGGGGAGAGCCGCCGACCCGATTATCGAGACCGCGCCGGGGAACGAAGACCGGTGGATATGAGCAAGCGGCCCAGGGTTACATACACCCGGATCGACGGCCAATCTGGTGCGCAACGGTCGGGTGAGCGAGACGACCCCGCACGTAGCCAACGTTCACGAAATGGAACCGAGGTCGGTCACGAGCATCGGGTCCAAGCAGCGGATAACCTGCCCCGTTTTACAGATGCCAGCCGCTTGCAGAATACCGGGGCAGTTGACCATCCGCCCCAGCTGTCCGGTGACCGGCCCGGCCGAAATTCGTTTGCTCCGCCGCCACCACCGCCGGTCCGGAATCAAACCGCGCCGCCGGCGTCAAACAACCAGAAGGACCGAGATACCGGCAGTCGAAGACCGGAACCATGAACAGACCTGCGGCGGCGGTCGACTGGCCGGGAGTAGATGCGCGCCAGATTTTGAATCCGGTGCAGCGGCCACGGGACTATTTTTGCGTGGTGTAGAGCGCCACGAGAGCGGCGCCGATGGCCTGGGAGAGTTCGCCGAGCGTGGCGGGAACTATCTTGAGCCGTTCGCGCTGCTGTGGCCACAAATATGGCAGCGCAGATTCTTGGATGATCCTCAAGTAACGTTCGCGGAACTCCGGAGTGGTGGCTCCCGGGTCTATGAGACCTCCGCCAATGACGACATATTCGGTATCTACCGCCATCAGCAGGGAGGCCATGTGCAAGCCCAGGGCGCGGGCTTGAAAGTTGAAGATATCCACTGCCAGCGGATCGTTTTTTTGCGCGAGAGTTCGCAAGGAAAGTACCTTTTCCTTGGGCGGGACAACCGAGGTGGCCAGCGGGTGTCCCGGATGCCTCTTGAGCATTTCATCGAGTAATTGAGGGAGGCCGGAAATCGTGGTGTAGGCTTCGATGCAACCCCAGTTACGCCCGCACCCACAGGCGAACGGCTTGATGCCGCCGAGCAGATGCAGGGGTGCGGGCATATGCCCTCCCTCCATGCCGTTCAAAGTGTCGCCGTCGAGCGGCAGACCGTTGGGATCAACGTAAGCCACGCCCAAACCGGAACCAGGCGCCAGCATCAACACGCTCGCCTTTTTGCCGCCCCGGACACGTTGAGCCTCGGCAACACCGCCGTAGTTGCCATCGTTTCCGACAACCAGCGGGACGGCGCGATTGGCGGCCTGCGCGATGGCCCGGCTGTAATCCGCATGAAAATTCCAGCCTTCGAAGCTGCGGGGCAGATTGGCGGCGCGTCCCATCACGCCGTAACGTTCGTAGGGTCCGGGAATGGCCAGACCGACGCCCTTGACCTGGCTCCAGGTCAGGTTGTTTTCGGCTAGGAATCCGTTCACGCCTTCAACCCAACCATGAACTACTGCCTCGGTGCCCGCCGCAGAATTGGTCGAACTCTGGCGGAGTTGCTGGGAGATGAGCGAACCGTCGGCCCAAACCCCACCAGTTTTCGAGGTGGTGGCACCGCTGTCGGTGCCGATGAAGACTTCGTTGGTTGACATCATGGAAATTGATTTGAGGCCGGCCGGTCCCGTCGGATTCTGGCTGGCAAGCCTGCCGACAAAATCAGAGCTTTCGACAAAGACAAGTCGGACGCGGACCGGTTTGGTCGATCGTTTCAAGCTCCCGGCCCGCGCCGATTTGCGTCACTTACTGTCGAGCCGCCGTTGGTGCGCGGTGATGGCAATGAGCTGGGCAAGCCGCCGACAGCGGGTATCGTCCTGTTTGGCACTGGTCACCCAATGGATCGCCAACCGCTGGTAGCCGGGAGGCTGGGTCCGCCAGTTGGTCCAGGCCTTGGCGTTTGCCCGGAATAACTTCTCGAACTCGAGCGGAAATTTCTGCGGGCGTTTTTCGAAAGAATAGACCCCGGTTCTCGCCGTATTCCGGGCCTCAAAAACCTTGATCCCAGCCGGATGCATTCTGCCGGCTTTGGTCAACCGCGCGACATGACACTGGTTCAGCCGGCTCCAGATACTGCCGGGTCGCCGCGGGGTGATCCGGTGGGTGTAGCTGAATTCATCAACCCGCCGCTTGATACCGTCAATCCATCCGAAGCACAGCAACTCGTCGACTGCCTGGGGGTAGGTCAGACCGCCTTTGCCTGACTTTTTCTTGTAGAAGCCGAGCAGCAGTTCGGTGGCCGAGCCGTGATTGACCTCAAGCCAGCGGCGGAAGCTGGCGGCGGAGGTGAAGTACATGGGTTTGGCTGTCACGCTTGAAAAGATACGAAATCGCCGGGAGCTGACGGGAGGACAGCAACGTTCGTCAGCCGGTTAGCGAAGGCCCCGGGATATTTTCTGGCGTGATTTCTTGGGTTGTGGGGTGACGCCAACGCGGGGATCTCGCTGTCGGGCGAGGTAGACGAGACGAGTCGCAGCGCGCTCAAAGTCGGCCGTGCTTTCGGGAAGGTAGAGCCATTTGGGAAGCACGGGATGCGGAGCGAGCTCGGGAAATTCGGCGATCAGCGCGGCATGGCGGGGGCGGTCGGTGCAGACAAGTAGGCCGAGCCAGGGTTCTTCACTTGCGCAGAAACAGAGCATCAGCCGGCCGTCGAGATAGGCGGCCTTGGCCCCAAACATGGAGCGAAGGACAAAACTCGATTCAGTCTCAAGCGTCTCCCAAAGCCACTGATGCGGATGCACCGGTTTGGCGCGGGCAAACGTCCGGTTTACAGAGTTGCGCATGACTTGTTGAGGAGGGTGGTCAAAGAATCCAGGAAAGTCACCGGCAGATATCCCGGAAATCGCGGCAATTGGGGAAGGCTATCAATACGAGATCAGCTCCACGGTCCTAAAAAAAATTTCGGCCCCTTCGGATTGGAGCAGGATTTTTCCAGCAGAGACGGACGCATTGGTGCCGGAATTGACCAGATGCCCGTTGACGTAGTGCTCTGATTGATTGCCGTTGCAGACGATCTCCAGGGTGTTCCACTCCCCGGTCGGATTCTCAAAGTCGGCGGTGCGGAAGACGCGTTTCATATTCCACTCGGTTGCCGAGCGATTGGGACTTTCGATGTTTGTGCCTCCCACGCACCAGTAGTCTCCGCAGTCGCCTTCCTGCACCTGACATTCCAGCGATTTGGGCCAGACGTTGTCCGGCACGTCCAGGCCGAAATGGTAAAGTATGCCGCTGTCGCGTTTGCCCGTCGCTCGCGGCGCATACTGGTGCCGGCCCCATTTGAAAACGGCCCGCAGGTAGTAGTTGGCGAAGGCCTGCTCGGTTGCGAGGTAGCCGAAGTTCTTGCCCTTGATGTGCAGCAGACCGTTTTCGATTTTGAAATTTTCCTCAGGATCATTGTTCTTTCCCAGCTTTTCGAGGAAAGTATACCAGCCTCTTGTATCAGTGCCGTTAAGCAGCTTGCGAACGCCCAACTCCCGAATCCAGATATTGCGGAATGAGACCGGGTTGTGGTGTTCCTGCAGGACCAGCGGCTGCATGAAAGCATGCTTCTCGTATTTGGGCAGACCTTTGTTGGTGGTCGCACCCTTCAGCGCAACGTGATCTTGGACCAGCACGCCATTCTGGAATACGGTAACAAAGGCGGGGGTTCTTATTGAACCATCGTTATTGAAACGCGGGGCGGAGTAGATGATGTCGTAGTCCTGCCACTCACCCGGTGCTCGCGAAGCGTTCACCTGCGGAATATGCTGCTTGTAGATGGCGCCGGCCTGTCCGTTTGCATAGGTTGGGTTGGCAAAGCTGTCGAGAATCTGAACTTCATAGCGACTTTGCAGGAACACACCGCTGTTGCCGCGCCCCTGACCCTCACCACTGACGATGGCCGGCGTGCGCCACTCCAGATGCAGCTGGCAGTCGGCGAAAGCCTGCCGGGTGACAAGAGCACCGGAACCAGGCTTGATGGTGAGCACACCATTCTCGACCGTCCAGCCAGACGGGCCGCCTTTCACGTTGGTCCATGCGTCCAAATTGGCGCCATCAAATAGAACGATGGCGTCGGACGGTGGCGCATGGTTGACGCCCGGAGTGACAACGGCGGGCACGGGAGTCCACACCTCTGTGAGCTTGGAACCGTCATCAGCCGCGAGGCGGATGGTTGCGAGAAAGATCAGGAGCAGCGTTTTCTTCATGGGAGGGACAAGGATTGTCTGCCGCCCCATATCAGCTTTGCTCCAACGGGAGGGCGTGCAGCTTCAAATCAGGATTCTTCTCGACGAAATACCTCATGGTCCAGTCATTGGGAAACAACACGACGGGCTGGTCGAATTTGTCGGCGCCAAAACTGACGCCGCTGGCGACAACAAGTTTGGAATAGTCGAATGTACTTTTTGCCAAGCCCAGGGTTGTGCCATCCTTGGCTGACAGCCATTTAAGCAGCGTCCACGGAGTGGGATTAAGGCGGGACTCGGCGTTATATTCGGCCTGCAGGCGCCATTGCACGACCTCGAACTGCAGCGGACCAACGGCGGCCAGCAAGGTTGCGCCTGACGGGGCGTTGCGTGCGTTAAAAGACTGAACGACGCCTTCCTGCAGGAGCTGCTCAAGTCCGGCCCGGTATTTCTTGGCGTCACCACTGTTGGGATTCGAGATATAGGTGAATACCTCGGGCGGGAATCGCGGTATCTCGTCGTAGCAGATTGTGCGGTCCGCCGTGAGAGTGTCGCCAATACCAAACGAATCGTGGCCGACGAGACCGATGACGTCGCCCGGCCACGCCTCATCCACCGTTTCGCGTTCCTGTCCGAAGAGCTTGTGGGAGGACGAGAGGCGAACCTGTCGTCCCGTGCGCTGGTGGGTAACCACCATATCGCGTTCGAATTTGCCGGAACACACGCGCAGAAAGGCGATCCGGTCCCGGTGTTTCGGGTCCATATTGGCCTGGATTTTGAAGATGAAGCCGGAAAATTTTTCATCGGTGACCGCCACCTCACCCGCTTCCGTCGGGAGGGCGAGACCCGGTACCGTTACGCTCACGGACGACCGCGGACGGGGCGGAACCGAATCCTTGAGAAAACCGTCGAGGAGGAGTTGAATGCCGAAGTTATTCACGGCGCTGCCAAAATAAACCGGGGTTTGCTGACCGGCCTGGACGGCTGCCAGGTCGAACGGATGGCCGGCGCCGTCGAGCATTTCGAGCTGCTCCTTTGCCTCGTTATAGGTATAATCATCGAGCTTGTCCCGCACGGCCGGATCATCGAGGGAAGTGACGCTGACCGGAGCCTGATATTTGCCACCAGGCACGCGCTCGAATAAATGAACTTCGCGGGTGCGGCGGTCGAACACGCCCTTGAAAGTCGGTCCGTTGCCAAGCGGCCAGATGACCGGCGACGACTGGAGTCCGAGCACGCTCTCCAGTTCATCAAGCAGCGCGAATGAATTTAACGTCGGGCGGTCGCACTTGTTCATGTAGGTGAAGATCGGCACGCCTCGGCGACGACAGACCTCGAACAGCTTTCGAGTCTGAGATTCCACCCCTTTCGCCGCATCGATAACCATCAATGCCGCATCGACCGCCGTGAGCACCCGATAGGTGTCCTCGGAGAAGTCCTTGTGCCCAGGAGTGTCGAGAAGATTGACCGCGAATCCGGCATAGTCGAATTGTAGAACCGTGGACGAAATGGAAATTCCACGCTGCTTCTCCAGCTCCATCCAATCGGAAGCAGTCGCACGCTGGTTCTTTCGGGCAGTCACCGAACCGGCCAGGTGCAAGGCATTGCCGTATAAAAGGAATTTCTCGGTTAAAGTCGTCTTGCCCGCGTCGGGATGGGAGATGATCGCAAAAGTGCGGCGTCGCGCGATTTCCTGAGATGGGGACATGGGAGGCTGTTGGTAGGCAGGGTGAAAGTATTGGCAAATGAGCACCATGCCTTTCCAAGGGCGGCCGCGGCAGGCTGGAGTCAAGCCGGTCAGGAAACGGGACGCGCGAGGCAGAGTGAAGTCTATTTTGCAGGGGCTGTGCCGCCAAATCCCCGCCAGGACTATTCGAAGTAAAAGAGAATGCTCCGGGACTCGTCAGCAAAAGAATACGCTCTATTGAGCAGATCCGAAGCCACGGTGGTGCTCAGCTCAAGCGCTGGAAAGGACGGCGGTCATTCAAGAACGAAACAAACCCCGCACCCGTCGGAACCAGATCGAATATTCTCGTGTTCTCGGGCGACAAGTACGCCCCGGATAGCGGCGAGCCTTCGGGAAACAAATTCTGCCTAAACGGTTCTTTGCAGATCGTGCCTTGAACGCGGAGATCTTTGCTTCAGTGCGCAAAGGCGAATGAGAGTATAGAAGGGTCCCCAAGCTGGTAAGCTTGACATTATCGGCACCCTTGGTCTGTGTTTGGGTTGTTCCGGTTGGCTAAGTCCTAGGGCTCCTGTGCGTTCGCGAGCAGGGCCGGGCAATTGTTTCCTGAGTTCGTGCCAACGGCGATGCTTCGACATTTTCGTTCAGCCGTAGCGCTTTGGAATTCGATTCTTGCCCGGCGTCGCGCACCTCAGGAGTCCAAAATCTGTTAACGAACGGTGAATAACAGGTTTCTGGGTTGTTAACCCTATAGTTCGATCACCCTTGTGCCGTTATCTTCCACACAGGCGGAAAACATGTTTACTGTCTTGTTAGTCATTCTTGGTGCCATCTCCATCCTAGCTGGTGGCGTGCTGCTGTTGAACATAGCACATGCTCCCGAAGGATATGAGGACGCGACCGGCTTTCATCTGGGGAAAGAGCCTGGAGCAATACCGACGCGAAAGGCCGCTTCAAGAATTCGAAAGGTTCGCAATTCCCCACCGCTTATTGGGCAGCATCTTCCTGCCGCCTGAGTTTGTCGGATTCGTGCTGGGGATGAGGCTGTTGTCCAAGGGGTAAGGAATTTTCCGGAGAGCGCTGGCCATGCCTGACGCGGTTGGGTGATTGACCGGATATCCAACCGACCTACGGGAATACCGTAGCCTCATTTACGGGGTGAGCCGTATAGGCCGATGCCCTGCATTCCAATACAGTGAATCAACCTTAAATCACATGTCTTTTATATTTGCTCTCCTTCTTCTGATACAAGCCCTCGGCCTCTGCGCGCTACTTTTCAATGTCTTGAAGGCACCGGATGGCTACGAGGACGAATCCGGATATCACCCTGGCGAGAAGCCGATCGTGAACGAGACTTACTACGATGCGTTCCCTGCCCGTGAACCAGTGCGCGTTCGCGCCTCCGTCTACGCGAGGCGTGAGCACCAGTTGACCGCCTGATTTTGAGCTTCTAAGCGCGGGTAAAGCCCGGGAGAGTCCCGGGCATGAACGCCAGCCTGAAGCTAAGGCCAAACGCCAATTCGCGCGTGCTCTCGGGCCACCCGTGGGTTTTTGGCAACGAATGCGAACAGATTCTCTCCGCCGAACTTGACGGCGAAGTAGTGGAGTGCCGCGATGCCAAAGGGCGGTTTCTCGGGACCGGCATCTTCAACAGCAAATCGCAGATTGTATGGCGAAGATTGAGCCGCGAGCGGGTGGCACTCGACGAGTCGTTTTTGCGTGAGGCGCTGGCTAAAGCGATCGCAGCCCGGGGACCGGTTGACGTGAGCATGTACCAGCGCCTGGTCTGGTCGGAATCTGACGACCTACCCGGCGTGGTGGTGGACCAGTTTGGGTCCACGTTGGTGGCGCAGGTTCAGACCTTGGCCATGGAAAAGCGCTCGAAATTGCTTGGCGACCTGCTCTCGGAAATCGTCAAACCCACGGAAATAATTTTTCGCAATGATGCCAACATCCGCCGGCTTGAAGGCCTGCCGCTCGAGGTCAAAACGCGAACGGGCCAGCCATGGGAGCCCCGGTGGGCGAGAATTGACGGCTTGGACTTCTGGCTCGATTTGCCGGGCGGACAAAAGACCGGATTTTATCTCGATCAACGCCGGCAACACGCGGTTGTGGCAAAATATGCCGCGGGCAGACGGGTGCTCGATGCGTTCTGCAATCAAGGCTCCTTTGCTCTCCACTGCGCAAACGCCGGGGCGGCCACGGTACGCGGGATCGACAGCGCTTTCGACGCGGTAGGGCAGGCGAAGAAGAACGCTCTGCACAACGGACTGGCGGCGGAATTCATCGCCGCCAACGTCTTTGACTGGTTCACCGCCCAGCGGGATTCGGCGGCAGCCTGGGACCTGGTAATCCTCGATCCGCCGCCGTTTGCGAAGTCGAAGTCGACCCTTGAAGGTGCTCTGCGGGGCTATAAAGAACTGAATTTGCGGGCCATGAAGGCGCTGACACCCGGCGGTGTGCTCGCGACCTATACCTGCTCCCATCATATGCAGGACCGGGATTTGCGGCAGGTCCTGGCCGCGGCCGCGGCTGACGCAAAACGCCGGGTGCATATTGTTGAATACTGTCATCAGCCGCCGGATCACCCGGTGCTAGTGACGATGCCCGAGAGCGAATATCTTCGGGGATACATTCTTCGGGTGGAATGAAGCGTGGAGGCGCGGAAATATGCCCGAACCCGATGTACGCCTTGCGGTAAGGTCGGCTCTTGATCAGGGGCAAAGGTTTCCCGATACTTGGCCACATGGCTTGGGCTGAAGTTCACTGGCGCAGCGAGGTGCTGCAAAAACAGACGACGATGCAGGTACTGCTGCCGCGCGTGGGTCGGCCGCCATTCCCGGTCTATTATTTGCTTCACGGCTTGTCGGACGACTCGACCGTCTGGTTGCGGCATTCCCGTCTGGAATGGTATGTTCGCGAGCTTCCGCTCATGGTGGTATTGCCGGATGGGTACCGGGGCTTCTATACGGACAATGACGAAGGACCATCGTATGCGAGGCACTTTGGACGCGAAATGCTGGATTTTGTCGACCGGAGTTTTCAGACACGATCCGGACGGAGCGGAAGAGCCATCGGTGGATTGTCGATGGGGGGATACGGCGCGCTACGAGTCGGACTGGCATATCCCGAGCGCTTTTGTTCGGTCAACAGCCACTCGGGAGCCGTCGGACGGGAGGGAGCGGACTTCAGCCCAGAGGCGGTGCGGGCCGGCAGGCACAAGGACAAGTCCGTGCAATTCGTCGAGGAACTGCGACGGGTCTTTGGGGACAAGCCGATTGGCACGAATCACGATATTCTTGGACTCGCCGCGGATGCGAAGGCCAAGAAAATGCTGCCAAAAATCCAGCTTGATTGTGGCCGGGGTGATTTTCTGCTCAAGGACAACCGGGAATTTCACCGCGCGCTCAAGCAGCACCACATACCGCATGATTATCGCGAATATCAAGGGTCACACGATTGGGACTACTGGGACCGTCAGGTGCAACGAGCCATCAGGTTTCACAGTCACAATCTTGGGATAAAGCGGATTGCCCTGACCGAATAAAAAGGCCGGACCATTCGGTCCGGCCTTCCCAGTGTGTGTAGGCGAAGCTTGGTGTCAGGCTAGCTTCGTAGGTTCAAATAAAACGGTCTCGCTTCCGTCTGCAAGTCTACATCTTGCCGCCAAAGACCGCGCTGGCACCAAGTTCTTCCTCAATGCGCAGAAGCTGGTTGTATTTTGCCACGCGATCGGTGCGGCAGAGTGAGCCGGTCTTGATCTGGCCGGCGTTGGTGGCGACGGCGATGTCGGCAATGGTCACGTCCTCGGTCTCCCCGGACCGGTGGGAAATTACGGCGGTATAGCCCGCCTCCTTTGCCATCTCCACGGCGTCGAGCGTCTCGGTGAGCGAGCCAATCTGGTTAACCTTGACGAGAATGGAGTTGGCGACGCCTTCCTTGATGCCGCGGGCGAGAATCTCGGTGTTGGTGACGAAGATGTCATCACCCACGAGCTGGACTTTCCCGCCAATGGCGTCGGTGAGTTTCTTCCACGTGGTCCAGTCGCCCTCGGCACAACCGTCCTCAATCGAGATGATGGGATATTTCGCGACGAGGTCCTTGTAGAACTGCACCATCTGGTCGCCGCTGAGCGACCGGCCGTCCGATTTCTTGAAGACGTAGGTTTTCTTTTCCTTCACGTAGAATTCGGAAGCGGCGACATCCAGCGCGAGGTTGATATCCTTGCCGAGTTTATAGCCGGCATTCTTGACCGCGAGCGCGATCACGTCGAGCGCGGCTTCGGTGGACTCGAGCTTCGGGGCAAACCCTCCTTCGTCACCGACGGCGGTGGCGAGACCTTTCTCCTTCAAGACCTTCTTGAGCGAATGAAAAACCTCCGCCCCCATTCGCAGGGCTTCGCGGAATGAACTGGCGCCGGTGGGCATGATCATGAATTCCTGGAAATCAATCGGTGCGTCGGAATGGGCGCCGCCATTCATGATGTTCATCATGGGAACAGGGAGCACCTTGGCATTGGGGCCGCCGAGATATTTATAGAGCGGCTGATTGAGGGCGGCCGCGGCCGCATGGGCAGTAGCCATCGAAACTCCCAAGATGGCATTGGCCCCGAGGCTCGACTTGGTCGAAGTACCATCGAGCTTGATCATAGTCCGGTCAATTCCGACCTGGTCGACGGCATCATGACCCGTCAGAGCCGGGGCGATCTTCGCCTTTACATTGGCGACAGCGCTCAGGACTCCTTTGCCCAGATATCGTTTTTTATCGCCGTCGCGTAGTTCGAGGGCCTCGTGCTCTCCGGTGGAAGCTCCGGATGGCACGGCGGCTCGCCCGAGGTGGCCTGAGACGAGTCTGACGTCGACCTCAATAGTTGGATTGCCGCGTGAATCGAGGATTTCGCGGGCTGATATGGCGCTGATGGTTGTATTCATACTTGGAAAGGGCATCAAAAGTTCCGGACACGTGAAAGGCCGCTTTTCTTATGTTGAGCGGCACTCGCGGAGGGATTGCCTAGGTGTACGGCGGGCGGGTGGCGCCGATCTTGTAGAGCAAGTTTTGCAGCGCGGTGGGCGGTTTGGGCACAAACTCGGCCGGCAGTTGGCTCGCGAAACCGTGGCGAATTGCCGCGCCGATGGGCGTGCCGCCGTTGTAATTGCGGATGGTCAAGGTCGCGCGATTCAGGAACTCACGTGGAATCTCGCTGAGGTGCCCCTCGACTGCGGCGGCATGCAGCGGTGTGTCGCCAAAATCGTTGCGGCTGATCAGCAGATCGAGCGTCAGGCGGTCGCGGGGAATCTGCCGGATATGGCCTGATTCTGCGGCGGCGTGGATGGGCGTGTGTCCTGATTTGCTGGCGAGCACCAGATTGTCATGAGTAAGAAACTCGACGGGAATCTGATCAAGGTGGCCGGCGATCGCGGCGGCGTGCAGGCAGGTGTCATGATTGGCGGTCTTCGTGAGCAGAGTCTCAGCGGTGAGCAATTCCTTCGGCACCTGGTCGAGGTGACCGTTGAACGCGGCCACATGCAGGACGGTTTCCCCGCTGATATTGGGGACGGTCAGGGTTGCCCGGTTGATGAATTGGGCCGGGAAGCGGTTGAGCGTGCCAGCTTCAGCGGCCTCGTGCAACAGGGTGTTCCCGTGGTCAGTCTTGCTGAGGATGATCTCAGCTGTCAGCAGATCGACCGGCACTTGGCCGAGTGCACCGGCAGCAGCGGCTTGATGCAAAGGGGTGTATCCGCTGTTGGACCGGAGCAGGAGATTGTCACGGGTGAGCAGAGAGACCGGAACCTGGTCCAAGTGGCCGCCGCGCGCCGCGAGGTGCAGGGGCGTGTAGCCCGCGTCATTTTTCAACAAAAGCGCATCTTGGGTCAGCAGGGAAACGGGCAGTTGGCTGAGCGAGCCATATTTTGCCGCCATGTGCAGCGGCGTATTGCCCGAGGTGTTCGGCCTCGTGAGGTTTTCGAGTGTGATAAACCCGGCCGGGACGAGGGCGAAATTGCCCTCGCGGGCGGCAGCGAGCAAGTCATGCTTATCCATGCCAATTTGCACCAGAAAAACACGCGGACCAACGGGCAAGCAAACTAAAAGCGCCAGTGGTCAGGACCGCAGGATTGGGTTTGCCAAGCTACGACCAGTCCGCAGCATTTTGCAGCCATGACCGTTTTAGGGAAAGACCCCTCCGCCAGCCAAGCCACCAAGGGTGCCGTGCTCCTAGTCGACGACGAGAAACCATTGCTGGAACTTTTTGCCCAGGCATTGTCGCCCCATTTTGAAATTACGATGGCCACGTCCGCCCGGGAGGCCGGTTTTCTCATGCACAAGAAGGTTTTCAAGGTGGTCGTTTGCGATCACCTTATGCCTGGTGGCAACGGCTTGAGTTTTCTGGTGGATTCCCGCGAAGAGCATCCCAATACCCAGCGCATCCTGGTGACCGGCTATATGAAACCCGAAATGCTGCTCCGGAGCGTCAATGAGGCGGCCCTGTACCGTTATCTCCTCAAGCCGGTCTCGCTGCCGGAGCTGCTTAAGACGGTCCAGGAAGCGGCCAAGCTGCACGATAACGCCGTCGCCGACGGCAGTTGAACCGACCATGGCCGACCCGAGCCAAATTCCGGCAACCCGGCCCACCGTCCTGTTGGTCGAAGACGAAGCAGAATTGGTCGCGATGTGGCGGACGGTTCTCGATCAGGACTTTGATCTCGAAACGGCGGCAAATGGGGAGGAGGCCGCCCTGCTTTTGGCGGCCCGTTCATTTGACTTGATCGTGAGTGATCACATGTTGCCCGGCAAGCTGCAGGGCTTGGACTTCCTCGTGCGGGCGCTGGAACAACGACCGGCGACGCGTCGTGTGCTGATGACCGGTTATATGAATCCAGATCTGATTGCGCGAAGCATCAGCTTGGCGAAGCTGAGCGCTTGCCTGATCAAACCCATCAAGGTGCTCGACCTGCGGGATGAGATATTCGCGGCGTTGGGCTCGCGTCAATCGTAGTGCCGTCGCAGGTTGCTCGGGAGAAGCCCGAGTTCCTCCCGGTATTTGGCCACGGTGCGTCGGGCGATGCTGAGTCCTTTGCTTTCAAGCAATCCGACGACGTCCTGGTCGCTCAAGGGCTTGCCCGGATCCTCACCGGCGACGATGTCCGCGATCATTTCCTTGACGCTGGTATTGGCGACGGCCGCCCCGGCCTGCGATTGATAGCCGGACGTGAAGAAATATTTCATCTCAAAGACACCGTGGGGCGTCTGGATGTATTTGTTGGCGAGCGCCCGGCTGACCGTCGTTTCGTGGACACCGATGATGTCGGCGATCTGCGTCATGGTCAGCGGTTTCAGTTTGGCCACGCCTTCTTCAAAAAATTCCCCCTGGTGCTTGATGATCTCGCGGGTAATGCGCTCGATCGTGCGTTGACGTTGCTCGATGGCGTTGATGATGAACTTGCCCGAGCGGAGCTTCTCCCGGAGATAGTCGCTTTCGGGTTTGCTCAGGCGCCCCTTGGCGATGAGGTCCTTGTAGGTGTTGCTGAGGCGAAGACGTGGAATGTAGTCGTGGTTGAGGATGATTTTCCACTCATCGCCGTCCTTCTCCACCGTCACGTCGGGGACGACCACCCGATTGGCATCGTCGGCAAAACGGCGGCCGGGCGCCGGATCGAGGGTGCCGATTTCCTCAATGGCTTCCTGGATCACCTCGTTGGCGAGGCCGGTTTTTCGCGCAAGATCCGGAATACGGCGGCGAACCAACAGCGCCAGATGATCCCGAATGATCCGGGCAGCCACTGACTTCTCCCGGTCTTTTTGCGCGAGTTGGATGAGCAGGCAGTCCGACAGATTTTCGGCTCCAATGCCCGCGGGGTCAAACGTCTTCAGAATCCGGGAGGCCTCCTGGACGGTCTCGAGCGGCAGGTTTGCGAGCAGGGCCAAATCCGACAGGGTGGCGGTGAGATAGCCGCGGTCGTCGAGGCTGCCGACAAGAAAACGGAGTGCCTCGAGTATTGCCGGAGGATAACCCGCCATTTCAGCCTGTTGCATCAGATGCTGCTGCAAGGAGGTCTCGCTCGTGAGTGAGTCGAAAAAGTGCTGCCGGCGCTCGTCCTCTTCGGACGAGCTTTGCCTCACACCGCCAGCATCAGCCAGATGGTCGTGCCAGTCCTGGCCGATTTTTTCCAACACCTGAAAATCTTTGGAGAAGTCCATCTCCTCCCGGGTATCATCGCTGGGTGTGGTCTTGTCTTCCGTGCCGTCGGCAGCCTTCTCCAGGCTGACGTCGTCCATCGGCAGTTCTTCGAGCGTCGGGTTGGACTGCAACTCCTCTTGGATCGCCGTGCGCAGGTCCAGGGCCGCGACCTGCAGGATCTTCAGGGACTGGCGCATCTGCGGCGCCAGCACCAGCTGCTGCGTCTGCCGCTGGTGAAAACTCTGATTGAGTCCGGGGCCGCTCATACACGAAAGAGTTTACCGCTGGCTTTCGAGCGTGGAGGTACGAGCTTGGGGCGAGGCAGAGACGGGGGGGGTGGAGCCGGATTTTTTGGTGGGAAATACTTGCGCCAGGTATACGGCCAGTTTCTCGTTCGTCGGACCGTATCGGTCGCTGTACAGGTAGAGTTCCAGATCGGTCAGCATGTCAAAGGCCGTCTGGTAACGTTTGTCGCGGTCGCGTTGCAGCGCCTTGTGGATGATGGCCTCCAGCTTCGGGTCAATCTCCGAGCGCAGGGTGGAAAATTTGGGCAAAGGCATCGTGATGATGCTGCGGCGCGATTCCAGCCGGTTGGCGCCGCGGAAAATATTCCTGCCGAGCAGGATTTCGGTGAGCACGATTGCCAGCGAGAAAAGGTCGGACCGTCCGTCGGTCACCGCATAGCTGGCGCCCTCGGGCGAAAGGTACTCGTCCTTCCCGGGGATGACCTTTCCTTCCTCATTGTACATGAGATCGAGCGCCTTCGCGATGCCGAAGTCGGTGAGTTTGACGTCGCCTTCCATCGCGAGCATCACGTTCTTCGGGTTGACGTCGCGGTGCACGATTCCGAGCAGCCGACCCTCCTTGTCCCTCTTCGTATGGGCGTAACTCAAGCCCCGGCAAACACGTGAGGCGATGAAGACCGCCATGTCCACCGGCACCAGCTGCCCGAGTTCGTTATGGCGGTCGATAAACTGCTCTAGGTTCACTCCGGTGACGAACTCCATCGTCATGAAATACTGCCCGCCGATCTGGCCGAGGTGATAGGTTTGGACGATGTTGGTGTGGATGAGGTCGGCCACGAGCTTGGCCTCGCCGATGAAATTCTTCTGAAACTCCGGGATGCTGGAATATTCTTCGCGAATCAGCTTGATGGCGACAGTCTTGCGGAAATTGCCCGTGCCTTTCTGAACAGCCTCATAGACCAGTCCCATCCCGCCCTCGGCCAGTTTGTTGGTCAATTCATACTGGAGCTCGTTGAAGATGTGCTTGAGGGATGCCACAAGGTGAGAAAAGCTGCCATTGCGATGGGTGGCAAGAACACAGCAACTATATTTGCATGATTCCTGCTACAGGGTTGACGTAAGGGAAATTCTACCCCGGTTGACAACCTGCGCACACCGCCTACCGTGCGCCCCATGTTGACGCTTACTCCACGAGCCGCGCGCCAGGTGCAGACGATGCACTTGGAACAGGGCGACGGACGGAAGAAGCTCCGGGTTTTCGTGGAAGGTGGAGGCTGCTCGGGTTTTCAATACGGAATGTCGTTCGATTTGCCGAAGGCGGATGACAAGATGTTCGAGACCGAAGGGGTGCAAGTGCTGGTTGATCCCACCAGTTTGGCCTATCTCGACGGGACGAGCATTGATTTTGACGATGGCCTCCACGGCAAGGGCTTCGAGTTGAAGAATCCCAACGCCCAGAGCACCTGCGGCTGCGGGAAGTCGTTCAACTGAAGCGCCCCGGTCGCGCGCGAATCTTTCGCGGAGGCGAAATCCGGCGGGCGTTCAAATCTGGGCTTCGTGCAAAGCGACAATCCCCAGTGTTAAGGGAGCAACGCGGACCGAACTGAAGCCCGATCGCCGGATCTCATCACTGATCGCTTGGCGACCTGGATAATCTTCGATGGAACCGCACAGGTATTCGTAGGCAGAGCGATCGCCGGTTACCAAGCCGGCCAGGGTCGGCATAATGAATCTCAGATAGGCGTAATAGAAAGGTCGGAACCAGAAGAAGGGCTGGGAAAATTCCAGGACAAAGAGTCTGCCTGCCGGACGGAGCACCCGGCGGATCTCCCTCAGGGATCTCTTCCGGTCGCCCATGTTGCGCAGGCCAAACGCAATGGTGACCGCGTCGAACGACGCATCCGGCAAGGGTAGGTCGAGGCCGTCGCCCTGTTTGAACGAGATCGGCGCCCAACGCGGGTGAGACTTTTTTTTCCTCTCCGCCTCATCAAGCATCGGCTGGCAGAAATCCATGCCGGTCAGTTGCACGCCCGGTGGCAATGCGTCCGCCAGCGCAAACACAACATCACCGCTGCCGGTCGCCAGGTCCAAAACTGCTCCAGGTTGGGCGTCATGCACCGCCCTGACCAGACGCCGCCGCCATCGGAAATCGATGCCGCCGCTGAGGAGATGATTGGCGAGGTCGTACCGCCCGGCAATGCGGGCAAACATTGAGTTGACAGCCTTCGGATCGGGCATGGTGAAGGTTTACCCTTTGTGTGGCTTTGCGGTTGACGCAAGCACTGGGTAGTGAATTATTTGTACCTGTAACCCAATAAGCTAAAAGTTATCAACCCACGCCTAGCCATGTCGACTAATCTGACCAAACGCGAGATCGTGCTGGAAATCTACGAGAAGACCGGTTTCCCGCAGAAACAAATTCAGGACACAGTGCAAATGACCCTCGATATCGTCATGGATGCGCTGGCCGCCGGCCGCAATGTCGAGCTGCGCAATTTCGGCGTCCTCGAAGTTCAGGTGCGCAAGGCCCGTGTCGGCCGCAACCCGAACAAGCCGGAAACCGAGGTCGTCATTCCGGAGCGGGCCGTCGTGAAATTCAAGTCCGGCAAGATACTCAAGCAGAAGATCAAACAGCTCAGCCTCGACAAACTGCGCAGCAATCCGCCGCCGCCGGCCTCGGCCTGAGCGCAGCAAGTCGCAGCGAGGCATGGCTGGATTCCAGTCCCTTCCCGGTTTTCGGGACTTTTACCCGGAGGATTTTTCCCGGCGGCAGCACATCTTCCGTGTCTGGCGGCAGGCCGCCTCGGCGTTTGGATTCCAGGAATACGACGCACCCGTCCTCGAACCGCTCGAACTCTACAAAGCCAAATCAGGCGACGAGATTGAAGCGCAACTCTTCAGTTTTACCGACAAGGGTGATCGCGAAGTAGCGCTCCGGCCGGAAATGACGCCCACCGTCTGCCGGATGGTCGGGGCCCGGGCGGGCGCACTCAAGCGACCGATCAAGTGGTTTAGCGTCGCCGAGTATTACCGCTACGAGCGTGCCCAGAAGGGCCGGCTGCGCGCTTTCCATCAGTTTAACGCCGATATATTCGGTGAGCCCGGTCCCGAGGCGGAAATTGAATTGATCGCGCTGCTCATCCAATGCCTCGCCGGTTTCGGCCTGACCAAG
>JBBIHQ010000006.1:48186-80378 GCA_037446975.1 Opitutia bacterium
GTCGTCCGCGGGCTGGCTTACTATACCGGGTTCGTCTTCGAGGCGTTTGACCGGAAAGGTGATCTCCGCGCACTGGCAGGCGGTGGGCGCTACAACGACTTGGTCAAAAAACTGGGCGGTCCCGATCTACCGGCGGTCGGCTTTGCCATAGGTGACGTGACGACCGGGTTGCTGATCGAACAGCGCGGACTGACACCGAATTTCATCACCGCGCCCGATGTGTACGCCGTTATCGGCGGCGAGGCGGAGCGCAAGGCGGCCTTCGCGGACATCCACGCTTTGCGCGCCGCGGGTTTTCGTGTCGAGTATCCATTCAAGGAGCTGGCTTTTGGCAAGCAGTTCAAGGCTGCTGCCGAATCCGGCGCAAAACTCGCGCTCATTTACGGCGCCGATGAACTCGCCAAAGGCGTGGTCAAGATACGCGATATGTCCGACCGCACCGAGCAGGAAGTGCCGCGCGAGCAGGTGTTGATCGTGGTCCGGGATTTCTTTTCCGGCCATTGATCGATCATAGGCGATCACTCGGGACCGGACGGAGCTGAACCGATGATGCCTGGGATGTTCGCAATTGCCTGGCGGATGGCGGTCTTCTTGGCGGTCATTTACACGCTCGTCGCAGTGGGGGCGCACTTCATCTCGCGGGCCATGCTTTTTCCGCGCCCGCCCGTTTCATACCAACTGACACCGGAATATCTCCAGCTAATGACCCCGGATCGTGTCAGGCTGACGGCGCGCCACTGGCCGAATCCGTCGGCCAAATATACGCTGCTGTACCTGCACGGCAACTATGAGGATCTCGGCAAAGTTGGGGAATACATGCCTGATTTCCTTGCGGCGGGTTATGCCGCGTTTGCACTGGATTACCGGCACTACGGTCAGAGCGGTGGTACGCCGACGGAGGCAAATACCTGCGCTGATGCACAGCTGGCTTACGACTATTTGCACGATAAGCTCGGGGTGCCGGCCGACCGCATCATCATTTTTGGCTATTCACTCGGCGGTGGTCCGGGAGTGGAGCTTGCCCTGCGCCGTCCGGCCGCTGGATTGGTTTTGCAGAGCGCTTTTGTGAGCGCTTACCGCGTGATGACCCGTTACCGGTTGTTGCCAGGCGACAAATTTGTGAACCTCGACAAGGTGCCAAACTTGAAGCTCCCGGTTTTGGTGATCCATGGCACTGCGGATGCGACCATTCCCTGCTGGCATGGCGAAGCGCTTTTCCAGGCAATCACCTCGCCAAAAATGAAGCTCTTCGTCGAGGGCGGGGCGCACGTCGGGTTGGGCGACTACGCTGGACCCTATTATTGGATACAGCTGAATAAGTTTTCAGATTCCTTGCCGCCTTTGGGGCCATGATCCGTTCAGGCCGGTCGGCACGCAGTCATCAGACCGTCTGCAACATGAGAGGCGACCAAGAATTTCGCCGATCCACGGGCCCGCCGCCATCGGCTACGCCAGATCTGCCGGTCCAAACGCCTTGGGCAGCAGCGCGTTGATCGTGACGTCGATTTGTTTCGGGCCGGCGCAAAAAGAGATCACCCGAGCATCCGGGCCGAATTCGTAGATAACCTGCCGGCAGGCACCGCAAGGGGCGGTGGCGGTCAGAGTCGGGGTGTAAACGACGACGCACTGCAATTTCATTTTCCCTTTGCGTGCCGCCACGGCCTTGAAGATCGCCGTGCGTTCGGCGCAATTCGTCAACCCATAGGACGCATTCTCCACGTTGCAGCCGGAATAGATTTTTCCGGATGACGTGAGCACCGCTGCGCCAACCCGAAAATTGGAATAAGGGGCGTAAGCCTGGCCGGCGGCCGCTTTCGCGGCGGCCTTGAGCTTCTGCAGTTGGGCGGGAGTGGGCATTACAGGCCGAATTCTCGCTTAACCTGGGCAAACATCTCAACGGCAAATGCCAGGTCCTCCTTGGTGTGGGCGGCGGACACCTGTGTCCGGATGCGTGCCATGCCCTGGGGCACGACCGGATAGAAGAAGCCGATGACGTAGACCCCCAGATCCAAAAGACGGGCGGCGACCTTCTGGGCAAGCGCGGCATCGCCGAGCATCACCGGCACGATCGGATGGATGCCCGGGCGGATATTCAGCCCGGCCTGGGTGAGTCCTTGACGGAAATATATTGTGTTTTCCTCCAGCTTGTCACGCAGCGCTGTCGACGAGCCAAGCACCTCGAGGCACTTGACCGACGCAGCCGCGATCACCGGAGCGATCGTGTTGGAAAAAAGGTAGGGGCGGGAGCGCTGGCGCAGCAGATCGATGATTTCCTTGCGGCCACTGGTATATCCGCCGCTGGCACCGCCCAGTGCCTTGCCCAGTGTGCCGGTGAAAATGTCCACCCTTCCCATTACCCCGCAATGTTCGTGGGTGCCGCGGCCGGTCCGGCCCATGAAGCCCACGGCATGGCTGTCGTCAACCATGACCAGCGCACGATATTTGTCCGCGAGGCTGCAGATGCCGGCCAGATTGGCAATGTAGCCGTCCATCGAGAACACACCGTCAGTGGCGATCATCTTGAATCGCGCCTTGTTTGACTCGGCCTCTTGGAGCTTGGTCTCAAGGTCGGCCAGATCGTTGTTCTTGTATCGGTATCGCTGCGCCCGGCAAAGCCGGACCCCGTCGATGATCGAGGCATGATTCAATTCGTCCGAGATTACCGCGTCATCCGGTCCGAGCAGGGTTTCAAACAGGCCGCCGTTGGCATCAAAACACGACGAATACAGGATGGTATCCTCGGTGCCGAGAAATCTTGAAATCGCGGCTTCGAGGTCTTTGTGGATCTCCTGCGTGCCGCAGATGAACCGGACGGAAGAGAGACCGTATCCCCAGCGGTCAAGGGCAGCCTTGCCCGCCGAGATCAAGGCGGGCTCACCGGCCAGGCCGAGATAGTTGTTGGCGCACAAATTCAGGGCGCTTCGTCCCGTCGCCACGCCGATATGGGCGCTTTGCGGCGTGGTGATGATGCGCTCGCGCTTGTAGAGTCCGGCGGATTCGATTTCGCCGAGTGTCTGGCGCAGATGACCGGCATAGTCGGCATTCATCGTCTTATTCCCAGTTCAGGATTATCTTGCCCGACCTGCCCGCGCCCATCAACGCAAAGCCCTCCTGAAACTGCTCGACGGGAAACCGGTGGGTGATGACCGGTGTGATGTCCAGTCCGCCCTGAACGAGGGCGGTCATTTTATACCAGGTTTCGAACATTTCCCGGCCATAAATGCCCTTCAGGTGCAGCATTTTGAAGACGATCTTGTTCCAATCAACCTTGGCCTCCGCGGCGTGCACGCCGAGCAGCGCGATGCGACCGCCCATGATCATGTTGTCGATCATCTGGTTCAACGCCACGGCGCTGCCCGACATTTCCAACCCGACGTCGAAGCCCTCGGTCATGCCGAGTTCTTTGTGCCAGACCTCGGAAAGATTCTCGGTGGCGGTGTTCACGGCGCGGGTCGGACCAAGCTTGCGGGCCAAGTCCAGCCGGCCGTCGTTGATGTCGGTGATGACCACCTTGCGGGCGCCGGCGTGCTTTGCGACCGCGACGGCCATGCAGCCGATCGGGCCGGCCCCGGTGATGAGCACATCCTCGCCGATGAGATCAAAGGAGAGCGCGGTGTGCACTGCATTGCCCAGCGGATCAAAACAGGAGACCACATCCAGCGCCAGGCCGGGGGGCACGCGCCAGATATTGCTCGCCGGAACCGAGACGTAATCGGCGAAGGCGCCGTCGCGATTCACTCCGACCCCGATGGTATTGGGACAAAGATGACGGCGTCCGGCGAGGCAGTTGCGGCAGTGCCCGCAGACGATATGACCTTCGCCGGTGACGAGTTGACCCTTGGTGAAACCGGCAACGCCCGCGCCCACGTCCTCGACGGCGCCCACATACTCGTGGCCGATCACGAGCGGCGGCTTGATGGTGCGCTGGGCCCAAGGGTCCCATTTGTTGATGTGGACATCGGTGCCGCAGATCGAAGTTTTTTTGATCTTGATCAGCACATCGTTGACGCCTGGTACCGGCACCGGGACCTCGGTCATGATTAGTCCGGGACCGGCGGCGGGCTTTACAATGGCGCGCATTTTGTTCGGCATGAAAGGGGCGGGTGTTATCGGTGCGCAGCGTAACCGGCGGCCATCGGGAAACAACCCCGAAGGCATACGTCTTTCGGGCTATTCAATCCGATCGGGCCGTCAGACACTGCCGATGGCTCGCGCGAGAGGAATTCAGCCGGGGTCAAGCGATCGCCAGAGGTACCAGCTCGCGACCGAGCGGTAAGGCTGCCAGCAGCGGGCATGTTTGAGGATCGCCTCGGGCGTGGGATCCTTGCGTCTTCGATAAAGCTTCTTGAAACCGAGGCGGATGGCGAAATCCCCCGTCGGCATCACGTCGGGACGGCCAAGATAAAAGATCAGCAGCATGTGCACGGTCCATGGTCCGATGCCGCGGACTTCAGTCAGACGGACGAGGAGTTCGTCGTCGCTCAGTCGCCCGGCCTCGGCTAGTGACGGTACCGTGCCATCGCGGCATTTGGCGGCGAGATCACGGACGGCGAGCAGCTTGTTGCGCGAGAGGCCCGCGTCGCGCAGTGCGGCATCGGAGGATCCACCCAGCGCCGCCGGCGTCGGACCGCCGCTCCGGGCCAGTTCTGCGAGTACCCGGCCATGAATCGTGGCGGCGGCCTTGCCATTGAGCTGCTGGTAGACGATGGAGCGCAGCAACGCCTCGAAGAGGCTTTCCGCCGGCTTCAGTTCAAGCGCAAACGGACCGACGCGATCGATCAGCGCTGCGAGCACCTGGTCACTCGCGCGAAGATGGGCGAGGGCGAATTTGGGATCAAACGCCAGTTCTGGTCCTTGGCCCGCCGAAACTTTGCGCCGCCGGGTCATTCCGACAGGAGCTCCGCGCCTTCGAGGGTGAGCAGACGGGCTTTGGTGCGAACGCCGCCGGAGGCCGAGAATCCGGTCATCTTGTCTGCGGCCGACACCACGCGGTGGCACGGGACGATTAGCGGCCAGGGGTTGGTTGCCAAAGCGACGCCGACGGCGCGCGCGGCCTCGTTGCCCAAAGCCAGCAGCTTCGCGATGTCGCCGTAGCTTTTCTTGTAGCCCGGTTTGATCGCTTGGGTCTGGAGATAAACGGCCCGTTGAAAGTCGCTGACTCTCGACCAATCCAGCACGGTGTCTGAAAAATCCTGCAATTGCCCGGAGAAATGCTGCTGCACCCGCGCAATTATCCGCTGGACCCACTCGGGCACCGGATCAATGGCCGGCTGGCTGTGCGTTTTGGTTGCAAGGTGTTGCTCCGCCAGTGCCTCCGTTTCATCCGGCAGTTGAAAGCCGGTCAGTCCGGTATCGTTCCAAGCGATCCCGCAGGTGCCAAACTGGGTCGGGAAAAACAGGTGAGGCATGTGGCGGACAGTAGGCGGGGAAGCCATTGCCTGCAAGCAGGCTCGGAACCTTTCAGGGCGCGAGGGCGTAAATCAGGCGTCTAATTGTCGCCGATGAAACGCCGGAAAAATTCGTCGAAACGTACGAATTGATCGAGTCGTTGGGCGGGCTCGCCGGGCCTATCGAATTCTTGGCCGGCGGCGCGGTAGCGCACGTATTCGACGTCCCGGCGGAGCTGCTTGAGGCCAGCGTACAGGACCCGGCCTTGGGCGACGTCGACGGGAGACGCCATTGCGCCTTGCTCGATGAGCAACGGTGTCGTGATATTCTCCAAATAGGTAAGAGGCGAGTCCCGGTCCAATAGGTGACGCACATCATCTTGCCAAGGGAATCCGCCCCAGTAACGGGGGAGCACAAAGCGCCCGTCATTCCCGCCAAAAAAAGTCCGGAGATCGTAGATTCCGTTTCGGGCCACGGCGGCCTTGAAGCGACGATCGTGTCCGAGGATCCAAACCGCAAGATATCCCCCATAGGCGTCGCCGGTCAGCACCTGTCTGTTTCGATCAATCCAAGACTCCCGGGCCGTAAATCCTGCGGCGGCAAGCACGTCGCTGGCCGGTCCGATTCCCCAATCTTCAAAATCGGCGTGGAGAAAATCCCTCCCGTAGCCACTCGAACCACGGGGATTGCAGAACAGGATGCCGTAGCCGCGGGCCGCAAAATACTGCAGCTCGAACCACGATGAGGCCGCGCCCGGACCCCACATGACGGCGGGGCCGCCGTGAATGTCGACGAGCAACGGATATGTTTTTGTCGGATCGAAACCGCTGGGCTTCATCGTCCAGTAATCGACCGTCACCCCGTCCTTGTTCACAAGCCGGTGGGGCTCGGGTGCGCTGAGCCGTCGCTCTTTCAGCCAGTTGCTGTTGAGAGCGGTAAGGGGCCGGGAGGACTTGCCGTCGGTGTCGCTCACGAAGAGTTCGCCGGGATCGCCCGGGTTCGTCACGACCTGCACAAGCACATGAGAACCAATGGCGAAATCATGGACACCCCAAGCAGACTCCTCCGTGAGCGTCTGGACTTCGTGGCTGGCCTGAGTCACCTTGAAAAGTGGAATCCGGCCGCGGTCGGCGGCAGTGAAATACACTGCCTGACTATCAGGCGACCACTTCAGGTCGGTCGCGGTGCGGTCGAGCTGGCCGGTCAGGATATTCGGCTTGCCACCGGTTGCCGGTACAACGGCAACCATTGCTTGCGCAAAACTGTATTCGCCCCCGGTTGTCACCGTGCAGGCAATCCATTTGCCGTCGGGCGAGGGCAAGGGTTCGGCGTAGTTGCAGCCAGCCTCCTCCAGCAGCACCGCCGTGTTACCGGTGGAGAGATCAATCCGATAGAGGCTGGTGAAGTGTTCCCGATCAGGGTGTTCATCGGCCTTGCGCGGGCCGAGGCAAACGATGCTTTTTCCGTCGGCCAGCCAGGCCGCATTCCTGAAACCTCCGTAACCGACGATGACGGACTCAGGCTCGGCTCCCTCGCGGGCCTCGATCGTATAGAATTGGCTGAACGCCGGTCCGTTCTCCCATTCACCGTTGGGCGGAAGATTTGGCCGGTTGGCGACGAGCGTTATGCCATCGGCTTCGTTTTTGGCCAGCCATTCACGAACCTCTTGAGGGGTGCCGTCGGCATCGGCCGCGGCAGACACGCCCGGTTTGGCGTCGGGCGATTCCGTCCCGGGCCCGGAATGGACCGGACTCACACTCCAATTGCGTACGTCATCGGCCGTGCGGCCGGGCTTCTCAATTTTCCACTGCGGTGCGGCCGGCTTGCCCGCCTTTGCCAGCGTGTCCCGCACCTGGGCGAAGGAAAGGGCGCTGGTGAAAAGTATCCTGGTCCCGTCAGGCGACCAGCGGGGATTGGTGGCACCGGTATCGAGTCGGGTCAACGGCCGCGCCTCTCCTCCGGCCGGCGGGAGCAGGTAGACTTGCGGCTTCGCTCTTTCCGCCTTGCGCACAAAGGCAAGACGATCACCGGAAGGCGACCAAACCGGACTTGAATCGTTGCTCGCGGCATCGGTCAGCTGGCGCGGCGGCGTCTTGCCGTCGACGGCGGCCAGCCACAAATGGGAGCGATCCACCCATTCTTTCGCAGGGCTGCGCTCGGTCGAGTTGACCACATAAACCACCCAGCGTCCGTCGGGCGACAGAGCCGGCGATTTGATCTGCCGGACCTTGAACAGGTCGGTCGCGGTGATCAGCGACTGATGTGCCGTGGATTCGGCGCTGCGGCTCCCGGACGCACTGGCGAGACAAAGAGCGGCCAGAAACAGCGGAAGCAGGCGTGGCATAAGCTTTGCATCGTGCGAAAACTCCTGCTTCTGTCCAAGCGAAACATTTGCCGGGCGGCCGGGCCGGACAAACACCGGGCTGGTAGCAGCCAGCAACGGTGACTCTCGCAACTCGCTGCCAGCTTCGTGCTTCTTTACACCCTAAAACTTACCGCCTACGCTCGCTCCGCTTCCCATGCCGCAAAACCGTTTCTACAATTCCTTTGACGTGCAGGAGTGGGGCAGCAGCCGGAAGCCAGACTACCGCAGCCCGTTCCAGATCGACCGCGACCGCATCATCCACGCGCACGCCTTCCGCAAGCTCCAGTCCAAGACGCAGGTTTTTCTCTCGGGCGAATACGATTTCTACCGCACCCGGCTGACCCATTCGATGGAGGTTGCCCAGATCGGCCGCTCCATCTGTCATTTTCTCCAGAGTCGCGGTGATCCGCTGTCCGACGATTTCTATATCGATGACGACCTCGTCGAGGCCAGTTGCCTGGCGCACGACATGGGGCATCCGCCGTTCGGCCATTCCGGCGAGCGCACGCTGCAGGAGCTGATGAAACGCCGGGGCGGCTTTGAAGGCAACGCCCAGACCCTGCATCTGCTGTGCGAGACCATGTATCAAAACGAGACGGGTGTCCGCGGCATCCAGCCGACCCGCGCCCTGCTCGACGGCGTGCTCAAATACAAGAAACTCTACACGGAGTTTGCGACCCCGCCGCTCAATCATTTCATCTACGATTCGCAGTCTGCCGTGCGGGACTGGGTGTTCGGCGGCGCGAGGATTCCGGGTGTGCTGATGCGCGACGAGACACTCAACGAGTTCAAGAGTGTCGAGTGTCTGATCATGGACTGGGCGGACGATGCGGCCTACTCGCTGAACGATATCGTGGACGGCGTGCGGGCCGGCTTCCTGACGGTTGAGCGGGTGGAGAGCTGGGCTGACGGCGAGACGATCGGCGCCGCCGAGCAACGGCATCTCGACACCTTGTTTGACGCCCTGAAGAAGGACCGGCTGGAAAATACGTTCTCGAAAAAAATCGGCGCGTTCATCCAGGCGTGCCAGCTCAAGCCCCGGGACAATTTCATGGCGGAGAAGACCAACCGCTACAAGTTCGACCTCGTGGTCGACGAGGCGGCGCGCAACGAGGCCAATTTCTTCAAGAAGATGGCCAATGACATCATTTTCGAGAGTCCGCAGCTCGAACAATTGGAGCACAAGGCGCGCGTGATTCTCATGGCGCTGTTCAATGCGGTCTGGGAGAACTACGCTGAGCGCAACGAGCGCATCATCCGCATCCTCCCGGCCAACGTCAGCCGGCTTATCGAGGCCGAAAAGACGCAGGACGGGAAAGCGCGTCGCATCTGCGATTTTCTATCCGGCCAGACCGACGGCATGGTTGTCCGAACGTATAAGAGGCTATTCGATCCTGAATTCGGCAGCTTCCGGGATCTAAATTGAGCGGGCGGACCGGGTTCAAATCGGATGCTGCCCGCGCCGCCGCGCGCCGCCGTAATAGGTGATGTAGTAGCCGGTCGTCACCCCGAAGATCAATAGCGTAAGCGGACTGTGATAAAGCGGCAGCGCGGGCACACCTTGGGGTGGTGGCGAATCCATCACGACAAACATCCGGTAGCCCATCCGTCCAAAAAAGAGCACCGTCAGGGCAATGCCGATGCCCGTGTTGGGCGTGTAGAATTTGCCGTCGGGTGTCGTTTCGAATTTGGTCAGATGCAGGCCGTACATCGCCAGGGGAATGCCAAGGACCAGTCCTCCACCCAGCGCACCCAGGGAAGGCAGATGGGTTGACGCACCCACCGCGACAAACAGGGTCAGCAGGCCAAATGAGACGATGGCGGCCGTCATCCGGCCGGGCTTGAACGGCTGCCGACCGATGTTCCGTCGGACCCGATAATAGATGCGCCAAGCGATCAAAGGAAGCACGACCGCGGGAACAAGCTGTTTGGGGGTCATCGGGGAATGCGCCGGAGATTGCGGATAGACTCCAGGAATTCAAGAACTCTAAGGATATTCTGTCGTGCCGCTCAAAAACGCATTTCGCCGCCGGTCATCAGGCCGCCGTTTGCGCGGTCTGGGTCGAAACGGAGCCGCTGCGGTCTGGGCGGACTATCCGGCCACGGCCGGGTGGCGGCACCGTCCTCTGATCCACGCTAGACTCGGAAAGGCAGAGCGCCGGCCGATTCGTCCCAACGATACTTCGTTATCTCGCCGCCGATGCGCCACTGGTCCGGTGTGGTCGTGTGAATCCAATCCAGCGGCTCGCAGCCGCCCGGAGCGCCGCCGGAGAGCGCGGTTTGCAGGGCGGCGCGGAACGCGGCTTTTTGCTCGGGCGTGACCGTGCGCGGATCCACCGAAACGAACAGCGCGGTGCCGCTGCGGGCCACGAGATCGAGCCACTGCCGGTCGAAGGCCCAGGGCGTCTTGTCGGTGTGCGCGGCGCAGTCCGCATCGCAGGAAAAGAAGGTGCCGTTTTGCGGCAGACGGTAGGCGAGGGTGTTGACTCCCATGCGCCGGGTTCGCTCCCAGACTCGGCCGGATGTGTCGTCACCGGTGCGCTGGAGTTCAAACAAGCCGGCGCCAAGGTGGCCCATGGTATTGCAGCCGATCAGCACCGCATCGCCGGCTCCGGCCCGCAGCGTGTGATAAAGGCGCAGAATGATCTCGGCGTTGGTCAGGGTCCGGTCCGCGAAATGCCAGCCGGAATCCGTCAACTCGGCGCCCAGCTCGAAGCCCCAACGCGCAAAAATATCGTAAGTGGAGAAATCGTGTTTGATCAGCTCGTAGCCCCAGGAACGGACACGGGCGACATCGTCGCGGATCAGGGAAAGATTTTCGGGCCGTGTCAGGTCGAGCGGTTTTTCCTGCACCGTGCAAGGACCGGCGCGCAGCCGGCGCGGATCATCGACGGTCATGAGCGCGGTCGGGCGCATCCAGATTCCCGGGCGGACGCCGAGTTGTTTCATGTCGGCGGCAAGGCCGGGCATGTCGGGAAAGGTCCGCGGATCGCCGGCGGTCCAGGGTCCGCCGGGACATGAGGTTCCGGGCGTCCAGCCGGCGTCGATGACGCAATACGGGCGGTTGGCGTGGCTGCCGGCGAGGTCGGCGAGAAACGCAGCGTCGCGACGCATGGCGGTTGCGTCGAAATCGTGGCCATAGGCGTAATACCAGTTATTGTTGCCGCACACGGGCGCCGGGGCGAGCCGGGGCGCCGGGCAAAGGCGGCGACAAAAACGGGTGAGCGCAGCGAGAGGAGTCTCGGTGGCCGGCGCGGCGAGTGCGACCACGGCGGCGGCCGCGATCTCGCGGTCTCCGGGCACCGACGGGCTGCCGCCATTGCGGAAATCGAGCCAGAGCGAAATGCCCGCAGAATCCACCGTCCAAAAGCACAGCGCCGACGGCTGCGTCTTCACGCCCACCATGAAGGTCTGGCCGCTGGCCTCCTGGTAAGCCGCGAAATACCAGGGCATCACCCGCTCCGGCTGAAGGAAACGCCATTGCAGGTCACCATATCCGCGCTCCCACGCGTCACCCAGGAACAGCGCATCGGCTGGAAAGGTGATCGCCCAGCGCAGGACGACGCGACCCAGCGGTGCGGTCGGACAGGCGACCTGTACGTCCATGGCGCCATTTCCCGGTTCGCAGCGGACGCTGACATCGGCGGTCGTGAAGCGCTGGCCTTGTTGGACGGCGGTCTCGAGCCGATGGTCGTCCCGCTCGATCAGGACGCGGTCGGGCAGTTCCGGCAGCGAGGACGGCAGCAGCGAGCCGGTTGGACGCCGAGGGATCGGGGTCGAGCGAACTGCGCCTGCGGAACCGAGCAGGACCGAGCCGGCTCCGAGCTTGAGCGACTGACCGAGAAAGGCGCGCCGGCCAGGATCACTTGGGGTGGGGGGCATCCCGTCATTGGAGGGAAGAACGCCGGGCGCTCAACCCTGGAATCACCGGCTCAGAGGATCAACTCCCAATAGCCGACATCGATCCACTGCTTGAACTTCCAGCCGACTTCCTTGAAGTGGGCGACCTTTTGAAAGCCGAGTTTCTCGTGCAGCGCCACGCTGGCGGCATTGGGCAGGGCTACGCCGCCGATGACGCCGTGAAGCCCCCGTTCCCTCAGGTCGGCGATCAAGGCGGCATAAAGTTGTGAACCAAAACCGCGGCCGGTGGCGCCCTTCTCGAGATAAACGGTCGACTCAACGGAGTAGCGATAGGCGCAACGCGACTTCCATTGGCCCGCGTAGGCGTAACCGACGATCTGGTCGTGCTCGACGCCGACAAACCAGCAACTGGCCTCGAGGACTTCCTCGATTCGCCGGGCCATCTCCGTCGTGGCGATCGGCTCCTCCTCAAATGTGATGATGGTATTGACCACATAATGGTTGTAGATCGCGGCGATCGCCGGCGCGTCAGCGGGATTGGCGGAACGGATGATCATGAGCTTGAAGGCTGGCGGTCCGGTTTGGGTGCCAAATGGCCGGCGGCGACGGCAGCGTCGATCATTTGCACGGCGTACTCCCAAATGGCCGCCGATCCGTCGGCGACGTGGGCGTTGCGGGCCAGTACGCGATCATGCGTGATGCCGTGCTTCTGCCAGGCGTGGCCTTCGGTCAGGCAATTGAGCAGCATGGGGTGGAAACGGTCGCAGGCGCAGGCGAACCGGGCCTCCGGCGTCCGGCACTCCTCGAACTCGTCCCACAGCGCACGAAAATCGGCGGCCTGGTCGGGCGGCAGCAACCCGAAGATGCGGCTGGCGGCCTTGGCTTCGCGCTCGTGCTGGGTCGCCATGTTTTTCGTGTCGTAGGCAAAGGTGTCGCCGGCATCGATCTCAACGAGATCGTGGATGAGAACCATCTTGAGGATGCGCAGCACGTCGAGCGGCTGGTGGTTGGAATGCTCGGCGAGCACAACGACCATGAGAGCGAAATGCCACGAATGTTCCGCGCTGTTTTCGGCCCGGCGGCTTTGCGTCACAATGGTCTGGCGGAAAACCTCCTTGAGCTTGTCCACCTCGGTGATGAAGGCGACCTGGCGGCGGAGACGTTCGGCGGGGGAGTTCATGGCTTGAGCAGTGGGGCCAGCAGGCGGATCCAGATGGCATAGCCGGCGGGCTTCATGTGCAACTGGTCCTCCCGATAAAGCTCGGGGCGGGGCTGGGCGTCAGGCCCGAGCAGGGCGTGATAGACGTCGACAAAGGTGGTCTGCGGGTCGCGGGCGCAGGCGGCGGCGATCAGCGTGTTGCCGCGTTCGAATTGTCCGTGGAGGGCCCAGCGCGCCGGGCTCGGTTTCATCGCCAGATAAAAAAGGTGTGCTGCCGGCAGGGCCGCGTGGAGCCCGGTGCGAAACGAGTCAAAGTCGGCGGCGACGGTCTCGGGAGACTTGCCGGCGGCGAGATCGTTCTCGCCGGCATAAAGCACGACGATGCGCGGCTGGTAGGCGAAGACGATGCGGTCGGCGTAGAAAACGCTGTCGGCGAGTTCCGAGCCGCCGAAGCCGCGCCCGATTACGGGCAGACCCGGGAAATCCTGCGCAAGAGTGGTCCAGAGGCGAATGGACGAACTGCCAACGAACACGATGCCGTGGACCGGTGGTGGGTGGATGGCGTCCTGGCGGGTGAGGGCGGCGATCTCGCCAGCCCAGTCGGCGGGCTTGGCCAGCATGGTGGCCGGCAGCAGGAGGGCGCCGAGTGCCAGGCAACACCAGCGAACAGGGGTATGGATCAAAGACATGGAGTGAAGTTGGCCAGGTCCGGTGAGGGGTGCAATCACTCGATTTTCGCCCAGCGGACGCGCGCAGGAGCGGACCGCATTTGCGAAGTGACGGGACATGGCTATAAAGCCGCCATGCCCAAGCTGCACGATCCTCTCCGCCTCGGCGCGCTCACGCTGCCGAATCGCATCATCATGGCGCCGCTCACGCGTTGCCGTTCCAGCGCCGGCCGCGTGCCGAACGATCTCATGAAAGAGTATTACGTCCAGCGCGCGTCGGCCGGGCTGATTCTTACCGAAGCCACGTCGGTCGATCCGATGGGCGTGGGCTATCCCGATACGCCGGGAATCTGGTCGAAGGAGCAGGTGGCGGGCTGGAAAAGGATCACGGCGGCCGTGCACGGCGCTGGCGGCCGGATTTTCCTGCAGTTGTGGCATGTCGGCCGCGTGTCCGATCCGGTTTACCTCGGCGGAGCCTTGCCGGTAGCGCCAAGCGCCGTCGCGCCGGTCGGGCACGTGAGCTTGATCCGTCCGCAAAAGCCGTTCGTGACGCCGCGGGCGCTCGAGCGCCACGAGATTCCGGGGGTAATTGCCGCCTATCGGAAGGGGGCCGAGAACGCGCAGGAGGCCGGGTTCGACGGCGTCGAGGTGCACGGGGCCAACGGCTACCTGCTGGACCAGTTCCTGCAGGACGGCTCCAACCGCCGCGCCGACGAATATGGCGGTTCGATCGAGAACCGGGCGCGACTGCATCTGGAGGTGGCGGATGCCGCCATTTCAGTTTGGGGTGCTGACCGCGTCGGCATGCATCTGGCCCCGCGGTGCGATTCACACGGCATGGGGGACCGCAATCCCGCGGCGACCTTTGGGTATCTGGCCGGCGAGTTGGGCAAACGTAAGCTCGCGTTCATCTGCGCCCGCGAGTCGCTCGACATGCCGCGCCTTGGGCCCGCCCTCAAGCGGGCCTTCGGGGGCACCTTCATTGCCAACCAGAGTTTTACGGGCGAAACAGCCCAGGCGGCGCTCGATTCGGGCGAGGCGGACGCCGTTGCGTTCGGGAAGTTGTATATCGCCAATCCGGACCTTCCCCGGCGATTACAGCTGGGAGCGCAGCTCAATACCCCCGACTCGGGCACGTTTTACGGCGGCGATATGCGCGGCTACACCGATTATCCGCCGCTGGCGGCGTGAGCTGCGCATATTTTGGCGCGGCCAACGGACGGCCGTATTGGTGCGGAATGTCATAAAACAAAATCCAGCGCAGGGGAATTCCCGTCTGCGGGATTGCCTTTTTGTCCCGGGAACTGCTTTTCTGGCGGTTCCCATGAAAATCCTCGTCGCCGACAAGATCTCACCCAAGGGAGTTGCCTACCTGCGCCAGCAGCCGGGCTTTGAAGTGGTGGAGGCTTACGGTTCTTCCCCGGCCAAGATCTTGGAGCTGGTCAAGGATGTGCATGCCATTGCGGTGCGCTCGGAGACCAAGGTCACCGCTGCCGTCTTTGCCGGCGCCCCTCTGCTCAAGGTCGTCGGACGGGCCGGCGTCGGAGTGGACAATGTCGATGTCGAGGCGGCGACCGAACATGGTGTCATCGTCATGAACACGCCGCTGGGCAACACCATCGCCACGGCCGAGCTGACCTTTACCCACATACTTTGTGGTGCGCGGCCGGTGCCCCAGGCGGCTGCGTCGATGAAGGCCGGCCAGTGGGATCGCAAGAATTTCTCGGGCCTGGAACTTTTCAAGAAAACCCTCGGCGTTGTCGGCCTTGGCCGCATCGGCACGGAGGTGGCGAAACGCGCCGCGTCTTTCGGCATGCGGGTGCTTGCCTACGATCCGTATCTCGCGCCCAGCCGCGCCAAGGCCATGCAGGTCGAGGCCGTGGCGCTCGACGACCTGCTCGCCCAGGCCGACTACATCACCGTGCACATGCCCCTGACCGAGCAGACGAAATACATGATCGACGAGGCGGCGCTGGCCAAGTGCAAGAAGGGCGTGAGGCTGTTCAACTGCGCCCGCGGTGGCATCATCAAGGAGACGGCGCTGGTCGAGGCGATCAAATCCGGCAGAGTCGCCGCCGCCGGGCTCGACGTTTACGAAGAGGAGCCGCTTGCGGCCGACAGCGAGCTCCGCAAGCTGCCCAACGTCACGCTGACGCCGCACCTCGGCGCCTCGACCGCGGAGGCCCAGGACGCGGTTGGCGTGGAGATCGCCGAACAGATTGCAGACGTGCTCAACGGCGGCGTGATCAGCAATGCGGTCAACATGCCGTCGCTTGACGCCGCGACGCTCAAGGTCATCGGACCCTACCTCGAACTCGGCGGGAAGCTCGGCACGCTCGTGCAGCAGCTCGCGACCAGTCGGGTCGAGCGCCTGCGCATCACCTTCTGGGGCAAAATCGTCGAGCTTGATTCCAACCCGGTCACCCGCGCCATCCAGCGCGGCTTTCTCCAGCGCATCAGCGGCGACAGCCTCAATTTCATCAACGCTCCGACCCTGATGCAGCGGCTGGGCATGGAGGTCGAGATCATCAAGTCGAACACCGAGGCCGATTACACCGACTTGATTCAAGTCGAAGCCGTGCAGGCGGACGGAGCCATTGTCTCGGCGAGAGGTACCTTCCTTGGCAAGGCCAACAGTCCGCGGTTGGTGGCGCTGAACGGCCGCGAGGTCGAGGCGGCCCCGTCCGGCGCGCTGCTCGTCTACGAAAATCACGACGAGCCCGGCATCATCGGCATGGTCGGCATGCTGATGGGCCGCGACCGGGTGAACATTGCCGCAATGTCACTGAGCCGTAACAATGCCGGCGGGATTGCGCTTTGCATTCTCAATCTGGACAGCCAGCCCTCGGAGGCGGCCCTTAAGGAGTTGACCAGCCATCGCGCAATCAAGCAGGCTGTGGTGGTCAACCTTTGATGCTCAACGCCTGGTTACTCTGCTCCGCCGTTATCGGATATCTGCTCGGGTCGCTGCCATTCGGCTACATCGTGGCCCGGGCGCATGGCGTTGATATCTTCACGGTCGGCAGCGGCAATCCCGGGGCGACCAACGTCAAGCGGGTGCTCGGAGAGCGCTTCGGCGCCCGCGGGAAGAATGCAGGCAACCTGGTCTTCCTGTTGGACGCCTTGAAGGGTGCGCTGGCGGCGGCCTGGCCCATGCTGACGATCTTGCCGGCGCCGGACCAAAGGATGATGGGACTGGCCGGAGTCATCGCCGCCGTGCTCGGGCACTCCTTTTCAATCTTCACGAAGTTCAAGGGTGGCAAAGGTGTCGCCACGGCGGCCGGCGGCCTGGTGGTGCTGATGCCGATGTCTTGCGCGATCGCCGCAGCGGTCTGGGTGCTGACGTTTCTGGTGACACGCTACGTCTCCCTCGGTTCGATTCTGGCGGCGATTGCGGTGGCCGCGGCGAGCTGGCTCCGCGGCAATCCGCTGGCGTTGAACATCGTCGCCACCGGGCTTGGACTTTTTGTCGTGGTGCGGCATCGGGAGAACATCCGACGGCTGCTGAACGGTACCGAGAACAAGTTTGTCAAGAAGCCGCCGGGGTCCACCTGAGCCGCCCTGGGGTTCACCGGTGGAAATATGACGCGGGGTGAACACTCCCGCCTTGCCAAACCGCACCCCGGCGGGCCATTTAACCGGGTTCCAAACCATGGCTCTAATCGTCCAGAAATACGGCGGCACTTCGGTTGGCGACGTGGACCGCATAAAGAATGTGGCCACGCGCATCCAGGCGACGCGCGACGACGGGCACAGCCTGGTCGTGGTCGTGTCCGCCCGTTCGGGCGTGACCAACGAACTCATCGCCCGGGCCAAGGCGATCACCGAGCGGCCCGACACCCGTGAGATGGACATGCTGCTGGCCGTCGGCGAACAGGAAACCATCGCCCTGACCGCCATGGCGCTGCAGGCAATCGGGGTGCCGGCGGTTTCCTACACCGGCGCGCAGGCGGGCATTTTCACCGACAAGGTTTTCACCAAGGCCAAGATCAAGCAGATCAATCCCAAGCCGATCCTCAAGGACTTGAAGGAAGGGAAGGTCGTCATCGTCGCCGGTTTCCAGGGCATCAACGAAGAGGGGCAGATTACCACGCTGGGTCGCGGCGGCTCCGATCTGACGGCCATCGCGCTCGCGGCGGCGTGCAAGGCCGACAAGTGCGAAATCTACACCGACGTCGACGGCGTCTACACCGCCGATCCGCGCATCGTGAAGGATGCCCGCAAGATCGACGAGATCAGCTACGACGAGATGCTCGAGCTGGCCAGTCTCGGGTCGAAGGTCATGCAGTCCCGCTCGGTCGAGTTCGCCAAGAAATACGGCGTCATTTTCGAGGTCCGCAGCAGCTTTAACCACAACCCAGGAACCATCGTGAAAGAAGAAGTCGCCTACATGGAAAAAGTCGTCGTGCGCGGCGTCGCCCTCGACAAGGACCAGGCCAAGGTCGTCATCAGCAACCTGCCCGACAAGCCGGCCTCGGCCGCGACCATCTTCAAGGCGCTCGCCGACGCCAGCATCAACGTCGACATGATCGTGCAAAACGTGGCCCACACCGGCGGCGTGGATCTGACTTTCACCGTGCAGCGCGACGACGCCACCGGCGCAGTCAAGGTGTTGCCCGCGGTGCTGAAGAAACTCGGCGGCGGAGAAATCAAGGCATTTGACAACATCGCCAAGCTTTCGGTGGTGGGGGTCGGCATGCGGACCCACGCCGGCGTGGCGGCGGCGCTGTTCTCGGCGCTCGGCGAGGCGGGCATCAACATCCAGCTCATCGGCACCTCGGAGATCAAGATCACCGTGGCGGTCGACCGGGCGCGGGCCGACGAGGCCCAGCGGGCCGCCCACGATGTATTCGGTCTCGGCAAGTAGTCGGGACGATCGGAGGACAGGGCCCGGAGGTCAGATGACAGAAACCGGAGGACCAGACAAAGGGGCGATACGCCGCGTCTCTGGCCGGACCGAGCATTGGGGAACGAGCGTGCACGCTCTTCCAGGATAGGCCTGGCAGATTGTCATCTGTAACCGATCGCATTGTGTCAGCCTGAGCGAAACGTGGGACCCATGACTTTCTGGTGGCCTGATTCCGGATTCTTCTCTTCGCTCAGAATGACAAGCCACGGAGCATGAAATTCATTTCTACCAGAGGCCAGGCCAAGCCCCACACTTTCGCGGAAGCTGTGGCGGTCGGGCTGGCGCCTGATGGCGGACTGTTTCTGCCGGAGTTGCTGCCCGACATAACGCCGCGACTCACCATGTGGAGGAATCTGAGCTATGCGGATCTGTGCATTGAATTCCTGGGGATCTTCGCCAACGACATCCCCGAGGAAATTCTCGCGCCCTTGGTGCGGCGCTCCTACGCCCAATTCACGCATCCCGAAATCGCCCCGCTGCAGAAGCTCGATGACCGGACCTATATCCTGGAGCTTTTCCACGGTCCGACGCTGGCCTTCAAGGACTTTGCCCTCCAACTGCTGGGCAACCTTTACGAGCATCAGTGCAAGCTAAGCGGCCGGAGCATCAATGTTCTCGGCGCAACCTCGGGCGACACGGGCGCCGCTGCGATCCATGGCTTGGTCGGCAAGCCGTCGACCGCGGTGTTCATCCTTTATCCCGATGGCCGGGTGGCGCCGCTCCAGGAACGGCAGATGACGTGCACCGGCGCGGAGAACGTCTTCGCGATCGCGATCGAGGGCAGTTTCGACGACGCCCAGCGGGCGCTGAAGAATATTTTCGGCGACCATGAATTCAGCCAGCGCCACCGGCTTTCCGCGGTGAATTCGATCAATCTCGCCCGGGTGCTGGCCCAGTGCGTTTATTATCTCTATGCTTGGTTGAAGCTGCCGGTGACAGAACGGGGCAACGTGGAGTTCGTGGTGCCGACGGGGAATTTCGGGAATGTCTTCGCCGGCTGGCTGCTGGCTGAAATGGGCGTCCCTATCCGGGGATTCAAGGTGGCGACGAACCAGAACGACATCCTGCACCGGCTTTTCCAGACCGGCGAATACCGGCGGGACGCCGTGCGACCGAGTTTCGCTCCATCGATGGACATCCAGCTGGCGTCGAATTTCGAGCGCTTTCTATATTATGAACTGGAGTGTGATGCCGGGAGATTGCGGTCGGTCATGGCGCAGATCCAGGCCACCGGGCTATACCGGTTCGAAAATTTCGACCGCTCCACTTTCAGCTCCTCCAGTGCCACCGACGCCGAGATCGGCGGCATTATTCGGCGGGTGCACGAACAATATGGCTACATGGTCGATCCGCACACCGCTTGCGCGTTCAAGGACCTGAATCCGGACCGGATAAGCGTCGTGCTGGCGACCGCACATCCGGCGAAATTTCCCGAAGCAATCCGGGCGGCGATCAACCGGGAGCCCGTGCACCCTTCACTGGAATTGTTGAAACCACGTCCAGTGGTGAAATATCGCGTGCCCGCTGAGGAGGCGGCGATCAAGGCGTTCATCGAGCAGCGCGCGGTGTAGCGGGTCTTAATGGGTTGGTGCTTCCTCGGAAGCTGGAGCGGGGTCCTGTGGATCTGGACCGGCGACGGAATGGAAGGAGATCGGTTCCGGGCTGCGGTTGATCCGCGACGGCTGCGGGCGTCCCCACCGGCCAACGGGTTAGGCAAAAGTTGGAAATTTCCGCTCGCCCACGGCGCCTAATAGCGCACATTAGCCGCACCGTGCCATTCCGTCTCCCTTCCTCCCGCATCAATTGGACCAACAGCTCGTTCCTGATCGGAACCGCCGTCGTCACCTGTACTGCTGTGCCGGTATACCTCTGGCATTATGGGGTCGACGTGTTTCAAGTCTCGCTGTTCTTCGCTTTCTTTATCGCCACCGGTTTGAGCATTACGCTCGGTTACCACCGTCTGTTCTCCCATGTTGCGTTTCAGGCAAGCTGGCCGGTGCGGCTGGTCACGCTGATCTTCGGCGCCGCTGCCTTCGAGAACAGCGCGATGCATTGGGTTTCGGACCATCGCCGGCACCACAAGCATGTCGACCACGACGAGGATCCCTATGACATCTCCCAGGGGTTTTGGTATGCCCACATGGGCTGGATTCTCTTCAAACTCGATGCCGAACCGCCGCTCGACAATATTGCGGATCTGCGCAAGGACCGCCTCTTCATGCTGCAGGACAAGTATTACACCCTGATTGCGGTGAGCGTCGGTCTGGCGCTGCCGGCGCTATTCGGCTACCTCCACGCGGGCTGGCTGGGCGCGATGGGCGGCTTTCTTTTGGCGGGCGTGGCTCGGGTCACGGCGGTGCAGCACATGACGTTTTTCATCAACTCGCTCTGCCATACGATCGGCAGCCAGCCGTATTCGGACCGCTGTAGCGCGCGGGACAGCTGGATCATGGCCATTTTCACCTTTGGCGAAGGTTACCACAACTATCACCACGAGTTTCAACACGACTACCGCAACGCGGTGAAATGGTGGCAGTGGGATCCGACCAAGTGGACGATCTGGACACTGTCAAAATTCGGGCTGGTGCGCGGGCTGCGACGCGTGCCCGAGGAACGGGTGCTCCTGGCCCAACTCGCTGACACCCGGCGCCGGCTGGGAATAAAGCTGACCTGTCAGAAGACCGCCAAGAACGTCCGGCTGCATCAGCTTCTGCAAGCTTCCGACGCCAAACTTCACCGGCTGGGGGAACGCTGGTCGGCCTTGAAGGCCCAATATGCGGTTAAAGCCGGAGCGCTGAAGCATGAATACGCTGAGCGGGCGACGCTCCAGTACGCTGAAGCCCGGACGGCACTGGCCGAGATGCGGCGCGAGGTACGCCAGGCGCTGGAATTGCTCGAGCACGCCCACGCGATGGCCTGAGTGTTCGCCGCGGGCAGATTCGGAGGAGGTCAGTCCGAGTTGGATTCACGGCGCGCGGCTGTTGCGATTCTGTCCGTTCGGGCTGCCTGGATTGTGAGCGGCGTCCGCAGCCCGGGCGCGATTGCGGCCCGCCATTCAAGGCCGGACCGGTTGGCTGGTTAGCGCTACAGCAGGGGTGCAAGCAGACGGGCGATTTCCTCACCGATCACCGGAATGATCCGGCGTTGCTTGCGCGGTTCCGGCATCGGCCTCGACAGCGCAAATACCTTATGCATCCACTCCGACATCGCCGCGGCTTCAGCGGGCGAGTAGGTGACGGCGCCGATCTCGAAATTCACAAACAGGCTGCGGAGATCCATGTTGGCCGAGCCAAACAGACCGGTGCTTTCGTCAACCAACAGCAACTTGGCGTGGCTCATGCCCGGCTGGTAGAGCAGGACCTTGGCGCCGGCCGCCTGGAGTTCCCGCAGAAAGTAACGCCGGGCGAGGTCCGTGATCGGGTGGTTGGAACGGGCGGGCACGACGAGGCGCACGTCCGTCCCGCTGCGTGCCTTGAGCAGGAGCGAGCGGAACAGCACCTCGTCGGGAATGAAGTAGGGCGTGACAATCCAGATGCTGTGCTCGGCGCCCTGCACGAGAGAGAGGATTCCCTCATAAAGCGGATCACCAACGATGTCGGGGCCGCTGGCGACGATCTGCATCTCGCCGAATCCAACCGGGGCAACGGTCTCCGCCGGCAATTCGTCGTGCAGCTCATCGATGGGCTGCCGATGGGCGAAAGCCCAGTCGGCGATGAAGATTTCATTCAGCAGACCGACCGCCGGGCCCTCGATCACCGCCCCGAAATCGCGCCAGCGGCGCTTGAGACTGGTCGGTCCCATATATTCCTTGGCGAGATTGTGCCCGCCCATGATCGCGGACTGGTGATCGAAGACGGCGATCTTGCGATGATTGCGCAGATTGGCGGAACCGCGCGTCTGCAGGGGAAGCACGGGCATGAATTTGGCCACTTCGCCGCCGGCCCGGCGGATCGGGTCGACGAACCGGCCGCTGCTCATGAAACAACCGAGCGAGTCGAGCAGCAGGCGGACCTTGACGCCTTCCCTGGCGCGCTGGGCGAGGAGCTTTACCAGGCGTTTGCCCACGGCGTCGCGTGCAAGGATGAACGTCATCAGGTGGATGGTGTGCTTTGCCGCCTTGATCTGTAGTTCCAGTTCGGCAAACGCCTCTTCGCCGGTCGTGAGAAGTTTCACCTTGTTGCCCCCAATGGGCGGGCACGCGCCGTTGATGGTAAGGATGCGCGCCGTTGAGCTGGAGGCGGCTTCGGAGGGTCGGGCACCGGGCACGATGGGGCAAAGCCGGGTTTTGGCCGCCACGAGGGTCTTGATCTTGCGGCCGCCGAACATCAGGTAAAGCGGAACGCCGACATACGGCACGAAGGCGATGACCAGCAACCAGGCGAAGGTGTTGCCCGGCTGCTTTCGCTGGCTCATGAGGCGGGCGATGGCAAAGAATGCCAGGACGAAGCCCGCGACTGTCAGCAAATGGCCATTGACGAGAGGATGCGCCCGAAATGCGTCATAGGCTCTGTGCAGGGTCTCCATCGGTGTCTAACAGACCTGACGGCAGGCCAGTTGGCAAGCGGAGGAATGGCGGCGCCAAATAGACAAAAAACCTCTTGGCAAAGCCTGAAACGCCCCCATACCTTCACCGCTCATTTTGGTTTGGTGGAATAGCGAAGTGGCCAAACGCGATTGACTGTAAATCAATTGGACATCGTCCTTCGATGGTTCGAATCCATCTTCCACCACCAATTTGACTTTGTGACCGGCGGTGCCGGGACGTGACCAAGCTCCTCTGCGCCAATCGATTTCTGCCGAAATCCGCTGGGGCGGCGCCCGGTCGGGTGATTGAAGGCGATGCCGAACCGGCGCGCGTTACCGGGTCAAAGCACACCCGCCTCGCGGAAGCTATAGTAGCCGAGCCCGCGGGGGTCGGCAGCAGGCCGGCCGACAATTACGTGGTCGAGCAGCTCGATGTCGACGGCCCTGGCGGCGTCGCGCAACTGTCGCGTCACCTGCACGTCCGCCGCGCTGGGAGCGGGATCGCCACTGGGGTGATTGTGCGCGCAGACCACGGCCGTGGCACCGTGGCGGATGGCGGCGCGGAAAACCTCGCGCGGGTGGGCAAGGCTGCTGGTGGCGGTGCCGGACGTGATCTCGACCTGCTTAAGCAGACGGTTTTTGCGATTGAGGCAGAGCACCCAGAATTTTTCGACGGCGAGGCCGGCGATCTGCGGCTGAAAATGTTGCAGGACCAACTCCGGCCGGTTTAAAGCAGCCAAAACCTCGTCGTTCTTGGCCAGCACCCGGCGGGCCACTTCCATCACGGCGATGAGCTGCAGCGCCTTGACCCGGCCGATGCCCTTGAGCTGGCGAAAATCTGTTTCCGTCCACTGCACCAGCGCGGCGAACGAACCCGCCTCGGCGATCAGCTGCTGGGCCACCACGAGAACATTGTGACCCTTGCTGCCGCTGCGGAGGAGCATGGCGAGCAGTTCGGTATCGCTCAGCGCGGCCGGGCCGAGTTTTTCCAGCCGTTCCTGCGGACGCTCGCCGACGGCGAGGTCTTTCAAACGCAGCGGCAGGTAGGATTCTTCGCTCATGGGCCCCGGTGCTTTCAACCCGCTGGCCCGCGAGTTTCGCACTAGAAGTGCTTGACGTAGGCGTTGCGGCGCAATTTCTCGAGCCAGCGCTCAGTGGCTTGGCGGGCGCTCTGCTGGATCAGGGCGCTCTCGATTTCCGGGCGGACCTCGTCGAGCGGCAGGGTGCCGGCATATTTGCGATCCTCCACAAACAGGATGAACGCGCCTTCCGGCATGATCAAGGGATCGCTGTGCTGGCCCTTCTTCAGAGCGAAAATCACGTCGCTAAATTCCTTCCGCAGGTCGGACCGGCGCTGCCAGCCCCAATCGCCGCCCTTGCCCTTGCGCGAATCCTGGCTGTATTGCCGGGCCAGCTCGCCGAAATCGGCGCCGGCCGTCAGCTGGATGATTACTTCGGCCGCCTTCGTGCGCAGCGTTTCGTCGGTGTCGTCCGGGCCTCGCGTGAACTGGATCAAGCGCAGGTGAACGCTGTCCTCCTGGTAAAATCGGTCCTTGTTCTCGTTATAGAAGGTCTCAATCCGCACCGGGCTGACCGCGCTCGCGGATTTCTGCTGCTGCTGGCGCATGTAGCTGTAAATCATGTCCTCCTCCTGCTCCTTGCGGAAATCCTTTTGCGACATGCCGCGAGAACGCAGGTAGGCGAGGTATTTGCTGCGGTCGCCGTCGAACTGCGAAATGATTGTCTCCGCCACCGCATTATCCACGTAGCTTGCCGGGACCTTGTGTTTTTCGTCCTTGTAGAACTCCTTCACGATCAACACGCGGTCGATGAGCTTCTGCACGACGTCTTCCTGCAGGGCCTCCAGCTTCTCGTTGAACTCCTTCTCGCTATGGCTTTGGCGCTGGATTTCAGGAATGAGCGGCTGGATTTCGCGTCGGATGTCGTCCACCGTGATCACATGGTCCTCGGCGATCGCCGCGATACCGTTGGCGTAGCGCAGGTTAAGATTGTCCTGTGGGGGCTTGGTCGACTGGCCTCGACTGCTGACTAGGGCGAGGGAAACCGCTGCGGCGAAGAGGGCGAGAGATGGAATGCGGCGGTTTCGGAAACTCATTTAGCTGATAGATTTTGCAGAAAAGTAATTACTTCTTTCAACCTTGCAAGGGGGGTGGGGGCGGTCAAGCGGGGAAAGCGGTTGCTTAGTTGAATGAGGTCGTCACGTCGGCCGGAGTTGCGCAGGCACTTCAGGCGGTTGCCTTCAGATTCGACGGACAAAATGCCTTTTTGTTCCGCCCGGGAGCGGATTTCCGTGACCAGCAAAAGGGCGCGCACCTCCGCGCCGAACTGGCCGAAACGGTCGCGCAATTCAGCCTCGATCTGCTTGATCTGCGCGGGGTTCTCGACCATCGCGAGCCGGCGATAAAAATCAATGCGCAGCCGTGTTTCGCCAATGTAAGTGGCCGGCAAGCGGGCTTGGATCTTGTCGATCTCGCCCTCGGTGCGCTCGGCCTGCTTCAAGGCGGTGAAACTGTCCGTGGCTCCCGCCCGGGCTGGTTCGGCGCCTTCGCCGACGAAGACAAAATCCAGCTTCACGCTCGCCCGGACCAGCGAGGCGTGTTTCTCCCCCTTGAGCCGCGCCACGCTCTGCCGCAGCAGCTGGCAGTAAAGCTCAAACCCGACCCCCACGATGTGTCCGCTCTGTTCGGCGCCGAGCAGATTGCCCGCGCCGCGCAGTTCCAGATCGCGCATGGCGATGCGGAAGCCCGCGCCGAGCTGGTTATGCTGCCGGATGGCGCTGAGACGCTGGCGGGCAACATCCAGCAACCGCGTGTGCCGGTGCAGGAGCAAATAGGCGTAGGCCTGGTGCTTGAACCGGCCGACCCGGCCGCGCAATTGGTAGAGCTGCGACAGCCCGAAACGGTCGGCTCCCTCGATGATGATGGTGTTGCAGTTCGGGATATCGAGACCCGACTCGATGATGGTCGTGCAGACGAGCACTTGGTACCGACCCGCGACAAACTCGGTCATCATCTGTTCGAGTTCGTCCTCGCCCATGCGGCCGTGACCGACCCCGATGCTCAGGTCGGGCAGCAGCTCGCGCAGCCGTTGCGCCACGAGGGCGATACTCCTGACGCGGTTGTGCAGATAGAAAACCTGACCGCCGCGCCGCACCTCGTGCCGGATGGCCTCGATCACCAGTTTCTCATCGTAATTCTTGACGATCGTCTGGATCGGCAGGCGGTTGGCCGGCGCGGTTTCGATCGTGCTCAGGTCGCGGGCACCGGTAAGCGCGAGGTAGAGCGTTCGTGGTATGGGCGTGGCGCTCATAGACAGCATGTCGACATGGGCCCGCCAGCGCTTGAACACCTCCTTGTGTTTGACGCCAAAGCGCTGCTCCTCGTCGACCACGACCAGCCCGAGATCCTTGAATTTCACATCGTCCTGGATCAGCCGGTGCGTACCGATGAGCACGTCGATCCGACCAGCGGCGACGGCGGCGAGAATCTGGTCCTGCTCCCGGGGGGTGCGGAACCGGCTGATCATTTCGATCGCCACCGGGTAGCCGGCCATGCGTTCGCGGAAGGTGTTCAGATGCTGCTGCGCCAGCACCGTGGTCGGCACGAGGACGGCGACCTGCCGGCCGCCCATGACCGCCTTGAACGCGCCGCGGATCGCGACCTCGGTCTTGCCATAGCCGACATCGCCGCAGAGCAGCCGGTCCATCGGGCGCGTGCGTTCCATATCGGCCTTGAGCTCGATAATGGCTTTGGACTGGTCGCGCGTTTCGGCAAAGGGAAATGCGGCCTCAAATTCCTTCTGCCAGGCATTGTCCCCGGGAAAGGCGTGGCCGGGCTGCGCCTCGCGCTTGGCCTGGATCTCGAGCAATTGGGCCGCGAGGTCGAGGGTGGCCCGCTCGGCGGCCTGCCGGGCCTTTTCCCACCGACCCGATCCAACCCGTCCGAGTTGGGGTTTGGCCTTGGTCAGGCCGACATAGCGGCTGATCAGGTGCGACTCCTGCAGCGGGACATGCAGGGTAACCTTGTCGTCGAATTCGAGCGAGATGACCTCGCGGATTCCGTCGCCGGTTTCGAGTTTGGTCAATCCCCGGTAGAGCGCGATGCCGTGCGACAGATGAACGACGAAGTCGCCCTCGACCAGTTCGGAGAAATCCAACAGTTGATCGACGGCCGATTGGGCCGCCAGGGCTCGCCGGGTCGAGGCCCGACGCTGCCGGCGACGTCCGAAGATTTCCGTTTCGCTGACGACCACCTGGCCGATGGACGGATTGGGATCAGTTTGGGCCGCGGCGGGCGAACCCGCCGGCCCGGTGCGAAACGTGATCCGGAAGCCCTCGTCCAGCGTCCCCCGCAGGAAACGTGGTTTGAATCTTCCCAGGGATTTGTCCTCGTCAAGCAGCTCGCGGATCCGTTGTTCCTCCCCTTCTTTGGAAACGACGAAGTCCACCGCGAAGCCCGCGCGCTGCCACTCCGCCGTCCTTTCCAGGAAACGCCGGCGGGCGTCGTCCTCCGCCAGCAACCGTTCATGGGCCAGCAGCTGTTCTCCCGGGGAACTGCGGTGATGGGAAAGCGACTCGGTATCCCAAGTCTCGTCGCCGGTCGGATTCTCGAACGTCTGGCTGGCGAGGTCCAGGTCGCCAACTCCGAACAGGTGCGCGCAGGTGCGGGCCAGTTTTTCCAGAAAGGGCGGGGGAAAAATCGCCCGGTCCGGCACAGATCCGTTTCCGTGAAGCCGAACGCTGCGCGCGTCCGGCTCGGGGGCCAGCGAGTCGAACAATTCTTCGAGAGATTTGGGCTCCAGCAAGACGGCATTGGCCGCGGAATCCAGGTAATCAAGGAGCGAAGCCTCGGCACTCGTGGCATGAAGTTTGGGCGCCGCAGTCAGGGTAATGCTCCTGACGGGCTCACCTGAACGCTGGGTGACCGGGTCCAGCGCCCGGATCTCCTCCAACTGGTCGCCGAAAAAGTCGAGCCGGTAGGGTCGGGGTGCCGTGATCGGGTAAACGTCCACAATGCCGCCACGCACGGCGTATTGGCCCGGAGCTTCGCACACGGCTTCGCAATCGTAATCGAACGATTGCAGCAGTTGCAGGAGTTCCTGGTAAGGTTGACCGGAACCGCTGTGCAACTCCGCCTCCCGTTCCGCAAAATCAGCCGGCAGCGGTACCGGTTGCAGCAGGGCGGCGGGTGTTGTGAGGATGAGCAGGGCGGGTATCGGTGGACCGGGTGCCGTCACCCCGCCGGAATCGGTTTCGCCGGGTGGGGGCACCCGGCCCACCTTCTTCAATCCGCGCAGCTGGCTTAAAACGGCAAGGCGGTCGCTGGCCGCGTTGAAAGCCTCTCGCATTTCCCGATTGTCCGTCTGCGCCTCGGGAAAATCCAGGATCTGCCGCGCCAGCCCAGGGCCGGTCGCACGGCAAAACAGCGCGAGATCTTCGGCCAGCGAGTCGGTCTTTTGCGCTTCCTCGTGCACGACGAGCCAGACCGGCGCGGGGTGTCGTCGCACGAGGGTGGCGAGGGCATAAGCCCGGGCCGGCGGGCAGACGCCGGTGATTTTGGTGCGGAGGGCGGGAACGGACGGCATTCGAGTGGCGCCTGATTGTCATTCCAGGGGCAGGGAAGAATCCACCTCAATCTAAAATCGGGTGAAGAATGCTCCGCTCCTACCGGTTTTCCTCTGACGATCCGCCCGTCGCTGCACCGCCGGCTTCCTTGATCTGCAGCGTGGTCAGGGCGGCCCGGGCGGCCGCTTCTTCTGCGATTTTCTTGGAGGAGCCTTGGCCCGTGCCAAGAACCTCGTGGTTCAATTTGACCACCACCTCGTAACAGCGGGCGTGGCGCGGGCCGGTGGTGGCCAAAACTTCGTAGCGCAAAGCCAAGTTGCCATGTTTCGGCTGCACCAGTTCCTGGAGACGTCCCTTGGGGTTCTCCGCGTATTCCGCCAGGGCGAGCCGGTCGGCCAGCGGTCCGTAGCGCGCCAGCAGGACCCGCTGGGCGGTCGCCAGATCGCTGTCGAGATAGATCGCACCAGCCAGGGCTTCGAAGGCATCCTCCAGGATGGACGCCCGGCCGCGGCCACCTGCGTCAGCCTCGCTCTTGTTCAGGCGAATGCAGGCATCCAGTCCAAGGTCGCGGGCCATCTGGGTCAGGAACTCACCCTTGGAAAGAATGGCGCGACGGCGGCTGAGCACGCCCTCGCGGTCGGCGGTGTATTGGCGGAAAAGTGCGTCCGTGATGACGAAATGCAGGACCGCATCACCGAGGAATTCCAGTCGCTGGTTGTGCGTGCCGGCCGCGGGATTCTCCTGCAAATAAGAACCATGGGTCAGCGCCTCGAGCAGGAGCGCGGGTTCGCGGAACACATAGCCCAGGCGTTCCTGCAGCGCCGCCAGTTGAGCGTCGGTGGGCATGGTCAGGAACTGGCGCTGGAATAGCGCCGGAGTCCGCGGTGGAAGACGAAGACGGCGGCGCCCAGCCAGGCTGCCGCAATCGCGGCCAGCCAGAGGACGTTGACCAGGACATGGGCCGCTTGGTAGCCGTGGATGAGCGTGCTGGCGGGGGTGTTGCTGATCACGACCACCGGCAGCAGCCACACGAAGACCACACTTGCCAGCCCGTGGAACGCCTGGCGGGGCAGGCGGGAGAATTCGCTCAGGGTGAAGTAACTGCTTTCAATGCCCTGGGCACTGGTGATCCAGAACGTGGGTGCGATGCTGAGCACCAGGATGCTGTAGTGGACAACCACGCCACAGAATACCATGAAGGCGTAGAGGATGAGGTCGACCGCGCCGGGATGCAGGCCGAGCTGGCGCGCCGAATAAGCGACCACGCCGATCGCGACAAAGGCGTTGATCAGCCCGTCGGGATCAAGCTTCCGGGTGGTGGCCATGAACATGAGATTGCCCGGCTGGGCGAGGAAGAAGTCGAAATGCCCGCTGCGGATGTTGCGGCCCATTTCGAAGATGCTGCTCCAGAAAAAGCCCATCAGAAACCGTTGGATCAGCATCGACGTGCCGACGAGCAGCGTCATCTCGTATTTGCTCCACCCGGCCACCGAGTTGGTGTGCCGGTAGATGACCGCAATCATCAGCAGGTTTACCGACATCCAGAACAGCTCCACGAGCGACCAGATGAGAAAATCGCCGCGGAACATCAGCGTCCGCACGATGGAATAGCGGGCCGAGGTCAGCCAGATGCGGGCGTAGTGGGCGAGGTTCATGGATCAGCCGCCAACGGCGGTGTGCAGGCGCAGGCCACGCCGCCACAACACCTGGCCAAGGGCGAGGATCGCGATGACCCAGATCAGCTGGATGCCAAGGCCGTGCACCACGGCGGCCGGGTCGGAGAGACGGCCCGTGAAGATCGCCACGGGAAAATACATCTGATAATAGTACGGGAGGAACTGCGACAACCGGAACAGGCTGCCGGGCAGGAGATCCAGGGGAAAGATCTGTCCACCCAACACCGACTCGATGGCCATGGAGAGTATCACCAGGCCTTGGATCTCCAGAAACCAGAAACTCATCAAACCGAAACAATAGGCGATGCCGAACTGGATCAGCGCCGACATCACCAGGGCCGGCAGGCCCAGCGCCAGCCGCCACCAGTCGTGGGGCAGCACCAGGTAGTCCTTGAGCAGCGGATACGTGGCCAGCACCGGCAGGATGATGAGGAGTCCGGTCACCAGGCGGGCGGAAAGGTAGATGCTGAAGCGATAGCCGAAATAGTTGACCGGCTTGAGCAGGAACTGGTTGATCAAACCGTTGCGGATCTCCTCGCTGATCTGGTAGTCCTCGTTGAACGCGCCGATCATGAAATTCACGACGATGAGCGCGACGAAGTAGGTGAGGGTCTGGCCAAAACTGAAGCCGCCGATCGCCGGGCTGCCGACGTACGCGGCGCTCCACAGGATGAACACCACCACCAGGTGGAAGAAGGAGAAGAATCCGCGCACGGCGAAATTCACCCGGTAGACCAGGTTGCTCTGCAGGCCGACGGTGAAGGCGGCGTAGTATTTGTTCAGGGTCGTGAGCACGGGAGAAGGGCCAAAGGCATTGAGCGTTTCAACCTGGCTTTCGCAAGCGGCGGTTCCGGCTTGGGGCGCACCGCGGGAAACTACGCCCCGGGCTCCTTCAATCCAAACCGCCCGGCGACTTCCTGGCCCAAGGCGCGGTAGGCGGCGGCGCCGGCACCGTGGGGATCGTAGGTGAAGATCGGTTTGCCGAAGCTCGGCGCCTCGCTCAACCGCACCGTGCGGGGAATGAGCGTCGCGAAAATCTTGTCCGGCAGGTGCTGCCGCACCTCGTCCACCACCTGCTTGGCCAGGTTGATCCGGCTGTCGTACATCGTCATCACGATGCCGCCGACATCGAGCGTGGCATTGACGCCGGCCTTCTTGAGGCGGTCCACGACTTTGAGGATCTGCCCGAGTCCCTCCAAGGCCATGTACTCGCACTGGAGGGCGATGAGGAGGTGGTCGGCGGCGGCGAGCGAATTCATGGACAACATGCCCAGCGCGGGCGGGCAGTCGATGATGATGGCGCGGTACCCGCCGGAATTGCGCAACGGCTCGAGCACGGACCGCAGACGCATCAGGTAATTTTCCTGCTGGGCGAGCTCGATCTCAATCGCGGCCAGGTCCACTTCGGATGGAATGAGCGCGAGGTGGGGCCACTCGGTCGGAGTGAGCATCTCGAAGGCGCTGCCTTCACCGCGCAAAGGGCCGTACAGGCTCTTGCCCTCCGTCTTCTCGACGCCGAGGGCGCTGGTGGCGTTGGCCTGCGGATCCAGATCCACCACGAGGGTGTGGATCTTCATCTCGGCGAGAGCCGCCGCGAGATTGACCGCGGTGGTGGTCTTGCCGACGCCGCCCTTCTGGTTGGCGATGGTGAAAACAGTGCAGGCCATGCGCGATTAATCGTAAACCGGCGGCGGGAGTCTAGCCTGAACTAAATTCGGCGGACCGGACTTGTCCGAACCGGCGCCGAGTCCGAACCGATACCCACGGAAGATGGCCCCGGGTTCTGGGTCAGGCGTTCCCCGGCCAGGCAGGCCTGGGTTCGCCCATGTCCGACGAAAAGCACGGCGTACTCCCGGCCGGTCTCGTCGGGCTCGGTGGCTGACCGCCTAATTGAGGTGAGGCGCCCGGGGCCTGGAGGGAGACGAAATTTCGGTTCTTGCGGAACCTGGGGATTTGACCCAAGTTGCGGCCCGTTTTTCTTTCGGCGCGGTAGCCAAGTGGTAAGGCCGGGCTCTGCAAAAGCTCTATTCGGCGGTTCGATTCCGCCCCGCGCCTCCA
>JBBIHQ010000007.1:0-71485 GCA_037446975.1 Opitutia bacterium
GAAATGGCCACCTGCATCGTGGTGGCGTTCTGGTGCGGCACGAGGCGGCGGGATTCCTCGATGCTAAGGTCACTGCCGACCCACCACGAGTTATAGTCGTGGCCCATGATCAACGCGCCGAGGATGTCGGAACCTGCTGTAATCTCGTCGTTCATGATCCGCTGGTTGGCATTCAGCTTGTAATTGTAGCCGCGCATTTCATTGAGCGAGACGATCGCCTCGTCGCACGGGCAGTAGGCATAATGCATCGTCGGCCGGTAGACGGCTTTGCCGTTCTTCCAAACCGTCAGCTTGTCGGAAATCGTGAACGCCTCGCCGTGGCGCACCACCATGCCGAGAATGTTGTAATTCGGCACCCAGGACCGGACCCAGGTGTTGATGCCCATCCGGGCGAGGCAGATTTGGTTACGCGGTCCCTGTTTGTGCCGGAAAGCGTGCTTTGGCAGCGTCTTCTCGTGCGTGCCCCAGCCCATCTCGGCGGTCGTGGTGCCCTCCTCGCGGAAGCCCTCGATGCTCCAGGTGTTGACGAATTCGTCGACCTGTTTCGGCACGTTGGTGATCTGGGTGTCGCGTTCGCTGCAATGAATTACCTTCACCCCGATCTTCTGGGCGAGGAGATTGAATTTCTGCGTCGCGGCCAGTTCGCGGATGATCTCGGCGTCTTTCGCCTTCACCTTCCGATCGGCGATCAGCCTCTTGCCGATGTCGATCAAGCCCTGCTTGACGAAATGGGAGATGAGGCCGGGGTTGGCGCCATGTTCGATGACGGCGGTCGCACCCTTGGTCTTCCATTTGGCCAACATGCGGCGCAAGTTCATATGGCGCCAGTACAGGGTCTTCTCCGTCGGGTGCTGGTCGGGACCGACGGCATACGGATCCCACAGCTCGGTGGAGGTGTTGATGTACATGACACCGTGATCGCGGCACCACTGCAAAATCTCGAGCGCGTCGATGTTCCAGGCGAGATCGATCAGGAGATCGCCGGCCCCGACGTGCTTTGCGAGCAACCGGCCCATGTTGTCCTCAGTCACACGGTCGCGGACAAAGCGCACTCCCCGGGAGATCCACGACCTGAGCTTCGGTGCACGATCCTCGAAATCCATGATCGTGACGTTCTTCGCCGGCACCTTGATGTGCTTGAAGAGAATGGGCAGGGTGCACTCGGCCACAGCGCCATAGCCGACGAACAGGATCTTGTTTTTGAATGTGAGCATGAATTCGAATCGTTGGTTTTTCTACCGGGCGGACCGCGAATCGACGCGGCCGGTCGTTGGAAAATTGCGCAAAATGTGGCGGCGAAGCGGGCGCCAGTGCAAGCGATTATTGAGTGACGGACCGGTGACCACCGCTGTTCCCGTCATTCGCTCTTGTTGTAGTTCACGTAGCCTTCGGTCAGATCCGCGGCCAGCAGGCGGAACGACGCTTTGCCAACATGCAGGTCGAGCGTGATGGTAAAGCGGCGCGCCTTCACGATCTCCTTCCATTTGGACTTGAGCTCGGCATGCGGCCGGCCCGCCGTCATCGCGGGGGTGTCATTGTAGAAGATGTCGAGTTTGCCCTCCACCAGCCTCGCGCCGGCGTAACCAGCCGCATCGGCCAAGCGCCCCCAATTGGGGTCTTCGCCATACCAGGATGACTTGACCAGCAGCGAATTGCCGATGGCCCGCGCGACTTTTTCGGCATCCTCGACGGATGCGGCGCCCGTCACCCTGACCTCGACCACCTTGGTGATCTTTTCGCCGTCGGAAACAATCTTGTCTGCCAGGGCCGCGCATACTTTCCACACCGCCTCGGCAAACAACACCCGCAGTTCACGCGGGCTCTTATCCCCCACGCTGACTCCGGAATGTCCGTTCGCCATCATCAGCACGGTGTCGTTGGTGCTCATGTCACCATCGACCGTGATGCAATTGAAGGTGCCGGTAACAGCCTCGGAAAGCGTCTTTTGCAGAAAGCTGCGGGGCACCGAGAAATCCGTCGCCAGAAACGCCAGCATCGTGGCCATGTTGGGCTGGATCATGCCCGCCCCCTTGGCGATGCCGGCCACGAAATGCCTTTTGCCGTCGTAGGCAAAACTCACCGTTGCGGTCTTGGGGCGTGTATCCGAGGTCAGGATGGCTTCCGCCGCCTTTCTGCCCTGCGCCGGGGCGCGGCCTTTCTCCGACACCGCCCGCTCCAGCCCTTTCACCAGCCGTTCCATCGGCATCGGCTGGCCGATCCGGCCGGTCGAGCAGACAAAAAATGAGGTGGCCTTCAGGTTCAGCAAGGCGGCGGCCCGTTGCGCCGTGGCTTGGGCATCGCGCAGGCCCTCGGGACCGGTGCAGGCGTTGGCATTACCCGAATTGGCAATGATACCGTGAAATGTACCGCCCTCCGCCAGATGCTTCTGGCAGAGCAGCACGGGCGCCGCCTTGACGGCGTTTTTTGTGAACGTGCCCGCCGCGGTACAAGGGCGCAGCGAATAAAGCAGCGCCAGGTCCAGCCGCTTGAGATCGTGTTTCTCACGGATGTCGCAGGCAATTCCCGCCGCCTCGAAGCCAGGCACGTCAGTCAGGCCGGCACTATCCAGGGTGACAATCAGTTGGGTCATTAGGGGAAAAAGGTGCCGGTTGGCCGGGGCAAAGCGACTTCAGTCCAGCCCGGCCGTTTCGGAAAATCCGAGCCACAGATTCATGATCTGGACCGCCTGGCCGCTCGCACCTTTGACGAGATTGTCGAGCGCCGAGGTGAGGATGAAATTCCCGGTGCGCGCATCATGCACGGCGGAAATTTCCACCCGGTTCGTGCCGGTGACGTGGGCGGTGTCGGGGGTTTCACCCGCGGGCAGGATCGTGACAAACGGCCGGGTTGAGTAAGCCGCGCGCCACGCGGCGTAGAGCAAGTCGACGGTGGCATTCTTGGCCGCCGGAACCGTGATGGTCGTGGCAATGCCGCGCCGCATCGGCGCAAGGTGAGGATTAAATTGCACGATCACCTCGGCGCCGGCCGCGGCCGAAAGCTGCTCCTCGATTTCCGCCAAGTGGCGGTGTTTGGTGAGACCATAGGCCTTCGCACTCTCGGCGCGTTCGACAAATAGGTATTGCTCCTCGGTCTTCTTCCCGGCGCCGCTGACGCCGCTGAATGAATTCACCACCATGTGCTCGCGCGTAACGAGACCCGCCTTGAGCAGCGGGACCAACGGCACCAGTGTGCTGGTCGGGTAGCAGCCGGGCGCGGCGGCGATCTTGATCTCGGCCTTCCATTTCGGGTCGGTCAGCTCGGGCAGGACAAAACACGCCGAGGGAAGCAACTCGGGCGCGTGATGCACCCCGTAGTATTTTTCATAGGCGGCGAGATTCGCCACGCGGAAGTCGGCGCTGAGATCGATGATCTTGGGGCCGGTGGGGGCAAGCGCCTTGGCGAAATCGGCCGCAGCTCCGTGCGGAAGCGCCAGAAACCAAGCGCAGATATCCCGCCGCGCCGCCAAGGCTGCCGGATTCGAGTCGCTGAACATGAGCTGGTCGGCCGCCGTGCCGCGCAGCGCCGGAATGACCGAGGACACGGACTTGCCGGCATGCTGGCGTGAAGTGACAGCCGTCAGATTGACCTGCGGGTGACCGAGGAGGAGCTTGACCAGAACTTCGCCGGAATAACCCGACGCACCGACGACGCCGACATTCATTTACGTGAGTGGCAGAATTAGGAAATCCAACTGGGGAATCGAGAAGTTTCGTGCACCGTAAAAACAGAAGCGGAGGCCATGGGGCGCTCCGCTTCGGGTAAAAACCTGTTTCCAGTCCGGGCGCTCAGCGCTTGGAAAACTGGAAGCGCTTGCGGGCGCCCGGCTGCCCGGGCTTCTTGCGCTCTTTTTCGCGCGGGTCACGGGTCAGGTGGCCGGCCTTCTTGAGTGTGACGCGAAGTTCGGGGTTGAATTTGAGCAGGGCGCGGGCAATGCCGTGAGCCACGGCACCGGACTGGCTGCTGATGCCGCCACCGGCAACGTTCACCGACACATCAAACTTGTCCTTGCTGTCCGCGGTGACCAGCGGCGCAAGGGCGCGACGCACAAAGTTGTCGTGCGTGAAATAGACTTCAAACTTGCGGTCGTTGACGGTGGTAAGGCCGGTGCCGGCCACGATGCGGACCCGGGCCGTGGAGGACTTGCGACGGCCGGTGCCAAGATAGACGGAGGATTCTGCGCTCATGGGTTACTTTAAGACTACTGGGTTCTGCGCCGCGTGATCGTGGGTTGCGTCGGGAAAAACCCGGAGCTTGGTCAGCATCTGGTTCGCCAGGCGGTTCTTGGGGAGCATGCCCTTGACCGCCTGCATGATGATAAACTCCGGTTTTTTGCGGCGCACATCGGTAAGTTTGCGATATTTCTCGCCGCCGACAAAACCAGAAAAAGACATGTATTCTGTCGCGTCTTCCTTGTTGCCGGTCAGGACAATCTTGCTGGCGTTGATTACGATGACGAAATCGCCCGTATCAACGTGCGGCGTGTAAGTAGGCTTGTGACGGCCGCGCAGGATATTGGCGACTTTAACAGCGAGACGGCCCAGCACCTTGCCCTCGGCATCAATCAGATACCATTTGGGCTGCACTGTCTCTTTCTTGGCCAGATAGGTTTTCATTTGCGGAAAGGGGCCAAAGGGAAGGATTTCGCCACACCCTGTCAACCCCGAACCTTTCACATTTTGCGAAACCGCAGCCGCCGTGGCTTAACCTCTCAAAAATCGAGGCTTACGCCGAGGGTAACCCAGAAATTTCGGGTCTTGGCCAGACCGAACGGGCCGTTGGCCGCCGAACGCCCAATGGCATCCGAATAGTGCAACCCGGCAATGACCGTGGAATGAGGGACAACGTATCCGAGGTTGTATGGGATCGTAGCCTCCAGGCCCCAAAAACTGTAGCTGTCGTGCCGACCCGGTCCTGGAAATCCCGGCCGCCAATTGTCACCCGTCGCCCAGCCGGCAAAACAACCGAGGTCGAGATATGTCCCGACGCCGGTCAGGGCGACGCTGTGACCCACCGCCATCTGCAGGGTCTCGGCCCGAAGTCGAAAGTCATGGGCGAATTCCAGGCGCGGCAAAACACCACCAACCGGGGCGAGGGTCGCCGCGATCGCCGCCTCGAACGAGCGCGTGGTCCCGCCGTTGGTCGTGCGATCAAACCAATATTGTCGAGCTGAGACTTCCATCTTCAGCCCTGCCCCCGCCTGCCAGGCAAATGTCGTGTTGAAGTCTACCTCACGTTCCTCGCCGGCCTTGAAGGGCTGATTGGTCCACAGGCCGGCCCGAAAACCAGTCCAGTCCAGCTCCAACGCCGATTGGGCGGCCGCTCCGGTCCGCGCGACTCCGCGAACGACATATTGCGAAGCGTACCCCAGATCGGCCCGAACCACCGCCAGCTCCTCGGCTCGCGCCGAAACCGGCACGATCAGCTGTGCCGCCAGAAAAAAGACGGGTAATATGGGGGAGAAACGCATTGAAGCCGTTGGTCATGGATGTGTTTGTTTTCAACCCGGTTGTCGACACACTCGTTTTGAACATGAATACCTCTCCACGCTGGATTGCCCTGTCTGCCGGTATCCTTGGTTTCACCGGGGTTGCCCTTGGCGCATTCGGAGCTCACGCTCTGAAGGGAATACTGACGGACAGGGGAACCCTGGCGATCTGGCAAACCGCCGTGCTTTACCAGCTCCTTCACTCCGTGGCCTTGCTCGCGTTGGCCGGACGCGCCGGGGAAGGTCCCGGGGCTCCGTGGGTCGCGCGGTGCTGGATCGCGGGAATTCCGCTTTTTTCCGGTTCGCTCTACTGGCTGGCCCTCGGGGGACCGGTTTTTCTTGGACCGGTCACACCGCTGGGCGGTCTCGCCCTGCTGACGGGGTGGTTGCTAATCGCCTGGAACGCCATCCAGTCACCCAAGGAATGAAGCTCCCGCCGCCATTGCTCGCCGCTCTGTCCGCTCTCCGCATTGCGGGAGGCCGGCCCCACCTGGTGGGCGGCTGTGTGCGCGACTGGCTGCTCGGGACCGAGCCCAAGGATTTCGATATCGAGGTTTTCGGTCTCGATTTCGAGACGATGGGTCGTTCGCTCGCCGCTTTTGGCCCGACCGACCTGGTCGGACGCAGCTTTGGTGTCCTCAAGGTCCGCTTGGAGGAACGGGAATACGATTTCAGCCTGCCGCGGCGTGAATCAAAATCCGGCGCGGGTCATCGCGGTTTTGTCATCGCGCCGGATCCAGCCCTGACTGAAGCGGCGGCGGCGGCGCGGCGCGACTTCACCATCAATGCCATCGCATACGATCCGTTCGAAGCGCGGCTGCTTGATTTCCACGGGGGCGCCGGCGACCTGAAGAACGGGATTCTACGCCATACCAGCCCGGCCTTTGCCGAAGACCCGCTGCGGGTTCTGCGTGGCTTTCAGCTGGCCGCACGATTCAAGTTAACCTTGGCGCCGGAAACCGCCGCGCTGGGCCGGTCCATCAGCGACAGTTACCGCGAATTGCCCGTCGAGCGCGTGTGGGGCGAATGGGACAAATGGGCGGTGAAGGCTGAAAGGCCGTCGCTTGGCTTGGTGGTGCTGAAGCAATCCGACTGGTTGAAACATTTCCCCGAACTCGCGGCCATTGATGGCGTGCCGCAGGAGCCAGAGTGGCACCCCGAAGGCGACGTGCTTACCCACACGAACCACTGTCTAGACGCGTTGGTTGGTCTGGCTTCCTGGCGTAACGGAGCGCCGGCCACGCGACGGGCTCTATCCTTTAGCGTGCTGGCCCACGATTTCGGAAAGGCCACCACCACCGTGCAGGCACAACGCCGGGGAAAGCTGCGCTGGGTCAGCCCCGAACACGAGGCCGCCGGCGGGCCGTTGGCCGAAAGCTTTCTGCAGCGCATCGGGGCTCCATTGGACGTGATCGATCGGGTGCGACCGTTGGTAATGAACCATCTCCTGCACCACGATCAGCCGCCGGCGTTTCGCGATACCACCGTCCGCCGGCTCGCGCGAAAAATCGTCCCTGCCACCCTTGACGAACTTCTTGCCGTCATGGAATCGGACCATCTCGGCCGTCCGCCGCTGGTGCCGCAGGAAACTGTCCGGCGCCTCAACCAGCTGCGCGCCGCTGCGCACCGGCTGGCGCTCGAGCATGCTGCGCCCAAGCCCATCGTGCTGGGCCGCCACCTGGTCGCGCTTGGTTTCCAGCCCGGGCCCCAATTCAAGCAGGCGCTTGGTGCCGCCTTCGAGTCGCAGCTCGATGGCGCCTTTGCCGACGAAGCGAGCGGCATTGCGTGGATGAAAAACTATTTGCGAGCCCACCCGCCCCTTTTAACCTCCCGGCAAATCATCAAGACATGAGCACTCCCACGCAACTCGACCAACTCAAACAATTCACCAAGGTCGTGGCCGACACCGGCGATTTCGCCGGCATGAAGGAATACGCGCCACAGGACGCCACCACCAACCCCAGCTTGATTCTCAAGGCCGCGGGATTGCCCGCCTATTCGTACCTGATCGACAAGGCGGTGAAGGACGCGGGAGCGACTGCCACCGTCGGAAGGGTAATCGACCAGTTGCTGGTGCTATTTGGCCAGGAAATCCTGAAGATTGTCCCGGGCCGCGTCTCAACCGAAGTGGATGCCCGGCTGTCGTTTGATCGCGATGGTTCCATAGCCAAGGCCCGGGATATCATCGGGCTTTATGAAAAAGCCGGCATTCCCCGTTCGCGGATCCTCATCAAGCTCGCCTCCACGTGGGAAGGCATCAAAGCCGCCGAGCTGCTGCAAAAGGAGAAGATCAACTGCAACCTGACCCTGCTTTTTTCCTTCGCCCAGGCGGCGGCCTGCGCCGATGCAAACGTCCGGCTCATTTCGCCCTTCGTCGGTCGCATCCTCGACTGGTACAAGAAAAGCACCGGCCGGGATTATCCGGCGGCTGAAGACCCCGGCGTCGTTTCGGTTACTCAAATCTACACGTACTACAAGAAATTCGGCCACCAGACCGAGATCATGGGTGCTTCCTTCCGGAACAAGGGCGAGATCACCGAGCTTGCCGGTTGCGACCTGCTCACCATCAGCCCGCAGCTGCTGGGTGAGCTCAAGGCCAGCACTGAACCGCTGGTGCGGAAACTTGATCCAACCAAGGCCGGCGCGGCCGATCTCAAGAGGGTGACGTTCGACGAAAAAGGCTTCCGGTTTGCGTTCAACGAAAACGCCATGGCGACGGAAAAGACGGCCGAGGGCATCCGGGTTTTTGCCGCTGATATCGTCAAGCTCGAGCAGCTTATCCAGCAGAGACGCGGTTGAAGCCAACCCGCGCGCGGAACTCCCAAGATGATTCGCGCATTTCAGTGGGATCTGGCCCGGCAGGTTGAGCGGCTGGACTTTCTGAAGTCGCTGCTGCCCCGCTACGCCGCGTGGGGTTACCAGGAGTTATACCTGCACCTGGAGGACGCGGCGCACTACCCCAGCCTGCCCGGCGTCGGGCGCGAGGACGCATACTCCTTCGAGGGCTTCGGTGAGTTGGTGCTGACCGCCGCGCAAAATGGCATCCGGGTCGTGCCGATCATCAACCTCCTCGGCCACACGCAATACCTCATCAAACACCCGGATTGGCGTGATTTGAACGAATTGCGTGACGAACACGGCAAGGCGCTTGAACGCGGCCAGCTTTGCCCGCTGCATCCCCGTACGAGCGAATTGGCAGACAAATTGTTGCGCGACATCGCGCCGTATTGCACTGCCGGAAAGGTGCACGTCGGCCTGGATGAATCGTTTCACCTCGGGAAATGCCCGCGCTGTCGCGAGGAAATCGCCCGCTCCGGATTGGCGGCGCATTTTGCAGGCCACGTGAACCGATTGCACGCCCTGGCAGGAAAACTGGGCCTGCAACTGGGCTTCTGGGCTGATATGCTGTATTTCATCCCCGAGGCCATCCCGCTACTGCCGACGGGCATTATCGCCTACGACTGGTACTATTACCCTTTCGCCAAGAAACCCCGGGTGGAATTTTTTAATTTTGCCGAGCGGGACCTCGCCCCCGCACTCAAACGGCAGGGCATCGCCTATTATGGTTGCCCGATGAACGGCGCTTTCCGTCACGAACCGCTGCCCGTGTTTGGCGACCGGCTCGGCAATATCCGTTCGTGGTGGCGGCGATGCATCGCGGTCAAAGCCAACGGGATCCTGCTCACCTCATGGGAGGCCTACCGGCTGGCACTCGAGACCACCACGGTGGTCGACGCTGCCGCTGCCAGTCTCTGGCTCGAACCCGCAGCGGACGACGCCACGGCCATGCTGGCCCAAGGGCTGGCACGGCTCTTTAAATCGAAGAACTCCCGGGTGATTGCGCGGTCACTCCTCGCTGGTGACGAACACGCCTATTCGGGCTACGCTCGCTGGCAAATCAATGATCGCTGGGATGTTTTTGGCGGCAATGAAAGCGTGAAGCCTCTGCAAACGGCGGAGCGGTTCTTTGGCCGCGAATATGCCCGCGCCCGGCGCGAAAAATGGCACGCTGCCATAAAGATCAGCCTGGCGTTCAGGCACTATCTGGCGCGACGCGATGTCTTTGTGCGTCAAGCGGCACAGGATGTATTGCGATGGCGTCGGTTGTTGGCCAAAGGCGACACGGTCGCCGTCATCGATCTTATTGCCATTGCCGCTGCGCGGGCGGGCGAGTTTGCCCAGGCAATCAAATCCGGTCGCGTCGCTGCGCGGGCAATGCGGATGCGGACGCGCGACAGGCAGGTTCTAGGGCAGAACGAACGGCAGCTGGAAGCTGACGAAAGACGACTGGTGGGTTGGCGGGACTGGCTGAAGGACGCGGCCAAGCAACCGGAGCTAATATCGCTGGCGACGCCGGTTTGCGGTGCCTGGCAACTGCAGTTCATGGTGCACAATTTTGCGCCCGCCGTGCAAAAGGTCGCGGTGGAGCAGCAAGGTCCGGACGGAAAGTGGTTCGAACTTGCGAGCCGGTTCACCATTGAGTTTCGGGCGTACGCCGCGCGACCCCGGACCAAGATCAAACGGGAGTTCACCGTACCGGTTTCCTCGCTGGCGGACAACCTGCGCATTGTGGCGGGCGGGGTCGGACAGATTGCCATCAGCCATGTGTTGCTGACCAACGGGGTTGAAACCAAGCGCGCAAGTGGCGATTTCCGTAGGATGATCAAGCTTGGCCGGCGCGCCCCGACGCGTGGCTTTCCGGACTTCGACGAGGGACCGGGACCGACAATGACGGCTTACAGCCCGGACTGGCGCACTCCGTGACACTAGCCCGTCAACTTCTATTGATCATGGCCCCTATTTATCCATCAACAACTTCACCCGGACCCGGGTGGAAAGCGTCGGAAATCTCATCCAGTATCCGCCCAGTTTCGAGGGGATTATCTCCACTTCGACATCTTCCACCGGCGGGGTGAAATAACTGTCACCGTTGGCCACCTGCCAGACCTGTCCGTTTGACAGCGTAAACACGGTATTTCCGCCCCAGCCGCGAAACTTTCCGGGAATCGTGCTCTTGATCGTGGCATATTCCACTTGGGTGCCTGGCATGAGCATGACCTTCGCCTTCGCGAACAAACCGGGACCGCCCTTGCTTGGCTTGGCCTTCGCTTCCGGCACCTCGGCCACAGATGGCGCGGACACGGGTCCTGTCGCTTCTGTTGAACCTTTCGTCCCACTTATCGTGTCTTTCGCCGCGACCAAGGCATGGTTTTTATAGGCTTCAACCAACGCGTTAAGCCGGTCGCGCTCTGCTGGTGACAGCTTGCCAAGTCCCGCGGCCTCAAAGTCACCCGGCTTTACTGCCTCAAGAAAGCCTTCTTCAGCAGGCAGACGTATGATTGAGACCAAGGAGATCAATCCTGCAAAAATGAGGCGGTTCACGGCTTTAAGCTAAGAATCAAGCAACTCCTCTCGCAATGCCATTTTATCCCCGTTGGCTGGAGTCAAACGCAACTCAGTAAACCAAGCAAAAATCTTGGGCTCTCTTCAAGCGTCCTCCCCCTGCGATCGAATACTGCCGTCCCAAAGTCTCGTTCTAATCGCCGCCACCCAAAAAAAACGCCCTTCAAAAGAAGGGCGTTTGGAGAGGAACTTTTTAAACCAGATCAGAATTTGACCTTGAGGTCCATGTAGTACATCCGGCCGAAGAAGCTGTAGGCACTGGCATCAAACGGCGGGCTGGCATAATTGGTCCGATCGAGCGGCGGCATGCGATTGGTGAAGTTGTTGATACCAACGTCAAAGCTGACACCACGGAGACGCGAATCAATCTTCTCGAGGTTGAACCGGAACTGGATATCGAAGGTGTTATAGGCACTGATCGAGTCGCCCGAGTAGTTGGCGACGCCATTGATGTGGGTGTACCCCAGTGTGCCGCCATAACCCATGTAATCCCAGTCCACCGTGGTATATGAGCGGACCTTCGCCAGCGTGCCGTAGTCGTCATATCCAGAGTACTCAGTACCGGGATCGGTCGGGCCCGACTTAAGGAAGAACGACTGCAGGATCGACCATTCCGAGTTTACGACGAAGCGGCCGTAGGTTTCCCACGGGAGCGTGTATTTGACGTTGAGGTCAAAGCCGTGCTGTTTCTGGGACGCAATGTTGACCAGATTTTGCAGCACATAGATGTTCGTCGGGTTCGTCGAAAGCTGCCCCGGCGTCGTCACGTGCGTGCCACCCAATGTGGCAAAGTTGTTCAGGGTGACGAATTGCGTGAACGGTGAGGCCGCGCCCAATGCTTCGACCGACTGCACCATCGTGGTGGTACCGCCGGGCGATCCAATCAGGTCGTCCTGCTTGATATTGTAATAATCGAGGGTGACCTCGAAACCCTTGATCGCCTTGGGCGAGTAGATGGCGCCAATGGTCGTGCTCTTCGCGGTCGACGGCTTCAGGAAGGGATTGAAACCATTGAGCTGGTAGCCCTGCAAGGGCGCGAACTTCGCCCCGGTGGCAACACCAGATGTGTTGTAGGCGTTAACACCGCCGAGACCGATGGTGTACCCCGAGGCAGACGGACCGTAAAGGTCATACAGCGTCGGAGCGGTAAAGGACTTGGCGAACGTCGCGCGGAGGGCGAAATCGGTGTTGAAGGGAAGGTAGCGCAAAGAAACCTTCGGCACGGTGGTCGAGTTGCCATCGCTGTAGGCTTCGTGACGAACAGCGCCATCAAGCGAGAGGAGGTACAGACCGGGGATGGCCTGCTTCGCACTGGTCAGCGGCACTTTCACTTCCGCAAACTCGCTCTTCACATCGCGTTTGTTGTCGAACGGACTGAGCGACGTACCGTTGTTCCACAGTGACGAGGTCGCACCAGGAGGAATGATGCTGTTGTAGTCAGCCAGTGCTTTCAGGGTCTCTTTGCGGTACTCGACGCCGGCCGCATATTGAATATCGCCCGCGGGCAGTTCCCAAACCTTGCCGCTGGCCAGCCCGTTGAAGGTGTACAACTGGCTCGTGTAATCGGCGACCGAGGTGCCGAAGATATTCGCCGTGGCCAGCTTCGTCGGGTCCTGTTTGATGGCAAACAGGTCGATGAGTCCGGCCTGAGTTCCGGCCAAAAGCGCCGAGTTTAGAATCTGATTTTCGCCCAATGCCGTCTGGTAGGAAACGTTGTAGTTGGCGTAAACGTTCCAGTTGAAGAACTCGTTCACCTTGCCCTCAAATCCAGCGGTGGCCCGATAGAATTGGCTCGAATTATCATAGATACGATTCGGACCGTCGACGAAGCGGTTACGGATCGTGAGATTCGTATCGGTGATCGGCGAAACTCCATATCCAATGAGCCGGGTGTTCGGTGCCGTGACCGGTTGGGGATTCAACTGATAGTTTGTGTGGGTGTAGGCGTAGAGAAAGTCGCCATTCATCGTGATCTGATCAGTGATTACATGGCTACCCGAGAAAGTGGCGATCCGCTTGTCGACTGCATTAACCACGGTGGGTTTCCCCGATAGATTGAAGCCCGAGGCGACATCGTTGTTCACCACATAAACACCGGAGGCAACCAAGTTGGCCATGGAGGTCGGCGTCATGCCCGTCGGTGTGTTCAAGCCCGGCTTCAGGTTGTAAAAATTACCCGCCGAGTCGCTAACGATGCCGGGATAGGAAGCGGTGCCGTAATAGGGATTGTCATAGGCCGTATCGCGCTCCCAAAGCGGCTGGGCTTTGGTCCATTCCGCAGAAAACATCAGGTGGGTCTTCGCATCTGCCGCACCACCGATGATAGAAAGCGAACGCTGGCGCCAATAGCCGCCCGTATCCTTCGGGGCCGCAGTATAATGGAAGTCGACTTCCGCGCCCTGAAAATCCTTCTTCAAGATGATATTGATAACGCCGGAGACGGCATCCGTACCGTAAATGGCGGACGCGCCGTCCGTCAGGATCTCAATCCGGTCGACTGCGGAGATCGGGACAATGTTAAGGTCGACAAACTGACCGCCCCCGCCGGACTCACCGCCAGCCGCAACGGCGGACGCGGCGACGCGCATGCCATTGATCAAAACGAGGGTATCAATGTTGCGCAGGGAGACCTGTGAGCCGCCATTCGTCGATCCGCCCGAGATATTGGCATTTTCCACGCCAATATTGTTCGCGCCTTGGATCTGCGGGACCATTTTGCGCAGCAAGTCCAAGACATTCGTGTTCACACCGGTGAGCTGGATCGCCTGGCTGTCGATCACCTGGACCGGGAGCGCCTTGGCTTCGTCGGCGGCCGCCGGGATGTAGGAGCCCGTTACAACCAGCTTGTCCAGCTTCATCGTGTCGTCGGCGGTGGGAGCAGCCGCTGGGGCGGCCGACTGGCCAAAAGCGGCATTTACCGCGATAAAAGAAAGCCCGACGCCAAGCAGCGCCAAAGGCTTCCGTAGATAACTTACGGAGCTATTGTTCATAGTTCTAGGTGTGTTGTGTTGGTAGGAAACCACCGATGACCGGCTAATTTCTTATGACACAACGTGCATTTTCCGCGCCCAGATTCAATAACTTTCTCTAAGCACCGTCTGCGTATGAGGTTTGTTCCCGAAACTAATGAAAACAAATAAACACAAACGGCACACCAAGAGCATCCTCTCGTGGAAAGGCTAACCTACTTAAAATTATCGATCTAGGCGCGGCTATGCTTCTTTTCCGGCCGGTCTTTATTGATAAAGGAAATATTATTGCGATAATCGATTTGAGCCACCGCGGAAAAGCTTGGCGGCAAAAATCTGGCATTGCGTTCGCCGCCAACCTTTTTTGGGTGAATTTGATCCCGGACGTCTTCCGAGGCCTTATCTCACCATGCGCACTCCCTCAAGTACCCGAGTTTCACAATTTCATCGTCTGATCTGTTCGTGGGCTTTTCTCATTGCCCCGCTTGGCTGGTGCGCCGCAACTGCGACTTTACCGACGGTGGAGGATTTTTTTGCCGAGCCGGAGATGCGTTCAGCACGGTTGTCCCCCGACGGTCACTATCTGGCTTTCCTCACCACGCTTGGCTGGGGAAAAGTCGGAATTGCCTTGATGGACCTCACCACCGGCAAGCCGCCGGAACCTTTCGCATCGGCCCAGGACGAGAATATCAAGCAGTTTTACTGGAAGGGTAACGATTACATCATTTACAGCGGAGATATCGGGGGCAATGAGTCGCCGGCCTGGCGTTCCGTTCCGGTTGCGACCCGGAAACTTGGGGAAAAACGCCGGGTCATTCCCTTAAGCGCCGCCTACCTCGAGCGCCCCCTGGACCGGAAAAATGATTATCTGAGCATCATCGATGAACTGAAATTCGACCCGCTGCATGTGCTGGCTTTTGGCATCCAACAACCCGGGAGCACCACCGTCGGTGTTTTCTTGGTCAACATCCGCACGGGAGATCGCGCGATCGCGCCCAGCTACAATCCACCTCCCGCGGTAAACGAATCCGTCAGCTTCATTGATAGTAGTAACATTGCCGACAACAACGGGGTGCTGCGCGCCCGGCGCCGGATCGTGGGCAAGAATATGATTTATGAAGTCCGGCCGGATCCGGCTGGCAATTACGTCAAGGTTGCCGAGTTTCCCGCTGGCGAGCCCGCGTGGGAATTCCTCTTCTTCGCCGGCGATAATGAAACCCTCTACTTGGTCAGCACGGAGCATTCGGACACACAAACGTTGCATACCTTCAATGTCCGTACGCGTGAGTTGAGCCCCCCGATATTTCATTCCCCGGACGGCGAGATTGAAGATGTTCTTACGTCTTGGGATCGCTCCAGATTTTATGGCGTCAGTTACGTCACGGACAAAAGGCACGACAAATTCTTCGACGCCGGGAGGGAGAGATTGCAGCAGCTGATCGATCATGCCTTGCCCACGACAGAAAATGTCGTCGTGAGCTCGTCGCAGGACGAAAAGACATTTGTAATCGCTGCGGTCAGCGACCGGGATCCCGGCACCTATTATGTGTTGGACCTTGCGCACGGTCGTCTGGGTCCGATCGGCAGGGTCAACCGTCGGATTGATCCGGCCCTGATGCGGCCGATGGAGCCCATTTCGTATCAGTCGCGTGATGGCCTGACCATTCATGGCTACCTCACCCGGCCGGCCGGCTCCGAGGGCCGGCGCGTTCCGCTTATCATCAATCCCCATGGCGGACCCTTCGGCATCCGCGATTACTGGGGCTTCAACAGCGAAGTGCAGTTCCTCGCCAGCCGGGGCTATGCCGTCTTGCAGATCAACTATCGCGGCTCGGGTGGTTACGGCAAAAGATTCGAAAATGCCGGTCATCGGGAATGGGGTGGAAAAATGCAGAATGACCTCACCGATGGGGTGAAGTGGGCCATTGACCAGGGCATCGCCGACCAGAGTCACATCGCCATTTACGGCGGCAGTTACGGCGGTTATGCCACGCTGGCCGGCCTCGTATTTACGCCTGAGCTTTACTGCTGCGGAATCAATTACGTCGGCCCGTCGGATTTGCAGCTCCTCGTCAACGAACACAACGTCAGTGGAGCCGAGTCCCTGGAGATCTTTGACAAGCAATTCCTCGGTAACGACAAGGATTATCTCTATTCGCATTCCCCAATCAACTTCGTCGATCGCATTCGCGTGCCGCTGCTTAATGCCTACGGATTCAATGATGCCAGGGTCGACATCAAGCATTGGAAGCACCTCGAGCCAAAACTGAAGGAGTATGGCAAGACCTACGAAATTCTAATTGAGGGAAACGAGGGTCACGGCTTCCGCAACGAGTCCAATCGCATCCAGTTCTACGCCAAAATGGAGCAGTTCCTGGCCAAATATCTGGGCGGGGCATCTGCCCTGCCGAACTCCCAGGCAAAGCTGCCAGACTCATCTGTGAAAGGGACGTCCAACTAGCCGGTCGGACCGCCGATTCCAAGACTGTCAGGCGGCCGGCAACTCTTGGACGCGGCGCCCTTCTTCGCCATTTAAGTCGCAGTTTCGAAGTCAGACTGAGGGTTTCCCCGGTACCGAAAGCGAGGACCCCGTCCACCCCGGGTAAATTCTTAAGCCTTGAAGGTATCAGCCGATCGCCCGTGGAGTTTCGTCATGGTCAAAGGTGGCCTGAACAGATGACACCAACAGCCACGCCAATCGCCGGCGGCGATCGCTTCCTTGGCGGCGGGTTTGATGCCGGTTGATCGGCCGACTATTCTTCCGTCGGTCGCAGCACCAGCCGGTAGCCCATCGTGTCGTTTGGCCGAGTGTCCCGGTTTAGCTCGACCCGCGACGCCGAACGGCAATGAACCGGGCCGAGTTTCCAGTTGCCGCCGCGGACTACCGGATCACGCGCACCCCGTACACCGTAGGTCCATTCCGCAACATTGCCGTGCATGTCATAGAGACCCCAATTGTTCGGCTTGAATTTGCCCACCGGCGATGGAGCTTCACGCAACCCGCCTCGGGAATAATAAGCGAGCGCATCGAGCGCGGGGTCGTCCCGTTCATTGGTCAGCTGACTGCCGTCGTTGAAGGCTGACTCCGTGCCGGCGCGACATGCGTACTCCCATTCTATCTCGGTGGGCAGGTCGGCCTTGTACGGCAACCCAAGGCGTCGCAGGACATCGTTGAGTTTCTCGATTGCACCGCTGGGGCCAGTGATATCCCTCCAACCCACCTGTTCAACCGGTCGCGTTACATCGCCCATCGCCCGGCTGGAACTGGGGTTCCGGCCCGTGAGGGCGCGATGCTGCCGCTGGGTCATCTCCGTTTCCGCCATGTAGAAGCCCTTGGGGATTTCGGTCTTCGCGCGCGGAAGATCCGACTGCTGTCGGCCGTGCTCGTCCGGCGGTGAACCGAGATAAAAATCACCCGGTGGCACCCACTTGAATTTCAGTTCAGCTCTATTCGACAATTTCACCAGCACCTCGGGGGGCGGTGGGAGTTTCTTCATTTCAATCGAAAAATTCTCGGTGGACTGCTGGATCTCCACCGCCATTTCCAAAGGCTGATACTTTGGCGCGCTCGCGTTCAGCGTCAGGCTGCCCGGCCGCAACTCCACCACCGCCGCGCCGTTGGCATCGGCCGTCACGGTCTGGCCACCGACCGTGAGTTGGGCCTGCGCGGGCAACCCGGAAAAATGAACCGTGTGCGGCGGTACCTGCTCCAGCGGGACCGTGCCCTCGGTTTCCTTGTCGTTGGCGCCGATTTCGCCCTCCCAATCAAGGTAACCGGGTGCACTGACCCTCACGACCTGCGGCCCGGGTCGCAGCTCAAGACGTACCCGGCCGGCCGGGCCCACCGGGTGATTACGCTCGCGATAAACCACCACCGCACCCGCGGGCAGTCCAAATAGCATGAACTTTCGATTGGCTGCGGCCTCAGGCGGGAGCTTGACCGACTCCGATTGCGGTTTGGTCGCTTCGGCCGGCGGCTGAGAGCCGGACATTGCCACACCCGGTTTCGTCGGTGGGACCGCGGCTGGAACGACGGACCGCGGCCACAGCCAAATAGCGACGCCGGCAGCCACCGTGACCGTCAATACCGCGGGGACCAGCCACCGTTTCGAGCCGCCCGACTTGCGCATCAGCCGCAGCGCCTCAAGCGCCTCATTCGAGGTCTGGTAGCGATGGGCCGGGTCCTCCGCAAGGCAGGTACCGATGAACTTGTCCCATCGCGGGTCAAGACCGGGTACGAGTTGGGTGGCGGGTTTGGCGATGCCGCTCGGCTTCCGGCCGGTCAGAAGGTAATAAGCGATGACCCCGAGCGCATAGATGTCCGACCGCAAGTCGGACGGCCGCATATTCCGCGCTTCGGGCGACATGAAGTCGATGGTGCCAACCATTGTCCCGGTGGTGGTCACACTGTCGCCCTGGAACGGCGACGCCGTGCCGCCCGTGCGCCGATATTCCTCATCGGCCACCGCGCGGGCCAGTCCGAAGTCAGAAATTTTCGCTTCGCCCGTCTTTTCGAGCAACACGTTGGCTGGCTTCAGGTCACGGTGAACGATGCCGGCCTGATGGGCGTGCGCCAGCCCCTCCAATACCTGCTCGATCAGGCGCAGGACGTCCCCCGGAGGCGCGCCGCCGCCGGCCTTGCGGTTCTTTTCGAACCACTCCTCAAAAGAACCGCCGTCCACATATTCCAACACCAGGTAAAGTTTACCCTGGCTCTCGCCGAAATCGGTCACGTTCACGATATGGGCGTGCTTGAGGCGGGCCAGCATCGTGGCCTCGCGCTTGAACCGCTCCACAAATGACTTTTCCTGCGCCAGCACCGCCGGCAGGGCCTTCAGGGCGAAATTCTTCTTCAACGCCGTGTGCTCCACCAGATAAACGACGCCCATGCCGCCCGCGCCCAAGACCTTTTTCACACAGTATTGCCCCACCACATCGCCGGCTTGAAACAGATCACTTTTCACCCCGGAACGCGGGACAAAGACGGTTTTTTCCGGTGCGGGATCCATGGGTGAACAGCGCGCCATACAACCAATCGCCCGTTCTGACGCCAGACAGAAAGGAAAATGTCGTGTTGCCGTCATTCCAATCCGCCGCTTGGCTGTGGACACCATGTCCCGCACACTCTGCCTCCTCACCGCGATTCTCGTCCTGACTCTGGCGGTATCCACCACCAGAGGAAGCGTGACGCTTAAGATCAACGTCTCACCCGCCGGGGCCACCGTCACCCTTGACAACGGCCAGCGCCTCCCCGCCCCCGCGATGGTCGAATTGAGGAAACGCGACGAAGGTTATACCTTTATTGTCGAAAAATCCGGCTTTCAAACCGAGAACGTCGAGTATTTTACCAAGCAAAAACTCAAGGAAATCTCCGTCACGCTTGAACCGCTGCAGTTGGAGAAGGAGGTGACCATCAAGTCGAATCCCGATGGTGCTTCGGTCACGTTTGACGGACAACCGGCTGGCGTCACTCCGCTGACCAAGCCGGCCACGTTCTACCGCGAGACGAAGTCCTCCCCATGGAAACCGCTGGTCGTCGGACTGAGCAAAACCGATTACCAGGGTGAAACTCTCAGAGTGGCCTACGAAAGCCCCGCGCCCGCTCCGATCGCCCTCAGTCAGCTCCGCCTGGAACGCACCTTCAGCGTCGAAACCAAGGCGAGTGACGGCGCACCCATCCAGGCCACCCTCACACTCGAGAACCGGGAACTGGGGCCGGCACCGCAGAAAGTCCCCGTGGTATTCAGTCGCGCCGACAAGACCAAACCCTGGCCGACCTTCATTCTCCGGGCCGAAATCCCCACAATCTATCAACCCGCCCAGGCTACCCTCACGACCGATCTGCCGAACTTTGTCTCCCTTTCGCTCAAGGTCGTCACTGAGCTTCCCGTGGCGCTTTACGCTCCGGCGATCGAGGTAACCGCCACCGGCGCCAAGATGGTCGTCAACCAAACCCCTCATGTCGCCACCCTCGAAACCGGCGAACGCATCGCCGAAATCGCCAGTCTTTCCCGGGTCACCCGTTTCACCCGGCGCGACCAGAATCCCACGGCGCCGTTGCAGGCGCTCAACTCCTACGCCATCACCCCCGACGGCGAGTCTGCGATCTTCTCCATCACGTCGCAGGACGAATCCGGCCGGTATTACTCCGGCCTTTTCCTCAAACGCGTTGAGGACGATGGCGGTGGCATCGCCCGGTTGGTCGACAGCAACAAGCGGTACTTTGACGCCAATCCGGTCATCGCCCCCGACACCAACAATATTCTCGTTTTCCAATCCAACCGCGGTGACCTCTCCAAGCCCGACATCTTCCGCGTCAATTTTGCCGACAACCGCACGGCCGGCGGTGTCTCCCGCATCACCAACGACCAGCGCTTTAATTACGACCCCACTTATACGGACAGCAACCGGGAGGTGGTCTATCTCTCCGTCGAGCCCAACTACCCGCTCGCCCGGCCGCAACTCAGCACGGTGAAATTCGACGGGGCCCTGCCCACCCAATTCCAGATCTACGCCGACGAAGTCAGCCATCGGGAACTGACCAAGATATATTTCACCCGGAGCGATGAATCCAGCCACCGGCGCCAGATATTTTCCGTGGATCCGGACGGCCGGCTCGAGACCAACCTGGTGTCCGATGAATCGTTCCTGGCCGCCAACTGTTTCAATCCGGTCGCCAGTTTTGCCAGTCCCGTCCGCATCCTTTTTGTCTCCGACCGCGATGTCGACGACCAGGGCCGCCACAACAACAACATCTATGTGATGAACGCCGACGGCACCCAGATCCGACAGCTGACCAGCAACGGTTCCGACGACATTCTGCCCGCCTGGTCCCCCACCGATCCCAATATCATCTACTTTCTCTCCAATCGTGGCGGTGCCTACAACCTCTGGCGCCTCCGCCTGAAGTAAGAACTGCGCGGCATGGACGATCCCCTTTCCCAAGCCTGGCTGGAACTGGCCGATGGCCGGATGCACTGGCTGGACAAGAACACCTGCACCGTCGGTCGCGGCGCCACTTGCACCTTGGTCCTTGATGTACCCGGCTTGTCCCGCAGTCACGCGATGCTCCAACCCGGCCCAGGTGGCGGGTACCTGCTCGCCGATCTCCGCAGCACCAACGGTACCTACGTCAACGGCCTCCGCCTGGAGCAGGTCGTACCGCTTCGCGACGGCGACAAGATTGAACTGGGTGACGTGGCCGTCACCTATCGTTGCCAGCAAGCACCAGGCCAGGTCGCCGATTCCGGCGCGACCTCAGTCCAGATTCACTCCGGAAACTGCTGGCTCCTGCTTCTGGACCTGATCGGTCACACCAGCCACACCCACAATGTCGGCGCGGAAGCCGCCACTGCCGATTTCAAACGCTGGCTCGAATTGATCCGTCCCGTCCTCATTCGCTCCGGTGGCACCATCAATGCCTACCTTGGAGATGCCGTCTTTGCCTACTGGAGGGAGGACCGCCACCCGGTGGAAAAAGTGTCCGCCGCCGTCCATGAGTTGGTCCGCCTTCAGACGGTGAGCCCGCGGCCGTTCCGGCTTATCCTGCATCACGCCAGGATCCGCATCAGCGGCGGCCTGCAGGGTGAGTCGCTCACCGGCTCGGACGTCATCTTCCTTTTCCGCATCGAGAAATCCACCAAGGGTCTCGGCTCCGCGTGTGTCATCAGCGAAGCCGCCGCGAAGTCGCTCGGGCTCATGTCAACCGCCCGGGACCTTGGCCGCCATCCCGTGCGCGATTATCCTGGCGAACACGCCTTCTTCAGTCTGTCCGCCGGTTAGGATTGGCTCGAAAACGATCTCCCGTTCCGGCCCCGCCATCGGCGACTCAGGGCAGTTTTGCCTCGGCCACCTTTTTCGACTGCGCCGCGCGGTAATCGTCCACCGCCCTTTTGATCCCGTCGTCGCCAAGGGCGAGAACTGCGGCGGCAAACAAGGCCGCATTGATCGCCCCGGGCTTGCCAATCGCAAAGGTCGCCACCGGCACACCCCCGGGCATTTGAACCATGGAAAGCAGCGAATCGAGCCCCTTGAGGGAAGCCGACTCCATCGGCACGCCCAGCACCGGCAGCGGCGTGAGGGCTGCGGCCACCCCGGCGAGATGCGCCGCGCCACCCGCAGCCGCGATCACGACCTTCAATCCGCGGACCGCGGCTCCCGAGCACCACTCAAACGCGAGCTGTGGTGTGCGATGGGCACTGATCACCCGCTTGTCATAAGTGATGCCGAGCTGGTCGAGCGTCTGTGCGCAATGCTGCATCGTCTCCCAGTCAGACGTGCTGCCCATAATGATCCCGACAATTGGTTTTGCCATGGGCAAAAGCTATCAGCACCCGGTGGTCAGCTGTCAGCCAGAAAATTGGCCTGAACGCCGATCGCCGTGGTCCGGCAATTTGCCTACAATAGCGGCGTGCCTTTCGGTACCTTGACGATGGTGGTACCGGCGATCTTGTCGTGCCACGACTGCTTTTCGTCGTCGAAGGCCACCCAGATGAAGCCGAGGCCCGCCACGGCCAGCGAAAGAAATGCACTCAGGCCGCGGACAATGGCCACGCCCCAGTCAATCGGGCGGTCATCCAGCCGCACAACCTTGAGACCACAAATGATGCCGCCAATGGTCGTGCCCTTGGCCGCCCACATGACCACGTTATAGACGGCAAACCACAGCGGCATCCCACCGCCGTTGATCCAATGGAACACGCTCTTGAGCATGCCAAAGACGATGGCAAACATGATGAAGTCGAGCAGCGTCGCGGCGATCCGGCGCCAGAAACCGGCGCGCGGCAGCGTGGCGGCCGAAATGACGGCCGGCAATGACGGCACCGGGGGAACCGGAACGGCTCCGCTCGCGTCGCCGATGACCGGCGGAGTGGCTGGTGCCGCCGCGGCCGCCGCCGCAACCGCCGCCTTCTTGGTGCTCTTGGACAAGAGCACCAGCGTGTACACCACGACACCGAGCCCGAGGATGCCAAGCAGCTTGTAGACGACGAACCCGAGGATCGGCACGGTGTAGAGCAGCAGCACGATCATCCCGCCGATGAGCACGGCCAACACCGGATACTTCCGCGGGCCGTCGCTAAATATGAAGGTGAAGCGCCGGCCGAGCCAGGCCAGCATGACCACTTTTCCGAAGATACCGGCGAAAAACAATCCCATCGAAAACAGCGGGATCAGCGCAAACCCGATGCCAATGGCCAGCGTCAGCACGAGCAACAGGTAGGCCACGGGAGTCAGCAGCAGCGTAAGCACACCGGAAAGAATTGAATAGCCGGGCTGCTCCTCGAGCGTCTGCACGCACTTTGTCACTCCGGCCGGCGCCACCAGGGCGATGAAGGCATAGAGCGTCAAAAATGCCAGGGCAATGCACCACGCCCACAGCAGGTGCTCGCCAAAAGCCAGCGGTCGCGCGTAGAGCAGGCACTGCGAGAACCATGCTTGCAGTCCGTCGAAATTGAAATGGTGGCCGCCGATGGCGATGTTCTGCACATTGCCATGCACAACCGCCTTCGCATCGCGTTTGACCTCCCCGCCAATGCAGACGATCTCCCCGTCGACGACGGCTTCGGGCCCGAGCTCGACGTTGCCCAGCACAGCGACAACCTGACCTTTGACATGGCAGTTGACGTAATTGCTGCCGAGCACCGCCACCGCGGTATCGCCCACGGTGCCGCCCGTCACCCGTGTGTTGCCGATGACCGAGACGACCGCATCACCGACATTGCCCGATGAGGTGGATGAACCGATGACTGAAACCACGGCATCCCGCACCTCGCCGGCCGAAGTGGATGAACCGAAGATCGAAACCACCGCGTCAGCACTCTCCCCCTCCGCCAGTTTGCTGTCCTGAAAAAAGCTTACACGCTCGTTGTCCGAGCTACGATTGAATCGGTCGCCCCGGTCGATGTGGACAAGATGATGGCGCTTGGCCTTGGGTTCTTTCGCCCCGGGCTTTGCTGCGTCGGGCGCGGCCGGTTCGACCTGCTCCTCCAGCGTTTTCTTTTCATCTGCGGCCGGCTTGACGGCCGCCGCGTCCGCCGCGGGCTTTTCGGCCTCGGTCGAGACCGCGGGCGGAGCGGCCTTATCCTTATTCTGGTCAACGGACTTGCTCTCTGCGGGGACGGATTGATCCGTGGGCGCGGCGGCTGCGGCAGCCGGGGTTTCCTCGGCACGCAGCGCCGGCAATATGGCCAGGGCGAGCGCAAGCCAGAGGGCGGCGAAAATATGGGGCGGCTTGGAATTCATGGAAAAGAGGTTCAGTTATTGTTGCGGTAAAGCGTGCGGTAGGCGAAGGCGCCAAGACCGAAGAAGGTGGCGTAGAGCGCCGCGACCAGCGCCAGGCCGCCATAAAGCCAGAGCGACGGGATGCGGCCAAAGACCTGAACGGCGAAATCCGCCGTCCAGAGGGCGAGGTGGTAGATCTTGGTGAAGAGGCTGAGACGCTCGCCCGCCTGTACCGCAACGGCGCTCGCATTCGCGCCGTTGCACATGAGGTAAAAGGCCGTCACCAGCGCACCGGTGACGCCGGTCGCACCGGCGAGAAAGGCCATCCGGACGGCGGACGGCCAGTAGCTCCATGATTTGTGATACCACGGAATCGTCGCCTGGCGCTCGATGGCCGCCAGTACGCGCAATTCCAGGGAGCGGGGCGCGCGGCGCGGTGGGAGCGAACGCAGGTTCTGGTGGATGAATTTCTCGAGTTCTTCTGGAGTCATTTTTTTCATGGCTGCTCCTTAGGTTTCAAATTGTTCATGGGGGCTGCCGCTGCGGACGAGGATTTTGGCGAGCGCCTCGCGGCCGCGAAGAATGTCGGTTTTGACCTTGCTGAGGGACACCTTGGTCTTCTTGGCGATCTCCTCGTACGGCAGGTCTTCAAAGTGATAAAGCACGAGCGGCACCCGCTGGTGTTCCGGCAGCTTTTCCAGCGCTTTTTCAATCCACTCGCGGCGTTCGGCTGAATCCACCCCGGCGAAAAACGTATCTGGGGCGGCGAACTCCACTTCTTTCTCGGCGCCCTCGTCGTCGTGGTGGACAATGTCGGAGAAAAAACGCCAGCGTTTCTTATAACGCTGGATATGGTTGATCGAAAGATTCGTCGCCACGGTCTTCAGCCAGCCGCCGGCCGTGTCACTGGTCCGCAAGTTGTCAAACCGCTCGTAGGCCTTGATGAACACCTCCTGCGCAATATCCTCCGCTTGCGTCTCGTTGCCAATGAGCCGCACTGCGGTGGAGTAGACCATGTCTTGGTAATTGCGCATGAACGTGGTGAAGTCAGGTGGGGCCGTCATCCCTTCGGTTGGGGCTTGCACTGTGGGATCTTCATTCACGCTAAGAACACGCCGCGGTGTAACTAAGTTGCAGAATCCTCCTGCCACGCAAACCACGAACCGCCAAGCCTATAAGCCCGTCATCACCCGTCAGCCCGGCGAAAGTCGCAAACCTTCTGCTGAGCTTCGCTGCGACTACTCGCCGCCACCGGGACGAGGCCGGCTAACATCATGGATTAGCGGCGGTTTTGCTCCATTTGGCCTATCCGCGCGCCCTTGCCAAGGCCAGCCGGCGGCGGCACGTTCGCGGCAAACAATCATTGGCGGTATAGCCCGCTGCTTCCCATGTCTTCGTTCCTCGTTCCCGACCCGAAAATCGAATCTGCCGTCCGCGCCAAAGGCGAACAGCTTTTTGCCCTGATGGACCAGCAGCCGCCACCGGCGCTGTTTTCCAAGAAAGGCGCCTACGCCCGGCTGATGGACTGGTCGATGAAGGACCCCGTCTTCAAGACGCAGCTCTTCCGGTTTGTCGACGTTCTCCCTTCGCTCAACAGTTCGGCCGAGATCGTGCGCCATCTGCAGGAATACCTGGGCGACAAGGCGGTTGAGCTCAATCCCGCGCTCAAGGCCGGCCTCGCTGCCTCCTCGTTCGCTCCGGCACTGGTCGCCACGCCCGTCAAGGCCCAGATCGTCGACATGGCCGGCCAGTTCGTCGCCGGCAAAACCGGGGACGATCTCATCAAACAGATTCGGAAAAACACCGGGCTCGGGCTTGCCACCACGATCGATCTGCTGGGCGAAACCGTCGTCAACGATGCCGAAGCCGACGTGTTTCTCCAGCGTAACCTCGAAGTGCTCGACTCCGTGTCCCGGTTCCTCGCGCGGGAACCCGAGCCCGCGGCCAGCGATGTCGGCCCGGCCGGTCCGCTGCCGCGGCTCAACCTTTCGGTCAAAATCTCGGCGCTCACCCCCGACGTCCACCCGGCCGACCCCGAGAACTCCATTGCGGCGCTCAAGCAGCGGTTCCGTCCCATTCTCCGCCGGGCCGCCGCGGTCGGCGCCATGATCAACTTCGACATGGAGAGCTACAAGCTGAAGGACCTCACGCTGGCGCTCTTCAAATCCATTTTCGAGGAGGAGGAATTCCGGCAGAAGCCGGCCATCGGCATCGCTCTCCAGGCCTACCTGCGCGATTGCGAGGCCGATCTGCGCGACCTCATCGCTTGGGCGCGGAAACACAACCGGCCGCTCAACGTGCGCCTCGTCAAGGGCGCCTACTGGGACTACGAGACCATCATCGCCCAGCAGCGGGACTGGCCGGTTCCCGTCTGGCAGAAGAAACCCGAGTCCGATGCCAACTACGAGAAGCTCACCGTGCTGTTGCTCGAAAACGTCGACCTCATCACTCCGAATTTCGCTTCGCACAATGTCCGCTCCTGCGCCCACGCGATCGCGCAGGCCGAGCGCCTCGGCGTCAATCCGAAGGCGTACGAATTCCAAGCCCTCTACGGCATGGCCGACGAGTTGAAGCTCTCGCTGCTGCAAATGGGCCACCGCGTCCGGGAATATTGCGCGATCGGCGAACTGCTGCCCGGCATGGCCTACCTCGTCCGCCGCCTGCTCGAGAACACCTCCAACGAAGGTTTTCTTCGCATCAAGAACATGGGCGAAGCGACGAAGGATCAGCTGCTCGGCAATCCGGTCGACGCCATCGCCCGCGCGGCCGAGCCGTTGGCCCGCAAACCGCGGCCGGCCGGTGCCTTTGTCAACGCCGCCAACACCGATTTCACGCTCGCCGCCAATCGCGAGGAGCAGCGCGCCGCGCTGCAGAATTATGAGGCGACCAAGCTCGGAAAAAAATGGCCGGTGATCGTCAACGGCAGGAGAATCACCGACCGACCCTACCTGCCTTCGGTCAACCCCGCGCGTCCGTCCCAGATTGTGGGTTATTGGGCCAAAGGCACGATTCAGGATGCCGATGCCGCCGTCGCCGCCTCGGTCGCCTTTTTTCCAAAATGGCGCGCCACGCCGGTCGAGGACCGGGCTGAAATCCTGCTTCGGGCCGCCGACCTCATGGAATCGCGCCGCTTCGAAATCAATTCGCTCCTCATCCTCGAGGCGGGCAAACCGTGGGTGGAAGCCGATGGCGATTTGTCCGAGGCGATTGATTTCCTCCGGTTCTACGCCATCGAAATGGTAAAACTCGCCAGGCCGGTCGTCACGCAGGCCACCCCGGGTGAGAAATGCCAGCAGTCCTGGACCCCCCGCGGCGTCGGCGTGGCCGTCGCCCCTTGGAATTTTCCTCTCGCTATTCTCACGGGCCTCACCGTCGCACCGCTCGTCGCGGGCAATTGCGTCATCATCAAGCCCGCGCGCCAGACTTCGATCATTGGCGCCCTCCTGATGGAGGTGATGATGGAAGCCGGCGTCCCGGCCGGTGCCCTCCACTACCTGCCCTGCTCCGGCGCCGATGCCGGCGCGCATCTCGTCGCCCACCCGCAGGTCGACTTCATCGCTTTCACCGGCTCCCGCGCCGTGGGTTGTGGCATCTGGGCGGAAGCGGGGAAGACGCACCCCGGCCAGCTCAACCTCAAGAAGGTTGTCTGTGAAATGGGTGGAAAGAACGCCCTGATCATCGACAACGACGCCGACCTCGATGAAGCGATCCCTGCCGCACTTTACAGCGCCTTTGGTTACGCCGGGCAGAAATGTTCCGCGCTTTCCCGTCTGATTGTGCTCGAAGGCGTTTATGACCGCTTTGTCGAACGCTTCCTTGCGGCTTGCCCGACCCTGCCCGTCGGTGATCCGTCGCTGCCCGGCACCATCGTCAACCCCGTCATCGACGAGGCCGCGCAAAAATCCATCCTCGGCTATGTCGAACAAGGCAAGCAGGAGGCCACGCTCGCCTGGCAGGCCAGACTCGCCCCGGAACTGCTGGCCAGCGGCGGTTATTACGTCCCGCCGACGGTCTTCACCGGCTGCAGCGTCGGGCACACCATCGTACGCGAGGAGATTTTCGGCCCCGTACTGGCCATCCTCAAGGCGAAGGATCTTGATGAGGCCTTTGCCCTGGTGAACAGCTCCGACTATGCGCTTACCGCGGGATTCTTCTCGCGCAGCCCGCGCGCCCTGGAGCGCGCCCGGCAGGAAATGTTGGTCGGCAATCTTTACCTTAATCGTGGCTGTACGGGTGCCATCGTGGAGCGCCATCCCTTCGGAGGCTTCAAGATGAGTGGCGGCGGCACCAAGGCCGGCGGAAAGGAGTACCTGGAAAATTTCCTCTTTCCGCGTTTGATCGCCGAAAACGTCATCCGCCGGGGATTCACGCCGCCCGACGAAGACTGAGTCCAACGGGGCGGAGCGTTCTTACCCGGCCCGCTTAAGCAGGATCGCCCCGGCCTTCGAACGGTCGAAGGCCCCTTCCCACATGGTGATCACGACCATGGCCACGCTGTTCCCGCAGACATTGGTGATCGTCCGGATCTCCGACATGAATCGGTCCACGCCGATCAGCAAGACCAGCCCCGCGATCGGAATGTGGCTGACCGCACCCAAGGTCATGGCGAGCGTGATGAAGCCGCTGCCGGTGACTCCCGCCGCTCCTTTCGAGGTCAGCAGCAGCACGGCAAGCAGACCGAGCTGTTGCAGCAGGCTGAGCGGCGTGTTGGTTGCCTGCGCGACGAAAATTGCGCCCATCGTCAGGTAAATGGACGTGCCATCAAGGTTGAAGGAGTAACCGGCTGGCAACACGATGGCCACCACCGGCCGGGCGCATCCGATCGCCTCCATCCGGAGCATCAGTCGCGGCAGGACGCTTTCCGATGACGAGGTTCCCAGCGCGATCAACAGCTCCTCCTTGATGAACACCAGCAGCCGGACAAGGCTGAATCCGTGGAGCCGGGCGATCAGGCCCAACACCCCAAAGACGAACACCCCGCAGGTAAGGTAGACACAGATCAGAAGCAGTCCAAGCGAGCGCAGGGACCCGAGCCCATATTTGCCGATGGTGAACGCCATTGCGCCGAACGCCCCGATCGGCGCGAGCTGCGTGATCAGACCTACAATGCCGAAGAAAACCCGGGCCACTTTGTCCAGCAGGCTGATCACCGGTCCGGCGTGATCGCCGAGGCGGGAGAGCGCGAACCCCGAGAGCAACGCCAGCAGCAGCACCTGCAGAATTTCGCCCTGGGCGAAAGCGCCGACATAAGTGTCGGGGATGATGTGCAGCAGAAAATCGCCGACGGAACTCTGTTGCGCGGCCGTGGTATACTGGCTGATCGCCTTGGCATCGAGCGTCGCCGGGTCGGCGTTGAACCCGGCCCCGGGCTGGATCCAGTTCACCACCACAAGCCCGATGATCAGCGCCAGCGTCGAGACAACCTCGAAATACAGCAGGGCCCTCAGACCGACACGGCCGAGTTTCTTCAGGTCGCCCATGCCGGCGATACCTGTAACCACGGTGGCGAAGATGATCGGGGCGATGAGCATCTTGATCAGCTTGATGAAGCCATCGCCCAGCGGCTTCATCTTCTCCCCCAGCCCCGGATCGTAGTGGCCGAGCAACACGCCGAGCACGATGGCGACCAGCACCTGAACATAAAGGTGGCGGAAAATCCTCATGGTCGGACTGACCGGTGTCCGCTGGGCACCCCCCTCGGCCCATCACCGAAATCCGGCCGGGCAAGGCTCTTCTCCGCCGCGGGACCATGCAAGCTCATGCCGGCAAGACTGCACAATCCCGGCAACGTGAGGAGCCCAAAACCCTGGCCCTTATCCCCGTTGTCGCCGCCAAAGGGGACGAATGCCGGTCAACCGCGGGCCGGCCACGGTCGCGCTTCGCGAGGGATCAAACCGGCCTCACGCTGACGCCGGCTTGGCCACAACCCCGAGTGGCAGCACCACCCGGCCGAACACCTCGTTCAGCAACAAGGCGAATCCCGCATACATCGCGGACAGCCCGCAAACCAAACCCTCGTAGCCGGCGAACTTGCCGAGGTCCGCGTTGCCGGTGAAATCGCGCCAGGCGAGCAGGAAGAACAGGACCGTCAAGGTGGCAAAAATGAACTGCAACGCCCGGCTGAGTTTCAGCGTGCCGAAGAACAGCCCGAGGGTGAACACCCCCCAAATGGCAAGGTAGGCGGCCATGCCGGCAGAATCGGCGGCGGCAATTCCATAGGGAGACTTGGGTAGCATCACCAATCCCACGAGCGTGAGCCAGAAGAACCCGTAGGACGTGAAGGCGGTGGCTCCGAAGGTGTTGTTCTTCTTCCACTCCTGAATGCCCGCGATGACCTGGGCCATGCCCCCAAAGAAGATTCCCATCGACAGGATCGACGCATTCAACGGGAAGAATCCGGCATTGTGGCAATTCAACAGGACCGTGGTCATGCCAAAGGCAAGCAGACCGAGCGGCGCGGGATTGGCGGTATTGTCGATGATCTGGGTCGAGTTCGTGGCACTCATGGGGATCGGGGTTGGAGGACTACGTGGGGGTAGACTGCGTGGAAAGCCTCGCGCAGAAAATGGATAAGGCCCGACTACGGGCAAGTGCGAAGTTGGTGGGACTGGAGCCGGGTTCCGCGCCAAAATCGCTGTTCTTATCCACCGTTCGCCGGTTCGCCACCCAGATCCGCCGTTCGTCTATTTCCGCGTCCGGCGGCATCGCCCCCGGCTTATGCGGCCGCTGGCATGGTTGGGTTTGCAACCCGGCACACCCAGCCGTGTCCTCATTTCCGTGACCGTTGTCTACTGGATCCTCGTGAGCCTGGTGCTGCTGGCCGGTCTGGCCGGTTCAGTGGTACCGCTGGTACCAGGCACGACACTTATCCTTTTAGGCACCCTGCTGGCGAAATGGCTGCTGCCTGGCACCCTGTCCTGGCTCGCCCTCGGCTGGATCACCGCATTCTGGCTCGCTTCCATCGTGGTGGATCTTGCCTGTACCCTGCTGGGCTCGAAGCTTTTTGGCGGCAGCAAATGGGGCATGGCCGGCGCCTCGGGTGGGGCACTGGCGGGAATGTTCTTTTCCCTGCCGGCCCTGATCCTCGGCACAATCGTTGGGGCGATGGCGGCGGAGAAGCTTGGTGCCCGGCGCACCAATGACGAGGCGCTGCGTTCCGGGGCGGGTGCCGCGCTGGGCTTTCTCCTCGGCACGGTGCTTCGGGTGGGCTGCGCTCTGGCGATGCTCGCGATCTTTCTCCTGGCCATGCTGCCCGCCCGCACCTGAATCTCGAGGGCCCGGCCTGCCACGGACCGAACCTACATGCGGCAGATGAGCAGTTCCCGCTCAAACATCAGCTCTTTCGGCAGGTGGGCGTGCAGGTCGAGAAACAGCTCCTCGTGGCCAAGCACCTCGGCGCGCCAGGCTGCGCGATCGAAATCCTGCAACTCCTCGAATTCCTCGCGCGAAAAATCCATGCCCTGCCAGTCCAGGTCGTCATAGCGGGGCATCCAGCCGATGGGCGTCTCCTTGGCCCGGCCGCCACCCCGGGCGCGATCGACGATCCACTTGAGCACCCGCATGTTTTCCGAAAAACCCGGCCAGATGAACTTTCCGTCCTTGTCCTTGCGGAACCAGTTCACGTGAAAGACTCGCGGAGTCTCGGAGATCTTCCGCTGCATCTGGATCCAGTGCCGAAAATAGTCGCCCATGTTATAGCCGCAAAAAGGCAGCATGGCCATCGGGTCGCGGCGCACCTTGCCGATCGTGCCGGCGGCGGCGGCGGTCATTTCGGAACCCATGGTCGCGCCGATGTAGACGCCGCTGCTCCAGTTGAAGGCTTGGAAGACCAGCGGCATGGTCGAGGCCCGGCGGCCGCCGAATATGATCGCACTGATGGGCACGCCCTCGGGCTTTTCCCAGTCGGCGTCCATCGTGGGACATTGGGCGGCCGGTGCGGTGAAGCGCGCGTTGGCGTGTGCCGCCCGGAGGCCTTTTTCCCGGGCCGGGCCGGGCGTCCAGTCGTGCCCCTGCCAGTCGATGGCGTGCGCGGGTGGTTCATCGGTCATGCCCTCCCACCACACCCCGCCGTCATCCGTGAGCGCAACGTTGGTGAAAATCGTGTTCTTCGCCAGCGCCGCCATCGCATTCGGGTTGGTCCTGCCACCGGTCCCGGGTGCGACGCCGAAAAAACCGGCCTCGGGATTGATCGCATACAAACGGCCGTCGGCGCCGGGTTTGATCCACGCGATGTCGTCGCCCACCGTCCAAACCTTCCAGCCTTGCTGCTGGAAATGTTTCGGCGGAATCAGCATGGCGAAATTCGTCTTGCCGCAGGCGCTGGGAAAAGCGGCCGCGACATAGGTCTTCTGTCGGTCGGGGCTCTCGACCCCGAGGATGAGCATGTGCTCGGCCATCCAGCCCTCGTCGCGTGCCATGGCGCTGGCGATGCGGAGCGCGAAGCACTTCTTCCCCAGCAACGCATTGCCGCCGTAACCGGAGCCGTAGCTCCAAATCTCGCGCGTCTCGGGGAAATGCACGATGTATTTCTCCTTGTTGCACGGCCACGCGCTGTCCTTCTGTCCCCTCTTGAGCGGCGCACCAACCGAATGCACGCACGGCACCACCCGCTTGAAATCCTTGTCGATCAGCTCGAACACCCTTTGGCCGATGCGCGCCATGATCCGCATGTTTACCACCACGTACGGCGAGTCCGTCAGCTCGACGCCGATCTGCGACATGGGCGAGCCGACCGGCCCCATGCTGAAGGGCAGCACATACATTGTGCGGCCCCGCATGCAGCCATTGAAGACCCGCTTGAGTGTCTTGCGCATCTCGAAGGGATTTTCCCAGTTGTTGGTCGGGCCGGCCGCATCCTTGGACAGCGAGCAGATGAACGTCCGGTCCTCGACGCGTGCCACGTCGCTGGCATCGGAGCGCGCCAGGTAGCAGCCGGGCCATCTCTTCCGGTTGAGCCGGATAAACGTGCCGCCGCGCACCATCTGTTCGCACAGCGCCTCATATTCCCCCTGCGAACCGTCGACCCAGTGGATTTCATCCGGCTTGCAGAGCACTGCCATCTTCTTGACCCACCGGATGAGGTGAGCGTTCTTGCTCAATGGTTTCGAAGACGTCATCGCACCGGAAATAAAAGGTCGCGGAGAACGAGTAAACGGGAAAGGCGGCTCTTCCGAGGCAAATTAATCATCACCTCCGCGCCCATTAGCCGGCGCTGAACCGTGCCCGGCGCAGCGAAATAAAATTGCCTGTTCCGCCACTTTAGACTTCGCGCCGTTCGCCGGCCCCGGCAAACTGCCGCGGCCATGGACAAACTCTGCATCTTTGCCGGCACCACGATTTTTGGCATCGCCGGCGGCGTTCTCGCGACGGCGTTGGGCATGGATACCCTGTCGCTCGGTTCATTTGTGCTGAGCGGTGTCGGCAGCATTGTGGGAGTTTACATCGGCTGGAAGATCGCCCAACGCCTTAAGTAGCCTCGTGTCCGGCCGCGCCGGCTCGATGTGCACCGTCACGTCGCTGATCCCGCGGGTGGACGAAGCAATGAGAACGTCCTTCACGGCATGCGCAATGTCGTGGCCTTCGCGGACGGTGAGGTTGCCGTCCACGCGCACCTGGATGTCCACGAGGTGACTCAATCCGCTCTTGCGCATGCGCACTTTGTCGAGCGCCTGCACCCCCGGCACGGCGAGCGCGAGAGCCCGCACCTCGTTTTCAAAATTCTTGGGCGCAGCCGTGTCCATCACGTCGCCCAGCGCCTTGGTGAACATGCCAAACCCGTTGAACGCAATGATCACGCAGGCAAACAACGCCGCCCAGTCGTCGGCGGTCTCCCAGCCCTTGCCACCCCACAACGCGATGCAGATGCCGACAAACGCCGCGCCCGACGTGAGCGCATCCGACCAGTGGTGCAGCGCCTCGATCCCGAGCGCGGTGCTCCCGACCTCCTCGCCCGCCATGCCCATCCGGCGGGAGAACCAGGTTTTAACCACGATGACGCCGGCCAGCACCACGAGCGTCCACCAGGCCGGCCCCTGATGCGGGGTGATGATTTCGCGCACCGCGTGCGACGCCACCCAGCCGGCCATGAGAAAGATGAACAGCGACACCGCGAGGCCCGCGAGCGGCTCCGCCTTGCCGTGGCCATACGGATGATTGGCATCGGGCGGCTGCGCCGCCACCCGGAAACCCGCCCACACCAGCGTCGAGGAAAGGATGTCGAGCATCGACTCTGCCGCGTCGGCAATGAGCGCGTACGTGTGGCCAAAGACCCCGCCGGCGAACTTGACCGCCGCCAGCACGGCATTCAGCGCAATGCCGCGCAACACCAGCCGGGCGCTGTTGTTGGCGCGCTCGGTGGCGCGGAGGTGGGGATCACGGGACGGCACGGCCGCAAACCTAGCTGCCTCCCCGACCGGCACAAGCCCGCACAAGCAGGCATTGACCGTACCCGGCGGTGTGACTACCGTGCCGCCTGCACATGTCCGACACCGCCACACCGCTCGCCGCCGATCCCGTGAAACAGTTCTCGGTCTTCATCCCCAACCGCGTCGGTCAGCTCTACGACCTGACGGCATTGCTCGCGAAGCACAATGTGCACCTGATGGCGATGACCACGCTCGACACAACAGATTGCGCCATAGACCGGCTGATTGTCGACGATCCGGATCGCGCCCGCGAGCTCATGGCCGCCAACAATTTTGCCTTTACCGAATGCGACGTGCTCGCCGTGGAAATTTCCGACGAGTCCCAGCTCAAGGGAGTGTTAAGCGCCCTGCTCACGGTGGAGATCAACATTCATTACCTCTACGCCTTCCTGATGAGGCCCGAGGGAAGATCCGCCCTCGCGCTGAAGGTCGAGGATAATGATCTCGCTACCAGCGCCCTTAATTCACTTGGCATCAAGATGCTCTCCCAACGCGATATCTCACGTTGAGGCGGGCGACGGAACTAGACCGCGCCGAGTTGCCCAGATTTTCGTCGAAACCAAATCCACGCCATGCCCAAATATGTCATCGAACGGGAAATCCCCGGGGCCGGTCAGTTGACGCCCCAGCAACTGAACGCCATCTCGCAGAAATCCTGCGGTGTGCTGAAAAACCTCGGCCCACAAATCCAGTGGCTCGAAAGCTATGTGACCAACGACAAAATCTACTGCGTGTATATCGCACCCAACGAGGCCATGGTGCGGGAACACGCGAAGCAGGGCGGGTTCCCGGCAAACCGGGTTTCCGAGGTCCGCCGGATGATTGATCCGACGACTGCGGAGGTCTGATCGCCAACGGAGTTTCAGGTATCAGGGCCGATCGATGGCGCGTGCTTGTGCCCTCGGCCGGTTGGATCCTGTCGCTTGATTCTCCTAACCCACGCGGCCCTGGCTGCTGGCCCGACGAAAGCTGGAGCGGAAGATTTAGAAATTGTCGGTCAGTCCGACCCGGCGTAGCGGCATCGACGCCCGCGGCCGATTGACCCCGCGCCGGACGCCATGCCGAGCTGCACGTTTTCGAGCTCCATGCGTCCCTGCAACAGGTTGAACGTTTGAAAGATGTACCCGCTGGTCACGGCCGGCAGCCGGTGGCGCCCCGCTTCACCAACGGTTGCGACCTCGCGTTCGTTTGGCCCGATTGACCCGCGGTCCGCAGGCAAAATACCCGCGATGAGATTGAGATAGGGGTTTTGCCCGGCCAGCCCTCACCGCGCAGCGCCAGCCGTTCCCCGGGGCTCCATCGAAAATTTCGACCCGTCCTGCATCCGGTGGGCCCCGCCGCCGTGATGGTCGTGGTTCTTCACTAAGTTACTGATTTGCAGCAGCGACATGGGGCGGACAATTAACGGCTCTCTTAAGGGGGATTAAACCGACTAACACGTCAACGGTTCGACCGGTGGCGGCGAGATTTAACTGGCATCGCCCTCGGGCGTTTGACAGTTTTTCGCTCTTAATCACTCACACCCCGTATGCTAAAAAACATCACTTGGAAACAATTGGGAGCGCTGGTTCTGGCGCTGGCCGCATTCGCAACCCCCGCCTTTGCCGGCGAAGCCGATATCAAGATCCCCGACCTCAAGAACGTTCATTTTGACGGCCTCGGTGGCATCGGCGGTGAAACACTGATGTATCTCGGCATCGTGATGTGCGCGATTGGCGCGGTCTTTGGCCTCGTCCAGTACACGCAGACCAAGGCGCTGCAGGTCCACTCGTCCATGGGCAATGTTTCCAATATGATCTGGGAAACCTGCAAAACCTACCTGTTCACGCAGGGCAAGTTCCTCGCCATCCTCTGGGTGCTGATCGGCGCCTGTATGATCTACTACTTCGGCGTGCTTTCACACAATTCCGCCGTCCATGTGGTCGTCATCTTGCTCGCCTCCATCCTCGGCATCCTCGGCTCCTACGGCGTCGCGTGGTTCGGCATCCGCATCAACACCGTCGCCAATTCCCGCACCGCCTTCTCCGCCCTCAAGGGCAACCCGCTCAACACGCTTTTCATCCCCCTGCGCTCCGGTATGAGCGTCGGTCTGCTGCTCGTCTGCGTCGAGCTGTTCTTCATGATCTGCATCCTGGTGTTCCTCCCGCGCCAACTCGTCGGTCCCTGCTTCATCGGCTTCGCCATCGGCGAGTCCCTCGGTGCTTCCGTCCTCCGCATCTGCGGCGGCATCTTCACCAAGATTGCCGACATCGGTTCCGACCTCATGAAGATCGTCTTCAAGCTCCCCGAGGACGACCCCAAGAACCCCGGGGTCATCGCCGACTGCACGGGTGACAATGCCGGCGATTCCGTCGGGCCGACGGCCGACGGCTTCGAGACCTACGGCGTGACCGGCGTCGCGCTCATCGCCTTCCTCGCGCTCGCGTTGACCGAGAGCCCGGAACTCTGCGCCACCCTCATCGTCTGGCTCTTCGTCATGCGCGCGCTGATGATCGTCACCTCGCTCGTCTCCTATTTCATCAACCAGGTCATTTCGAAGGCGAAGTACGGCAGCCTGAAGGATTTTGATTTCGAGGCCCCGCTGACGCACCTCGTCTGGATCACCTCCGCCGTGTCCATCGGCATCACTTTCTTCGCCTCCTACTTCCTGCTCGCGCACCAGACCGGCATCGACCCGGCGTTGTGGTGGGTGCTCTCCGTCATCATCAGTTGCGGCACAATCGCCGGCGCCCTCATCCCGGAATTCACGAAGATCTTCGTCAGCACAAACTCCCGCCACGTGAAGGAGGTCACGAACTGCTCCAAGCACGGCGGTGCGTCGCTCAACATCCTGTCGGGACTCGTCGCCGGCAATTTCTCCGCCTTCTGGATGGGCCTCGTCATCATGCTGCTCATGGCCGCGTCCTATTACTTCTCGCAAAATCCGGCCTTGCTCGCCCTCATGCCGGCCAAGTTCCTGTTCGCGGCGCCGATCTTCGCCTTCGGTCTGGTGGCTTTCGGCTTCCTCGGCATGGGCCCCGTCACCATCGCGGTCGACAGCTACGGTCCGGTAACCGACAACGCCCAGTCCGTCTACGAGTTGTCCCAGATTGAGGCCAAGCCCGGCATCGCCGCTGAGATCGAGAAGGACTTTGGCTTCAAGCCCGACTTCGAAAACGCCAAGTATCAGCTCGAGAAGGGCGACGGCGCCGGCAACACGTTCAAGGCCACCGCCAAGCCCGTGCTCATTGGCACCGCCGTCGTCGGCGCCACCACCATGGTGTTCGGCATCATCATGCTGCTGCAGAAAATGTTTGAAAACCAGGTCGCTTCGGGTGTCGCCGGCCCGTTCAAGGAGGTCGTCGCCGCGCTCTCCATCGTGCAGCCTGAAATCATCCTCGGCCTTATCATGGGCGGCGCCGTCATTTATTGGTTCACCGGCGCCTCCTGCCAGGCGGTCGTCACCGGCGCCTACAGCGCCGTGGTCTACATCAAGGAGCACATGAAGCTCGACGCCACCACCGCCTCCGAGAAGGACTCGAAGGAGGTCGTCCGCATCTGCACGGTTTACGCCCAGAAGGGCATGTGGAACATCTTCATCGTCGTGTTCTGCTTCGCCCTCGCGCTGCCGTTCTTCAACGCCTACTTCTTCATTGGCTACCTGATTGGCATCGCCTTCTTCGGCCTCTTCCAGGCCATCTTCATGGCCAACGCCGGCGGCGCCTGGGACAACGCCAAGAAGATCGTCGAGGTCGAGCTCCGCCAGAAGGGCACCGAATTGCACGCGGCCACCGTCGTCGGCGACACCGTGGGTGATCCGTTCAAGGACACCTCCTCCGTCGCGATGAATCCCGTCATCAAATTCACCACGCTCTTCGGCCTGCTCGCCGTCGAGATCGCGGTCACCATGACAAATCAGAGCCTGAAGACCGGCATTGGCATGTTCTTCTTCGCCGTGGCGCTGGTGTTCGTGTATCGCTCGTTCTACATGATGCGCATTCCGGATGAGAACAGCGCCGGCATCTGAGATCCATAGACGGGCGGGTTAGCCCGCACCTCTCTAATTCCAAGGCCGCGGTCACCATGCCGCGGCCTTATCGTGTCTAGGCACTGCGGTAATACCAATCCGTGCGCATTGTTGACCCTTGCTGCCTCCCCGGCGGTTGGCGTGTTCTGCCCTAACAGCGGGCTGAACCATCAACCCCATCATGAAAAAAATCCTGGTAATCACATTGCTTGCGGCCTGTTTCGCGGTCTCCGCTCAGGCAGCTGCCGTCGCCGGCTTTGAAGCCGGCTACCTCACTTCCTGGAAGGAAGGATATTATTCCGCCCGCCTCGGATATGTGGTCAAGGCCGACACCTCGATTTCCCATCAGCTGGAAGTCGAAATCGGCTACACCGAAAAATCAGATTCCGTGGGAGTGCCCGGCGGGGTGGTGACTGCGACGGGGAAGATCATGCCCATCACGCTCAATTATCGCGCCGAGATCGCGAGCAACGACAAACTTGGCTTTTATTTGGGCGCCGGCATTGGCACGGCCCGGACCAGCGTGTCCGGCTCCGGTTTCGGGGTTTCAGTCTCGGACAGCGCCAATTCCATGACGTACCAGGGTTTTGCCGGCGTCACCTACAAGGCCACGGACACCACCTCGTTGCACCTCGGCGTAAAGTATATCTGGATCGACGACATCAACATCATGGGAACCAAGGCCAAGGTCGGCGATGATTTCGGCATCTCGGCCGGGATAAGCTTCAAGTTCTGACGGCCATTGCTTCACCAGTAACCCCAGGCCGCGGCTCACCAGCCGCGGCCTTTTTTGAGCGACAACCCGGTCAGACATCAGGTTGACAGCAACCCGCAACCCGGTGCTCTTGCCTCGAAAGAGGCCGACTCGCCTCGCACGTGTTTCAACTGGAACTCCAGGAATATAGGTCAGCGTCCACCCTCGTTCCTCCCCGGGATTCGCGCTGATCCAGTGCGCCGCCCAGCGGCCGGCTTGGCCCGGAGATTCCGCCCGGAATTTATCTTTCGCAGATTACGTGGATGGTTGCAGCTAAACTTGGGCCGGACGCGTGAATGCGGGTGTTCAAATAACAGGACCCGCCTTCCGGGCGTAAACTCGACAAAACCCGGCGGCCGCGCTATGTGGCCGCCATGAAGATTCCACGCCTGCGTCCGGTTTTGAGCCTCTCGTTCGGGATATTGCTTGCCGTTTTCGCCACCTCGCTGCCCGCAGCCGAACCGACCTTCGACCAGTGGGTCGACAATTTTTCCGCCGAATGGATGCGCGGCAATCCCTCCGGCGCCACCGCCGCGCAATATTTCACCGGATCGGAGCAGGATGCACTCGACCGCCAGCTCACGCCCATCACAAAGGAATACCGCGCCGCCCGGGTCGCCCTGGCCCAACGGGGCCTCGGGGAGCTGAAGCAGTTCGACCGCACGAAGCTCGACGCCAGCCAGCGCATCTCCGCTGCCATGCTGGCGTGGCAGCTGGACGACATCGTGCGCTCCGCGCCTTTCGATGACTACAATTTTGTCTTCCAGCAGTTCAGCGGCTTGCAGGTGCAGCTGGTTAACTTCCTGAGCCAGACTCATCCCATCCGCAATCGGCGTGACATTGAGAATTACCTCGTGCGCCTCGGCCTCGTCGCCGCCCAGATGGACGAGGGCATCGCGCAGGCGAAAGAGCGCGCCGCCCGCGGTTTCCTGCCGCCCAAGTTTATCCTCATCTCCACCCTCGCGCAGTTCGACGTCTTCCTCGCCGCGGAACCGGCGAAAAACGTCCTCGTGTCCTCCCTCGACGAACGCGCCGCGAAATTAACGGACGTTACCGCCGGCGACCGGGCGAACTTTGTCGCCGCGGCGGAGAGGACCACGGGCGAATTCATCATCCCCGCTTTCCGCCGCGCCCGTGCGCTACTGGAGGCGCAGCTTCCGCTCGCCACGGACGAGGCCGGCATTTCACGCCTGCCGGGTGGCGCCCTGGCCTACGCCAACTCCCTTCACCGGCTGACCACCACCGATCTGACCGCCGCGCAAATCCATGCGCTTGGCTTGAAGGAGGTCGCGCGCATCGAAGCCGAGATGGAGTCCCTGCTGCGTCCGCTTGGTTACACCAGCGGTTCCATCAAGGAACGCATGGACCGGCTCGACGCCGACTCACAGCCGCCTGCCACGCCCGATCCGCGTCCTGCCCTGCTCGCCCGGTATGACGACATCCTGCGCGACGCGGAAAAACGCGCGGCCGTCATCTTTGATCTCCGCCCGCAGGCCCCGGTGGTGGTGAAACGCGAGCCGCCGTTCACGGAGAAGAGCGCCGCCGCCCACTACACCTTCCCCGCCCGGGACGGCTCGCGCCCGGGCATTTTCTGGGCTCCATTGCCCGGCCCGAAGTTCGAGGTCATCGAGATGCGCACCCTCGTTTACCATGAGGCGGTGCCGGGGCACCATTTCCAGATCGCGCTGCAAAACGAGATGACCAGCCTGCCGCGTTTCCGGCGTGACCGCGTCTTCGGTTTTCTTTCCGCCCACGGCGAAGGTTGGGCCCTTTATGCCGAGCAACTCGCCGCCGAGTCGGGCTGGTATGACGGCGACCCGAAGGGCCACCTCGGCCAGTTGAACGAGGAACTCTTTCGCGCCCGCCGTCTCGTGGTCGACACCGGCCTGCATACGATGCACTGGACGCGCCAGCAGGCCATCGACTATGGCATTCCCGCCTCCGAGGTGGAGCGGTACGTCGTCTGGCCCGGCCAAGCGTGCTCCTACAAGATCGGCCAGTTGAAGATCCTCGAGCTGCGGGCCAAAGCAAAGCAGGCGCTCGGGGCCAGTTTCTCCCTCAAGGAATTCCACAACGTTGTGCTCCGCGCCGGCAACGTTCCGTTGGCCGTGCTCGAACAGGTGGTCGACGACTACATCGCTGTGGCGCGCTGAGACCTAGTCGAGCTGGTCCCCGTGGGCCTGGTCGGGCCAGTGCTGGGCGATGTAGCGCCGCGATTCCTGCAGAAACGTCCGGATGAGCGGAGTGGGTTCGCCGTGCCACATGGCCGCGAGTTCGATGCCGGCAAATCCATCGAGCGGCAGCACCCGGACCTGGGGATGCCGCACCACGTCGGGCATGAAGATATTTACGCCCACTCCGTCGCCGTTCGCCACGTATTGGGTGATGAGTTCCATCGAGCTCGCCTCGATGGCCAGCGGCCAGCTGACCCCCAGTTTTCTCAAACCGTTTTGAAACAGCTGGCTGATGCTTTCCGTGGGCGGCAGGCAGATGAGCAGTTCCGCCGGTCTCTTCTGCGCCAGCAACGCGGCGGCGGATTTGATTTTCGATTTCTTGTGCACGAGCAGGACCAGCGGCAGGCGCAGCAGCCGCTGGCTGCGGATATGCGCCGGCAACCGGCCGCGCAGCGGGATCACCGCCACGTCAATCTCCCGCTCGTGCAGACAGGTCTCCAATTCGGGCTGGAATCCGGAACGCAAGGCCAGTCGCAGACCCGGATGGCTTTGTTTCATCCGCTGGATCACCGCCGGCAGGTGGTCGCGCAGCACCAGCTCCGAAGCGCCAATGCGCAGTTGGGGGGCGAGCTGGGTGCGCAGCCGAATGGCCACCGGGCCGAGGTTTTCAAAAAACGGCCGGACAAAACTATCAAGTTCCACCCCCGCCGGCGTCAGCTTGAACGGACTGCGTTCAAAAAGTTTCACGCCGAGATCCTGTTCCAGCAAAAGTATCTGGCTGCTCACCGCCGGCTGCTGGATACCGTAGGGCATGTGCCGCACTGCTGCGCTGATGCCGCCATGTCGGGCGACATAGTAGAACAATTCAAGGTGGTGAATGTTCATGGCAAGCCCGCAGCACAACACGCCAACCCGCGCGCGGCAATGCCGTTTCGACGCAGTTCCCGCGCCGGGGCTCGGCCTCCCTGCGCGGCAAAGTTCCCCCATTGGACGGTTCAATGGATTCCATCAGGTTTATCAATTAACGCCCCGCCCGGAGAATCCCGTATCTTCCGCCCCATGATATACGCCGTGATCGTCCTGGCCCTGCTGGCGCTGCTCATCGTCACTGAACCAGCCGATGCCTCCTGAGCATGACCCGAGCGCAATCTGTGACCTGCGTCATCGTTCCCACCCGGCGCGAACACCGGTTGGATTCCGTTGCGCCGAGACCGGACTTGGATCAACCAGATATTAACCAACTTCCATTTGCCCATCGCCCACGCTCCGAAAGTTTTTCGCTTCCCTCCCGGCTGCCGCTCCCCGATCACCGCCCATTGAAATCGAACCGCAACTACCCGCTGCTGCTCGTCGGCCAGTTTCTGGGCGCATTCGGCGACAACGCCATCCTGGCAGTCATCGTCGGCCAGCTCACCTATCTGCAAAAAGCCGGCGCCATCACCGCCGCCGAGTTGCGGACCAATAACACGCTCTACACCAGTCTGCTCTTCGTGCCGTATGTGCTGCTGGCGCCGCTCGCGGGCTACCTCAACGACCGCTACGCAAAGACCCGCTGGCTCATCGGGGGTAACGCCCTCAAGTTGTTTGGCACCGCTGTCTGCGCCTTGAGCGTGTGGTGGGGGCCGGTCTGGCAGGGCGCCGGTTATCTGATCGTTGGCATCGGCGCTTGTTTCTACGGCCCGGCCAAATACGGCGTTCTTCCCGAAATTCTCCCGCGGGAACGGCTGGTCAAGGCCAACGGCATGGTCGAGTTGCTCACCCTCACCGCCATCCTCGGCGGCGCCATTGCCGGTTCCGTGCTGGCCGACATCTTCAAGGACCGGGTCCTGGTCTCGTACGGCGTGCTCTGCGGCATTTTCAGCGCCGCCCTGCTGTTCAATTTCCTCATGACCCCCACGCCGCACAAACCCGACATCCGCCTTTCGGCCAGTGTCGCGGCTTTTGGCACGCACTTGCGCAGCCTCCTAGTCTCACCCCGGCTCTGCCGGATTCTCGTCGGCACGGCCCTGTTTTGGGTTTGCGGCGCCGCAATGAAGATCAACTTCCAGCCGTGGGGTCTTGAGGTCCTGCATCTGCCCGACAACACCCAGATCGCCCTGCTCGGGCTGTGGCTGAGCGCCGGCGTGATGGTCGGCAGCGTTCTGGCGGGACAATTGCATCAGGTGGGCGACCTCCGCCGCACCCAAGCCTATGGCTTCGCGCTCGCCGGCATGCTCGCGCTGCTTTACTCGGTCAACTCCATGTCGTTTTGGCGCAGTCCGGTCGTGTTGCTCGGACCGCTGCATCTCGTCGTGCCCGTCGTTCTTCTGCTTATCGCCACCGGCGTGACCGCCGGACTTTTCCTCATCCCGCTGAACGCGGCGCTGCAGGCGGAATCCGATCCGGAGAAGTTAGGCAAGACCATCGCCGTGCAGAACCTTGGCGACAACCTCGGCATGTGTCTGGCCGGGGCCTACGCGTTTGCCAGCGTGAAAGCTGGTCTCAGCTCCAGCGGTGTATTCCTCGGCCTGGCGATCGGTGTCGCGGTGCTGGTGACGTGGCTGCGGCTTGCGCGAGGAAAATCCACCGCCTGAACAACCATTTCGAATGAAAGTGCTGTTTCATCTGCTGGCCCGTCTCTGCTTCCGGTTTCGGGCCTTCGGCACCAATGTACTCACGACTCCCGGCCCGGTTTTGCTCGTGCCCAACCACGTCTCGTGGCTCGACTGGCTTTTCTTGTACGTGGTGCTCGACGACGACTGGCGGTTTGTCACCTCAAGCACCACGGCTGAGTCCAACTGGATCTTCCGCAGGATGATGACAAACCGCCGGACTTTCCCGGTCGACACGACCTCACCCTATGCCGTGCGCGACATGGCCGAGTATCTGGAAAAGGGCGGCCGCCTGGTTCTTTTCGCCGAGGGTCGCATTACGCTCAGCGGCAGCCTGATGAAGGTTTACGACGGGACGGGATTTCTCATCCGCAAGACCGGCGCAAGGATCATCACCTGCTACCTGCGCGGAGCGAACCGGGTGCGTTTCGTCCGGCACAATGGCTGGCGCCGATGGTTCCCACGGGTAACCGCCCATTTCAGCCCGGTCCTCGCCGCGCCGGTCTTTGAAAATGTCTCCCATACCGTGGCCCGCCAGAAGGTGACGACATGGTTGCGGGACCGGATGACGCTGCAACAGTTTGAAACCGAGATGGAGCACGGCCCACGCAACATGCTGGCCGCCGTTGCCGAGACCGCCGCCCACGTTCCCGGTCGGGTCGCATTGGAAGACATCACCTTCACCGAGCTGACGTATCGCCGGTTGATGGTCGGTGCCGCTCTGCTTGCGGCCGAGTGGCAGCGGCAACTCGGCCCGATTCGCGGGGAGCGGGTCGGGGTGTTGCTTCCAAATGTGAACGGCCAGCCGGTAACCTTGCTGAGCTTGTGGGCCGCGCAAAAGGTGCCGGCCATGCTGAACTTCTCCACCGGGGTTCCGGTCATGCAGCTGTGCGCCGAACTCGCCGGGCTGAAACACCTCATCACCTCGCGCCAGTTTTTAACCAAGGCCCGACTCAACCTCGCGCCGCTCGAAACCGCCGGCATCAATCTCATCTATCTCGAAGACATCAGCCGGCGGATTTCCCGCCTGGCGCGATTCATTGGACTTATTCGGCACACCCTGTCGGGCGGAGCGGATTTGCGCACTGCACCGCTGGCGGCGGAAGAAACGGCTGTGGTCCTGTTCACCAGCGGCTCGGAAGGCGTGCCGAAGGGTGTCGAGCTCACCCATCGCAACCTTCTCGCGAACGTCCGGCAGGCGATCGCGGTCATCGACCTGACCGATGACGACCGGTTTTTCAACGCGCTGCCCCTTTTCCACAGTTTCGGTCTGATGGGTGGTACGTTCTTCCCGCTCGTGCGCGGCTGCTATACTTTTCTCTATCCGTCGCCGTTGCATTATCGCGTCGTGCCCACGCTGGTGTACGACCGGGCCTGCACGGTGCTGCTGGGCACGAATACATTTCTCAACGGCTACGCGCGCAAAGCCCACGCGTACGACTTCAACTCCCTGCGATATCTCATTGCCGGCGCGGAAAAGGTGCAGACCGCCACCCTCGACACCTGGGCGCGGAAGTTCGGCGTGCGCATCCTGGAGGGTTATGGCGCAACCGAGTGCAGCCCGATGATCAGCCTCAACACCCGCATGGAACCTTGCGTCGGGTCGGCCGGCCGTCTCGTTCCCGGGCTTGAGCACCGGCTGGATCCGGTCGAGGGGGTCGCCGAAGGCGGGCGACTCTTTGTGCGCGGACCCAACGTCATGAAGGGTTATCTCAATCCCGAAGCGAACCAGAGGTTCAAGGCGCTCGACGGCTGGTACGATACCGGCGATATCGTCCAGGTGGATGCCGAGGGCTATTTGCACATCCTGGGCCGGATGAAGCGCTTCGCCAAGATCAGCGGCGAAATGGTCAGCCTGACCGCCGTCGAGGATGCTTTGGCCGGAGCCTTTCCGCAGTTCGGCCTCCGCTGTCAGGTGGCGGTGCTGGCACTGCCGGACCAGGACAAGGGCGAGAAACTCGTCGCCGTGACCAACGAACCGAAGTTACAGCTCGCCGACCTGCGGGCGGCAGTCCGGATCAAAGGGCTGAGCAACCTGTGCGCTCCACGCGAAATCAATGTCGTCGGTTCCATTCCAAAACTTGGTACCGGCAAGGTGAACCATCGCGAGCTGGCGCGAATTCTCAGTGAGCGTGAGCCGCTCCATTCTGTAATCCACTGATTCTTTTTCAACTGCCATGGCGTCCGACCCGCCGGTCTGCTAGTCTGACTGCATGTCCACGCCTTCGATTGACCTCGATCTCGCTGCCTATTTCGCCCGTATCGGTTACACGGGACCGCGCGAGCCGACGCTGGCCGCGCTGCAGGCCATCGCCGCCCTCCACACCGAGGCAATCCCGTTCGAGAACCTCGATGTGCTGCTCGGCCGGCCCATCGAACTTGATCCTGCGGCGATCGAGCAAAAACTGGTGCATCAAAGGCGCGGGGGATATTGTTTTGAGCAGAATACCCTCCTGCTCCATGTGCTGACGGCGCTCGGTTTCCGGGTCACTCCGCTCTCTGGCCGGGTGCGGCTGCAGCAGCCGCGCGAATTCACGCCGCCGCGCACCCATCTTTTCCTGCGGATCGACCTTGAAGACGGACCGTGGCTGGCCGATGCGGGTATCGGCGCCCTCTCCCTCACCTCCAGCATCCGGCTTGATCAAGAGGGCGAACAGGCCACCAGACATGAGCCGCGCCGCATCGTGCGTGAAAATGGCCGCCTTTTCCATCAAGCGCGGCTGGGCGGCGAATGGACCGATGTCTACGAGTTCACCGGCGAGGAGATGCCCGCCGTCGACCGGGAACTCGCCAATTGGTGGACCAGCACGAACCCGAAGTCCAAATTCCGGCAGATGATCTCGGTCGGCCGGGCGGGACCCGCCGGGACGCGTTTTGTGATTCGCAACAATGAATTCATTCACCGGCGGGGCGCTGATGTCCTCAAACGCTGCGAAATTGCCACGCCGGAACAACTGCTCGCGTTGCTCGCGCAATACTTCGGCCTGCATTTCCCCGCCGGCACCCGTTTTGGCGCATCAGGCTCGCCTTGGCCGTCCTGATCTCATTCGCGCTGCACGCTGACGGTGCAAGTACACCCATCCGGATTGTGCGTCACCACGACGATTACTGCGCCTTCGTTGATGCATTGCTGCACAAAGGCGCCTACTTCGGCCCGCGGAACGCTGTCGTGAGTCTGCATTAAAATCATAGGAATGTCACTGGTTAGCACGCCCGAAAATTGCAGATGGCCCGCCACCCCGACAGTGGTCAAAAGACCTTAATCTAGGTGGTCGCCGTTTTGGCAGCTCTGTCATAATTTCATGTTGCCTTGCCTTCCGCCCGACAACCGCCCCGCCGGTCCGGGGTTTTTGTTTGGCCTCCGGATACCCGGCCGGTACACGGATTCCATGAAGATATCCGCGCCGCTTTGCCTTGCTCTGACGCTCTTTGCCCAAACCTGCCCCGCCACCGAGCTGACCAAGCAACAAACCCAGTGGCTGGCTCGAGCCGAAAGGCATGAAAAAGCCGGATGGATCTACCTTCATGTGGAAGGCGACGCCCGCGAGCGTGGTTTTCAACACGGCTATCTTCTTGCCCGGGAGATCAGCGAATGCCTGCGTGTGCGACGGGCCGTGTGGCATCACAATACCGCCATGGAGTGGCCGTGGCTGCTCAAGGAGGTTGCGCGGTTCATGACGCCCGCCATCGACAGGGAGAACCGGCAGGAACTGCTTGGAATCGTCCAGGGAATGCGGGCGGCGGGGGTGGCCACTACCCTGGACGAACTCGTGGCCTACAATGCCTGTGCCGAACTCGACGACTATTGGTGGCCCGAAATGCAGAAAAAAATGGACGGCAGCGCCACCGTGGTCACGCCGCCCCATCAATCATGCTCCTCGTTCATTGCCACGGGCGGGATGACCAAGGACGGCGGGATCGTGCTCGGGCACAACACCATGTTCAGCTACGTCGAGGCGATTTCCAACGTCATCATCGATATTGTCCCGGCGAAAGGGCACCGCATCCTGATGCAGACGCAGGCCGGCTGGATTCACAGCGGCACGGACTTCTTCATCACCGACGCCGGCTTGGTGGGCTCCGAGACGACCATCGGCAACTTCCACGGTTTTTCTGAAAAGGGGACGCCCGAGTTCGCCCGGATGCGCCGGGCCACCCAGGACGCCGGCAACATTGACGACTGGTGCGCGATCATGAAGCGGGGCAACAACGGCGGTTACGCCAACGCCTGGCTGATCGGCGACATCCACACGAAGGAGATCGCCCGGCTCGAACTCGGCTTGAAGTTTGTCGGCTTTGAGCGGACTAAGGACGGATATTTCGTCGGGTCCAACATCGCGGAGGATCTGCGGATTCTCCGGCTGGAAACCGACATGAACGACGTGGATATCCGGCTTTCCCCGGTCGCCCGGCGGATCCGCTGGAAGCAGCTGATGAAAGAGAATGCCGGTCGCATCGATTTTGCCAAAGCCAAGGAGTTCGAGGCTGATTGCTACGACGCCTGCCGCAATACCTCCGACCAGCTCAACGGTCGGGCGCTTGATGCCCATGGCGAACTTGACCCGGGAATTGACAGCGCGCACACGCCTTTCAGCCCCGGCGGCACGTTTGACTCCAAGGTCGTCGACACCACGATGGCCGAACGGATGAGCTTCGCCGCGCGATGGGGTTCCGCCGACGGTACCGCGTTTGACGCCGCCAAATTCCTCGCCGATCATCCGCAATTCGACTGGATGCAGGGTCTGCTCAAAAGCCGGCCGATCGAGCCTTGGGTGGAATTCACGGCCGGCGAGAAAAACTGAATCGCCGTTGCGCCGGAGCGGCGTTTCTTGTCTCCTTCTGACCGACCGGCTGGGTCGGGTTTCCATATGCATCATTTCCCATGAAATACCGCTCTTTTGGCAAATCCGGCTGCCATTGCTCGGAAATCGGCTTTGGTGCCTGGGCCATCGGCGGCGCCTGGGGCGCGCAGGCTGACGCCGATTCTCTCGCCGCCCTGCACCGCGCACTCGATCTTGGCGTCAACTTCATCGACACCGCCGCAGGTTACGGCGACGGGCGGAGCGAAAAACTCATTGCGCAGGTGCTGCGGGAACGTGCGGCGGCCGGGAAGAAGGAACGCGTATTTGTGGCCACCAAGACACCCCCCGCGGACGGCATCTGGCCGCCGTCTCCCTTTTGCCGGGCCGATGACCGTTATTCCGAAAAGCATCTGCGCGCCAACCTCGCCAGCCGCCTCGCCAACCTCGGCACCGGAAAGCTTGATCTCCTGCAACTCCACACATGGTCGCGAGCGTGGAACCGCGACCCCGCCCCATTCAAACTCCTCCGGCAGTTCCAGCGCGAGGGTCTCGTGAAACTCATCGGCGTCTCCACTCCTGAACATGATCAAAACTCCGTGATCGACCTCATGCGTGACGGCTGGGTGGACGCCGTCCAGGTTATCTACAACCTATTCGAACAGGAGCCTGCCGCCGAATTGCTCGACATCGCGAAGGAGTGTGGCGTCGGCATCATCGTCCGGGTGGCCTTCGATGAAGGCGCGCTTACCGGCAAGTTCACGCCGGCGACGAAGTTTCCGGCCGACGATTTTCGCGCAAAGTATTTCGAGGGTGACCGGCTCGCCCGGGCCATAGCGCACACGGAGGAAATCCGGAAGGATCTCGCGGGCACCAGTTACACCCTGGCGCAAGCAGCGCTAAAATTCGCGCTCGCACACCCCGCGGTTTCGACCGTCATTCCCGGCATTCGCAACCTCGCTCAAGCCGACGCCAACTGCGGCGTAAGCAACTTGCCTGATCTTTCCCCCGAATTGCTGAAGCGCCTCCGCCGGCACAACTGGCGCCGGGGAATTTGGTACGGCGGCAAGTGATCGGATCCAAACTCGGCCGGATTTGCCCGACGCCCATCTTCAATGAATCCGTTCGCCCTGCTTGCTCCATTATTTCTGGCTTTCGAGCTCTGGCAGCTCTTCCTGAGCGAACGTTACATGGGGATTAAGCAGATTCGCGTTAACGCCAACCCCCGTGAGTTGCCGATGGCCGGCTGGCTCGCCGCGACTTGGGCCGGTGGACTGGTTGTATATTACATCTGGATGGTCAGCCTCCTGCTGCATCCCCTCGGCCGGGCCCAGGGCATCGTGTTGCTCGCGGTCACGGCGGCGGGCTATGCCATCCGCAGCGCGTGCGGCCTGAACTGGGTGCTGGTTGTCCTGACCTTCGAAGGCTCCATCCGGGTGGGCATGCTCCTCTCCCTTCTTTTCATGACCTGGCGCCAGTTCACGCGGTGACGCTGCCGCCTCGCGCCTAAAGGCGCGCAACCTGCCCGACCGACCGGCCCGCCCGGGCAAAGAATTCCTGCGCCGCCGTCATCAGCTTGCTGTACTGGCCGTAATCACCCGCCCACGAGTTTGGCACCCACAGCCGTTTGATCACCCCTTTCCCCACCCGGCCGGAAGCATGGGCGTCCGGCGTCAGCTCAAGGACAAACCGAGGTCCATGGGTGCGGACCACATAGTGCCGTTCCTGTCCGCGGTGTTCCCGATCAACCCGCACGAGATGAGAGAAGTTCATCGGCAGGCAGCAGCCTGACTTTCCTGCGCGGTTTCTCAATGCTCTTCTTGTCCTGTCTCGGAAGAAACCGGCCCAGCCCTTCTCCACCGGACAAGCTTCAGGCGGGTCTGCCTACCTTTAGCCTTGAGAATTGGACCGCCCCGACTGAAGACCATCTTGCGCGCGCCCCGCCCATGAATCTCGAACCTGCCCCCCGTCTGTCGAAATCGATCTTTCTTGTCATAGACGCCGTCCTCCTTCTCACGGCCTTTCTTATCGTCTATTTCAACAGCAAGAATCCATACGCCCCGCTGCCTTTTGCGAGTGCGGTGATTTGCGTCGTCCTGGCGGCGATCATCGGCTTGATCCCCTTTCTGATCGACTACGCGGCCGACTCTGCCGAATACGTTCAGCAGGAGCGCGAACGCGTCAGCGACCAGGTGCAGCGCCTGCATGTCGCCGCCGAGAGCTTGGCGCGCGCCGCCGCCCAGATCAAAGCGGTGGAGGAAGCGGTGCACAAAACCGCCCACGCGGCGGAAAACCTGCCTTACCGGATGCAGGAGAAACTCGCCGAGTTCAACGAAGCGCTCGCGGGAAAGGAGGAGGGTGATCGCGAGGCTCTTGAACAGGAACTGACCGAACTGCGCGCAGCCAACAGCCAGCAGCTCAAGGCCGTCGCCGAGAAGATCCAGAAGGCCGCCACCGACTGGGCCGCCCTCGAGACCACTTCCCGCAAACAGCTCGCCGCCACTGAGGCCGCGCTGGCCCGGGTACAGAGTGCGACCGCAGACGCCGCTACCTTGATCGAAGGCAAACTTGCCGCCACGCTTGCCGCACTTGACGCGAGGCTCGAGACCCTGGGAGGAGCCTCTCCGGCCCTATCCGCGGGCAAGACACCTTCCGTGCCGGCAGATAGAGAGCCCCATGTATCGACCGGACCCGAGTCGGAGAAGTCCGCGCCGACCCCGATTGTCGAGTCAGTGGCGGTGGTCGAGACGGGCCACCCGGTTGCTGCCAAACCCATGGCGGAAGATGCAAAACCCAAGAAACCCCGCCTTCCACGCAAGCCCAAGCCCGAGGACGTCCTCACTGCCATGTCCGAACCTTCGCCATCGGCCGTCGAGAGCGACTCTGGTCCGCACGAGTCTGCTTCTCCAGAGTCGGCACATGAGGCGTCCGAGCCCGCTCCGCCGGAGGCCTCAGTCTCTTCCGACGGCGCCACCCGGTTGCTCGCCACCGCCTACATTGGGATCGGCAACAAGCTTTTCATCCGCGGTGACGGCCCGGGCCTGAGTTGGGAGAAAGGCACACCCATGCAGTTTGTGTCCATTGGCAAATGGGGTTGGGCCACCCAGGACGCCACCGCTCCGGTGCGCTGCAAATTCTACAAGAACGACGAAACGGCGGCCGTCTCCGGCGAGGTCGTCCTTGAGCCCGGCAAGCACGTCGAGGTAACCGCGCTGTTTTGATCAATAATGCGGCGGGCGTTCGTCCGCAACATCTTCGGCTTCGGTGGCGGCGGCGGTCAGTTGAACGCGCAGCAATTTGATTTCCTTTCGCAGCCGGGCGACCTCCTCGCTGAGCTCAAGCATCGCCTTGTCCTGTTCGGTCATATGACGCTGCAAGTGCGCATAACGCTCCTCCAGCTCGATCTGTCGCTTGGCCTCGCTCATGAATCAAACGATGCAGGTTGCGCCGCGTAAGGCAATTCGCCAAAGATCACTGCCCAATGAAACGTACCGGGCCCATGCTCATCCTGCTGCTGATTGTTCTTCTCGCGCCGTCGTGTTCGTCGACCGCCCGTAACGCCGACCCCGCCGGTCCGCTCATCCTCATCTCCATCGATGGCTTCCGCTGGGATTACCTCCAGAAATACGATGCCCCCGTGCTCCGGCAGCTGGCCGCCAATGGAGTCCACGCCACCCGCCTGACCTCGTGTTTTCCGTCGCTTACCTTCCCCAATCACTACTCGATCGTCACGGGGTTGCGCCCGGAGCATCACGGCATCGTCGCCAACACCTTTTTTGACCCGGCTCTGCACGCCAAATTCAACTACAAATCCCACGAGTCCGCCGTCGACAGCCGCTGGTGGGAGGGTGGCGAACCCGTGTGGATCACGGCGGAGAGACAGGGTGTCCGCAGTGCGTGTTTTTTCTGGCCTGGATCCGAGGCGAAGATCCATGGCATCCAGCCAACCTTCACCAAGCCATTCGACATGCGTCTCACCTGCGCCCAGCGCGTCGACGGCCTGCTCGACTGGCTGGCCCTGCCCGCCGGCCAGCGGCCCAAAATGGCCACGCTTTATTTTGATATCGTGGACCATGCCGGCCACACGTTTGGACCTGATGCCCCAGAAACCGCCGCCGCCGTCAAGGAGGCCGATGCTGCGGTCGCCCGCCTGCTTGACGGGCTGGCCAGGCTTGGACTACGCGGGAGCTCGAATCTCGTCATCGTGTCCGACCATGGCATGGAGCCAGTCAGCCCGGATCGCACCATCCTGATTGATGATTATGTAAGCCTGAATTCCGTCGATGTGGATTTCGCCGGCCCCAACGCCGGTCTGCGGCCGAAAACCGGCACGGCAGAAGAGTTGGCGGCCAAGTTCCGCGGCAGGCATCCGCATCTTAGTGTCTGGTTGCGCCTGGAAGTACCGGAGCGGCTGCACTACCGCGCGAGCGAGCGCATCGCGCCCGTTGTCCTGAGCGCCGATCCGGGCTGGTACATCACTTCGCGCGACTTTCTCCGGACCAAACGTCTCACGTTTGAAAAAGGCGCGCACGGTTTCGACCCGGCCTCGGCCAACATGGGGGCGCTGTTCATCGCCAGTGGGCCGGCTTTCCGGCACAAGGTTGAGATTCCCGACGTGGAAAACATCCAGATCTACAATTTGCTCTGCGCGGTGCTCGGCCTGCAGCCGGCCCCCAACGACGGCGACCAACGCCTCGTGCAGGCGGCGCTCAGGCGCTAGGCGGTTCCGCGGCGCCCATCCGGGCGAGTTCGATCTTCCCGATCTTTTCCAGGCATTCGGGACAGATGCCGTGGCTGAGGTTGGTGCCGGTGCGTGTGCCGAGGTATTGTTCGATCTGCTGCCAGTAGTTCTTGTCGTCGCGCACCTTCTTGCAATAGCCGCAGATCGGGAGGTACGACTCCAGTTCCTTGACCTGCGTGGTGAAACCCAGGATGCGCTCCGCCACCCGCAACCGTACCCAGAGATCCTGCAATTTGACGGGCTTGCTGAGAAAATCGTCGACCCCGGCATCCGCCGCGATCCGCATGTTCTCCTCCGTGGCGGTCTGACCCGTGAGCAAAATAAAATAAACATAGTCGCCACCCCGGATCCGGATTCGCCGGCATAAATCCAGCCCATCCAGGCGGGGCATGAGCCAGTCGCTTACCACCAGCCTCATGTTTTCCGTCTTGATGATCGTCCACGCATCCTTGCCATCGGCGGCAACCACCGGCTCGTAACCCAGTTTCACCAAAGTTGCCTCCAGCACGCGACAGGCGACGGGATCATCTTCAGCAATCAGGACCTTCATGCCCGCCAGCTTTTGTTTTGGCTCTGCGCATTGCAAGGGAAAGTCATGCGGCTGCGCCCGGCGGAGAAAGTAATCGTGCAGCCACCCAATAACCGCAATTCGGAGCCGAAGTCCGAGCGCCAATGCTATCGCAGCAATCGGCGCAGGTCCCCTGCCTCTGTCACCGGCGGCCGGCAGGCAAAGTTCTCGCAGACGTATGCCGTTGCGCGGCCGCCAAGCGGCTTGATCTGCGCCAGATAGGGAAGCCGGGCGGCAAGCCACGCCTGGCCCTCCCCTCCTTCCACGCACAACACGGCCCGCCTGGGCCCGAGCCGTTCGGAAAGCACCAGGGCTAACGCGCGGAGATCCCCGGCCGTCGGATCGCCCGCCAACACGACCGTGCGCGGCTCTGCTATGGCCATTTCGAGCGCACTCAACATCTGCGGCAGCGCGTGGGGCGCGCCGCTCCATTGGTGGCGCAACGCTGTGAACACCCTGAGCGCCCGGTCGCGGGCCCCTGTCAGACCCAGCATCCAGTCGAATCGGAGCAGGTTTGCCGCCGCGATCGAATTCGCCGCGGGTTCGGCTCCATCATAGTCTTCTTTTAACCGCACGATCACGGTTGCGTCGTCCGCCCGCGAGTTGAAGTAACCTCCATGCTTGTCGTCCCAGAACAGCCGGTCCATTCCAGCCTGAAGCTTCACCGCCCACTGCAACCAGCGGAGCTCGAAACCCGCCTCGTATAGGTCCAGCAACGCCTGGATCAGAAACGCGTAGTCCTCGGCGAATCCCCCAATGTCGCCACGGCCTTGGCGCCAACTCCGGTAGAGCGTGCCGGCCGTCCCGTCATAAAGCTCTCGCTCGACAAATTCCGCCGCCCGGGTGGCCTCGGCCAGGCACGAAAGCTCGCCCAGTACCTGGCTGCCTTTGGCCAGCGCCGAAATCATCAGCCCGTTCCAAGCGGTGATCACTTTGTCATCCCGCAGCGGCCGCGATCGCTGCGCCCGCATGATGCGGAGCTTCTCCAGACAGTCTTGCAGCCTGTTGTCCGCGGCCTCGATCTCCAATTCAAACTCACGGGCCGTATCCGCCAGGGCCTGCTGCTGCATCAACACGTTTTTTCCGCGAAACTCCGCCTGCGGATCAGGGGCCACGTTTCCGCCGGGCCTCACGCCAAAATGCGCGCAGAAGAACGGCGCATCGCCTTCGAGCACGACGTCGACTTCCGCCTTGGTCCAGACATAGAACGCGCCTTCGGCGTGCTCGGGCGATCCCTGCTGAACCAGACTGTCGGCATCCTCCGCGGAGTAAAACTCGCCGTGCGGACCGGTCAGATCGCGGCGCACATAGTCGAGGATGCCGCGGGCAATCCACGCGTACACCTCGCGCCCGGTTGCCTGTCTGGCCTCAAGGTAGTTCAGCGCGATCTGCGCCTGATCATAGAGCATCTTCTCGAAGTGTGGCACATGCCAGCGCTCGTCGACCGAGTAGCGGTGAAACCCGCCCCCCACGTGGTCGTGCAAACCGCCTTCCGCCATCCTTTGCAGTGTGCGCGCGGCCGTTTTCACGGCTGCGGCACCGCGCTCCGATTGCGCCCCGTACCAAGCCGCGTTGCGAAACAGGAAGTTGATCACCGGAGCGCGCGGAAATTTTGGCGCGCCGCCGAACCCGCCCCAGCGGGCATCATGATTTTCAGTGAAGTATTGCCAGCCACTTTCAAACGCCCGGGTCGCGGCCTCGGGCAGGGATTCGCTTTCACCCGTATTCTCATCTGTGCCACCTCCGCCCGTAAGCTGTTGCAGCGCGCTGACGACCTCGTCGGCTCCCGAGATTATCTTCTCCCGCTGCTCCCGCCAATGCCGGCTGACGGCCCGCAACAAGGTCACGAACCCCGGCCGACCGGGTTGGTCATTCACCGGAAAATACGTGCCGCCAAAGAACGGTTTGCCGTCCGGCGTCAACCAGACGCTTATCGGCCAGCCACCGTGGCCGGTCGTGTGCTGCACATACGTCATATAGATCCGGTCGATATCCGGTCTTTCCTCCCGATCCACCTTTACCGATATAAAATGCGCGTTCAGCAGCGCCGCCACTGCTGCGCTTTCAAACGACTCGTGGGCCATCACGTGACACCAATGACAGGTCGAGTAGCCGATGCTCAAAAATACCGGCTTCTGTTCCGCCTTCGCTCTGGCGAACACCGCCGCACCCCAGGGATGCCAGTCCACCGGGTTGTCCGCGTGTTGGCGCAAGTAGGGCGATTTTTCTGCGGCAAGCTGGTTGGCCATAAGCCTGAATCACACCCAACCGGCTGATTCAGGCCAGCGCAAATCCAGCCGTTGCCTGCGCCGGCGCCGAGCAGTCGGGCTTGAGTCGCCCGGGGCATTTTGACGTTGAGCGATAATTGTCCCGCGACTAGAAATGCCGATTCCCCACCCTGTTCTGACCCGCGAGCGAGCGGGTCGCTATTATCCCCGGACTCCATGGACACACCCGACAAATACTTGAGCCACGCGTTCGTCTTTAGTGCTGCCCTTGCTTCCGCATGGCTGGCCAGCGGCGCAACTGTGGAACCGGCCCCGGAGTGGCAGAACCCGGCTGTGCAGCACGCCGGAGTCGAGGCACCCTTCGCCACCATGAACGTCTTTGCCGATGTGCCTTCGGCAAAAACCCTTGATCCCGGGAATTCGCCTTATTTCCGGTCCTTGAACGGTCAGTGGAAATACCACTGGTCGGCAACCCCGGCGTTTCGTGTGCCGGGGTTTTGGCGGACCGATTTCGATGACTCGACCTGGGCCTCCATTCGAGTTCCAGCCAATCCTGAGATCGAGGGCTACGGAATACCGATCTATACCAACATCAATTATCCGTGGAAGATTGCCGATCCTCCTTTCATTCCGGCCGATTCGCTGAACCACGTGTCCGCCTATCGCCGTACTTTCACGGTACCGCCAGCTTGGAATGGCCGGGAAGTCTTCCTGACTTTCGACGGCGTCAACTCGTTCTTTTACCTTTGGGTGAACGGCGAAAAGGTTGGATTCAGCAAGGACACCCGCACTCCTTCGACGTTTCGGCTCACCCCCTATCTCCGGCCCGGTGAGAATCTGCTCGCGGTTGAAGTCTTTCGCTGGAACGACGGTTCCTACCTTGAGGATCAGGATTTCTGGCGCCTAAGCGGGATCATGCGGAATGTCTCTTTGTGGTCGACGCCATCGTTGCATGTGCGCGACTTCACGGTCCGGACTGACCTCGATGCCGGCTACCGGGACGCGACGCTCAACGTCACCGCCGAGGCGAGAAATTTCGCCGACGCCCCTTGTACCGCGACGGTGGAATTCACGCTGCTGGATCCCACCGGTCATCCGGTGCTGGACCGAACCGCCGCCGCCAACCCGATTGCGGGTGGGGCCTCCGCGGAATTCAAACTCAGCGCTCCGGTGGCCAACCCACTGAAGTGGTCGGCGGAAATCCCGCAGCTCTACACGTTGCTGATCACCACCAAAGAAGGCTCCGGTCGGGCGGTGGAAACCATCCCCTGGCGGGTGGGCTTCCGCACGGCGGAGACTAAAGACGGCCAGTTTCTGGTGAACGGGCGGCCGGTGCTGTTCCGCGGGGTGAATCGTCACGAATGGGATCCCGACACCGGCCAAGTCATGACGCGAGAGCGGATGCTGCAAGACATCCGATTGATGAAGCAAAACAACATCAATGCCGTGCGTAGCTGCCATTATCCCAATGTGCCCGAATGGTATGCCCTCTGCGACGAATACGGTCTCTATGTCATCGACGAGGCGAACATCGAGTCGCACGGCATGGGTTTCGAGGAGCGGACGCTGGCCAAAGTCCCCGCTTGGGGCCCCGCCCACCTCGACCGCACGATCCGGATGTTTGAACGCGACAAGAACCATGCTTGCATCATCACCTGGTCGCTCGGAAACGAAGCCGGCTTTGGCGAGAATTTCATCCGCGACTACCGGTGGCTGAAACAGCATGACCCAACCCGACCGGTGCAATATGAGAATCCCCGCAGCACCGAAACCTCCGATGTGGTCTGTCCGATGTATCCCGGGATCGAGGCGGTCCGGACCTACGCCGCCCTGCCGCGAACCAAGCCATTTATCATGTGCGAATACGCCCACGCGATGGGCAACAGCTCGGGCGATATTTGGGCCTACTGGCGGCCAATCTATGAGGGGTTGCCCCATCTGCAGGGTGGATACATCTGGGACTGGGTCGATCAGGGTCTGCGCACACCGGTGCCCGCTTCCCGCAAAATCGAACGGCTCGACAACCCCAAGTCGTTGCCGTTTGACCCGGCGCGCGGAACATTTTTTGCCTATGGCGGCACGTTTGGCCCGCCGGATGTGACATCGGATGGCAACTTCTGCGCGAACGGGTTGGTGAATGCCGACCGGGTGCCGCACCCTGGCCTCGCCGAGGTGAAGAAAGTTTATCAGCCCATTCAGATGCGGGCTGGCGATTTGGCGAAGACCGAGGTCGAGTTTCAGAACTGGCTCGATTTTTTGTCGGCGGAGAGCTGGCTTGAGGCCGACTGGTGTGTGGTTGCCGACGGGCAGGTACTTCAACACGGACGTATCGAGGGACTGACCTTGGCCCCGCGCGAAATGAAGAAAATCGCCCTTCCCGTAACACCAGTCACTCCCGCGCCGGGTGTGGAGTACTTCCTGGAGGTCAGTTTCAAACTCAAGGACCGCACGCCGTGGGCCGAGGCCGGGCACGAGGTGGCGTGGGAACAGTTCCCGCTGCCCTGGGCGGCGCCCGCAGCCACGGCGAGTCGTGGCTCCCTGCCCCCGTTATCGGTCAGCCAGGGAGCGGAGCTCATCGTCGTTAGCGGCGCCAACTTCAGCGCCGCCGTTTCAAAACGGTCGGGGTTGCTCGTCTCACTCAAAAGCGGCGACCTCGAGTTACTTGAAGCTCCGCTGGGACCACACTTCTGGCGCGCTCCAGTGGACAATGACCGCGGCAGCAACATGGGGTCGGTGGAGCCGAGCAAGAACTATTGGAATCCGGGTGGCATGGGCCTGTGGCGCAAGGCGCACGAAACGTGGGAAGCCCGTTCCGTCGAGGTGCGATCGAACAGCGCCGGTTCGGTAACGATCACGGCCAGGGGCGAGATCAAGCTCTTCAAGTGCGCGCAAGAGATCGAATGGACCGTGCTGGGCAACGGCGAAGTTGAGGTTTCGACGACCTGGTTGCCCGGTGAAGAACCGCTCCCGGAGATGCCTCGCTTCGGCATGCAGACAACCTTGCGGGCCGGTTTTGAAAACCTTGTGTGGCTCGGCAAGGGGCCGCAGGAAACGTACTGGGACCGGCAGGCCGCGCGAGTCGGTTTGTATCGCGGCCGGGTGCGGGATCAATACTTCGATTACATCAAGCCGCAGGAGACGGGGAACAAGGAAGCGGTGCGCTGGCTGGCCCTGACCGACGCGCAGGGTCGCGGATTGCTTGCTCTCGGCCAGCCTCTGCTCAGTGCCAATGCACTTCACGCCAGCACCGACGATCTCTTCTGCGCCACCAACAAGGAAAACTATTATTCCTACATGCTGCCAAGGCGCGAGACCGTGACGCTGAACCTGGATCTCCAACAACGCGGGGTGGGCGGGGACAATTCCTGGGGTGCTTTGCCCCACGAGGCTTTCCGTCTTTATGCCTGGCCGACTACGTATTCGTATCGGCTGCATGTGCTGCACGGCGGGGAAGACTTTGCCCAACTCGCGCACTCCCGCGTAGCCGATGCGCCTGCGTCCGGCCTCTGAACCCGGGGAAGACCCGGGGCGCGGGATCGCTTCAGCAATTGCAGGATGGCTGATATCGACCCGTTGATTCTCCAGCGAGAACCCGGTTGCCGCCTGCTCCCCTGGCGGCAGACCCGTTATTGCATGGCCCGATGAATCTTTCGTTGCCCTTCCCGTCGCTTTGCTGCTTTGCCTCTTTGCTGAAGCATGATCTTCGCTTTCGCCGCCACCTTCTTCTTCTCCCTGTCCACGGTGCTGGCCAACCAGAGCCGGCGTGCCGTGGGGACCGTCCGGGCCAATCTAGGCCGGTTGCTCGTCGGGCTGCTCTTCCTCGGCCTTTGGATGCTTGTTTTCGGTCGCGGATTATCCGGCTCTTCCCTGTCCATTTTTCTGCTTAGCGGGGTCATCGGCATGGGCGTCGGGGATGCCGCCTTTTTTGCCACCCTGCCGCTGCTTGGCTCCCGGCTCTCGATCATGTTGATGCAATGTCTTTCGGTGCCCATTGCCATTCTCGTCGAGTGGCGATGGCTTGGAACCCGGTTGTCACCGGCCCAGCTGGTGTGCAGTGCAGTGGTCCTCGCCGGCATCGTGGTTGCGCTCACGCCAACGCGAAAAGATCCGCCCAAGGTCAAGGTCCGCGGCTACGGTGCGATTTTTGGCGTGCTGGCCGCCCTGGGGCAGGGAGTTGGCGCCGTGCTCAGTCGCAAGGGCTTCGAGTTGGCCGCCAGCTCGGGTGTGCCGGTTGACGGGCTCACTGCCGCGTTTCCTCGGGTGCTCGGCGGCCTGCTATTCACGGCAGCTTGGTATGGGACCCTCCATTTCTTCCGGCCCTCGCCGACGGCCGCGCCACCTGAACGATCGCCGTTGTCAAACGCGGCCAGGTATTTGCTCGTATTGGCCCACGGCCTCGCGGGCGCGGTGCTGGGCATGGGCGCCTTTCAAATGGCGTTGGCCAGCGTGCCCAGCGGCATCGTTTTACCCATCGTTGCCACCACCCCACTCATGGTAATCCCTTTCGCGTATTGGTTTGAAGGCGAGCGTCCGTCGATCCGTTCGCTCACCGGTGGGGTCGTGGCTGTCGCCGGGGCGGTGGCTCTCACTCTGGTCAAGCAAAGCCATTGACGACGACCCGGCAAACCTGCTTGCTCGCGGGTTTTCCATGCTGACCCTAGCCGATGTCGCCAAGTCCTATGGCACCCGGGAACTCTTTTCCGACGTGTCGCTCTTCGTCGCGCGCACCGATCGCTTCGGTCTGGTCGGAGCCAACGGGGCCGGCAAGACCACGCTGTTCAACCTCATCCTCGGCGAGGAGACGCCCGACGAGGGGACCATCGAGTGGGAGCGCGGGGCGGATTTCGGCTACCTGCCGCAGGAGAGCGCCCCGGTCGGCGATGAAAGCATCCTGCATATCGCCACGAGCGGTAAGAAGCTCGTGCCTGAGACCGACGATGACCACGACATCGACTGGACACTCGAGCCGCGGGCCAAAAAAATCCTCGCCGGCCTGGGATTCCGCGAAACCGATCACGACCGTCTGGCCAAGTCCTTTTCCGGCGGCTGGGTCATGCGGGCGCATCTGGCCCGTCTGCTCGTCAGCGAGCCGGCCCTGCTGCTCCTCGACGAACCGACCAACCATCTCGATCTCGAGGCGTTGCTTTGGTTCCAGGACTATCTCACCCGCTATCCCGGCGGCCTCGTGATCATTTCGCACGACCGCGAGTTCCTAAACTCACTCTGCAACGGAATCCTCGAGCTCCGCGGCGGAACCCTTAACCGCTACACGGGAAATTACGACGATTACCTGAACGAAAAGGATGCCCGCCGGGAGCAGCAAACCGCGCAGTTCAAGAATCAGCAGCGGGAAATCGCCCATCTCCAGAAATTCGTGGACCGCTTTGGCGCCAAGGCCTCGATGGCTTCGCGCGCCAAATCCAAGGAGAAGCAGATCGAGCGGTTGAAGGAGGAGGCGGTTGAGGAACCGATGGCGGAGCTGAAACGGGTGAACTTTCGGTTTCCGCAGCCGCCGCGATCGGGGCTGAAGGTCGTTTCGCTCAAGAATATCCTGCAGGCTTACGGCGATCACGTTGTCTACCGCGACATGAATTTCGAGGCCGAACGCGGCCAGCGCATCGTGTTGGTCGGACCCAACGGTTCCGGAAAGTCAACGTTGCTCAAGATTCTGGCCGGGGTCGTGCCGATCCAGGGCGGGGCGATGTCTCTCGGCAGCAATGTGGTGCCGGGCTATTTTGCCCAAAACCGCAGCGACAATCTCAAGCTCGACCTGACCGTGCTGGAGAACGTAATGGAGCTCCGCACGGCGGAGAACCAGCTTACCGAGCAGCAGGGTCGCGCCGTGCTGGGCGGATTTCTTTTCCGCAAGGATGATGTTTTCAAGAAGGTCGCGGTGCTTTCCGGCGGCGAAAAATCCCGGCTCGCGCTGGCGCGGTTGCTGATCAACCCGCCAAACTTGCTTCTGATGGACGAGCCCACGACCCATCTTGACATTCCGTCGATTGACGCGCTGGTCAGTGCCCTCAGGAATTATGAGGGCACCTTCATCTTCATCAGTCATGATGTCTATTTCATCCGGCAGCTCGCGAAAAACGTCCTGCACGTGCATTCCGGTCGGTTGACCCCTTACGCCGGCGACTACGACTACTATCTGGAAAAATCCCGGGCCTCAAATGCCCGGGCGGCGCTGACTGCCGGATTCACCGACGCCCGGCCGAGACAGGCCGCGAAAGCAGTCACGCCAAGGCCTCCGGACCTCAAGAGGCCCCAGCCGGGTGAGCTGAAGAAACTTCGCATCGAAGTCGGTCACCTTGAGCAGAAGGTGGTCGATCTCGAAACAAGGCAAAATGAGTTGACTGCCGAGTTGGAAGCGCCCGAGACCTACAGCCAACCCGGCAAGGCGCAGCATTTGAACCGCGAACTGTCCACGATCGTGGACCAGCTCCAAGCGGCCACCGCCGCGTGGGAGTCCGCCGCGTCAATGCTGGTCGAATTGGAGAAACCTTAGGGTCTCAGCGGATTCGGGTGAGCACCAGCATGCTGTTGCTGCCCGTAAAGAACTCATAGTCCACGGAGACGAGCGCGCTTTGCACTCCGCCGGCGCGCAACCCGCTCCGCAGGCGGTCAAGCTCTCGGTAGGGCCGCCCGTCGGCCCCGCAGACCGGATGGATCCGAACTTCACCGCCACTTACACGCATCAGTTCTGCGCACGCCGCGAGGTGCCAGGCAAAGTCGAAACGAGCGGCATGGATAAACAACAGGTGCGCACAGAGGACCAGGTCAAACGCACCGTCGAGGAACGGAAGCAGTGGCAATGCACCCCGAACATAGCGCCCATGCCGGGCGTTGTTTTCGTAGTCGGCCAAAAACCATTGCGCAGCAGACCGCCGGTCAGGCTCAGCCGCAGCGAGCGACGGGAATGACTTCAGCCGGAAAAGCCGCGGCTTGGCCCTGATTTGCGCCATCATCTGTCCATAGTCCTGTCGGATCTGGGCTCCAAGCTCGTGAGCAGAACGACCATAAAGGGGATCGACGGCCACCGCATCGATGCCGCGGCGGGTCGACTCAAAGGTAAACGACGATGGGCCTGCCGCGACATCCAGCACGGCTTTCCGCCGTAACGCGGCTGGCTCAAGGACGAAAAACTTGGCGTATTCATCCAGGGTACGCCCGAAGAATGAGATGACGGGCCGGGCCATCTGGAGTGGAGGTGGTTCGAGCAATGGCATGTCGGATGGTGGTTGGATTTGGTGGAAAATAGAAAGCCCGACTCGGAAGAGTCGGGCTCGGCGGATTCTGGTGGTTTTCTGCGGTTGCGGTTTTGAACCGCTATCGCGCTATGCGCGTCTCACCATGGTCGCCGAGCCGGCGGTTTCCAGCAAGCACGCTTGCCGGCTGCCATAATGGCAGTCGCAACGGGATTACGCAGCTGGGCGGACAGAATCACGGGCGTCTTGATGCTGGGCGAAAGCTCGGCAAGCAAGCGAAAACCGCGGCCAATTCCCCCTGCCGTCAGAAAAACAAGACCCGGATCATAGCCGATCCGGGCCGTCCGATCCATTAGCCGGTTGATTTCAGGCGCGCCTCAACTGTGGCGCATGAGCAGGTTGCGCGCGGCCAGAAACGGGGCCGCTGTAAACGATGATTTCGGCTTCGGTTGCGCGGCCGTTTCCAAGGCGCGGGCCCGGGCTTGCGCCTCAAGTTCCTGCTCCCGCACTTTCACCCAAGCTTCGCGCCGGGCAATCTCCACCTCGCGCAGCTGCAGTTTCTCTTCGCGATCCTTGAGCGCAAGCCGGTCGTCACACAGGCCCCGGCGGGCGGCTTCAAGCAAGGCGTGCGCCCGACGATATTTCTCCCACTCTGCATCCACGTTGGACATGGCGGGGACACTCGAGCCGTGGTATTGCGATGCAGATTGCGGAGGCTTGCTGTTGTGAGCATGCTCGACCAGTAGGCGCAGGCGCTGTTCGTATTCGCGCAGGCTGGACTCTTTCTGTTGCATGTCTTCGATGTCGGTGGAAATTTGCGCGCGAAGTTTTTCGAGGTGCGCGGTCTCTTGGTTCGTCGTGGAGGATGGCGTATTCATATATGCGGGTGTGACGGCACCATAGCAGCGAAGTTCTCCCGTGCCTAGAGGCGCGGGCGGTATTTACGCGGGGTTTACCGCCCGCTGGCCGGATTTTACAGAAATATGGAAGCTCGCCCTGGGCTGAATCGCATTGGGTGCCCCATGGCCGGCCGGAATTTTGCCCGCTTCAATCGCCGGCGCTCGCTGTTGCTGAACACAATCCGGTGATCCCGAATTTTGCCCTGTTCGGAGGGCCCATTTTCAAACCCGAAACATCACATCCTCGCGATTGAACATCCTGACGCAAAATGCGAGCGCCACGCCGGCATAGAAGCACGATGAGCCGAAGATCAGCATTATCAGGTTCCAATGCCAGACCCCTGAAAGCATCTCTTTGCACACGAGCGAAAGATTGAGAATCGGCACCAGCGCGAGTCTGGCATTGAGTTCAATTCCGGGCAGGGTCGCGAGCATGGCGGGCATGATTATGACAATAATGAGCGGGGACACGTAGCTTTGCGCCTCTTTGTAGCTTTTCGCGAAGAGCGAGATCGCGAGCAGCACTGCGGCGAAGAGCACTGCGACCGGAGCCACCATGGCGACTACACCCAACAGCCCGAGTGGATCGATTGTCGGGATAGTGTTTCCCGCGGCTTTGGCTCCGGCTGCGAGTTGTCGGGCCGAGCCCCCAAGGGACATGATCCCAATCGCCGCACTCGCGGCCATTGAAAGCATCGCGAGGAAGATGGTGGTGACTGAAGCCGTGAGCACCATCAGGAATTTGCCGATGACTATGTTTATCCGGCTCACCGGGCTGCACAGCAAAGTCTCCATGGTCCCCCGTTCCTTCTCTCCGGCCGTCAGGTCCATCGCGGGATACATCGCGCCGGTAAAGCACAGGATGATGATGATATAGGGGATGAATCCGCCAAAGGCGTTGCCCCCGACCTTTTCCGGTGGTGCCACGTTCTCCCGCTTGACGTCAAAAGGATCGACCAGGCTGGCCGGAAGCCCCCTCCCCGTCAGGCGGGATGCAACGGTCTTGTCCCGCCATGCCCGGAAAAACCGCTCAAGTTCGCCGGCCCCCATCCCGGACTTAAGCTCACCCTCATAATGATAAATCGTGACGACCGCGTGCTCCCCGGACTTCAACGATGCTTCGAAATCTTTGGGAATCTCGACGGCCACGCGGACTTTCTTGTCCGAGATGAGTTGCTTGTAGTCATCCGTCGGGGCGATCACCCGGAATTTCTTGTCCGCTTTGAGCGCGGCAACCATGGCCGGTGAACCGGCTCCATTGATCACGATGACCGAAGTCGCCTCGTCGTGCGCCTGTTTCATGACCCTCGTCATCACGGTGGTGACGCCGAATATCAGGAGGGGGATGATCAGCGTCGGGATCACGATCATCGAGATCAGGGTGCGGCGATCGCGGAGCGAATCTTTCAGTTCCTTCAGATACACCGTGACAATGTGTTTCCCGTTCATGGTTGTGATCGCTTACCGGTTCAATGCCGCCACGAGAGCAGCCTCGCCGCCGGCCGCCTTCACGAAAATCTCCTCCATGTCCTTCTCGCCAAATCGCTCCTGCAGGACCGGTCGCGTGCCCTCGGCTACCAAGCGGCCGCCGTGGATGATGCCAATGACATCACAAAGCTTTTCCACTTCGGACATCACGTGCGTGGAGTAGATAACCGTCTTGCCCCGATTGCGGCATTCACGGACGAACTGGACAATGGAGCGCGCGGTCATCACATCAAGCCCGAGCGTGGGCTCGTCAAAGATCATCACCGCCGGATCGTGGATGAGGGTGCGCGCAATGGAGGTTTTCTGTTTCATTCCGGTGGAAAACTTGTCGCAGCGGCGGTCAAGGAACTCGTGCATGTCAAGTTCGTCGGCAAGATGCCTGAGCCGCGCCTTGATCTCGGAGTCGTTCAAGCTGTTGAGGCGACCGAAATAGGTGATCATCTCCCGGGCGGTCAGCCGCCCGTATAGCGCGGTGCTCGCGGCGAGGAAACCCGCGTTGGCCCGTACTTCATTGGCCGCAGTCGCCACATCGTGGCCGCAGACGGTTGCGAATCCGCTGGTCGGCCGGAGCAGGGTGGCCAAAAGACGGAGTGTCGTCGTCTTGCCCGCACCGTTGGCACCCAAGAGCCCGTAGATTTGGCCGGGCCGGCACGTGAATGAAACGTCATCGACGGCCCGGATCTCGCCGCGTTTCTTGTCCTTGAATATTTTGGTGAGGTGGCTGGCTTCAATCATGGTGATCGGGGATTTAATCAGGCAATACCTTGAGCGCCTCCCCGGGGCGAATGGGGAAATGGCCGGAAGGGTTCAGAGGCTCATTTTCTCGCGAAATTCCTGGGCTTGGCGACGGGAAAGCTCGACCTTGAGTCCGCCTTTCAGCTTCACCAACAGACCGCCGCTAAACCACGGCTCAATTCCCTCGACCCATGAAAGATTGATGACTTGCTTGCGATTGGCGCGGAAGAAATGCCGGCCATCAAGCCGATTCTCCATCGCGGTGAGGGAGCGGAAGAGCTGCGGCTTCTGTTCATCGAAATGGAGCCGCGTGTAGTTGCCTTCCGACTCAAGCAGGCGGATGTTCTTCACGGGTACAAACCAGCAACGGTCACCCTCGCGGACGAAGACCTTGTCATCCAGCGACAGGCACGGGGCGGCCGCGGAAGCCTCTCCCGCCGCTGTCTGGCGGTTGCCGTGGTCGCGCAATTTTTCCATGGCGGCGACGAGCCGGTTCGGATCGACCGGTTTCAGCAGGTAGTCGAGCGCATTGAACTCGAAGGCTTTCACGGCGAATTCGTCATAGGCTGTCGTAAAGATCACGGCGGGCAGCGGGGGCTCGAGCTGCTCAAGCAGGCTGAAGCCATCGGCACCGGGCATCTGCACGTCCAGGAAGATCAGGTCCGGTTTCAGCACGGTCACCTTTTCCAAGGCATCGGGCACATCCACCGCCTCGCCGGTCACGGTCACGTCGGCGTGCACGGTCAGGAGGCGGCGCAGTTCGGTGCGCGCCAGGCGCTCGTCATCGATGATCAGGGCTTTCACGGGTTCGGGCGGCGCGACTGTTGCCGGTGCGTTTGAGATAGAGCTGCAAATGCTTGTCGTCGATGACGGCCTCGCGTCTCTCGAGGATATCGGCGCCCACCACGCCGTCCATCGGAGCCGCTCCGTGCGCCCGCAACGTCTCGTTGATGTGGGACAGATCGACGACCGCCAGAACGAAATCGTTCTCCTCGATCGCCGGTAACGCGAATTGCCGGACCACCGTGCGGTAGGCGCCCATGTTTGCGGTGCCAAGGCCTCCGGCCGGCTGGATAATTTCCGGCAGCGGCAACTCTCGGTTCCGCGCCTGCGCGAGGTCGAGTACCGTGTGCCCGGCGCCGGTGTCGAGCAGCAACGATACCCTGACCCCATTTAGCGAGCCAACGAGCTGCAGATGTCCGGTCGGACCGCGGTGCAGCGGGATGGCGGCGTAGTCGAATCGGGAGAGATATTCGCCCAGCGAGCTCATGCGGTCAGTGGTGGATTGAGCGGAATGAGCACCTCAGCGGTGACGAAGCCGGCCGGTTCGGGCAAAAGCGTGAGTGCCGCACGGTCGCCATAGAGGAGCTTCAGCCGCTCGGAGGCATTGCGCAGGCCGACGCCGGTGGAGGAGCCCGCCCGGGCGGCGGCGGCGCTGACCGGCTCGCCAAGTTCGCCCGGATTGGTCACGCGGATGCATAGGACTGCACCCTGGATCCGGGCGGAGATCCTGAGTTCCCCGCCCTCCCGGCGGGTGCTGATGCCGTATTTGACGGCGTTTTCCACCAGCGTCTGCAACAGCATCGGGGGCACGGGCAGGCCGCCCGTGACGACGTCCTCGGCAATGTCCCAGCTGAGCCGCAGCCGCTGCTCGTGCCGGATCTGCTCGAGGGCAAGATAATCCTCCACGATGCGCAGCTCATCCTCGAACGGCACCGTCTCCAGCTGGCCGGATTGGAGCGAGTAACGGAGCATGTTGGCCAGACGGGTGACGGCTTCACGGGCCTTCGGGGCGTCTTCGTCGATCAAGGCGCGGAGACTGTTGAGTGAGTTGAAGAGAAAATGCGGGTTCACCTGCGATTTAAGCGCCCGGAGCTCGGCTTCCTTCACATTGGCCGCCAGCCGCAGCTGTTCAACCTGCAGCCGATTCAGCCGCTCAAAGATATGATAGAAAAAATACAGACACATCCAACCGACCATCAACCAGGTGCCTTGGAAGCAGCTTACGAAAAAAATCAGGCTCACGCTGTATTTTGACGGCCAAGGAAGACCGCAAACCCCATAGGCGTACCCATACCCCAGTCCGCTCCACAGTACCGACAGCACCGCCCCCATCATCAGCACTCGCGGGATCAAGGCCCGCCAGCCAAGCTGCTTCCACCCCCAGCGGGTCATCAGAGGCCGCGCATAATGGGTCAGCAACAGCGCGGTCAGCGTCACAATCACATTGAGGGCGCCGTCGGTCAACTTGTCGCGCGGCACGCGCCCGGAGCCGTCACTGAATGCGCGCGAAAGTCCGATCTGCATGGCCAGAAACCCACCCCACCCACCGAGCTGGCAGAGGACATAAAGCCGCTCCTTTGCGCGCCGTAGCTTGGCTGCTGTATCGAGCGCAGGGTACATGGGCACTGCGCGATGCAACATGCTCCCGCGCTCCCCGGCAAGCCCGGTCGCGGAGCGGAACCAAGGGAATGAGGGGGTGCGTTCGACTGCCATGGAAAACTTTTGGTCCAAAAACCAACCGGCGGCGGGGCGAAATGGACAGACGGCATGGTCGCGGGATAAACGGCCCGGCGGAAGGTTGCCATGGGCCCCTGAATCGTTTCTTCTTCGCTGGTTATGCGCGCCGTGCCCTTACCCTCTGTCGCCGCCTTGTGTTCTTTCCGCCCGTGCCCCAACCGATCCACCGGGCAGTCCGTCGATCGCGCTCCGGAAATCAAAGTGACCTGAAATCTCATCAAGCGGCAGCCAACCACTCCACCCTTCTTCCGTCGTGAAGCATTCGGTCGTTGTCATCGGCAGTTTCAGTCAGGACCTCGCGTTCTACACCGGAAATTTCCCGAAACCGGGGGAGACGGTCGTCGGAGACTTCCGCGCGGGTCCCGGTGGCAAAGGATTCAATCAGGCGGTGGCGGCCTCACGGGCCGGCATCCCGACTCTTTTTGTCGGCGCCGTCGGTCCGGATGTTTTTGGCGCCAACGCCCGGAGATTTGCCCGTGAAGCCGGGGTTCATGCCCATTTTGTCGAAAAACCAAAATGTTCCACCGGAGCCGCCGCGGTCTGTGTCAACGATGCCGGGCAGAACCAGATCATTGTGTCTCCCGGGGCCAACTTCGGCCTGCGCCCGAGAGACGTTCCGTCCGCATTGTTCGAGCCGGCTCAGGTTGTGGTGTGCCAAGGCGAGACCGCCTACGGAACTGTTGCCGCCGTGTTGCGCACCGCCCGGCGCAACGGCGCCATCACCGTGTTCAATCCGGCGCCCATGCGCGCCGGCTTTGACCCCGCACTCCTCCGGCACACCGAGGTGCTCGTCCCCAATGAGTCCGAATTCATCGCCTTGGTGAAACTGTGGCCGGCGTGCGTGTCCCTGCTGCGCACTTCACCATTCAACCTCCCGGGTGGCTTCACGGAAGCTTCCCTGCCCGCGCTCAAGGCCGATGCCATGCACCGGCTCTGCCGCTGCCTCGAGGTTCCTGTGGTCATCGTCACCCTGGGTGCCCAGGGTTGCTTCGTTTCGCAGCCCGATGTCTATACGCGCATCAATGCCCATGACGTGGAGGTGGTGGACACGACCGGGGCCGGTGATGCATTTGTCGGAGGATTTGCGGCCGGTCTGGTCAAGTTCAAGCACAACATGTTTGAGGCGGCACACTATGCCAATGCCGTCGCGGCACTTTCCGTCATGCAACCCGGGGCAGCGTCCGCCATGCCCATCGCCCGTGAGATCGCCCGTTTCCTGAAGAAACGCGACCACGGCTGATTCGGTCGACCGCAAGAAGGCCCAGCTCTTTCGGTCGGCCTAATTGTTCCGGATAAAACCCTCGGGCTTCGACTCGAAGTATCTTTTCGCGAAGAATGGCAGGTACTGGTCGATGCCCAACACGCCAAGGGGAAACAGGTCGTCACGAAGAGGGCCGCCCAGAAAGGCAGACCAGATGATCCACCAGAACAGCGACCGGCCTTTTGCCTGCGATGAGCTGCTTGCGACCATCACCGGTCAGGCTCCGACCGGATGCCAAGTGGTCTTCAACTCGAGGTAGTCGCGCAGTTCATAGAGGCTCTGTGCTTTCTCGGAAAACCAGTCGATCGGTTCTTCGGCTTTGAGCAGCTTGACGCGCTTCACGCTTTCGGCGGCACCGAGTTTGAGGACCTTGCGATCGTCGGCATTGGCCACGCCGCCGATGGCCCGCAGGTGCGAGTGCGTGGCGAAGGTCGGCACCATTTCCTTGCGGAAGCCGGTGAGCAGGTTGACTACACCGCCAGGCAGGTCGCTGGTGGCGAGCATCTCGCCGAGCACGATGGCCGGATAGGGTTGCGCCGAGGACGCGAGCGCCACGACGGCGTTGCCGCTCGTGATGGCGGGGGCGAAGAGCGAAACGAGCGCAAGCAGCGGCGCCTCCTCCGGGGCCAAGAGGCCGATGATGCCCATCGGCTCGGTGACGGTGAAATTGAAATACGGCGCGGCAACGGGGTTCACACTGCCGAGCACCTGCTCGTATTTGTCAGCCCAGCCAGCGTAGTAGATCAGCCGGTCGATGGTCGCGGTGATCTCCTTGGCCGCGGCCGTCTTGGATGCGCCGCCGACCCGCAATGCGTCGGCTATGTCGATCTTGCGGGCCTCGAGCATTTCGCCCAGCCGGTAGATGATCTGGCCGCGGTTGTAGGATGTGCGCTTCGCCCAGCCCGGACCGGCCTTGGCCGCCGCCTCAACGGCGTTGCGCAGGTCCTTGCGCGTGCATTGCGGGATGTTGGCGAAGAAATCTCCGGCCGCATCCTTCAGGGAAAAGGTGCG
>JBBIHQ010000008.1:0-70400 GCA_037446975.1 Opitutia bacterium
AGGTGGGCAGTGAAAGCGCGAGGCGCGGCGGGGTTCCCACCGGGAGATTCCCGGCCGCGTTGCGTCGGCAGGATGACCATTCCCCTCATTTCTGGCGCGGCAACTCCGCCAACCGCTCCAGCAGCCGGGCGTAGACGATCTGGCCGCGCTCGAAGTTCGCGAGCCGCATGAATTCGTTCGGGCTGTGCGCCCGTTCGTCGAGCTGCCCGAAGCCCAGCATGACCGTATAAGCCTTCAATTCCTGGAGAAACATCGCCGTGATCGGCAGGCTGCCGCCGATGCGGGCGAAATACGGCGGACGCTGGTAAACCTCTTCCAGCACCCCGGCCACGATCTTGATGCCGGGATGATCCCGCGGGATTTGATAGGGCCGCGCCCTGCTGCCGTGGCGGGTCACTGTGACCCGGGCTCCGGCAGGGCGGTGGCGCGTGATGTGCTCCTCTATCCGGGCCAGCACCATGTCGGGCTCCTGATCCGCCACCAGACGGCATGTGATCTTGGCGTGGGCCTTGGCCGGGATGACGGTCTTGACGCCGTCACCCTGGTAGCCGCCCCAGATGCCGTTGACCTCCAGGGTGGGACGCGCCCACGCGCGTTCGTGGGTCGAATAGCCCGGTTCGCCCACCAGGGCATCGACGCCGAACTCGGCCCGGTAGGCGTTCGCGTCGAACGGCACGATGCCGATCGCCTGTCGTTCAGCAGCGGACAAGGGTCTTGCCTGCTCGGAAAAGCCCTCGACCAAAATGCGTCCCTCGCGGTCGCGCAGGCTGGACAACAGTTCCACCAGCGCATGGATCGCATTTGGTACCGCTCCGCCGAAAACGCCCGAATGCAGGTCCAGGGCCGCCGTCTCGAGATCGATCTGCAGTGCGCACATGCCCTTTGTTCCCATCCACAGGACCGGCTCGGTTTCGCTCCATTGCGCGCCGTCGGCGCTCAGGATCAGATCGCAGGCGAGGCGCGCCCGATTGGCGGCCACGAACGGACCGAGGTCGCGGCTCCCGATTTCTTCCTGCCCCTCGAAGAGGAACTTCACGTTGACGGGCAGGCCGCCACCGGCCGCCAGCACCGCCTCGACGGCGACGAGCGAGAGGAGCAGATTGCCTTTCATGTCGTCGGCCCCGCGGGCGTAGATCCGCCGGTCCCTGATCAACGGCTCGAAGGGCGGGTTCTCCCACAACCCGAGGGGATCGGCGGGCTGAACATCGAAATGCCCGTAGACGAGAACCGTCGGTTTGCCAGGCGCATGCAACCAGTCGCCATAAACACAGGCATGTTCACCCGTCGGCATCACCTCGACGTGCTCCATTCCGGCCCGCTCCAGCCGACGGCCCACCCATTCCGCCGCGCGCTTGACGTCGCCCACCGAGTCCCGGGCGGTCGAGACGGACGGGATGCGCAGCAGCTCCACCAGTTCGTCGAGATAACGCGACTGGTTGGCCTGCAGAATTTCCTGCCAAGTCTTTGCGCCGTTCTTCATGGGTTGATTCGCGGGTTGAGTGGATGGGACCGTCCGTGGGTTCCGATTCTGTAACCGCCCGTTGGCGGAGGATTGCTAACGGGAGACCCCGGAACCGCGAGACGGAATGTGGTGGCGAAAGGGTCGGGCTGAAATTGCCCTGAATTGACGGCCCGCGAGTTCGCGATGGTCTGCCACGCCCCGGCTGGATCCCTCTTTAGTCCTGGCGCTATCCTTGTGGGCTGACCCATGATCGTTTCGGGAGAAGGCCAAAGAGGACACGTCGGGGGGTCCTGATGCCCAGCGGTCGGGTCCCCGGGAGCCAGTTTAAAGAACCAGCACCAGGCCGCACTTGTGCAGGGTGCGATGGTGATGCGCGAAGCGGAAGGTTTTCCGCCATCAGCATCCAGCTGATCAGTTTGGCTGCCCGCTGACTGTTTGGATGCGTCCGGGCCAGAGGCAAATCCGGCGAAAAACTCGTTGCTCCGGTCGGCACGGGCCGTAAGAACTTGGCCGCCGGACGGCACTTCATGGACGTTAAAGAATCCTATCGGATCCTTGAATTGGAGATCGGCGCCACCCGCGCGGCGGTCGACGATGCCTATTGCCGGTTGATCGAGCGCTGGCATCCGGATCGCGCGACGGCGGGTGGTCCGGAGGCGGCCCGGGAGGCGCAGCGCATGGTTCAGGCGATCAACGACGCGTACAATACGCTGGCGAAGATCGCGCCCGGCACCGTCCAGCCGGCAGTCTCGCCGACGCCAGTGAAACTCCTGCCCCCACCGCCCGCCGGAACGATGGTTGCCACCGGCAAACCGACACTCAAGCCATTGTCACCCGGGCAGCTGGCGGAAGGCCGCCCCCCGGCGCCACCGCCCCCCGGCGCTTGGGCCGCCCGGCCGCCGACTGCCATCGGCGTGACTCCCCCGCCACCACCGGCGTCGACTCCTGCACCGTCACCAGCGAAATTCCTGCCCCCGCTGCCAGCCGCAGCCAAAACGCCCTCGCCCCCGCCAAGGACGCCGCCGACAGCCGCCACAGCACCGCCTCCGGCTCCAACGCCGAATCCCGCACCGTCCGCGCTCGAACGTCCTGCCACCCAGCCCGAGGCGATATCCGACCTCCGCAGCAAGGCGCTCGCGATTTATGACCGGTTGTTTCCAGTCGGCTCGCCACGGCGGCGGTTCGGTCCGGTCATCGTGGCCGCCGTCCTGATCCTGCTCGTTCTCCTCGGGAAATGCGCCCTCCCTTCGCCGGGCAGTGCCAAAGCCAAGGGACCTGACCCCAAGACCACCGGCCGCCTGGTGGTAAAATCCAACCTCGCCGACGCAGCCATCAATGCAACGCGTGTCACGTCGCCCAGCGATGCCTCGACCGCCAGCTTTGACGGCCTGGTCAATCAGCCGCTGGCCGGTCTGCCGCCGGGCAGATATACCGTCACGGCCCGCGCCGACGGGTGGCCGGATACCCTCAAGGTGGTGAGTGTGGAAGCCGGACAAACGACCGACGCCGCGGTCAATTTCAAGAGCGGGTCGCTGCGCCTTGACTCCGATCCCACCGGCGCCGCGGTCCGGCAGGGTGCGACCGTGCTCGGTCATACGCCGCTGGTCGTGCCCATGCTGCCCGTCGGCGAGTGCCAGCTCTCCCTCGAATACCCCGCCTGGCCGGTCCATTCCTTCAAGGCCGCCATCACCGAAAATGTGGAAACCGTCGCAACGGTTCGCCTGCCCTACGGAAAGGTGACGGTGAACACCGATCCGCCGGGCGTGATGGTTCTCATGGGAGGAAAAGCCGTCGGGCAGACGCCGCTGAGCATCGAGCGTTTCCCGGCCGGAACCAGGAAGCTCACCCTGCAGGCCAAGAATTTTCCCCCGTTGGTCGTGCCAGTCACCGTCGAGGACCACGGCGACGTGACGGTCAGCCCGGCGTTGGGAACCGCTTTCCCGGTGCTGGATCCCGCAGCGCTCCTGCGCAACGTCTGGGTACCCAATGACCCTGATAGAATCTCGCCACCGTTCGACGGACTGTCGGGGCCGTCCAAGCCGAAGAACGGGGTCATCAAGAACCTGAACCGGAAGAAACTTTACGAAAACTGGCTGCTCCATCGATACGGCTTCACTGCGATCATCAAGTCTTACAACCGGTCCGACGGCCAAATCGAATTTGCCGAACAGCAAAGCGATTTGTCCAAGTATCGCGTTCTGGCAAGACTCTCGGACCGGGCCCGCGACGACCCGGATCTCACCGCGCAATTGACCAAGGGTGCGACGTTCTCCCTTTATGGACGGCTCAGCGCCGTGGAGGAACCGCGCTGGCTGTCCAAGGTGATAACCTTCGAGCTCTCGGCGGCCGAACCGCTGCGCTGATTATGGGCGGCTCGGTCGTCATGGGCTGATCAACCGATGCCGGTCCCGCCGCTCACCGGGAACAGTCGTGACGCCGCCCGCTTGTTGCCTGACAGCACCACAAAATTTTCTACCAGCCCGGAGTCGTGAAGCCGTGAATTGAAGTCGAGTTTGGCGAAACAAGGCATTTCACTCGCCCGGTGCAGGGCAATAATCGCATGCGAGCAGTGGAATGGGGGTGGGCCGTTGCCGGATCAATCCTGTGGACCCTGGCCTTGGTCGCAATCCCGCCGACCCCATTTGCCGGGCTGGATTTCTCGCGGTTTTGCGAGCCGGCGATGCAACTCTTCCGGACCAGCCTGCTGCACGGCGAAATGCCGTGGTGGAATCCTTATTCAAGCCTGGGCCGCCCGTTTGTGGCCGATATGCAGACGGCGTCGTTTTATCCCACCACTTATCTGAGTGTGTTCCTGGGTATTCGTGCCGGGTGGATTGTCGCGACCGTCGCGCACGGCGTGCTGGCTCTCTGGGGATTCACCCGCCTGATGAGATGGATCGGCGTCTCGCGTCCCGCGGCATGGGGTGGAGCCGTGGTCTTTCTCTTCAGCGCGCCCCTGCTCGCCCGGATGCAGGCCGGGCAGGTTCCGTATGTCTATGCGCTCTGCTACCTGCCGCTCGTGCTGTGGCTCGCGGGGCGGTTGGCCACCGAACCGACGCGACGCCACTGGGCCGCTCTGGCCTTGGCGTGGGGCGTCCAATTCTTGTGTTCGCATCCCCAGGTATCGTGGCTTTCGGCACTGGGTGCCGGGGCCTTTGCGACCGGCCTGCTGTTGCAGCCACCCTGGGGCGCGGCACTCAAATCCTGGCTGCGCGCCGCTTTCGCCCTGGTCACGGCGTGTGGAGCGGGACTGGCGCTGCTTGGCTTTATCGTCGTACCTTTCCTCGAACTCATCGGCCAGAGCAACCGGGCCCTGCCCTCGCTGGCGTTTTCCTCGATGTTTGCCATGACCGCCGCCCACTGGATGTCGCTGGCTGCGGCTCCGTCGTCCCACTTTGCGATCAATTGGGAGTACAGCCTGTACGCCAGCGTGGTGGCGCTGATCGGCGGTCTGGTTGCTCTCACGCGCTGGCGCGATCCGGTGGTCCGCGGCGTGGTGCTCATGGCGACAGCGGGCCTGGTCATCGCGGCCGGTGACGCGACTCCGATTTTTGCCGTGCTTTTCAAGACCTTGCCGGGGTTGTCTGATTTCCGGATTCCAGCCCGGGCGGGAGTTTTGGTGATGTTCGGCTTGATCATGGGCGCGACCGTTCTGGCCGGCAAAAATCCTCCCGGACAACGGGTCCGCGGAGCGGTCATATCTGCCGGACTCTTGATTGCGGCGGCGATATCCGGCTTCTTCATCCTGCGAATGCCGGCCGGCTCAAGGGAGGTGTCGTGGCTGGTGCGACAATTGATTTTGGTGTTCGCAGCCACGGTCGGTTGGTGGCTTTGGTTGGGACCAGCGCCGGGGCAAGACACCGCCATGATCTGGATGCGCCGACTCGTTCTGCCCGGGACGCTGGTGGCCGAACTCTGTCTGGCCATTCCGGGTCTCAAGCATCTGCCAGCACTACCCGCGCAGTTCCCGGTCGAACAGGTCGTGGTGGCGGCGATTCACGCCCACGGTCTTGACCGGCAGGTCGCTCCGGTGCGGGTGTGCCTGCCGCCGACCCTGGTGCGGGAAAACAGCGGCATGATTCATCGTTTTGCCACCATCACCGGGTTCGAATCACTTTCGCTCAGCCGGGTGTGGAATTACCTGCACGAAGCGGCTGGGGCCAAGGCGAACCATCCCTACAATACGAGTCCTGCCGGCGAGGTGTATGACCGTGCCGGTCGCTTCGGCTCCGTCAATTTGAGGGTGACGCTTCCCACGGACTCGGGCGTGCTGGCGATCAATCCGGCGCCAGACCCCCGCGCTTATCTGGCAGCAAGGATCACCCCGGTTGCAGACGCTGAAAGTGCCGTGGCCCGCATGGTCGCGGGGCACCCGTTTCACGAAGACGCCCTCGTCGAGTCACCTTGGGCCGAACGACTGACACTCGGGCAACCCTCGGCTGAAAAAGGCACCGCGATCATCACCCGATTCGGGATGAATTCACTCGAGATCACCGTCGACAGTCCCGGCGCCGCCCTCTTGGTCGTGGCGGAGGCCTGGTATCCTGGCTGGCACGCTTCAATTGCGGGACAGCCGGTTGAATGTCTTCCGGTCAACGGGTGGATGCGCGGCGTACCGGTGCCGGCCGGACCCTCCATCGTGCAGCTGCGCTACGCTCAAGACGGATTGCTCCCCGGTATTTTCGTTTCGTTGACGGCTGCATTGGTGATGCTTTGGGCCGCGCGAAGCCAGCCAAGCGACAGATCTTACCACCGTCCGATCGACGGAAACAAAATAGTCTAACAAGTTTTCGCTTGTAACCTGCGAATTGTTACCAATATATAACTTGTATAGATAAATCCATACAAACCAATTTCCTATCCATTTTGCGGGCCCGGTTGCCAGCTTTGGTGGAAGCATCCAAGGCACTCTCGCTGCCCGCTGGGACTTGGCTTCGCTCTGTTCGCCAAGCCCTTGGTGCTTCCCAGGCCAGCGTAGCTGCAAAGGCTGGGATTACCCAACAGGCGTACGCCCAGTTTGAGACCGGTGAGTCCAACGGCACAATTTCACTCGGCCGGCTGCGCCACGCCGCTGCCGCCATGGACTGTGATCTGATCTATTTCGTAATACCACGTCGCGAGGAGACCCAGGCCTTCGTCCAACCTGCCTTGATTCCGGCTGTTTCCCCGGCCGATGAAAAGCCCAAGGCGGCTGGGAGCCAGATTGAGGAATCTCTTCCCGTCGAATTGCTTTAACGACTGGGTCTGGCTGAACCGCGTGAACCCAGTGTTTCAAGGGCTCTCCTCGGTTTGGCTTCACCCCCGCCTAATTTCCCGGGCAATCGGGTCGATAGAGAAAGCATGTGTCAAAACTTTCTCCGGCGCCTCGCCTTTCTTGCGTTTATTGCCCCGGGCTTGGTCCGTGGTGCTGACGTTTGGGACCATTTGAAAATCGGCATGACGGCGGAGGAGACTACCGCGGTGATCGGCGAGCCGCTTTTTCGAAGCGCCGGAAGTGGCTTCGAATTGTGGATCTATGATCATCATGCGGAAGTAATCTTCTTCGGGTCGCTGATTGGCTGGACCACTCCGGCCACCGACCATGCCATCGGTCGCGCCGTCGATGTTTGGCAGCACAACCATAGCGATGCCAGTGGTCCTACATTCCTGTCGGCAATTCCAGCGTGGTATCCCGACAAAAACACTGCTTCGCCGGGAAACCCGGACGCCGGTGGGTACGACCGGCTGCCCACCTATCGATTCCCTCGCTGAGCCGGACCGGAATGGAGGCGGCAGATTTCGGATGATTGACGGCGGCCCGGTTGCCACCCGGAGGAACCCGCCTTATTTTAGTGGAATCTCCTGCGAGTCTGGCTTCTCTTATCCTCGCCATGAATACCCGTCTGCTTCGCCCCACCCTGTCCTTGATCGTCGGATCGGTTTTCGTCACCGGTCTTTTCGCCCAGACTCCTGCCGCCCCCAAAGTTGAATTTCCCGCCGCCAGCCCGGCCGCCACCCTGAAACAGCGCGTCGGGGTCACAGATATCGAAGTTTCCTATTCCCGCCCCGGCATAAAGGGCCGGGAGATTTTCGGCGGCCTGGTGCCCTATGATCGTGTCTGGCGCACGGGCGCCAACACCGCGACGAAAATTTCCTTCAGCACCGCGGTGAAGCTCAACGGCACGCCTGTTCCCGCCGGCACCTACGAGCTCTTCACCATTCCGGGCAAATCCGAGTGGACCGTCATCATCCACAAGGACATGTCCGAATGGGGTTCGTATTCTTACGACGAAAAAAATGATGTCGCCCGCATCAAGGCCACTCCGGTGCCCAACCCCTACACCGTTGAATCCTTCACCATCGGCACCGGCGATCTCCGCGACGATTCCGCCACGCTTTATTTTGTCTGGGAGAAGACCCGCGTGCCCGTGAAGGTCGAGGTGGACACGGTCGGCATGCTCGTGCCCCAAATCAAGGCCGTCATGGCCGGCGAAGGCAAGAAACCGTATTTCCCCGCCGCCATGTTTTATTACGAGAACAACTTCGACCTGAAGCAGGCCGCCGCCTGGATGGATGCCGCCATCGCCGAGCAGCCGGGCCAGTTCTGGATGATTTATCGCAAGGGCCTCATTCACGCCAAAATGGGCGACAAGGCGGGCGCGCTTGCCGCCGCCCACGAATCCCTCGAGCTCACCGCCAAACAAACCGGTGAGATCAAGGACGAGTACACCCGGCTGAACAACGCGCTAATCGCCAGCCTCAAGTAACCTTTGTTTTGCTCTCAGCGCGGGCCGGACCTGACTCCGCCCGCGCTGAAACTTTTCCGGCTTCTCCCCGTCTCCACGGCTTCGTCACTCCAGTTCACTCGATAAATTCCCATGAATCCAATCCGCTCCGCCCTGTTGAGCTTCGTCCTGGTCATCTCCGGCACCGCCAGCCTTGCGGCCCAAACCGCCGCTCCGGCCCAGCCCCGCCCGCGCATCAGCCCGCATGAAACGATCAGCGCCAAGATCGATGGTGATCGGGTCACGATCGTTTACGGCCGACCTTATTCCAAGGATCCGAAAACCGGCCAGATGCGCCAGATCTGGGGGACGCTGGTGCCGTATGGCAAAGTCTGGCGCACCGGCGCCGACGAGGCCACGCTGCTGGTCACCCAGCAGGCCATCGAGCTCGGCGGCACGCTTATCCCCGCCGGCGCGTACACCCTCTACACCCTGCCGGCGGCCGATGGCAGCGCCCACTTGCTCGTCAACAAGAAGATCGGCCAATGGGGCGCGGAGCCGTATGATGAAAAGCAGGAATTTGCGCGAATCGAACTGAAGAAGGAACCGCTCAGCACCCCGCTCGACCAGTTCACGATGGCGATCGAGAAAAATCCTGCTGGCGGGGGCGTCATCAAATTGCGGTGGGAAACCACGCAATTCTCGGTGCCTTTCACCGTCAAAAAATAGCCCCGCATCATGTTTTCCCAGCACTGGCGGCTGAGCCTCGTCCTGCTTTGCGCTTCTTCGTCCTTGGGTCTCAAGCCGGCCGCGGCGGCCACCGAGCCGCCATCGGCGGCCGCAATCCTGCAGGACCTGCGCAGCTTCGGCGAAATGGGCAGCGTGCTATACGTCGCGGCCCATCCCGATGATGAGAATACGCAGTTCATCACCTATTGCTCCCGCGGTCGCGGTTATCGCACCGCGTACCTGTCGCTGACCCGCGGCGAGGGCGGCCAGAACGAACTCGGCCCGGACTTCGGCGCCAAACTCGGCGTCCTCCGCACCCAGGAACTGCTCGCCGCCCGGCGGGTTGACGGCGGCCGCCAGTTCTTCTCCCGCGCCATCGACTTTGGGTTTTCGAAATCCCCGGAAGAAACCCTGCGCTTCTGGAATCGTGACGAGGTGCTCGCGGATGTTGTCCGGGTTATCCGCCAATTCCGTCCGGATGTCATCGTCACCCGGTTTCCCATCCCGCCCGGCAGCGGCGGCCACGGCCACCACACCGCATCGGCCATTCTCGCGGTTGAAGCCTTCAAACGTGCCGGCGATCCTTCCGCCTTCCCCGGGCAGCTCCAGCAGGGTCTGACCCCGTGGCAGCCCAAACGGATCGTCTGGAACGCCTGGGGTGGACCCCGCGGCAATAGCGGCCTCGACGGTCCCACGGTGAAACTGGACATCGGCGGCAATGATCCGGTGACAGGCGAGCCGTTTGGCACGATCGCCAACCGCAGCCGCGGCATGCACAAGACCCAAGGGCTCGGCGGCTTCTCGGGCCGTGATGGCAGCGGCCCCAATGTGCAATCCTTCATGCTGCTGGCCGGTGAAACGATGACCAAAGACTTGATGGACGGGATCGATCTGACTTGGAACCGCGTCGCCGGTGGCGCGGAAATCGGCCGGCTCACTGAAGCCGCGATCGCCGGGTTCAAGGCGAGCGACCTCGCGGCCTCCGTGCCGGCGTTGCTGGAATTGCATCGCAAGCTGGCCGCGCTGCCGGCTGACCCGTTGGTCGACGACAAGCGCACCCAGCTCGACCGGATCATCCAGTCCTGTCTCGGTTTGGAGGTGGAATCGACCGTCGATCGCCCCGAGGTGGTGCCCGGCGAAAAACTTCACGTGACAACCGTCACGCGCCTCGACCGCTCGGCCGGCCGATCAATCGCCCACCTCGACCACAACGGCGGGTATTTCGCGCTGCAGCCGGGCAAGCCCGATACGCACACGATCGAGCTCACCACCCCGCCGGATCTTCCCTTCACCCAGCCCTACTGGCTGCGGGAGGATGGGACCGCGGGTCTCGCGCGCGTCTCCGACCCGACCCTGATCGGACGTCCGGAAAGCCGGCCCACCTTGTCGCTCAAGCAGGAGTTCGCGATCGACGGGGAGCGGATCTTCGTCGACGACGAACCCGTCTATCTCACCCGCGATGCGCAAGGCGAACATCGCCGGCGCCTTGATGTCATTCCGCCGGTCTCCCTCGCCTTCGACTCCGAGATTTTCCTCGTGCCGCCGGGCACCCAGAAATCGGTGACCGTCGAGGTCCGGGCGGCGCGTGCCGACACCCGCGGCACCCTCCGGATCGACCTGCCGGCCGGTTGGCGGATTGCCCCCGACACCCGGGATTTCTCCCTGTCTGCTTCCGGCGAAAAGGTCCGCCTCACCTTCACCGTGACGGCGGCGGCGCAACCCAGCTCCGGTTACCTGACCGCCGTGGCGACGGTGAACGGCCACGAATTCTCCTATCAGCGCGAGGAACTCCGCTACCCGCATCTGCCGGTGCAGCTCCTGCAGCCACCGGCCCGCGCGCCCCTCGCCAGCTTCACCTTCGCCACCCGCAGCCCGGCCGTCGGATATCTGCCGGGGGCCGGCGACTCGATTGCCGAATGTCTCCAGCAAATGGGCTGCACGGTGCGGCTCCTCGCGGGCGCCGACCTGACCCCGGAGAAATTGCGCGATCTCGATGCGGTGGTGATTGGCCTGCGTGCCTTCAATGAACGTGATGACCTCGCCGCGAATCTCCCGGGGTTGTTTGCGTACGTGGAGAATGGCGGCACGGTCGTCGCGCAATACAACCGGCCGAACGGCTTGAAGGCCAAAACGCTCGGCCCGTACTCGCTTTCGATCGAGGGACCGGCGCCGCAGTTGCGGGTGACCGATGAGGAGTCGCCGGTCTCGTTTCTCCAGCCGGATCATCCCGCGCTGAATTTCCCGAACAAGATCACCGCCGCCGACTTTGCCGGTTGGATCCAGGAACGGGGCGCCTACTTTCCGGGCACATGGGACGAGGCGCATTACACGCCGGTGCTGGCCATGAACGACCCGGGAGAGGCGCCGCTGAAGGGCAGCCTGCTTGTGGCCCGGTATGGCAAGGGCTATTACGTCTACACCGGCCTCGCGTTCTTCCGGCAGTTGCCGGCGGGCGTACCCGGCGCCTACCGGCTGTTCGCAAATCTGCTCTCGCTGGGGAAATGACCGGATCTTTTGGCCGCCAATCCACCCTGAGTGATCATCAATGAAGCATGAAGTTTTGGAAATCAGTGGATGATTGGCGCCAACCAGTGGTTCCACTGCCCGGATGAATCAGCCGCCCGAAATCAATGACAAGGTCACCGGACTGCCCGGGCTGCGTTCCTGGCCTTCGGTCTATGTTTTTGTGCTGGGCGTTTTTCTATTGTGGGTCGGACTGCTGGCCGGGTTGACGAAGCTGTATTCGTGAACGCGCTCGATTACCTGGTCCTGTTTGGCGTGCTCGTCGGCATCGCCGCTTACGGCATGTGGCATACGCGGGGTCATCACAACCTGCGCACCTATCTCAAGGGCTCGCGCGAAACGCGCTGGTTCACCATCGGGCTCTCGGTCATGGCGACCCAGGCCAGCGCCATCACGTTTATTTCGACGCCGGGCCAGGGTTACGAAGATGGTCTCGGATTTGTCCAGAACTACTTCGGCGCACCCCTCGCCCTCATCTTGATCGCCGCGGTCTTCCTGCCCCTTTACCGCCGGCTGAACGTCTATACCGCCTACGAGTTTCTCGGCAAGCGGTTCGACGCCAAAACCCGCCTGCTCGGCGCGGCCTTGTTTCTCGTCCAGCGCGGGCTGGGCGCGGGCATCACCATCTACGCGCCGGCCATAGTCCTCTCCACCGTCATGGGCTGGCGGCTCGACGTCACCATCGTGAGCACCGGGCTGTTGGTGGTGCTTTACACCGTGACGGGCGGCAGCGACGCCGTGAATCTCACGCAAAAATACCAGATCGGCGTGATCTTCGTCGGCATGGTCACGGCCTTCTTCGTGCTGCTTGCCCGGCTGCCCGCCGGGCTGACGTTCTCCGACGCGCTCACCGTGGCGGGCGGCTTCCACAAGCTCCAGGCGGTGGATTTCTCATTCAACCCTGACCGGCGCTACACCATTTGGACGGGTGTGCTCGGCGGCATGTTTCTGGCGCTGTCCTATTTCGGCACGGACCAGTCCCAGGTGCAGCGCTACCTCGCCGGCGCCTCGTTGCGGGAAAGCCGCCTCGGGCTGATGTTCAACGCCGTGTGCAAGATTCCGATGCAGTTCTTCATCCTGCTGCTGGGTGTCCTGGTCTTTGTCTTCTATCAGTTCGAACGCCCGCCGGTGTTCTTCAACCAAGCCGCCTGGCAGTATCAGGCGGCGCACGGGGCGGGCGAAAAGCTTCGGGCCTTGGAGAAGAATTTCACCGCGGCCTCCACCGAGAAGGAACATCAGATCAAGAACTGGTTGGCGGCCCGCCATGCAGGCGACCCCTCCGCCGCTGCGGCGGCCCGCGTCGCCGCTCTGGCGGCCCAGACCCGCGCCGAGGCGGCGCGGACAGAAACCAAGGCGGTGCTGCGCGCCGCGGATCCCAAGACGCCGGTGAACGATTCGGATTACGTGTTCATCACTTTCATTCTCGACCACCTGCCGCATGGGGTGATCGGCCTGCTGGTCGCGGCTTTTTTCGCGGCGGCGTTTTCCTCCAAGGCTGGCGAACTCAACGCCCTCGGCTCGACCACGACGGTTGATTTCTATCGCCACGTCATCAAACGCGACGCCACCGACGCCCATTACGTGGCTGCGTCCAAGCTGTTCACCGCCCTGTGGGGTCTGGTTGCCGTCGGTTTTGCCCTTTATGCCCAGTTGGTGGAAAATCTCATCCAGGCGGTGAACATCCTTGGCTCGATCTTCTACGGCGTGGTCCTCGGTCTCTTCCTGGTGGCGTTCTTCTTCAAGCGGATTGGCGGCACCGCGGCCTTTTGGGGCGCCCTCGCCGCCCAGGGACTGGTTTTCGCCCTCTATTCCACGCTCAGCATATCATACCTCTGGTACAATTTCATCGGCTGCGCCGCTTGTGTGGGTATAAGTGTGATAATTCAGCTCTGTCTGCCCCGGGGCTCGGGCGCCGCGACGGACCGGAGATAATTCGAATTCACGGCAATGAATCTGGCTCTTCCCTCCTTCGGTCCGGACCGCTCCGCCTGATCTTCCGGCCGGTATTCTTCCAACGCCCATGTCCTCCCCCGTCATCTGTTTCGGCCAGCAGCCCTGCGGTTTCTTTCCGCGCCGGTTTCTCTACGCCAAATTCATGACGGCCCGCCGCCTCCAAGCCGAGCTTGGCGGCGAGATTGTCTTCTTTTGCCACGACAGCGACCACGACCCGCGCGAGACCCAGACCACCCTCCGTCATCGCAAGACCGGCGAACCGACCACCCTAAACTTCAGTTTCGCCAACAAGCTTCAACGGAAATGGTCGCCGCTTTTTCTGAAACGCCTCCCGCCCGACTGGCAGGTCAATACCGCCCGCCAGTTGCCGAACTTCGTCGAGCCGCGCTGGGTCGGGGAATTCAAGCACATCGCCGCCACCACCGCCGCTGATTTCTGTCTCGAAATGTACCGGCGGATGGAGCTGCTCGACGGCATTCGCGTCGTGCGGTCGGGCGATCCGGGGGTCCGCCACGCCGCCTGCCCGGTGGAGGATTTCTTTGTCGACGTCCCGCATGAGGGCGAGATTGTCCGCGCCCGTTTTCAGGACGGGGCGCTTCGGCTGCACGAGGGCGGCGACTGCTACGTGACCCTTCCAACGGTCCCGTACACCAAGGAGCAGGTGAGTCCGACGCGCGACAGCCGGTTGCGGTGGATGCAATCCGTGGTTCACTGCACGCACTATATTGCCGGCGCCGGTGAACAGGCTTACTTGAACAAAGCCGACGCCCCTGAAATAATATTCGTCAACCGCGACCCCATCGACCGCTCCGATGAAGCCTACACTGCGAGCTAACCCACCCAGCCGGTTTGCAACGGATCATGTTACAAACCGGCGGCCGATCCTTTGCCAATGATGAAGACCTCCGGATCACCCGCCCCGCTCCTTGCTTTTGGCGCCCACCCCGACGACATCGAATTCGGCTGCGGCGGCATCGTCGCCCGTGAGGCCGAGGCCGGCCGGCCGGTCCATCTGGTCATCTGTTCGCGCGGCGAAGCCGGCACCAACGGCACGCCCGGCCGGCGCACGGCGGAGGCGAAAAAGGCCGCGAAGATCCTCGGCGCCACGGTGGAATTCATCCAGCTCGACGGCGACGCTCTTCTCGAGGTCCGCTCCGTCCACGCCATCAAGCTGGCCGGGGTCATCCGCCGCCTCAAACCGGGCATCGTGCTCGCGCCGTCCCCGGAGCAGAACCAGCATCCCGACCATTACCGGCTCGGCCAGCTTGTACGCGACGCCACCCGGCTCGCCCGCTACGGCGGTTTGAAGAAATTGAAAACCCGGCCCGCCCACGCCGTCGGCCAGTTGTTCTTCTACGCCGTCACGCCCGAGGCCGAGCCCGCCGGCTGCCTGCCGGTGGTGATGGACATCTCCGCGTCGAGGACCGTCGCGGTCTGGACCGCCGCGATGGAGGCGCACGCCTCGCAGCTCCGGACCCGCAACTATGTCGAGCTGCAACTGGCCCGTGCGCGAGCGCACGGGCTGCGGGCCGGACTTGAGTATGCCCAGCAGCTCTTCCCCAACGACCCGCTGGTCTTCGCTTCGCTCGCCGCCCTGTCCGGTGCTGCCCGGCGCTTTTGACCCACCAGCCGCGGCCCAATTCGGTTCCATGTCTGACCGTCCCCTGAAGATCGGCATCACCTGCTACCCCTCCGTCGGCGGCAGCGGCATTCTCGCGTCCGAACTCGGCGAAGAGCTGGCGCGGCGCGGGCATGAGATCCATTTCATCAGCTATGAACAGCCATTCCGGATGCCGGCCGGCGACCTGCCGGTGTTTTTTCATCCGGTGGTGGTCAACAGTTACGATCTCTTCAAGTATCCCGACTACACCCTGCCGCTCTCAGTGAAAATGGCCGAGGTCAGCCGCGACCACGGGCTCGACGTGCTGCATGTCCACTATGCCGTGCCGCACGCCACGGCCGCGTTCCTCGCCCGATCGATGCTGCACCAGGAGCACAAATTGCGGATCATCACCACGCTCCACGGGACCGATACCACGCTCCTCGGGCGCGACCCCGGATATCGACCGGCCATCCGGCATGCGCTGGAGCATTCCGACGCGATCACCACGGTGTCGGAATTCATGCGTCGGGAGACCGTGCGCCTGCTGAACGTGAAGCGCCCGATCGAGGTGATCCATAATTTTTTTGAACCCCACACCGCATTGCGGACCCGTGCCGAGGTGCGGCACGAACTCGGCCTGGCTGACGGCGAAACCATGCTGCTTCACCTCTCGAATCTCCGGCCGCTCAAACGCATCGACCTGCTGCTCGAGACGGTCGCCCGGCTTCAGCCGCGCAACCGCTTCAAGCTCGTGATTCTCGCCGGCGGTGACTTTGCGCCGTTTGCGGCCACGGTTCGCCGGCTCGGGCTGGACGACCGCGTGGTGGTGCTCGAACGGGTGACGGACATCGAGAATTATCTGCAAGCGGCCGATCTCGGGCTTTTCACGTCTGAGACGGAAAGCTTCTGCCTGAGCATTCTCGAACTGATGAGTGTCGGCTGTCCGAGTGCCGCCTTCGACGTCGGTGGTATCCCCGAAGTCGTGGTCTCGGGCGAAACCGGGCTGCTCGTGCCGTTTGGCGACCCGGCCGCGCTGGCCGGCGCGGTGCAGTCGCTGGCCGCCCATCCCGCCCGCCGCGCCGCATTCGGCCGGGCCGCCCAACTGCGGGCCCGCGGACTGTTCTCCGCCGCCGCTGTCGTCCCGCGCTACGAGGCGCTCTATCGGCAAGTGGGGTCGAAATGACGGACGGCAGGGCCGGCAAGAATTCAGGTGCAAGGACTGCCACCGCCGGCAGACTCGACCCCATGGAGCGCGATGATCCGCCGCCGAAGAAATACGAATTCAGGCCCAAGGAATTCGAACGCGTCAACCCGCCGCCCGGTAGCTCAGCCGGGAAAACCGCCGCCCATGACGTCTTCGCCATCCTCCAGCAAAATCGCGCCGTTGAACAGGAGGCCGGAGTCAACGAGGTCGAGATCAAGCCGCCAAGGACCCGGCGTAAGCGCGATTTCTGGCAGGGACTGGCGTTGGGTTATCTGGTGTTGGCGGGCGGCATGGCTCTCGGTCACTTCAACTTGGCGAGCGTGGTGGCTGGCGGCAGCTTGATGGTCTTCTACACGATCGGCCTGTGGTGGATCATGTTCCACATTCTGAGCGATTATTAGGCGGGCCCCGGCATTTCGCTTCGTGGAGCCGACCGCAGGATACGTTGCAATTCCCCCGCCACCGCGTATTCTAGGAGGATGGATATCGTCAAGACAGTCACGCCGCCACTCGCCGCCTTGCGCTGCTGGGTCCAGGGCCGGCGCATCTACCTCGAGATCAACGCCCGCCGTACCGTCAGTTTTCCCGCCAGCAAATATGCCACCCTGGCCAATGCCTCGCAGACCGACTTGGAAAAAGTTTCGCTCCAGGCCGAAGGCCGGATGCTCCAGTGGGAATCGCTCGACGAGGAAATCCATGTCGACGACGTGGCGCACAACCGCTTCTTCCACACGCCCAAGGCGGCGGTGGTCTAGTCCGGATAGACTCCCGTCCGCCGCTCCACTGCCCAGCGGTAAAGCTCGACGTAGTGCCCGGCGCTCCGGCGCCACGAAAAGTCCTTGGCCATTGCCCGGCGCTGCAATCCGGCCAGTTCGCCCGGTCGATCGTAGTAGGTCGCGCAGGCCCAGCCGAGCGTGTTGAACAGCGCTGCCGCCGTGGCGTCACCAAACACAAATCCGGTGCCGCGCTCCTGGCCTTTCGCGTAGTTCTCCACGGTGTCCACCAGCCCGCCGGTCGCGCGAACGATCGGCAGCGTGCCGTAGCGCATCGCATACATCTGCGTCAGTCCGCATGGCTCGGAACGGCTGGGCATGATGAAAAAATCGCTGCCGGCCTGGATCTGCCTCGCCAGCTTGTCGTCAAAGCCGATGTGCGCCCCAAATCGTCCCCGGAACGCGTCCACGGCCCATCGGAAAGTATTTTCCATCCGCCAGTCCCCGCTTCCGGTCAGCACGATCTGCACCTTCATCTGCTCCATGACCCCGGGCAGCGCCTCGGCAAGCAGATCGAGCCCTTTTTGTCCGGCCAGCCGCGAAACCACGCCAAAGAGCGGCACGCGGTGATCCACAGCCAGGCCGAAGCGCTCCTGCAACTTTGCCTTGCATACTGCCTTCCCGGCCAAATCCGCGGCGGAGTAATTTGCCGGCAGCGCCGGGTCACGCGCCGGATCCCATGACTCGTCATCGATGCCGTTGACAATGCCAACCAGATCACCGGCGCGGTAACGCAAGACGCCGTCCAACCCGAATCCGCCGCCCGGGGTTTTGACCTCATTCACATAGGTCGGGCTGACGGTGGTGAGCTTGGTCGAATGAAAAAGCCCGGCCTTCATCATGTTAACCATTCCGTCTGAGATCAGATAATCCCGGTGAACGTCCCGCCAAAGCAGCCGCGCGTAATTCACGACCCGGGACGGCGACCAGCCCTGATGTTCGAGGTTGTGGATGGTGAAGACCGTCGCACTCGCCGCCAGGGGCGTTTCCCGCATGGTGGAGTTGAGCATCATGGGCACGAGGCCCGTGGTCCAGTCGTGGCAATGCAGGACGTCCGGCGTCCAGCCGAGTTGCTGGCAGAGGGCCAGCGCTCCCCGTGAGAAGAAAGCGAAGCGGATGTCGTTGTCTTCGCAGGCGCCCCACGGGCTGGTGTAGACTTCCGGCCGCGCGAAGTAATCGTTGTTCTCCAGAAAATACGCCGGCACCGTGGTGCCCGGCACCACCGTCTCCCAAGTCCGCGCCCACTGGGTTGTGGTCCCGACCTCGACCCCCAGCGGCTCAGGGCGCGCCTGCCATTCGCCGAGGCGTTTCACCGAGCCATAGGCCGGGCAGACGACCCGCACATCATGGCCGAGTTTCGCCAGCTCCTTGGGCAGGGCGCCCACCATGTCGGCCAGCCCGCCGACCTTGACGAACGGCTCCACCTCAGGCGTGACAAAAAGAATCTTCAGCGCGCGCACACCGGCAGCAAACCCCACGCGCGCAACCCTGCCGAGCAAAAATTCCGGCATCCGCTACCGGCGCGCGACGGGATAGCTGCCCAGCCATTTCACGAGCGGACACATCCGGCGCAATTCCTTGAGCGCCGCCTGCATGGAGGGATCGTCGTGGTGGCCCGTCACATCGAGGAAGAAATAGTAGTCCCACTGCCGCACGCGGCTGGGCCGCGACTCGATGCGCGTCATGTTCAGGCCCCGCCGGCTGAGCGGCTTGAGCATCTTGAGCAGCGCGCCGGGCTCGTCGTGCAGCGATACCAGCAGGCTGGTCTTGTCACCGCGATGGCCAACCGGGCCGGACGGCTCGCGGCCGATGATGCAGAAGCGCGAGACGTTGTTCTTGTGATCCTGGATCTTGTCGGCCAGCACCGCCACCCCGTAACGATCGCCGGCCAACCGGGCCGCCACGGCCGCCGCACCCTTTTCCTTTTTCGCCAGTTGCACGCCATAGGCGGTGCTGTCCACGTCGATCAACTGGGCGTGGGGCAGATTGCGCTCCAGCCACTGGCGGCACTGGGCCAGGGCCTGGTCCTTCGAATAAACCCGGGTGATCTTGCTCAACGGCGAGTTCGACAGCAGCGCGTGCTGAATGTCCAGGTAGACCTCGGCCACGATGAGCGCGCTCGACTCGACAAACAGGTCGTGCGCGTCGCGCACCGCACCCTGCGTGGAATTCTCCAACGGCACCACGCCATAATCCGCCTCGCCCTTCTCGACCGCGGTGAACACGTCGCCGATCGTCGCCAGGGCGCGGTACTCCACGCTTGCGCCGAATTTGCGCAACGCCGCCTGGTGCGTGTTGGTCGCTTCGGGCCCGAGGTAGGCGATCACCAGCGGTTTTTCCAGCGCCAAGGCCGCCGACATCACCTCGCGGTAGATCGCCTGCAACGCCGGATCCTTCAGCGGACCGCGGTTGGACTGGCGCACCCGGCGCAACACCTGCGCCTCGCGCTCGGCCACATAGATGCGCCCGCGGGCGGAGCGCTTCAATTCGCCGATCCGGGCTGCCTGTTGCAGCCGCTCGTTGAGGAGTTTCACCAAGCGCTGGTCGAGGGCGTCGATACGGTCACGAATCAGGGCGAGTTCTTTTTTCATGGCACGGTGGCGGACGGAGGGGAGTGGCGGCGCAGAGCATGAAGGGCCCGGGCCCGGGTAATCAACTCCGCAAGCACCTTCGGCGTGACCGCCTGCTTGGGGTCGTCGCCCAACCCGTGGCTGGGGCTGACGTGCGCCTCGATGCACAGGCCGTCGGCGCCGTAGGCCACGGCGGCGAGCGCGCAGGCCGGCACGTAGGCGGCCTTGCCCACCGAATGGGACGGGTCGACGACCACCGGGGCCCAGGTTCGCTCCTTGAGGAGCGGGGTGATGGATTCATCCGGCTGATTGCGATAGCCATCAAGCCCGGGCTGCGTGCCGCGCGGACAGAGGATCACGTTGGGATTGCCGAAATTCACGATGTATTCGGCAGCGGAAATGAACTCGTTCAAGGTACCGACATGCATGCCGCGCTTGAGCAACACCGCGGTCGGGCGCCCCGCAATCGCCTTCCCGATCTGCCGGAGCAGCGAGTAGTTGAGGGCATTGCGGGCGCCGATTTGCAGGACATGCACCCCGACATCGAGCGCCAGACGGACTTGCTCCTCGTCCATGACCTCGGCCACGACCGGGAGGCCGGTGCGCCGCGAAGCGTCCATCAGGATGTCCAGGGAGCGGACGTCCCCTTGGAAGGCGTAGGGATTGGTGCGCGGCTTCCAGACCCCACCGCGAAGCGCCTGGGCCCCGGCCTCCTTCACCGCCTGGGCGGTCTCGATGAAATATTCCGGTCGGGCCGGATCAATGGTGCACTGCCCCGCGATGAACAGCAGTTCCTCGCCCAGGGTGACGCCACCGATCTTCAACCGGTGGCTGGAGAGATCGGACTTGATGTCCATGAGCTTGTGCGGCGACTGGATCGTGTCGACGCGGTCCACGTACGGCAGGCCCTCGAGCCGGCTGATCATCAGCTCGTGGCGCTCGTCGCCCACGATCGCGTAGATGGTCCGGACGGCGCCGACGATCGGCTGGATGCGGCAGCCGAATTCCGTGACAATGGCGGTCAACTCGGCAACTTCTTCGGGGCCGAGACGGTTGATTTTGGGCAGGATCATGGCAGGGGGTGGGTTGGAAACAAAAAAGCCGCCCGGGGTTGGGCGGCTCCTCGGCAAATTGGCTCTGGATCGGGATCAGAGTTTGCGCTGGGACAAGCCGCCTCCGGTCTGCGAGGCAAAACACCCCGCAAAACGAAGATAAAAATGGGCGGCAAAATGATTCACTGGGACAGAGTGGTGACCGCCTGTCGGGCCGCTGTCAATTCCCGAGGCGCTTATGACTTGGCGCATCGCCGGCGGCCTCCCCTGCGCGGGGGCAACCGGTTTCGCTTTCGCATTTGCGCCGCCCGGAATAATTGCGACGCTGCCCGCGATGAAGCCGCTCCATGATTTCAGCTCGCTGCCCGTCGACCGGACGCTCGCGCCGCGCGACGGCATGGTGGCCGCGGACCTGCCGGAGCAATACTTCGACCTGGGTCGCCGCGCATTGGAGCTGATCAATTTCTCCGCCGAGCTGTGCGACAAACCACATTATCCCGACATTCTTGACCTGCCATGCGGCCACGGCCGGGTGCTCCGCTGGCTGCGCGCCCACTATGGCTACGCGAAGATCACCGCCTGCGACCTCGACCGCGAGGGAGTGGATTTTTGCGCGAAGCAGTTCGCCGCGCTGCCCGTCTACTCCGATCCGGATCTGCGCCAGCTTCCTTTTGTCGCCCAATTCGATCTCATCTGGGTCGGTTCGCTCGTTACCCACCTCAGTCTGGACCGCTGGCTGACCACCCTCGACTGCCTCGTGAAATGGACCCGCGAATGCGGGGTCATCGTCTTCACCACCCAGGGCCGATGTTACACGAGCCTGCTGGCGCGCGGCCGGCGCAACGTGACCGAGAACATCGACAAGCCGGCCCTGCTCGACGCGTTTGCCCGGACCGGGTTTGCCTATCAGAAATATTTCGAGCCGGAACACGGCGACTATGGTGTGGCGGTCACCTCGCCCGAATGGCTGCTGCGCACCTTGCAGCGCTATCCCGACATCATCATGCGCGCCTACCTGGAGGAAGCGTGGGGCATGCAGGACGTGGTCATTCTCTACAAGAAAGCCGGCCACTATGAACCGATCCTCGGTGTCCCGGAAATGAATGCCGCGGAGCCCGCGCCGGCGGACCGGTACGGTTTCGTCGACTGGCTGCTCGGGCGCTGAGTCAGCGTTTGCCGAAAAACTCCCAGCACAGCACGGCCGCGGCCGCGGAGACGTTGAGCGACTCGACCGCGTCGGTCCCGGGAATCTTCACCAGCCGGTCGCATTGCGCCGCGACCTCCGCCGACATGCCTCGCTCCTCATTGCCGAGAATCACGGCCGGCGGACGCGGCAGACCGCGCTCCCGGGCGGCCGCCGGCGACAGCTGGTTGCCGCGCAAGCTGGTGCCAATGAGGAAATGGTGCCGTTTCAACCCGGCACACAGTGCGGGCAGCGATGGCACCCGGTAGAATCCCACAAATTCCATGCCACCCTCGGCCACCCGGTAAGCAGCCTCGCCCGGCAGCGCCTGCGCCGGATGATCGGGCACGATAACCGCCGCCACGCCAAAGAAAGCCGCGGTGCGGGCGATGGCGCCGAGGTTGTTGGCATTGCTCACGCGATCGAGCAGCAGCAGGGGTGCCTGGGACCTCTCCCAGATCCCAAGCACCTCGCGGGTCACCTTGAGCAGCGGCCGTTCGCCGATGACGGCCACGATGCCGCCGTGGTGCAGCGTGCCGGCGATCTTCTCCAGTTCCGCCGGCTCCACCTGCCGGTAAACCTTCTTCTCTTGCGCCAGCTGTCTGCAGAAGTCGCCCGCGCGCTTGCCGGTGCCGGCATCAAAGAACAGCCGCCGCACGGCGTCGGGATGCCGGGCGAACAGGGCCGCGACCGACGGCCAGCCGCAGATATTGAGCTCGCGTTGTTTGGCGGTGAACGGCGGTTTCATGGCATGGCTTCCCCGACCAGCGTGAATTCCTCGCGGTCGTGGTAGAGGTGGCGGATGCGGACGTTGGCGGCAAGCCGGACGAAGGGCGAGTCTTGCGCGCGCAGCTCGCCCAGCAGCGCGAGGGAATCCACGTGGCCGAATTTCAGGTTGATGACAAAGCGCCGGCACCAGCGGCCCGCCAGCCAGGGCGTCACGATGTTCTGCATCACGTGATGCGGCTCCTCCACCAGATCGCAAAAGAGCCAGTCGAAAACCTCGTCCTTGGCCGGTCGGAAATCAAACGCATCCTCGAGGCGGTGGTCGATGAGCGATTGGTTGAGCGCCCCACCCTTGAGCGGTCCGTTGTCCACGGCGATGACCCGCGCCCCGCGCTTTGCCGCGCTGTAGCTCCAGCCGCCGGGAGCCGCCCCGAGGTCAACCACCGTCTCACCGGACCGGGGCTCCTGACCAAGCACGATGTAGGCCTCCTCAATCTTCAGGTAAGAACGGGAGGGTGCCGCGTCGTCATCCGCCATCCGCCGCTGCCCGCCGAGCCAGGCTTCGCGGGCCACAAACACCCGGCCAAAATCGGCGAAGAAAACAAACAGTCCCCGCACCTGGCCCGCCCCACGCGGCAGTTCCGGCGTGGCCAGCCGGGCGACCCGTGAAAGTTTCTTCTTCACGAGCTCGGCGAAGGCCTTTTCCACTCCGCTCGCACGGCGGCCCAGGCCGACGACCTCCGGCACCGTCTGAAAGATGCACGGCCAGGCTGCCTCCAGACGCTCGCCCCGAAGGCTCTCGAAGAAATACTCCGCCAGTTGCCGGGCCAGGTCGTTGACCGAGCCGGCCTTCAGCTCACGCACCGCCATCAGGGTCATTTGCGGAAAGGCCATCTCCGTCAGCGAGTGCCGGACGGGATCGGCCCCGATCAGCTCGGACCGCGTCCAGCCCGGTCCCTTTTCCACCACCACCAGTCCGGCCGCACCCAACTCCCGCTCCAAAAGCGATTCATAACCGTGCTGGCAGAGGCAGAGCATACCGCAGCCTTACGCCCAATCCGGTCGCCGCCGAGGCGAAAATCTCCGTGCCTTTTCATCCGGGGTTTGTTGAATCGGCCGTTCACCATGCGCCAGCCGACTTCCGATCTTCGCATCCGCACCGCCCGCCCGCTCGTCTCCCCGGCCATCCTCGAGGAGGATCTGCCGCTGGCCGAGTCCGGCGCCGCGCTCGTGGATGCGTCGCGCCGGACCATCATCGAAATCCTCCACGGACGGGATGACCGGTTGCTGGCGATTGTCGGCCCCTGTTCCATTCACGACCCGGCCGCCGCGCTGGAGTACGCCCGCCGGCTCAAACCCGTCGCCGACCGGCTTGCCCGCGACCTCCTGATTGTGATGCGTGTCTATTTTGAGAAGCCCCGTACCGTGGTGGGCTGGAAGGGCCTGATCAACGACCCGCATCTCGATGGCAGTTTTCAGGTCAACACCGGGCTGCGTCTGGCCCGCCAGCTGATGCGCGACATCAACGCCGCCGGCCTGCCCATTGCCACGGAATTCCTCGACACCACCCTGGGCCAATACTACGCCGACTTTGTCTCGTGGGCGGCCATCGGGGCGCGCACGACGGAGAGCCAGATCCACCGCGAACTGGCCTCCGGGCTTTCCATGCCCGTCGGCTTCAAGAATCGAACCGATGGCGAACTGCAGGTCGCGGTGGATGCGATCGTATCGGCACGACAGCCCCATTGCTTTCCCTCGCTCACCCGCGAGGGTGCGGCGGCCGTGCTCGCCACCGCCGGCAATCCGGATTGTCATCTTGTCCTGCGGGGCGGCAACCGCACCGGACCGAATTTCGATCATGCCTCCGTCCAGAAAGCGGCGGCCTTGTTGCGCAAGGCGGAAGCGCTCCCGGTGGTGTTGGTGGATTGCAGCCACGGCAACTGCGGCAAGCAGTACGGGCAGCAGATACAGGTGGCCGCCAACCTCGGCGCGCAGGTCGCCGGCGGTGAATGCGCCCTCATCGGGTTCATGCTCGAAAGCAACCTGGTCGCCGGAAGCCAGAAGCTCGAGCCAGGCCGCCAACTCACCTTCGGACAAAGCATCACCGATGCGTGCCTGTCTTTTGATGAAACGCTGCCGGTGCTGGAGGATCTGGCCCGCGCGGCGGCGACTCGCCGCCAGGCGAAGGCCTGAACCGGAGATGCCGCGATGCGCGTCCTGCTCGCCTTTGACAAGTTCAAGGACGCCCTCACGGCCCGGGAGGCCTGCGAAACAGCGGCCCGGGCGTTGCACGCGAAACATCCGGACTGGCAGCTCGATCTCTGCCCGCTTACCGACGGGGGCGAGGGGTTCTGCGAGACGTTGACCCGCGTGGGTCGCGGCCAACTGGTCGAAATGGATACAACCGGACCACTCGGTCGGAAGCTCCGGACCGCTTTCGGAACCGTCCGGATCAAGAATCTGCCGACCGCGGCTCGAGCGCGACTGGCCCCGAACCAATCGGGAAATCTCGCGGTCATCGAAATGGCCTCGGCCAGCGGGTTGGCGTTGCTGCGCCCAAGCGAACGCAATCCCTGGAACACCTGCAGTTATGGCACCGGCGAACAGATGGGTGCTGCGATCCAGGCCGGCGCCAACATTGTCCTGCTCGGCGTCGGTGGCAGTGCGACCAACGACCTCGGACTCGGCACGCTGGCTGCGCTGGGCTTCAAATTCTTTGATGCCGCCGGGGCGACCGTCCCGGTGCCCACACCGGCGACCTGGGAGACGATCCAGCGCATCGACCGTTCCAGTGCCCGCAATCTCCCACCGGTATTCATCGCCTGCGATGTGACCAATCCGTTGCTCGGGCCGGCCGGCTCCGCGGCGGTTTTCGGCCGGCAAAAAGGCCTGCCGGTTGACGACCTGCCCCGGCTGGAAACCCAAGCCGCAAGGATCGCGAAAATGCTGGCCGCCGCCTGCGGAAAAGGCATCTCGCTGGCCGACACGCCCGGAGCCGGTGCGGCCGGCGGTATTGGCTTTGGCTTGATGGCGGCCTTTGGCGCGACACTTGGGCCGGGATTCGACCTGGTTTCCGACTGGCTCGATCTGCCGGCGCGACTGGCTGCCTCCGATCTGGTCCTGACCGGCGAGGGTCGGTTCGATGCGACATCGCTCGGCGGCAAGGGAACCGGTCGCCTCGTTTCGGAGGCGCGCCGGCTGGGCAAACCGGCGCACGTATTCGCCGGCCGCGTCAGTTTGCCGGATCGGAGCGGAGCCCATGGACCGGAAGGCTGCCAGCTGCACACCATTACGCCGGTCAACATGACGCTGGCCGAGGCGTTGCCGCGCACCGCAGGGTTGCTGGGCACCGCACTGGAGCGCCGATGGTGACTTTCTTTGCACAAAGATTCTCCTCGCCAAGCCTCAACGGCGTTTTCAGAAATCACGGCACATGTCCCGCCTGCCGCTCGTGAAAATCTCCCTTGGAGCTGTCGCCGCCAGTGTCATCGCGCTGGGCCTGGGTTGCTCGAGCAAGCCGACCAAGGCGGCGGAGCCGGCGCCGGTGACGGTGATCAAGCCTCTGGCACCAGTGATTCCTGCACCGCTTCCCGAGAAATTGCCGCCGGTGATGCTGGGCATCGATGTGCTCGAGGCCGACAGATTTGCCGCCATCGCCGGAAAGAAAATCGGCCTGCTCACCCATCCCGCGGGAGTCAACCGGCGGGGCGAGAGCACGATTGACGTCCTCCGCCGCGCCCCCAACGCCAAACTGGTGGCCCTCTTTGGCCCCGAACACGGCATCTACGGCACCGACAAGGCGGGCGATACCGTCGCCGACACGGTGGACCGCCGCACCGGACTGCCCGTCTATTCGCTGTACGGCAAAAACAACCGGCCGACCAAGGCCCAGCTCAAGGGCCTCGATGCTTTGGTCATCGATCTCCAGGACATCGGCGTGCGCTCCTACACGTTCACCGTGGTGATGCGCTATGCGATGGAGGCCTGTTTCGCGAACAACGTGGAGGTCATCGTGCTGGACCGGCCGAATCCGCTCGGCGGATTGAAAGTTGACGGTCCGCCGCTCGACCCGGAAAACATGAGCGGCGTCGGCGCCTATCCCCGCATGCCCTATGTGCACGGGCTCACGATCGGGGAAATCGCCCGCATGACCAAGTCGGGCTCCCGGGCAATCTCCGGCATGGCCGTGACCGACCAGGTGCGGGCGAATGGAAAACTGACCATTATCCCGATGCGGGGCTGGAACCGCGCCATGCGCTGGCCCGACACGGGATTGAAGTGGATCCCCACCTCACCGCTGATCACTTCCTTCGACGCGGCCGTGGGCTATGCGATGGTCGGCCTCGGCTGCCAGAACAGCGGCTGGTCGTCCGGTATCGGCCGGGAATTCCCATTCCGCGGCATCAATTACCCGAAGAAGACGCCCGACGAGGTCATCAGGGCCCTCGAGGCCTGCCGGATTCCGGGCATCACTCTGGTCAAGCGCCCGGGAAGGGACCGGGACGGAAAACCCAGCACCGGAGTCTACGTCGAGGTCACCGATTGGAACCAATGGCACCCGACCGAGCTTTCATTCTACATGCACCGGCAGGCGGCCATCTGGCAGACGCTCAATCCGTTCGCCGTGTTGACGACCACAGAGCAGCGCACCTTTAAAATCCATGTCGGCTCCACGGCATGGTATGACGCCCTCAAGCGCGAAGGCCGGCGGGTGGACGTCGCGTCGTTCCTGAACAACTGGTCGGTGCGGGCGAAGATTTACCAGGACGAGACCAGGCGATACTGGCTTTACCAATAGAGGATTGCTCCGGATCGGCCCGGCAGGACGGCTGGAGCCGAAGGAGATGGCAGCGGACGAATTTTCTGCCGTCCGGCGTCCGGCCCGCTATTTTCCGCCCGACGCCTTGCCGCCGTTCCTGGCCACCCAGGCTTCGTATGCGGCGCGCGGCACGAATTTAAGCGAAGCCGAATTTATGCAATAACGCAAACCGGTCGGCGCCGGTCCGTCGTCGAAGACGTGCCCCAGGTGGGCCCCGTCCACGTTGCAGTGCACTTCCGTGCGGGTCATGCCGAAACTCGGATCGACCGTCTCGCCGACAAAGGCCGGATCGATCGGCTTGGTAAAGCTGGGCCAACCGGTGCCGGATTCAAACTTGTCGCGACTGTCAAACAGCGGCGTGTCGCTGCAGGCCGAAAAATAGACGCCATCCTCGTGGTTGTTCCAATAAGCGTTCCGGAAGGGCGGCTCCGTGCCCTGCTGGCGCGCGACGTTGAACTGCTCCGGAGTGAGCAGCGCCTGCCATTCCTCGTCGGTGTGCTTCACCCGCGCTTTGCTCATGTTGATCACCACCATCGACGGAAGACCGCACGCGGACATCTGGTCGTTGGGCGAGCAATACGCCGCGGTTTCCTTCTGGTCCTTGGCTTTCATGTTGAATTTGGAGGAACTGGCTTCGCGAGCCGCCATCGCGGCGGCCACCGCGAGCGGGACAAGGGCGAAGATCTGCCAGGTTTTCATGGGATGAATGTAACAATTGGTCACGGATTGGCAACCGGCACCGAGGCCGGCCACCTGCCATGAGAGCCACCATCGCGGAGTTTATTCCACCCGCACCCGCACCCGGCCATCGTGAAACTCGTTCACCAGCGGCACCCCGGTTCCGAGGCCCTGGGCCCGCGCCACGGGCCGGCCCTGCGCATCGCGGACAATGACATAACCCCGCTTGAGTACGGAGGCCGGACTGGCCGACTCGAGTCGCTTCCACAGCGCCAGCAGGCGATGCGACTCCAGTTGCACGCGTTTTTCAGGTGATGCTCCCGCCAGACGGGAGCGGACAACCGCCAATGACTCACGCCGCTCCTGAACCGCCAAGCGCAACGACGAACCCAGGCGGTTGCCCATATCGTCCAAGCGCAGATAATTCTGCTCGATCGCCGCGGCGGGCATGAGCAGCCGCAACCGGCTGCGGGCATGATCCAGTTTCTCCTTGGCGCGCGTCACCGCGCTGTCGACCGCGGCCGCCAAAGAACCGGCGGCGCCGGTCACCCGCTCGGTGGCGGCGAGATAATTGCTGGAAATCAACTCGGCGGCGGCGCTGGGTGTCTCGGCGCGCACATCGGCCGCGAAGTCACACAACGTGAAGTCAATTTCGTGGCCGACCGCCGAAATGACGGGCACCCGGCACGCCGCGACCGCCCGGACGAGCAATTCGTCGTTGAAAGCCCACAAGTCCTCCACGCTGCCGCCCCCGCGTCCAATCACGAGCAGATCGAAGATTCCCAGCGCCTCGGCCTGGCGCAACGCGGCCGTCATCTCGACCGCCGCGCCCTCACCCTGCACCTTCACCGGCAGCACGACCAGCCGGCCGGTCCAGCCGCGCCGTTGCAGGATCCGGATGAAATCCTGCACGGCGGCGCCGGTGGGCGACGTGATGAATCCGACCGACCGCGGGAGAAGCGGAACCGGCTTTTTGCGGGCCGCGTCAAACAATCCTTCCGCCGCCAGCCGCTGTTTCAGTTTCTCCAGTTCCTGCTGGAGGCGGCCGGCCCCGTGCTCGATGAGCGCACGGACAATGAGCTGATACTGGCCGCGCGCCTCGTAAACACTGACCTCGCCGTAGACCAGCACCTGCAACCCGTCCTGCAGCACCACGCTCTGTCGCGCTGCATCGCCGCGAAATAGCACGCAGCCGAGCTGGGCCCCGGCATCCTTGAGCGAAAAATAGACGTGGCCGCTGGTCTGGGCGCGAAGGTTGGAAACCTCGCCCCGAACCCAGCCGGGGCGCATGCCACCCTCGAGCAATTCCTTCACCTCGCGGGTAAACTCCGTGACGCTCCGGACCCGGCCGGGATCGTCGAGGGCCAGTTCAGGGTCTTTTCTTGCCATAGTGCCGGCGGAGTAGATGAACGGCGAGCGACACCGCGACCAGCACGCTCAGCCCCAGGAAGGCCACCTTGCCCCGCCCATGGAGGATCGCGTCGCCAAACACAATGAATCCCGTGGCGTAGGCGATCGAGATGACCCACGAGATCCACAGGTAGGTGCCGAAAGACACGTTGGCGAGACCGAGCAGGTAACTTTGGAGGAAATAAGGCGGTCCCGGCGTGATGCGCAAAAGAACGGTGATCTCGGCATGCTCGGCCGGGGCCACGACCGGAATCCTGTATTTGGTGCGGCTGATCATCTCTTCCAGCCACGGGCGAAGGAGGTAGCGCCCGAGCCAGTAGCTCAGCGAGAGGTTGACCAGCAGCGCACCACCGGTTGCGGTCAGCACGCCCCCCATGCCCAGTTTCTCCGTGAACGCCGTGCCCGCCGTCACGTAGAAAACCGAGATGGGAAATCCCACGGCCGGCAGCACGGCGAAGGTGCCGAAAAAAGCCCACGGCCCGGCATCGCGCAGCACGGCAATCCCCGCCTCGATGGACAACCGCACGTTGAAATCATGGAGTTTCAGCCACCACAATCCCATCGCCGCCGCCGCCAGCACCAGCACGGCAAGTGCGATCACTTTCAAAAGTAAGGAGCGGTTGGCCATGCGAGCGACGATGGCGGCGCCACTTCCCGCGCGTCAAGGCCGGAGGGGCGGTGGTTGAAAAGTCTTTCCTAGACCCGGCCCGCCGCTAGGGTGGCCGCCTGTTCCGCATGAAACTTTCGATCGTCATCCCCTGCTACAACGAGAGAAAAACCATCCAGCAGATCGTGGCCGCCGTGCGGGCGGCCCCGGTCGCGGAAAAGGAGATCATCGTGGTGGACGACTGCTCGAACGACGGCACCCGTGAAATCCTGCGGACCGAGATCGAGCCGCTGGTCACGCGGGTGATTTACCACGAGGTCAACCAGGGCAAGGGCGCCGCTTTGCGCACCGGCTTTGAGGCCGCCACGGGCGGCGTCATCATCGTGCAGGACGCCGATCTCGAATACGACCCGCAGGAATATCCGCGGCTGCTCAAACCGGTCCTCGACGGCAAGGCCGATGTCGTGTTCGGTTCGCGGTTCATGGGGGCGGAGGCCCACCGCGTGGTTTATTTCTGGCACATGGCGGGCAACCGGTTTCTCACCCTGCTCTCCAACATGTTCACCAACCTCAACCTCACGGACATGGAAACCTGCTACAAGCTGTTCCGCCGCGAGGTGCTCCAGAAGATCACGCTCGAGGAGAACCGGTTCGGTTTTGAGCCGGAGATCACCGCCAAAGTCGCCGCCTTGAAGGACTGTCGGATCTACGAGGTCGGCATTTCCTACTACGGCCGCACTTACGCCGAGGGCAAAAAGATCGGCTGGCGGGATGGCTATCGCGCCATCTACGCCATTGTTAAATACAATCTCCGCTAGATTTTCCGGCGGCAATTTCCACGTGTGTCCGCTGGCCGCATAAACCGAAACCTGCTGGCGATCCTGGCCGTATCCGCGTTGTTGCGCGTGGCGCTCGCGCTGCAAGGAGGACAGTATTTCTTTGGTGACGAGGTGCGCTTCAATCGCGGCGCCGTGATCTACCTCGGGGTCCGGCAGGGGGACTGGAAGAAAGTTGGCGACTGCTTTCTCAGCCCTGAACATACCGGTTTCACCTGCATCAGCGCGCTGTTGGCGCCTGTCCAGCATGCCCTCGCCTGGCTGGCCGGATCAGGCGACTGGTCTGTGGCGCGAAACGTCCTCTCCTCCGCAACCTTCAGCGCCGCCCTGCTGGCCTTGGTCTCGACCGGGAGCGTGTGGCTCATTTATAAACTGGCGCGGGCCACCGGGGCCGGAAAAGACGAGGCGGACCTCGCCGCGTTGCTGGGCGCGGCAAGCAGCACCCTGTTTTCCTACTCGCGGCATCTGCTTCCCTACGACTGCGCTTTGCTGGCCGGACTCGGGAGCCTGTTGTTCAGTTCCACGGCAGCGACCCCGCGCCGGCAGTTACTCGGCGGACTTTTGGCCGGTCTGGGCTATGAAATCTACAATGGCTACTGGTTCATGATACCGGTCTGTGCCTTGGCTTTGCTCCTCAGCCACGCAGGCACCGGCAGCCGTTGGCGGGCCGCATCGCACTGGGCGCTGGGCTGCGGACTCGCCGTCGGGCTGCTGCTCTTGCCGGGCTTTCTCATCGGGGGATCGAATTACTGGCGGCTGCTGGTGGGCTTCAGCGGCAGCGTCACCCAAGGCGTCTTCGATGAGGGCTGGTCGCTGCCTTGGGCCTATCTCTGGCATGCCGAGGGCTGGCTCGGCCTCGGGCTCGCATTGGCCGCAGCGGGAGCTGTCGTCCACTCCATCCGCCACCGTGATCTGCCGCCGCGGATCCGCCTATGGCTCCAGCTGGCGGCCGGCCTTTACGCCGTGCTGATTCTGGCTTCGGTCGGTTTGCATAAGTTTGTCGTCTACGCCCGCACGGTCCGGCCACTGGTCCCTTTGCTCTGTCTGATCTCAGGCTACGCCGTGCACCGCCTGGCTGGCTTTGTTCCCTGGCGTCGTCGGCTTGCCTGTGCCGTCGTGGTCGCGGGTGCCACCGTGAATTTCCTGCCCTATTTCACCCTCGTATTTCCCCGCGACGTCGCCGAGCAAACCTGGCTGCGTTATGGCATCACCCGGACCGCACTATCCTACCGTGGCTTGATCTGCCAGCCTCCACCCGGCCCGGTGCTGCGGCGCGATCTCGTCCTGGTGAACGCCCAGGCCCTTTATCCCTTGAAGGATTACATCGGCTATCCGGCCGGCACGGAAATTTTCAGTGTCCCGCATCCGGACAACCTGCCCGCGCTCCAGTATGACGGCTATACCCCCGAGGAGCGCGCGCTATTGCGCCGCCACGGCGCCGCCATCAAACTGATCCGCATGACCGGCACGCAGCCGGCGGAGCCCCCGGTCATAAGCAACCAAGACCGGCCTTGATCCCGCCGCCGGCGGCAAATCGCGCGGCGATTTCACCTTTCCCCAATCTCAGCCAAGATGACCACCCGCTTTCCCGCGCGCCGTCTGCTCCTTGTGCTGCTGACCGTGTCGGCGTTGCTGCGCGTCGGGCTCGCGCTGCAGGGCGGACAGTTCTTCCTGCGGGATGAGAGCCGCTACGAGCACGGCGTGGCAATCTATCAAGCCATCAAAAGCGGAGACTGGGCCGGCATGGCGGCGCAATTGGCCCAGCCGGAGCATGCCGCCTTCACTTTCGTGAACGTGGCCGTAGCCGCGACACAACACGCCCTGGCCCAGTTTACATCCCGGGGTGATTGGCGCCAGGAAGTGAATATCTACACGTCCGTTGATCTGGCTGCGGCAGTTCTCTCGCTGTTCTCGGTGTTGAACATCTGGCTGGTCTACCGGCTTGCTCGTGCCGGTGGCGCCGGCGAGCAGGAAGCGATGTGGGCGGCACTGCTTACGGCGGCATCCAACACCCTTTTCTATTATTCCCGCCACCTGCTGCCCTACGATTGCGCCCTCTCCGCCGCCTTGGGCGGATTAATCTTTGCCGTGTCCGGCCGCACCCCAGCTCACTACCGATGGAGCGGCGCTCTCGCCGCCCTCGCCTATCAGACCTACAATGGATACTGGTTTCTTGTCCCCGTCATCTTGTTCGCCCAGCAGATTTCCCTGCCGGACCGGCGGACGCGCTGGCTGGCGCTCGGCCCATGGTTGACCGGCTGCCTGGTTGCCACGTTCATCGTCGTTCTGCCGGGCACCGTTTGCGGAGGAGAGAAATACTGGGCGGCCATGCTGGGATTCAGCGGCACCGTTCTCCAGGGGGTTTTTGCCGAAGGCTGGTCCCTGGCAGGAGAATTTTTCTGCCATTCCGAAGGCTGGCTGGGACTGACGGTGCTCGCAGCCGCCGTGTATTCGTCAGCCCGGGCATTTCGAACGGGCACAGATTCCGCACGGTTGCGGCGCTGGCTGCTCCTCCTGGCCGCGATCTACCTGTTGCCGGTGATCGCCTCCGTCGGTCTCGAAAAGTTTGTCGTGTATGCGCGAACCTGCCGGCCGTTGATCCCGCTCATCTGCCTGTTGGGTGGATTTGGGTTCCATACTCTGGCGACGCGCCTGCCGCGCTGCCGGCGCTGGCTCGCCGGATTCATAATGGCTGGCGCCTTGCTCAGTTTCGCCCCGCACTTCAACCGGGTCTATCCGCGGGAATTCGCCTTCCGGGTGCTGCAGCAATATGGCGTAACCAAGGATTGGGTGTCGTTTACCGGCACCATCTATCAGCCACTGTTGCTTCCGGTTACGCGCCCGGATCTTGTCCTGGTCAATGCCGTGAACCTTTATCCGTTGCGCGGTTTCCAGGGTTATCCAGCCGGTGAGGTCCTGCTTTCCGTCGATCATCCCTTGAACTACCTGCCTTACCAATATGAAGGCCACACGCCGCGTGAACGACGGCTGCTTCGCCAAAACCGGGTGGCCATGGAACTGGTGCGTTTGACTCATCCTGAATCCGTGCCCGACCACCCGCCCCCCGCGACCCTTTTCGGTGCGGCCGACCGGGCCGACGGCTACGACCATCGACCACCGCCGGGTCGGTGATCCTTCGATCGTGCCCGGGACCTGCCGGCGCAATTGCCGGATTCCTTTGCCCTGCCGCCGATTTTGCACCTAGCTGGCCGGGCGCAGCCCAGTCTTCCCGCCAAGAACTTACTGACCGACGGAAATCCCCCAATGCAATCGGGCGCAAATCCCGCCAACACCTCCTTGCTGCAACGGTGGGGCCCGTGGACGTGGCCGGCGCTGCCGCTGGCATGTCATCTCGGTTTTTCCTGGATCGGATTCAATCCCACCGACGACGGGTGGCTCCCGGCTGTGGCGCGCCGGCTGCTCGAGGGGGAAATACCCCATCGCGATTTCATCTCGCTGATCCCCGTACTCTCGGCCGCGCTGCAAGTCCCGCTGGTTCTGTGGGGTGGCGACCACGTGTTCTGGCTGGCGCGCCTCTGGGGCTGGCTTGAGATCGGCGGGATCAGCTGGTGGTGGAGCGGTCTTCTTCTGCCGGACAAGCTGGCTGCCTGGCTCAGGCCGGCGCTGTATGCGGTGATCTTTTTGCTCAATGCCCATGTCTTTGACGTCATGGCCTGGCACTCACTTGACGGCCTGTTGTTCGCGACCGCCGCGCTGGTGCTGGCCCGGCGCGGCACCACCGCCGCGTGGCGTGCGGCGTTTGCCTGCGCGGGACTTGCGGCCATGTGCCGGCAAAACTTCGCGCTTTTCATTCCGTTCCTGGTGCTGGGGCTGCCCGGCTGGAGAAAATGGTCCACGGTTTTCTGGTGCGGGCTTCCGCCGGCGATCTATCTGCTCGTGATGTTTGTCACCGGGGCGCTGCCGGACTTTTGGGAGCAGATTCTTGCCTCGCACGACCAACTCTATCGGGTGGCGGTCGCGTGTTATGGTGAGTCCCCGGCTTTTCTTGGGGGCCTGGGTCTGGGAATCCTCGGCGCATTCGGTCTGCACCTTGTCCGCCGCCAGGGGCCGAGGTGGAGTTTTTGCTGCACCCAGTTGTTGTTGCTCGGCACCGGGCTCTTCATGGTTTTCACCCTTTGGCCGGGCAAGACGGCGACGAGCTCGTTCGCCTTGTTCGGCTTTGCCTGTGCCTTGCTGGGCGCCACCTTGCCCGACCGCAACATCACCCGGGCCACACGCTTCCCTGTGGCGGCGGCCTTGGGCCTGGCTTGGGTCGTGGCTGTTTCTATCGGCTATAACAACCCCGCCCTGATGAGTGGTGTCATGCTTGTCGCCACCTGGCGGCTGGCGGAATTGATCGGCGCCTGTCCGGTCCTTTCCACTGCGACCGGCCTCGCGACCGTCGGCGTTACTCTGGCCGGTCTCGTCGTGAGCTTCCAGCATGCCCGCCTGAATTATCCCTACGAAGACAAGCCGGCCGCGGAACTGAGTTGGGACGCCGGTGCGGTCATGCGCGGCGCGGCCGGGCTGCGGACCAATCTCCTCACCTACGCCGTCCTCGACGATTTGCGAAGAATCACCGACCGTTTCGAAGCGCGAAACCAGCCTTACGCGATACTCACCGACTACTCGGCGGCCTGGGTGCGCAGCCGGCAGCGCAACCCCCTGGCCTGCGAATGGCCGCAGATCACCTCACTGGGCGCCGATTTCCGGCTGACCACCCGCCTTGTCCGGCAAATGTGCAGTCTGCCGCCGGGCGTCCAGATCATCGTGCAAAAGGACGTGATCGCGTGGGTGAAGGGTGGACTTTTCCCCGTCGCCGCCGCCCGGGATTACTATTTCGTGCAGACTTGGCTGCAACGGCACGGGCAGAAGGTCGGAGAGACGGCCTATTTCACGCTTTATCTGCCGCCCCGTGGCCGGGTGAAATATCCGGTGCCACCGAACGATTGACCAGCGATTCATATTCCGTGGCTTGCCCTGCCGGTGATCCTCGATTCAACTCGGGCCGTTCCCATGTGTGCCTCCCCCTCCACCAGCTCCGTCACCGTGGTCGTCCCGATTTTCAACGAGGAACCGGTGCTCCCGGAATTGCTTGCGCGACTGACGGCGGTGTTCAACCAGCACCCCGGGGTGGTCTGGGATGCGCTGCTGGTCGACGACGGCAGTCGCGACGGCTCGGTCCGGTTGATCGAGGCCCACGCCAAGGGCGACCCGCGGTTCAAGTTGATCGAGTTCAGCAGGAATTTCGGCTTTCAGGCGGCGCTCGCCGCCGGGCTGGCCCACGCCACCGGCTCGGCGGTGGTCACGATGGATGCCGACCTGCAGGATCCACCCGAGTGCATCCCCGAAATGGTCGCCAAGTGGCGCGAAGGCGCCGCGGTCGTGCGGGCGGTGCGGCGCACGCGGCAGGAAACCGGCTCGCGGCGGTTCGGCATGGACGTCTTCCATCGTTTGTTCAATCGCATCTCGGACTATCCCATCGAGGCCAACACCGGCACCTTCGGCCTGCTTGACCGGGTGGCGGTGGAAGCCATGAACCGTCTGCCCGAGCGGCATCGGTTCTTTCCCGGCATGCGCTCATGGGTCGGCTTCTCCACCACCGAGATATTTTACGACCGCCAGGAACGCGCCGCGGGGCAGCCGCAACAAACCCTGCAACGCCTCGCCCGTTATGCCTTTGACGGCGTGTTCAGTTTTTCTTATCTGCCGCTGCGCCTGCTGACCTATGCCGGACTCCTGGTCGGGACGGCGGGTTTCATTCTCGGTCTTTACTATGTGATCAAGCGCCTGATCAATATCGAGACGGCGCCCACGGGCTTCACCACGCTGGCCGCGCTCGTCCTGTTTCTCGGCGGCGTGCAGCTGATCGGCATCGGCGTGCTCGGTGAATATCTCGCCCGGGTCTATGACGAGGTCAAGGAACGACCGCTCTACCTCATCAAACGTGGTCCGTCGCGCTGAGGCCTTCATGCGATCGCTGTTCCGTTTCCGCCGCCTTCGCGAGCCGCTGCTGGTCGCCCTGGCTCTGTTGCTCTACTGGGTCATGGCGGCCAGCGTGTCCCCGCGCATGGGCGTGACGGCGGACGAAGTCATTCACCTGACCGCCGGCTACTCCTACTGGAAATTCAACGACTACCGGCTGCAACCGGAGAACGGCACACTGCCCATGCGCCTCGCCGCGCTCCCACTACTGGACATGGATTTGAAGTTTCCGCCCCTCACCCATCCCAACTGGATCAACTCCAAGGACAACCTGCTCGGAAACATCTTCTTCTACCAACTCGGCAACCCGCTGGATGAAATGCTGCAGCGCGGTCGCGCCGCCATCGCTCTGCTCGGCGTGCTGGCCTGCTGGCTGACCTGGCGGTGGGCCCGCGGGCTGTTCGGCCGGGCCGGCGGCTGGCTCGCCTTGCTGCTGGCTGTCTTTTGCCCAGCCTTGCTGGCTCACGGCGGTCTCATGACCTCCGACATGGCGCTGACGGCATGCGCCCTCGCCGCCTTGTCCGCCGTCTGGCTGCTGCTGCACCGGGCCACCTGGTGGCGGCTGATTGCCGCCACGCTGGCGTGCGCCGCCTGTTTTCTCGCGAAGATGTCGGGCAGCATCATCGTGCCGCTCATCGCGGTGATGCTGGTGCTTCGGTGGCTGCGACCCGCGCCCTATGTGATCGCACTTGGCCGGGTGCGTTGGTTGCGCCGCCGCACGCAAGTGGCCGCCGCCACGCTGGGACTGCTGATCATCACCGCCGCGGGCAGTCTGGCGCTGGTCTGGGCCAATTACTCTTTCCGTTTTGAAGGCTTCAACCGGGCCCGCTCAGCCGCCACGGACTATTATTTTTCCTGGGACATCCTGCTCGAAAAGGAAAAAATGCCGTCGGCCGTCGACAGTTCCCTCGCCATCTTTTATCCCCCCCTGCGGCCGCTTCAGCCGACGGGCATGACGAAGCTGATCGGCTACCTGCGCGATCACCATCTGCTGCCCGAAGCCTACCTGTGGGGTCTGGCCCACACTTACAAGTTCTCCCGCGAACGGCCGGCTTTTTTCATGGGGGAATACCGCAAGACCGGCTGGCGCCTGTTCTTCCCGGTGGCCTTCTTGATGAAGACCACGCTGCCCGCGCTGTTGCTGTTTGCCACGGGATTGGGCGCGGTCTTCTGGGCGCAACGCCGGACCGTGGCGCCGGCACCAGCGCTGCAGCCAACGTGGCTGGTCTTCCGGCGCTCGCTCGCCTACCGCGCCGCACCGTTGATCCTGTTCTTTGTCGTTTATTGGATCATGGCGATTAACATGACGCTGAATCTGGGCCACCGGCACATTCTCCCGGTCTATCCGGCGTTTTATGTCTTTGCGGCCGCGTCGGCGCTGTGGCTCGCCAGTCGTGCCGGTCGGCTCGTGACCATTGCGCTCGGGCTGGCCCTGGCGTTGCATGTTTTTGACTCGATCAATGCGCGGCCGTTCTACCTGTCGTATTTTCAGCCCCTGATTGGCGGGCCGGAACGCGCCTACCACTATTTTGTCGAAAGCTCGCTCGACTGGGGTCAGGGCCTGCCCGACCTGGCCCGCTGGCTGGACCGGAAGAAACAGGAAGGCAACACGCTGCCGGTCTTCCTGACTTATTTTGGCGCCGACTCGCCCGGTGCCCGCAAGCTGGCCGTGACCCGCTTCGGCGACGAGATCAACGACTCCGGCATGCGCTACTTTCCCGCCCAACTGCGCGGGGGCTGGTTTGTGATCAGCGCAACATCATTCCAATGCGCTTTCATGCCCATGCGCGGCACATGGGCCGAACCACAGGAAACCCTTTACTGGCAGCTGATCAAACGGCTGAACGAAACCGGTGCGCGCCAGGCCAGCTTGTCCGCCGATGAGAAGGCGCAGGCGTCCCGCGATGCGATGGACATCGAGACGCTGCAATTTGCCCGTTTGTGCCACTACCTGCGGCCTCGCGAGCCCCTGCAATTGATCGGCGGCTCGCTGCTGCTTTTCAAACTCACCGACCAGGAGGTGCAACAGGCTCTTTACGGCCCGCTTGACCGCTGGCCGGCCCGGCGATGAACCTACCGCGGCGTTTCAGGCCATGGCTGGCGGTCACCGTGGCCATCGCAACATATCTGACCGCGGCGATGTTCTTTGTGCGCCATGGAGCGCTGAATCCCGATGAGGGATTTTATGCCGCCGCGGCACGGGCTGTATTCGCCGGCGAGATTCCGTACCGGGATTTTGGGTACACCCAGCCGCCTTTGTTTCCCTACGTCAACGGACTCGTGATGTATTTCACCGGATCGGGACTTTTTGTGCAACGTGCGATAAACGGCGTGTGGGGCGGACTGGCCCTGGGCTTGGCGGCCTGGTGGGTGGTCCGCCGGATTTCGATCGGCTCAGCCGTGCTGCTGGCGGCGCTTTTCGCCCTGTCCTCCCCGTGGATGTATTTCACGAATCTGGGCAAGACCTACGCCTTCACCGGTCTGGTTGCGGTCGTGGCTTCGTGGGTTTGGCTGGAATCGCCGGCCGGGACAAGGAAATCGTCGATTCTCGGCCTGTTGGCCGTGATCGGTCTCGGTTGCCGCCTGCCGAGCGTGCCATTTTTCGGTGTGCTCTGGCTGGCCTCGCTTTGGGATGGTTGCCGCCCGTCGAAAAAACACCTGCTCGTCGCTTGCGCGGTGCCGGCCGCAGCTTTCGCCGGATTGATTCTGCCCTTTTATCTTGTGGCGCCACAAGCGAGCTTTTTTTGGGTTCTGGATTTCCATCGGGTTTCCGTTCCGCTCAAATTCTGGCATCTGGCCTGGCAGGAAATTGTCACCTTGGCTCCGGCGCTCTGGGTGGCCGCTCTGGGCGCGGCCGGCACCGTTCTCGTCAAACGGCCGGCAGACGGCCGGCGCGAAGTGGTGCTCGGCATCGCCGCTCTGCTCGCTCTCGCGGCAAATCTTCTGCCCCAAGGGGTCTATGAGGAATACGGCGTGCCATTTCTGCTGCCGCTCGCCATGAGCGTTGCCTTTATTCTCAACCGCTTGGTGGTGAAGGCGCCGAGGATTCTGGTCGGGGCCATCGTCACCGCCTTGGTTGCTGTTCACGTGCTGGCAACCCCTCTGATTCTCTGGCGCGATTTTCCGGGCCGGCGGCTGGGCGCCTCCCAGTGGCTGACCCCCAACGCCCCGCCGTTGGATCCCGATCTGCCCGCCCAAGTCCGTCACGCCCGCCAGTTGATGGAGACCTTGGTTCCGCCCGGCCAACCGGCGATCGGGCCCAATTTGATCGTCGGCATCGAGGCTGGCCGCCCGATCCCGCCCGACCTGCGCATGGGCCCCTTCTCCGTGGGCGACGGCCACCTGCCCATGAGCGCCGCGAAGCTCCACCTGGCCACTCCCGCGGAAATTGAATCCTATCTGGCTGATCCCGCCGTGGCCCTGCTCGCTTTTTTCAAACGCCCCGCCCTGAACTATGGCTGGACGGTGCCGACCTATGGCAAAATGCCGCCTGACATCACAGCGCGCTGGCTGGAAATCTACCGGCGTGATTTTGTCATCGTGGACCAGGAGGGCGAATTCCTGCTGCTCGCCCGGCGCAATGCCTTGCCGCCGGGTACTGCGGTCCATCCGTAAGGAAGTTCCGGCGGCCCGCTGACATCCGGGTTGCCAGCAACCGCCACTCTTGCCCGAATGCCGCCCGCGATGCACCACGAAGATTTCACCGGATCAAAATCTTCCGCCTCCGGGTTGTTGTCCAAGGTCCGGCCGGGGTTCGTGGCCGCGTCGTTCCTCATCTTGTTTTGGTGCCTGGCGCTCTCGGCCTCGACCCATTGGAGTCAGACCTCGGACGAGTTGGCGCACATTACCGCCGGTTTCGCCTATGATAAATTTGGCGACTTCCGGATGCAGCCGGAAAACGGCGTCCTGCCGCAACGCGTTCAGGGCCTCGCTCCGGTCTGGTATCACGCCCGGTTCAACATGGACCCGGTCCTCTGGCACAACTCGACCTATTGGCAGCTGGGCTGGGATCTGTTCTACGGCCTGGACAACCCGACGGACCGGATAGTCTTCGTCGCCCGCGCCCTCAACGCTCTGTTCGGTGTCGCGCTGGGCGCCTTCATCTTTTTCGTCGCCCGCCAGTGGTACGGCAATCGTGGCGGACTGCTGGCGTTGGGGCTGTTCACGCTTTGCCCCAATTTCCTCGCGCACAGCGCGCTGGCCACGTCCGACATGGCCGCCACGCTTTTTCTCACCGTGGCTCCCTGGTTCTTCTGGCGGCACCTTGCCCGACGGGATTTCTCCAGCTGTTTGCTGGCGGGCCTGATGAGCGGACTGGCACTGGTGGCCAAGTTCAACGGCGTGCTCTTGGCGCCGATTTACCTGATGCTGGTTCTGGCCGATGCCTGGCTGGGTTGCGGCCACCGGCGAGTGAGCCGGTTGGTTCACAACCTGGGTCTGGCTGCCGGGCAGGCGCTGCTGGCGGCGGGCGTGATCTGGATGTTCTATGGCTTCCGCTACTCAACCGCCACCCCGGGTCTACCCACCCTTGAAGCGTATGCCTGGCCATGGGAAAAACTGCTGCAAGGCATCGGGTGGAAGGCTCACGGCATCGAGCTGGCACGGCACTGGCGGCTCTTGCCTGAAGCCTGGCTCTACGGCCTAAGCACCGTGCTGGCTGGCTCCCTTGCCCGGCCCGCTTTCCTTGCAGGAGAATACAGCATGAACGGATGGTGGCAGTTTTTCCCCACGATGTTTCTGACCAAGACACCGCTGGCGCTGTTGTTCGCCACCCCGATGGCACTCGGGCTCGGTGCCGTGCATTGTTCGCGGCTTGAACCGGCCACCCGGCGCGAGCACCTCACCCGCTGGATGCCACTGGTGTTCACTGCCGCGGTGGTCTGGATGACAGCCGTGACCAGCAACCTGAATATCGGGCACCGGCATATCCTGGCAGTCTATCCCATGCTTTTCATTGCCGCCGGCGGTCTCGCCTTGTTGGGCAAACGGTGGCTGGCCGTCCCGCTGGCTCTGATTGCAATCCAAATCGATGAGTCCTTTGCCATCCGACCGCATTATCTGGCGTTCTTTAACCCAATTGGCGGAGGACCCGAAAAGGCCTACCGCCTAGTCGTGGACAGCTCGCTCGACTGGGGCCAGGATCTGCCCGCCTTGCGTGACTGGCTCGCGGAAAACCGGCGGCCCGGTGAGCCGGTTTATCTCTCCTATTTCGGCAGTGCCTGGCCGCCGCATTACGGCGTTCGCCCCACTCATTTTCTACCGGCCAACTATATCGCCCGGCCGCCGATGGGTTCCTACGAATTTGTTCCGGGCCTTTATTGCCTCAGCGCCACTTCGTTGGCGGAAGTCTACTCTGAGTACAAGGGACCGTGGCGAACCCAATGGGAGCAACAATTCCGGACCGCGCCCCGCGATAGTGAATCCTTTGACCAGCTGCGGTTTTCCCGGCTCTGCAAATTTCTCCAGCGCCGCATACCCGACGCCAACGCAGGCTATTCCATTCTGATATTCCGATTGGGCAAAGATGACCTCAAGGCCGCCCTCGACGGACCGGTCAGCGGCTGGTGACGACCTGGGCCGTCGGCCTGCACCGCTTTCACACCGACACCGACCGGCCGCGCTATGGCGCAAGTTCCACCGACGGAGAAGCCGTCGCGGCGGCTTGATCACCGCGCCGGGAAAAAACGACCAGCACCTGGCTGACTTCACCCGCCGGCAGCACCAGCGAAACAACCACCTTCTTTCCCGCCGCCAGTTCACCTTCGCTCTGAACGGAGGGCGTGACAATCCGGTAAGGCCAAGCTGAAACATCCGGATTGGCCATCTGCAAACGCACTTCCGGCCGGTCCCATGCCTTCACCAGCAGATCCCACCGGATCTCCGGACCTTGAACGGCTTTGCGGTTCCGGTACAAAACCGGCTTGGGGGTCTCGCCGGACTTCCGCAGCCGGTAGGCCGCCAGACTAAACGGGCTGAGTTCGTCGCCCGCGAAGAGAAAAGTTTGTGCAACCACCTTGCCTTCCCTTCCCATGAAATGCACGGCGGGCAGAATGAACCACCCTTTCGCCGCGCCGACAAATTCCTCCGCGCTGCGCACGGTTGCCGCGGGCTGATGTTCGAGCCGGATCCGGCGCGCCGCCGGTTGTCGGTAGAAGGCGGCCAGGGGCCTCCGGTCGGGCAACGCCACCCGGAGCGGTTCGTCGCGCTCATCCAATCCCGCCGTCCATTCCCGCCACCGGGAGAAGGCCAGATAATCTCTCGAACGTTCCGGTTGGCTGATCGCCAGCCAGCCGCTTTGATAGGTGTCCGTCGTGGCGCTCCAGAACACACCGGCACCGGCCAAGGCCGCCAGACCCCAGCCCGCCACGCCGGCCACCCGCGGCAGGCCAGCCAGCCACCAGGCGGCCACCACCGCCATCCAGGGCGCTACGAGCACGAAGTACCGGAAGCCAAACGGGTGCCACTGCTGCATGGCATGAAAGAAAACAACAAACACCGCGACGCCGCCCGACCACACCGTCACCAACGCGGCCCCTTCGCGCCGACGGGCCAATGCCGCGGTCAAGAATCCCGCCAAGAAAAGCACCGCGGAAAGCACGCCAAACGAAGTGGCATCGGCATCCGGCGCGGCCCGGTCCATGATCTCGAGCAGCGTACCCCGCCGGCTGATGTTTTCCAGCGTGTGGTTGTCGTGTTCGGGCAGCCGGATCGCAATTGCCTCGCCGATCGCGCGAGCCGGCTTTCGCCATCCGGGCGGCTGTGAATTGGGTTCAAAAACCTGCGCCACGAACGACAAGAGGTTGAGCCCTAGTTTTTCCGACTCACCAGCAAAATTCTCGTGCGGCCCATGATGCATCAGCACATGCTCCTTCGGCCCAAACGGACCGCCGTAGGCTTCCCAGTTGCGCACGAAGACCGGGCCGGCAAAGAACGCCGCGCCGGCGACTGCCGCCAGGATCGTGCGGGTCCATTGAGTCCCGCGCAGTCGGTGCCGCCACGCCAGCCAGGCAACCCACAGCAACGCACCCGGCGCCAGGTAAAAAAGTGTGCCTTTGGAACCCAAGGCCAAGCCTGCACCCAAACCGCCCAATATCGTGCCCTCCCCGCGGCGCAACGCCGCCAGCCACAGGTAAAACGCCACCGCAAATACTCCGGTGGTGAAAAGATCGGTGTGCACGGAAGTGAATTGCGGAACCACGTTGGCCATTCCGAATAGCAGCAGCCCGGCGGACAGCGACGCGCGCCGCCCAAGACCCGTCTGCCGCGCCAACCCAACCGTTGCCCCGACGGCGAGCGCCCCGCCCAGGGCCTGCGCCACGGCACCCAAACCATATCCGGACCGGGAACCGGTCATGAACCACGCCATGATCAGATCAGGCACCACCGGCATGTAGTTTATTCGCGGCTCGTCGGCCGCAACCATGCCGATCTTTCCGTCCTGCAACCACTCTCCGATCCGGGGCAGACGGTAGGTCAGCGCATCGTACACCACCGGCGCAGTCCAAACGGAAACGACCAGCAGCCCAAACAGCAGCATCAGCAACAGCACGGCCAAGCCGGCTTCGCCTCTCTCGCCGCGGAAGATCGCTCCGACCCCGCGGACCAGCCGGTCCAGCGCCTCCCGGTCGCCGCGCCAATGTCTCCGCCGCCCGATGGCCAGCAGCAGGAGGATCGCGAGATGCATGATCCAGAAGCCCGGCCCGCCCAGCCAGCCGACGAACCCCAGAATCACCCCGGCCCCGGCAATGATTGCCACGAACGACCACCCCCACGCAAGCAACTGTTCGAGCCGGCCGGCGGTCGCCGGAAGGAATGTCCGCACCAACAGCCAGGCCGCAGCGGCCACCGCGAACGCTTGCGCCGACAAAGAAACGATGGCAGACGGGTCGATCACGGTGGAGGAAAAATCTTCCCGATGTCAGCCGCTGGCCGGCAATTCGGCAAGGTTATCCGCTGGCGGTCAAAGAGCGGTAAACGCCCGCCGGCACCCGACTTCATACTCGACAGCCGCCCCCGCCCGCCGCGAGGCTTGAAAGGATGAGCAACCCGTCCACCCCCGTGCGTGTCGGTGTAATCGGTTTTGGCCAATGGGGACCGAATCATGTCCGGAATTTCAACATGATCGAAGGCAGCGAGGTCGTCCGGATTTGCGATGCCTCCGAGGCCCGCATGAAAACCGCGCAGAAACTCTTCCGCAGCGTGCAATTCACTCGGAACTCCGCCAACATCACCGGCGCCGCCGACATCGACGCGGTGGTGGTCGCCACGCCCACCGGCACTCATTTCACGCTGGTAAAGGCGGCGCTCGAAGCCGGGAAGGATGTCCTCTGCGAGAAACCCCTCGCGCGAACCTCGGCTGAATGTCGCGAGCTGATGGAACTGGCCGAGGCCCGCGGCCGCATCCTGATGGTCGGTCACGTTTTCCTCTACAACTCCGGCGTCCTGCACCTCAAGGTGGACCTTGATCGCGGTGAACTGGGCCGCATCTACTACATGGACGCGGTGCGCACCAATCTCGGCCCCGTCCGTGCGGATGTCGGCGCCATCTTCGACCTCGCCAGCCACGACATCTCCATTTTCAACTTCCTGCTCAACGCCCAGCCGACCGAGGTCTCGGCCACCGGCAACTGCGTGCTCCAAAAAGGGGTCGAGGACGTCGGCTTTCTGACCCTTTACTATCCCGGCAACGTCGTGTGCCACGCGCACATCTCCTGGCTCAACCCCCGCAAGGTCCGCCAACTCACCATCGTCGGCGACCACAAGATGGCTGTCTGGGATGACATGAACAATCTCGAGCCGATCCGTTATTACGACAAGGGCGTGACGGCCGACCACTACGCCTCGTTCGGTGAGTTTCACATGATTCTCCGCGACGGCCAGATCACCATTCCGAAAGTCAAACTCTCCGAGCCGCTGATGAAACAGGACGCCGAGTTCGTCGACTGTGTGCGCACCCGCCGTGCGCCGGCCTCCGACGGGCGCATGGGCCTGGCCGTCGTGTCGGCGATGGAGGCCGCGCTCGAGTCGCTCAAGGACCGCGGCCGTTCCGCCAAGGTCGCCGCCGTATGACCGATCGCCCGGACTCGCCCGTCTACCGCATCGCACCCGATGTGATCCTCGGCGACCGTGTGCGCCTCAACGCCTTTATCAATCTCTACGGCTGCCAGATTGGCGACGACGCCATGATCGGCACCTTCGTCGAAATCCAGAGTGACGTCCAGATCGGGCCCCGCTGCCGCATCCAAAGCCACACTTTTATCTGCTCCGGCGTGGCCCTTGAGTCTGACGTATTTGTCGGTCATGGCGTAATGTTCATCAACGACCGCCATCCCCGTACGGCAACCGCGCGGACCGGTGACTGGAAGATGGAGCGCACGATCATCCGGCAGGGAGCTTCCATCGGTTCTGGCGCGTTGATTTTCGGTGGGGTCACCATCGGTGCGGGCGCAATGATCGGTGCCGGCGCAGTCGTCTTGAAGGATGTCGCTCCGGGTGCCACTGTTGCCGGAGTGCCCGCCCGGGTGATGGGCCGGCGCCCATGATTTCCACTCCGATCGCTCTCAGTGTCATCCTGCCGGCCTATAATGAGGAGGTGCTGCTGGACGGTTGCGTGCGGCAATTACACCGCACCCTGGCAACCCTGCAGGTGCCGGCGGAAATCATCATTGTCAATGATGGCAGCCGCGACCGCACGGCCGAGATCGCAGACGATCTCCGCAGGGATTTGGACGGGATCACCGTCTGCCATCAGGCAAACCAGGGCATTGGCGGGGCTTTCCGCACGGGCGTGCAAGCCGCCACCGGCGAATACCTGATCCTCTGGCCGGCTGACATGCCGGCTGAGCCGGCCGATCTTGCTCCGTACACTGCTGAATTCGGCAAGGCCGACGTTATCGTCGGCGTACGTCGGGCCCGGCTCGGCTACAATCCGCTCATGCTTTTCAATTCCTGGGTGTACCCCAAGCTCGTCGCCAGTCTCTTCGGGCTGCGGCTGCGCGATGTGAACTGGATCCATGCGTACCGACGCGCGATGTTTGTCCGGATCAGCCTGACCCAGCGAGGCATTCCGATGCTGGTTGAGGCATTGGTCCGGCTGCGCGACATCGGAGCGACGTTTGTTGAAGTCAATGTCGCAATGAAAGCCCGTCTCGGCGGCGTGCCTTCAGCCTCGCGGTTCAGGGTCATGTGGCGCACATTGGCGGGACTCTTATCTTTCTGGAAAATTTGGCGCCAAGAACGGCGCCCTTGATTTATGTCCCACACCTTCAAAGTTCCCTTCCAGGACCTGCCACTGCAGACCAGCCAGCTCCGTCCGGCGCTGAATGCCGCGATCGACGCGGTGCTCACGCATTGCCAGTTCGTGCAGGGCAAGGAGTGCCTCGAGTTTGAAAAGGCCTTCGCCGCCTCGGTCGGCAGCGCGCATGCCGTCGGGTTGGGCTCGGGCACCGACGCCTTGCAGTTTACCTGCCGCGGGCTTGGCATCGGGCCGGGTGACGAGGTGATCACCGTGGCGAACAGCTTCATCGCCTCGGCTGAAGCCGTGTCGTACGCCGGGGCCAAACCCGTGCTCGTGGACTGCCGCCTGGACGACTACTTGATCGATCCCGCCGCCATTGCCGCCGCGATCACGCCTCGCACCAAGGCCGTGATGCCCGTGCATCTCTACGGCCAGCCGGCGAACATCGACGCCATCGCGCCGCTCTGCCAGAAGCACGGCCTGCACCTCATCGAGGACGCGGCACAGGCGCACGGGGCGAAACTGAAGGACGGACGTTACTGCGGCACCCTCGGGGTGGCGGCAGGTTTCAGTTTTTATCCCGGCAAGAACCTCGGCGCTTTTGGCGACGCCGGTGCCGTGACGACTGGCGATGCTGCGCTCGCGCAAAAACTCCGGTTGCTCCGCAACTGGGGTTCGGTGGTCAAATACCACCACGATATCCAAGGGTACAATTCACGGCTCGACACTTTGCAGGCCGCCATTCTTCACGTGAAACTGCAGCATCTGGCGCGCTGGAACGAGCAGCGCAATCAGGTCGCCGCCCGGTATCGGGAAAACCTGCACGACTGCCCCGCCGTGATTCTGCCGCAGGAAATGCCGTGGTGCGGCCGCCACGTTTACCACCTATTTGTCGTTCGTTTCCCTTCCCATGACCGGGATGCCGTCGCCAAGGTTCTGCTGGAGCGGGGGGTGCAGACGGTGATCCACTACCCGATTCCAATCCACCTGCAAAAGGCCTATGCGGAATTCGGCTTCAAGAAAGGCGCGTTCCCGAATGCCGAAAAAGCCGCCGGCTCCATTCTCTCGCTGCCGATGTTCCCGGAGATGACGCGGTCGCAGTGCGATTACGTGTGCGAATGTTTGCGCACCGCACTGCAATGAACATCGCGCCCCGCCGCGCATGATGGCTGTCCCCAACCGCCGCCCCAGTTGGAACATCTTTGCCGGCGTGGCCGCGATCCTGGCGTTGCAGGTGGCGCTGGCGCTGTGGGCCGCGTCAGGTGAAAGCGTTACCGCCGACGAAATTCTGCACGTCACCGGCGGATATTTCTACAACAAGTTCGGCGACTACCGCATCCAGCCGGAAAACGGCAACCTGCCGCAGCGCTGGGCCGCCGCCCCCGCTTGGCTGATGAATGCGCCGCCGCCGAAACTGGCGGACAACGTCTATTGGCGCACCTCCGACGCATCAGTCGTCGGTCACCAGTTCTTCTATGAGACGGGCCATGATCATTGGCCGATGCTGATGGCCGCCCGGGCCATGATCGCGTTGTTCTCGGCCGCTACGGGGCTGTTGGTTTTCTGCTGGGCGCGACGCCTTTTCGGCCTCGGTGGCGGTTTTCTCGCCCTGGTGTTTTACGCACTCGATCCAAATCAGCTGGCGCACGCCGGGCTGGCCACCTCGGACGCAGCGGCGGCGTTCTTTCTGCTCGCCGCCTGCGGCGCCTTTTGGCGCCATTTACGTGACCCGGGTCCGGGGACGGCGGCGCTGAGTGCCGTGGTGTTCGGTTTGGCCTGCGTGACAAAATATTCCGCCGTGTTGCTGCTCCCGGTGATGGTGCTGCTGCTCGGATGGCGGATTCTGGCCGAACCGCCCGGCCAGCGTGCCCGCTGGCTGAAGCTGGCGCCGCTCACGTTGATGGTCCACGGCGTGGCTGCCGTGTTCATCATCTGGGCGTTCTTCGGTTTTCGCTACAGTGGCTTTGCCGCCGGTGTGCCAGCCGCGGATCATTTCATTGTGCCTTGGGACGGGGTGCTGCCCTACATCGGCTGGCAGGGCCGCGTGGTGCAGTTTTGTCGCGAGTGGCGGTTGCTGCCGGAAGCCTTCCTCTACGGTTACGCGTGGGTCATTCAGTCCGCGCAGGCCCGCGGAGCTTTTCTGGCCGGAGATTACAGCATTACCGGCTGGGTGAGCTTCTTCCCGTGTGCCTTCCTGTGGAAGACGCCGCTCGCGTCGCTGGCCGCCGTGGCGCTCGGTCCGCTGGCTTTGTGGCGTCGCTGGAAGAACCCCGCAGTCAAGGCCGCGGAGGATCTCACGACCATCGCGCCGTTGCTGAGCCTGTTCGTCGTTTACTGGGCGTTCTCCCTCACGAGTCATTTGAACATCGGGCTGCGCCATATCCTGCCGACCTATCCGGTGCTCTTCATCCTGGTCGGAGGCCTGGCGGCACCCGGCGTGCTGACCGGCGTCCGCCGATTCGCGTTGCCCGCGCTGCTGGTGCTCGGGCTCGTCGGGGCCAACCTTAGTGTGGCGCCACATTACCTTGCCTTTTTCAATCTTCTGGCGGGCGGTCCAGCCAACGGCTGGCGGCTCTTGGTCGACAGTTCACTCGATTGGGGGCAGGACCTGCCCGGCCTGAAGAATTGGCTGCAGCAAAACAACTCCGGCCCCGCCGCCCAACCCGTATTTCTTTCCTACTTTGGCTCCGGCGAGCCGGACTACTACCACATCGCAGCCACGCGCCTGCCGTTCATCAACGGCTTCAAAATGGTCCGCCCCTGGTATCAACCGACGGCCGGGCTCTATTGCATCAGCGCCACGATGCTGCAACAGGTTTACAGTCCAGTCCGGGGACCGTGGACGGCTGAGGACGAAAAGGAATATCAGAAATTGCGCGCCGATGAGCCGCTGTTCCGCGAATACTGGCAGAATCCAGCAGTCCGGAAGGAAGTCCGCCAAGCCGGGTCAGCGGTGGCCTTTGAGAAAACCTGGGAACGTTATGATGTTCTCCGTTTCGCCAGGTTGTGCCACTATTTGCGTGTGCGGAAACCGGACGGCGTGATTGGTTACTCGATCTTCGTCTACCGTCTCAGCGATGATGAGGTGGCCGCAGCCGTGCGGCACAACTATACAGACTGGCTGCACGCCGTGGAGAAAGCCCGTCAGCGGGAATAGCGTTCTCTCCGCCGCGACCGCAAATCCGAAGCCGTAGATCGTGAACCTCCGGTCGGTTCACCGCAGGCAGACGAACCAATCACGACCAGCCGGCCCGGAGAATCTCGTAGACGCCGAAAGGCCGAAGGATGGGCCAGCCGGGTCAAGGGCTGGGCTGATCAGCCCGGATGGTGCGCAGGGCCTCAAAGGCGAGGTCGGCCAGCCACCCGGCGAGCAGCGCGATGAAAGCCCAATACATCCACTGGGTGGCCAATCGCCAGGTTTGCATCCATGCAAGGTAGGCCGCCTCCGGCCGGAGCCCGAAAAACACATTTACGACCAGGCAGAACAATCCGTCGGCCCAGCAGGTGGCGAGCAACAACCCCCAGGTCAAGCCAAGGATTCCGCGGCTCAGTCCGAGGCGGTCCCGTGTCTCGCCCGCGCGCCAAAGCCAAGGCAGCAGCAGCAAGGTGAAAATCCAGCGGTAGGAGTGGCTGATCCCGGCCAGAAAACAGCCGACGAGCACGATGGCACCCAGGGCAAATGCAGCCCGGGCCCGCCCGTCAACGACCTCGCCGCCCAAGCCGACCGTACGCCGGGTTAGGGCCAGAATTATTCCAGCCAATGCAACGACCGCAATTGAAGCCACCTGAGCGGCATGGCCGGAATATCCCAAATCACGCATCAATACCGCCCAGCCAACCTTATGGACATCCTGCGGGATATCGAACACCCCCCGCTTGATCCCATCGCGGACACTCCACAACACCAGACCCAGGCCCAAGAATGCGAGTCCGGCGCCGGTCAACAGACGGCGGGCCGGTCGGAGAAGCAGATAAGGCACGCCCGCCACCACCGGATAGAATTTCAAGCCGGTTCCTACTGCCAGGGGAACCCAAGCCAGGACCAGCCGCCACCCGGTATCGGAACACCAAAGCAGAGCGGTGGCCGCCAACAGGACAAAGATAACCAGATCATTGTTGGCGCGGCAGATTGCCAGCAGCACCGGCGGCGATACCGCCACCAGCAAACCGAGAGTCGCCTCTCGGTAACTCCGCGGTCGCAGGAGCAAAGCCAGCGCTACTCCAAAAAGAAGCACGCACACGCCGCCGAAAACAAAATTGTCGCTTCTTGTCACTCCGACATCCGCCAATCCGAACCACCAGTCGGAATAGCTGTGGGGCCGGTTCAAGACATCGAGTGGATTCGAAGTTTCGACGTTGAGCCCCGCCTGGTGCGCATCGCTCGCCGCCAGGACCGCATAGGAATCCAAAAACCAGAAATTCAGAAGAGGAATGCCCAGTTTCTCCAGTACCTGCGGGCAGATCGCGATGGTGAGCCACGCCGCCAACGTCAGGCCGATCATCAGGCGAAACGGGGCGGTTGAAGGTCGGTTCATGGGGTCATCGGTCATTCCGTCCCTCGCTTTGGTTGGGCCACGGTGCGCTTGAAATAGCGCAGGGCAAAATGACTTTGTGCCGGTTCCTCATACAAGATGATGGGGTCGCGGGGCACGGCTTCCCGGATCTTTTCCACCGGCGGCTCCAGATGTTCGTTCCACAGGCAGTAAAGGGCATCGTCCAGCGGTTGGATCTTGTGCTCGGCGATAAGGGTGGCCAACGGGTTCCACGGAAAATAAAACCGCCCCGGCTGCTCACGGGCAAGTTTAACCAACAGCTCCTGGCGGTGGGAAAACGTCCAGCGAAAACCGGGATCTGAAACATAGACCGCCGCGTTGCCCAGGGGCACCGCCACGGCGGCGAGCCACAGGCAACCCGGCACAAGCCACCGATGGGTTTTTCCGCGTCGCCGCCGGGTTAAGGCGTGGAAGGTGAAGATGAGCAATACCAGCTGCAGGTAATGCAGGGAGTGAAGGGAGTTCAAGCCCCCGCCGTCCTTCAACGCTGCCGCAATTCCCAGCGGCAGTTGCGTGACCGCACACCAGAGCAGCAGGCGCACCAACGCTCCCGCCTCGAACGGCGCCCGGGGCTCATCGGTCGTTCGTCTGAGCCAGCCCACCAGCACGGCGAGCGGCAGCCAGGCCCAGGTCGCGAAGAACATCCGGCCAAGTTCGGCGGCCAAAAAAACCGGACCGCCGCGCCAGGGTTTGCGGACGTTCACCAACCACAGGTTGAAAAGAATCTCCGGCGCGCCGAAATAAATAAAGAACACGAGGGTTGAGGCCGCCGCGTAGACCACGCACCAAAAGAACAGCGGCCACCACATCCGGCGGTGGCCCTCCTGCCACAGCCAGGCAAACATCGCCGGAACGAGCATGATGGCCGTTTGCTTGGTCCAGAAGGACGCGACCGCCCCGGCAGCGGCAAGATGCAGCCAGCGGGCATTCCCCTCGGTCGCCGCCCGGTGCAGAGCCAGGCACGCCACCAAACCGGCGCCGACGCACAGTGCATCCACATGAACAAAGGAAAACATGTAGTTCGTGGCCGAGCTGCCCAACACCAGCACGCCGCAATATGCCGCACTCGCGAAAACCATCCAGCCGTTCACGACCCCGGCGGCGCGCAGGATCAACCCAAAGGGCACCAGCCACGTGAGCACGTTCCATACCGCCGCCAAGAAGAGCGCGTAGGTCGGACTTTGAAACAGGGTGGCCGGCAGATTCCAGATCACGAAACCGGGACCGTAAATCCAACCGAGTTGTTGCCCCGAGTCCCGGAGCGCATAGATCGGCAGACCGTAAGCCAGCGCGAAAGAAGGCGCCAACCGGGCTGCATTCCACGGAAAACCTGACGAAGCCGCCGTGCAGAGCACGCACCAAAGCAGTGGCGCCAAGCCCAGCATCGCGAGCCCCATTCCCAGTCGAAACCAAGCTGATTTGGAAAATTCGCCTGAGGACGGAAGGGTAATCATGACGTGATCCCGGACCGCCTCAGCCGCCAAGCCGGAACTTGATCCGCCAAAGCGCAAACCACGTCATGCGCAGCAGCAGCCAGCCATGGGTGAAACGCGAAATATTTGTCTCCCCGTAGGTGCGGTCCCGGTAGCGCACCGGCAGATCGCGGATGCGCAGGTCAAGCAGTGCCGAGCCAAACAGCAGATTGAAATCCCCAAAGGGATCGAAGTCGCCCAGGACCGCAATGCGCCGAACCAGCCGTTCGTAGTCCGAGCGCAGCAGCATCTTGGTGCCGCAGAGACTGTCCTTCACCGCCTGACCCAGCACAAAACTGAGGGCATTGGCGAAAAATTTGTTGCCGAGCAGGTTCAGGAAACGCATGGCGCGCGCCTCCATCGGATACACCAGCCGGCTGCCATTGATGAATTCCGCGCTGCCGCTTACGAGTGCCTCGTAAAATTTCGGCAGGTCCTCCGGCGGCGCGGTCAAATCGGCGTCCTGGATCACCAGCACGTCCCCGCGGGCAGCCGCAAACCCGGTGCGGACGGCATCCCACTTCCCCTTGCCCGGTTGTTTCAACGCCCTCACCAGATGCGGGCCGCGGTAGGCCGCGACCTCACGCCGGATCGTTTCCCAAGTCTCATCGCGGCTGTTACCCTCAACAAAGATCACCTCCGTGCGCCGGCCGAGCACCGGGATGCGCTCCAAGGCGGGGCGGATGTTGCCGGATTCATTGCGTGCGGGGACGATCACGGAACAGCTGACCTCGCCGTCCACCGGACATTCCCGGCGCGGGCGGGCGGTGATGGACAGGGTGATGCCGAAATGCCTGATAAACGGCAGCCGGACAAGAATGTGGTTCAGCAGCGGCGAGACCAACGGCCAGTCGAACGGAAACAGCTGCACCCGTTCGAAAGTGACAACCTCCCAGCCGGAGAGTTCAAGCAGATTGAACAGGTCGTGATGGGAAAGCCAGTTGCTCGGTGGCTGCGGCATCACTGCGCCCAGCCCCTCGGCCAGGCGCAGAAAATGCAGCCAGAGGGTGTTGAGCGTGGTGATGTGGAGCCTGGTCCGGGTGTGCGCCGCCGCTTGCAGGTTTTGCAGGGTCGCCTGAATGTCCGCAAGATAGCCGGTCAGATAATCGAGCACGATATGGTCGAATTTCTCCCCAACCAGTGCGTTCTGGACATCCATCTCCTGGAAGCGCAGGGAGGTCTCGGTCCCATGGCGCATCCGGGCTTTCTCAAGCATGGCCGGGCTGAAATCAACCCCCAGGCCAAATGACGGCTTGAGACCGGCCAACAAGTCGCCGGCGCCACAGCCGCACTCCAGCACCCGGCTGCCGGCCGGAATGTGTTGGGAATAATGCCGCAGCAGCTGTGCATGAAAATCATGCTGCGCCGCGCGCGGACGGGAGTCGTTGGCGGCCACCCAGTCGAAATGTTCGCGCAGGGTTTTCACTGGATCGACGAGGCCTTGCTTCCCGTTCCCGGCGGCAGCGTGACCGCCACCAGTCGGCTGATGCGGGCGATCTTCGTGCCAAATCGCTTCTCCGTCATCAGTTCCAGATCGAACCCGGGCGGCAGACGGTCCTCCGGCAGCAGTTGATGATCTCCTTCCACCGTCGTGGGCCGCAGGGATTGCAGCACCAGAATGTCCCGGAAGGTATTCTGCTCGAGCTGGTATTTCAGGCGGTCACCCACCAGCCGGGTCCGGCCGATCAGGATCGAGGGAGTTTTCTCGAGCAACCAAGGCAGCGTCGACTTGTTCGTAATGATCAGGCGTTCGCCGGGGGGGAGCGCGGCGACGTAGCGTTTCTCCCATTCGACCTCATCGATGCCCAAGTGGGAATAGAGGTGCTGGGCATCATGGCCGACCGTGACGCCCAATGCAAAAACCGACATGACGCCGATCAGGCCAAGGCTCGCGGGAAAGCGGCGGTCAAGGCGGGCGACCGCCACCACGGCCGCAAACGCCAGCACGAGATGAAAGGGAAGGCTGAAACGGGACGCAATCGGATCGTCAAAACTCGACCAGTAATAGAACATGATCAGGACCGTGTTGGTGAGCGCACCAAGGCCGAACAAAAAGAGCGCGGTCTGGTCTGCATTGGATCGGTTGGGGGCCGGCCGAGTGCGCAGCACCAACCAGAGGACATAGCCAACAGAAAGAAAACCGATCACCGTCAAAGGCAGGGAATTGGCCAATCGCGGGCCAAGATTGAGGAAGAATCCGTAAGCACCGTGCAGATTGCCCGCGAGATAATCCAAGCTGAAGCGCGCTTCTTCCTTATCCTTCAGCTCCCACAGCCAGCGGGAATTTGACAGCACCTTGTTTTGCAGGGCGCAGGGGAGAAGCAACAGCGGAGCCAACACCGCGGTCCACGAAATGGTGATGCGGCGTTCCTGCCACCAGCCGATCGCGATGATCAGGGCAACAGGCGCGATGTAGATCGCCGACTCGTAGCGGGTTTGGGCCAGCAACACCGCCCCGAGGACAAAGGCCGACAACCGGATCTCATCGGGTCGCCGCAAGTAGGCAGCGCCCAGCCCCGTTACGGCCAGGATCATCGTGATATTGAGCAACTCCATGCCAGAGCCGGTGGCGTTCTGTCCGAGCAGCGGCAGCGTTCCCAACAACAGCACGGCGAGGAGACCGCCGCGCGCCGGGTTCAGCCGTCGCCCCAAGTAGTAGACCAATCCCAGCGTCAGCGGGAACAACGCGGCGTTCAGCCAGTAGGCATTCGCGGGGCGGTAGCCGGTGAAGTCGTGGACGAGCGAGATAAGAAACGGGAAAAAATTGGGCCGCTTATCGAGGTAATTGTCGGTGGAGACAAATACCCCGAGGATATCGTAGCCCCGCACCATGGTCGCGATATCGCGGAAATAGTGCATGTTGTAGGCGGTGGACTGGAGGACGAACTCGTCGTACAGCACTTTGCTCCGAAACGGCTCGGCATTGATGGCGACCAACGAAAGCACCCCGATGACCACCGCCGCCAGCAGCCATTCGCGGCGGCTCATGGGTTCGCCAGGCGCGCGTGCACGCCACAGGAGCCGGAGCGCCGCGACCCAGAGGGCGAAGGCTACGAGCAGGAAATAATAGCCAAAGCGCTTGACCACCATCTCCGCCGGCTCAACCGCGATGCCGAGAAACCCCAGATAGACCGCCACCACCGCGGAAAGGCCAAAACAGGCAAGTTTTGTCTCGGAACGGTTGGCCAGCTTGAGGAGGGACTCGGTCACAAGAATGACGGCGTCAGGCCTGCCCGTCTAGGGCAGGCGCTTGATGAAATTGTCCATGTAGGCCTGACGGATCTTCTCGCGCTCCTCAGGCGGAATTTTCTCAAGCGGAGGCGGTGTGCGCACCGGCGCCGTGGTCGGACCCTCGCGGATGGAAACCACGCGGCTGATGCGACTGACGGTCAAAGGCGTGAATCGCCTCTCCCACACAGTCTCGAGCTGGTAGTCCGGCCCCAGATCATCATCGCCCTGCACGGTCTCGCGCCCGGTTTCGGGATCAATCGAAAGGCGCTGGAAGACGTAAATGGCCGAGAAGATATGGTTCCGGAAATTGAAAATAATGTTGGATTTCTGATCCAGTGCCTGCTTCACCGGCGTGCCCGAGACGAGATGGGTGATCCAGATGATCGAGTTGTTGTCGATGAACAGGTAATCGCGCTCCGGATGCGCGGCGATGAATTCCCGCCGCCAGTCCATTTCGCGGCCCACATAGTATTCCAGCGAATAGCCGTGCCGGGCCATGGCGGGCAAAGAGTGGGCGAACAAACCGGCACCGACCACGACCGCCAGCATGCGCCAGATACGACCGCCCCAATCCATCTCCGCGGCCACGGTGACCACGGCGATGGTCAGAAACAGATTCAGGGGCAGGCTCAGCCGGCGGATGACCGGATCATCAAATTTTCCCCAAAAATAACAGAGGAGCAACAGCGTGTGCGCGACAAATCCTATGGTGAAAATCGCGAGCGCCGCCCGAGCCGGCGGCGCCACCCGCAAATTACGCAGGGTCTTGTAGGTCCACAGGAGGAAGAACAACAGCGCGCCAAAGCCGAGGATGGAAAGCACCAGCGAGTTCGACTGGTCTCCGGTGGTATTGAAAAAGAAATTCAAATCGTGGCCGATGTTGTCGGGCACGAAGGAAAACGAGAACGGTTGGTCATGTCCTGGCTGGCTGGCCATTTCCCATGACGATGCGCGCACACTGAATACTTTATTGTGCAGCGCATACGGCAGCAGCATCAACGGCATGGCGGCAACCACCCAGGTCAGGACCGGCCGGCGGTCGCTCCACCAGACCCAGAGCACCGTCAGCCCGACCGGCAGCAGAAAAAGAACCGATTCATAGCGTGTCTGGGCCAGCAAGATGCCCGACAGGCCAAATGCTTCGAGCGAAGCTCCGTCCCGTCGTTTCACGAAGCGCATGCCAAGCAACAGGGTGCTCAGAATCATCACCAGATTCAGCAGTTCAAATCCGCCCCCGGTGGCGTTCTGGGCCAGCAAGGGCAAACTCGTCAGCAATAAGACGGCCACGGCGCCTGCCCCTCGCCCGCTGATCCGGCATCCGGTCACGTAGGTCAAGGCCAACAGGACAAACGTGAGGATCGTATTCAGCACGAAGACATTTTCCGGCCGGTAGCCGGTCAGGTCGTGCAGGAGTGATACGAGAAACGGTTGAAACAACGGCCGCTTATCAAGTTGCCCCGCCATCAGTTGAAAAGCCCCCTGGATGTCATGCCCCCGCATCGGCACCAAAGCCGTCTTGTCGAAATGCATGCTCATCGAGGTGCCAAGGAGCATGACCTCATCCATCAGGATCTTGAATCCATAGGTCTCGTGAACCAACAACAACACCCCGCAGCCGACGATCAAGGCCACCGGCCAACGCGGCCTGTTTCGCCAGTCGATTTTTCGGAGTGGTGTCTCCCTGGTCAGCCTGAAAAGGGACCGCCCGAACAGCACCGTCAGGAGGAGCATAGCCCAGTAGCCCCCGTAGATCACCGCCTTAAGCGCGTGGTCCGGTGTGAACGTGACAAAACCCAAGACAACGGCCAGCGCCGCATTCAGCAGGAACAACACAAGGCGACGATCCATAAGGTGAGTGCAGACAGCCCGAAAAAAGCCGTTCAGCGCATCATGGACAGCCGGCCAGTAAAACAAAAGCTCTGTTTCATTTTATCCCACGGAGCGCTCCTTTGGGGGCAAATCATGTGCCTCCTTCCGGGAATCGGAAACGCGCAACAGGTGCGGCGCCGCACGTGACCAACGATTGGCATGCCGCTTTCGCACAAATCACGCCGCTTGGCCAAGGATTTTTAAATAGAAAAGGCCGCCTCCGAAGGAGGCGGCCTTGAAATATTCGCTTTCGCGAAAGAAGCTCTCCCTTTACGGCGAGTAGGTTACAGTGCGCGCACCGGCGACGCCGCCGATCGTGATCGTAACGCCCTGCGTATAGCTGTCGGGGTAGATTTCGTTGGCGACCGTGTTGACTGCCTTTACATAGTTGGTCGCGCCCACCAAGCTGGCCATGACCACCGTGGAGACGCCATTTTCCAGGAAGTACTGATCGGAAGCCGCCGAGAGCTGGCGGGCGTTGTTCAATACCGCTTTGTCTTGTGAGGACTGGCGAACCTTCTGGAACGCGGGAATAGCCATCGCGGCCAAGAGGCCGATGATGACCACGACGATCATGATTTCAACGAGCGTGAAACCTTTGTGGGAACGTATATTCATTTTATTGTGTATTGTTGGTTATTATTAGCTGCCCGTGTTATTACAGGCGACTTGCAGATTGAAAGAGCCGGCGGGTCGGGACAACAGAAAACATATAAAAGTCCGGTAAAAACAGTTTCCTAGGGGAACAAGATCTAGCGTTATAATCTGCCGGACAATAATTTAAGGGGAATATGTCACTGTCCGCGCGCCGGCGACGCCTCCTATGGTGATCGTTACTCCCTGCGTATAACTGTCGGGATAGACTTCGTTGGCGACCGTGTTGACCGCTTTCACATAGTTGGTCGCGCCCACCAAGCTGGCCATGACCACCGTGGAGACGCCATTTTCCAGGAAGTACTGATCGGAAGCCGCCGAGAGCTGGCGGGCGTTGTTCAATACCGCTTTGTCTTGTGAGGACTGGCGAACCTTCTGGAACGCGGGAATAGCCATCGCGGCCAAGAGGCCGATGATGACCACGACGATCATGATTTCAACGAGCGTGAAACCTTTGTGGGAACGTATATTCATTTTTATCCAAGCTATAGGGTTAATGTGCATCGTAAGGCTGCATCAGGCTGCCTTCGAACCCGGATTAGACGCCGTCTCGAATGTCTTGGTTACGGTGTTAGGTCGCTACGAAACCCAGGCGGAAATCGGCCGGCGCAATATCGTGAATAAGGGTCAAGCACCGCCAGGACTCTTGCCCCCGCCGGAAGGCTAACCGCCGGCATTCTCCAGCGCCAAGTCCGGTGCATCCTTCCAAAGCGACTCGATCCGATACTTATCCCGATTTTCTTGGGTAAAGAGGTGGACCATGACCTCGAAAACATCCACGACGGTCCAGCCGCTTCCATTCGTCGTATCCACTCCCAACACCACCGCCTTTTGCCCATCGAGCACCCGTTCCACCTCGATCCGCAATGCCCGCAAATGTGGATCGGAATTGCCGGTCGCCAGAATCAGATAGTCGGTGATGCTGGAAAGTTTGCTGACGTCCAACACGCGCAGATCCTCGGCTTTCTTGGCCTCCAGCGCGCCAACGATTGCCTGCAGCAACTTGAACGAAGGTTTCCGCTTGGCGACCGGCTTGGCTTTTCGATTGGGGCGTTTGGCTTTCATCAAATGGATCAGCGATAGAGTTTCCTGTCCTCGATATAAGCGATAACTTTCTGCGGACAAAAATAATGCAACGAAAGCTGGGCGCGCACCCGCTGGCGCAACTCGCTCGAGCTGATCTCTATCAAATGGCCGTCACAACGGTGCAGCCGCAGGCCGGGTATCTCCGGATGTGGTTTGCTGGGATGCTTCGGGCGCTCCAGAAAGATGAATTCGATCAACTTCGCCAGCTCGTCGATTTCCTTCCATTTGTGCAGGAGCGGCAGTTGATCGCCGCCAATGATCCAGAGGAGTTCGTCGTCGGGAAACTTCGCCAGAAAATGCCGCACTGAATCGATCGTATAGCTCATCCCTCCCTTCCGCAATTCGTAGTCCGAGAGTTCCAGCCGCCGGTCCCATTCGCACGCGGCGAGAAGCATCTGCCACCGATCGTCCGGCGTGGATTGCACATCGCTGGGCTTCAACGGCGCCTGGGCGGCCGGCACGAGAAAAAGCCGGTCGAGCTTGTACTGCTCATACACATCTTGTGCCGCGATGAGGTGGCCAAAATGCACCGGGTCAAAGCTACCGCCAAGAAATCCGATCTTCATGCACGATGCCGGGCCTTCCTCCCCCGATGGGTGGGAATCACTCCAGCTGCTTGAACTAGATAAACCACGCGTCCCACTTCATTGCGCCGGCTCGTTTCGGCAATCCCAAACCAATTGCCCGGTACGGCTGGCTCCAACCCGGCCGATTATCAGAATTGCCAGCGGAGACTCTTCTATCAGAAGCTCTCCGCCCCACCCCAGCCATGGATCTACCACGCCTTCTCTCCCTTCTGTTCGCTGCCGCTGTCCCGGCCCTCGCCCAGCCCCAAAAAATCACCATCGCCGTCGTGCCCAAGGGAACGACGCATGAATACTGGAAGTCCATCCACGCCGGGGCGGTCAAGGCCCAGCGCGAGTTCGCCGCCCAAGGTGTGGACATCGACCTCATTTGGAAGGGTCCGCTCAAGGAAGATGATCGCGAACAACAGGTGCAGGTTGTCGAAAACTTCATCGGCCGGCATGTCGACGGCATCGTGCTCGCGCCGTTGGACGACCGGGCGCTGGTCGCTCCGGTCGAAACGGCGGTGCGGGGCAAGATCCCGGTCGTCATCATCGACTCCGGTCTCATCTCCAAGGCCCAGTCGAGTTTTGTCGCCACCGATAATCGTGAGGGCGGGCGGATCGCCGCCCGCCACCTTGGCCGGCTGCTCGGGGGCAAGGGCAATGCGCTCATGTTGCGTTACGCCGTGGGTTCCGCCAGCACCGAGGAGCGTGAGACCGGTTTCCTCGAGGTCATGCAGCATGATTTCCCCGCCATCAAACTCCTTTCCACCGACCAGCACGCCGGAGCGACGCGCGACACCGCCAAGCGTGCCGCCGAGAACCTGCTCAGCCGTTACGGCCCGGAACTCAACGGCGTCTTCGCCTCCAATGAGTCTTCCGCCGCCGGCATGCTGCTGGCGCTCCGTGACGCCGGCCTTGCCGGGGGCAAGGTGAAATTCATCGCCTTTGACTCCGGGGAAACGCTTAACGCCGGTCTTGAAGCGGGCGACGTGCAGGGCCTCGTCGTTCAGAATCCCCTCAACATGGGTTACCTGGGGGTCAAGACCATCGTGGCCGTCCTGCGCGGCGAGAGCGTGCCCGCTCGTATCGACACCGGGGTCGGTTTTGTCACGCTCGAAAACTTCAACGACCCGGCGATGGCTGACATTGTCCACCCTCCTCTGGACGAATATTTGAAATGACGGCTGCTGTCCGCCTTCGTCTCGCTGGCATCCAAAAGAGCTTCGGGGCTACGCGCGCCCTCAGAAACGTGTCGCTGGAAATCGTCCCGGGCGAGGTGCATGCCATCATTGGTGAGAACGGCGCAGGAAAGAGCACTTTGATGAAGGTGCTCAGTGGCGCCCATGCCGCCGATGCCGGCACGATGGAACTGGGCGGAAAGCCCTACCGGCCGGAAGATCCGCACGATGCGCGCCGGAAAGGGGTCGCGATGATCTACCAGGAGCTGAATCTGGCCCTCCATTTGAATGCCCGTGAGAACATTCTCCTCGGCGCCGAGTGCGCACGGTTCGGCTGGATCGACGGTCGCGCCTCAAGTGAGCGCGCGCGTGCCGCCCTCACCCAACTTGGTCACGGTGGCCTCGAGTTGGAGCGGTTGGCCGGAGATTTTTCCATCGCCGAGCAGCAAATCATCGAAATCGCCCGGGCCCTGATCATCCAACCCCAGGTGCTGATCATGGACGAGCCGACCAGCAGTCTCACGCAAACCGACACGGAAAAGCTCTTTACCACCATCGGCCGGCTCCGTGCCCAGGGGGTGAGCGTGATCTATATCAGCCATTTTCTGGAGGAATGCCACCGGATTGCCGATCGCTACACCGTGTTCAAAGACGGCGAGACGGTCGGCTCCGGGGAAATGCCAAGTGCGAGTCTCGATCACATCGTCACACTGATGACCGGCCGGGAGGTGAAGGACCTCTATCCTCGCGCGGTGCACGCGCCTGGCGCCGTCGTCCTCGACGTGAAAGGAGCCGCCAGCGCTCCACGCCTGAAAGACGCCGCTTTGCAGGTGCGGGCGGGCGAAATCTTCGGGCTCGCCGGTCTCATCGGGGCTGGTCGCACGGACCTGTTGCGCACCATCTTCGCCCTCGACGGACTCGATGCCGGCGAGATTTGCGTAGTGGGCGCGCCAGCCGGCCGGGCGACGCCGCGCGCTCGTTGGCGCCAGGGCGTCGGCTTTCTCAGCGAGAACCGCAAGGAAGAGGGATTGATGCTCAACCAGTCCGTCGCCGATAATGTCACGCTGACGAAGATGGGTACGTTCGGCCGGCTGGGTGTGGTCAGCAGCCGCCGGCAGCATTCAACCGCCCGGCGCTGGATCAAGGAGCTGCGGATCAAGTGCGGCGACAGCACGCAATTTGCGGGCGAGCTCTCCGGCGGAAATCAGCAGAAGGTCGCCCTTGCCCGGCTGCTTGAGCATCCGGCGCGCATTCTCCTGCTCGACGAGCCCACCCGCGGGATCGACGTCGGCAGCAAGGCCCAGATATATCAGCTCGTGAGCGACCTCGCCGCCGCCGGCAAAGCGGTGGTCGTGGTCAGTTCCTATCTCCCTGAGCTGCTCGGACTCTGCGACACCATCGGCGTCATGTGCCGCGGCGAACTGGCTGCGGTGCGTCCGCGTGCCTCGTGGAGCGAGGCTGAAATCATGCGCGTGGCGATCGGCCGCGCGTGACCCCATTTTCGCGGTGAACACCAAATTCAAAAGGCTCCTCGCCAAGGGCGGCCCCTTTATCGGCCTGATCCTCGTAATCGTGTTGTTCGCGATCCCGGCCGAAACCCGCGAGTTCTTTCTCACCTACAACAATTTCAAGATCATCTTCACCCAGACGGTGATCGTGGCCGTCGGCGCGCTGGGCATGACGCTCATCATCGTCAGCGGCGGCATCGATCTCTCCGTCGGCTCGGCGGTTGCGCTGACCAGTGTGGTCGGTGCGCTTTTGATCCAGCACGGCTGGAGCACGGTCTCGGTGCTGGCCGCGGTCATCCTTTCAGGCGGCCTGGTGGGGTTCGTGAATGGCGTGGCCATCGCCGGGCTGCGGATGACCCCCTTTATCATCACCCTTGGCACGCTCGGCATTGCCCGCGGCACCGCCAAATGGATGGCGGACAACCAGACCGTCAATTACGACCGTTCACCCGTCAACGGCTGGATGACCACCGCCAACCCCTTCAGCCACGCCTTGCCTCTCGGCGTCTGGGTCGCACTCATTCTCGCGGTGCTGACATCACTGTTGCTGCGAAATACGGTGTTCGGCCGGCACATTTTCGCGCTGGGTTCGAATGAGGCCACCGCCCGCCTCTGCGGCATTGCGACCACCCGGCTGAAGATCCTTATCTATACGCTGGCCGGATGTTTTTTCGGCCTCGCCGGACTTTTTCAACTTTCGCGCCTGCGGCAGGGTGATCCGACCGTCGCCGTCGGGCTGGAGCTGGACATCATTGCGTCGGTCATCATCGGAGGCGCCAGTCTCAACGGCGGCGTCGGCACCGTACTCGGCTCGATGATCGGGGCCCTTATCATGGCGGTGCTGCGCAACGGTTCGCAACAGATGGGGTGGCCGACCTATTTTCAGGAAATCATCATCGGTCTCGTGATAATTGTCGCGGTGTTTGTCGACCGCATTCGCCGCAACCGGTCCACTTGACCAAACGCGGGACAGCCTCCCGGGGTCTCGCGATTTTGCTGTAGCCTCGTCCGCAGGATATTTCATCATCGGTCCCTGGCCCCTACCCCGCACCTTCCATGATCAAATCCGGCATCCTCAATCCGCTGGTGCTGCACCTGCTCGCTCGGATCCGCCACACGAACACTCTGGTCATCGCCGACCGCGGCTTCCCTTTCTGGCCGCAGATCGAAACCGTCGATCTGTCACTGGTCGACGGTGTGCCGACCGTCCTGCAGGTGCTGGACGCCATCCGGCCGAATTTCGTCATCGGCCGCGCGTTCGCCGCCCGGGAATTTTCACGGATCAATTCCGCCGCCACCCGGCACGCTCTCGCCGCCCACCTGAAGGGTATACCGCTTGTCGTCGAACCGCATCGCGACTTTAAGAAACGCGTGCCGTCTGCCATCGGACTCATCCGCACCGGCGACACCATTCCCTACGCCAACCTGATCCTCGAGTCGGCATGAGGATCGACGCGCACCAGCATTTCTGGCGCTACACTCCGGAAGAATACGGCTGGATCGACGAGCCGATGCGCGCCATCCGGCGCGATTTCCTGCCACCGGAACTCGCCCGGTTGCTCGCCGAACACCGTCTCGATGGCACCGTCGCAGTGGAGGCACGGCAGACCCTCGCGGAATCTCGCTGGCTTCTCGAGCTCGCCCGCGGCTACTCCTTTATCAAGGGAGTCGTCGGCTGGGTGCCCCTGGCTGATCCGGGAGTCAGCGGGATGCTCGACGCATTCATCCAAGATCCGGTGTTCAAGGGCGTGCGCCACGTCGTGCAGGGTCAACCGCCAGGATTTCTCACCGCTCCGGCCTTCAACGCCGGTCTGCGCGAAGTCACATTCCGGAAACTGGTCTACGACCTCCTCATCTTCGTCCACCAGCTCGAGGAAACCATACATTTTGTCGATCGGCACCCACGACAGGTTTTTGTGCTCGATCACATCGCCAAACCGGCTGTGCAGGGCCCGCCGCCTGCGGTTTGGTGCCGCAGCCTTCGGGAACTCGCCCGCCGGCCGCTGGTCTTCTGCAAATTTTCCGGCGTCGTTACCGAGGTACCCGGTTGGCGATGGGCCCCGGATTTGTTGCGGCCGTATTTCGAGGAGGTGCTCGCTGCCTTTGGCCCGGGTCGGTTGATGTTCGGCTCAGACTGGCCAGTTTGTCTGGTCGCCGCGGACTACGGGCGGTGGTTTGAATTCGTCGAATCCTGTGCCCGGCAACTCACCTCCGTGGAACGCGAACGGGTGCTTGGCGGCACCGCGACCGAGGTCTACCGTCTTTAGTTTCAGATGCACTACCGTCAACTGGGCTCCACCGGTCTCAAAGTTTCCGTACTCAGTCTCGGCGGTTCGTCGCTTGGCGGCGCGTTCCGCACCACCGACGAGCACGAGGCGGTCCGCACCGTTCATGTCGCGCTCGACCATGGCATGAACTTTGTCGACGTTTCCCCTTATTACGGTGCGACCAAGGCGGAGACCGTCTTGGGCCGGGCCTTGAAGGGTGTGGCCCGCGAACGTTACCTTCTGGCCACCAAGGTCGGTCAGTATGGTGAGGGCGAGTTTGATTTCTCCGCCACCCGAGTCGCCCGTTCCCTCGACGAAAGCTGCACGCGGCTGGGGGTGGATTATATCGACCTGCTCCAATGCCACGACATCGAATTTGCGGACCTCGGCCAGATTGTGAACGAAACGTTGCCCGCACTGGTCAAGCTGCGCACCGCCGGCCGCATCGGACACATCGGCATCACCGGTCTACCATTGAAGATATTTCCGGCCGTGCTCGAGCGCGTTGGTCCCGGCGTGGTCGAGACTGTTCTCTCCTTTTGCCGCTACGAACTGAACGACACCGCACTTGAGGCGCTGGTCCCCTATCTCAAACAGAAGGGCATCGGCATCATCAATGCGTCGCCTACTGGAATGGGCCTGCTCACCGAGCGCGGGGTGCCATCCTGGCATCCGGCGTCGCCGGCCATGGTTGCCGGGGCCAAACGGGCGGTGGATTACTGCAAATCCGTCGGGGTCGATATCGTGAAACTCGCCGTGCAGTTCTGCGTCGCCCATCCCGGCATCGCCACAACGCTGGTCGGTTCGGCGAACCCGGACAACATCCGCAAGAATATCGCTTATGCCGACCAACCGATTGACTTCGAACTGCTGGCCAAGGTGCTCGAGCTGTTGAAGCCGATCCGCAACCACAACTTCACCCGGGGCCGTCCGGAGAACCGTGACGTCCTGATCGCCTGACATGCTCCAGATTTTTCTTGAAGGACCCGGTAAATTTGCGGCCAGCGACGGCCCCGAGCCCACGCTTGATGCAGGCGAGACGCTCGTCCGTGTCCATCGCATCGGCGTGTGCGGCACCGATCTCCACGCCTTTGCTGGCCAGCAGCCGTTCTTCAACTATCCACGCATTCTTGGTCACGAGTTGGGCGTCGAGGTGGTCGATCCGGGCACCGAACCGCATGGGCTCACCGCCGGTGACCGCTGTTCGGTCGAGCCGTACATCAATTGCCAGCGCTGCGTCGCCTGCCGTCGCGGCAAGCCCAACTGCTGCTCCGACCTTAAAGTGCTGGGAGTCCACGTTGATGGCGGGATGAGACCGCTCATAGCCGTGCCAGCGCGCAAGCTTCATCGCTCCGCCGAGCTCAGCTACGACCAGCTAGCGCTGATCGAGACGCTCGGCATCGGCGCGCACGCGGTCGAACGCGCAGGCGTGAAACCAGACGACACCGTGCTCGTGATCGGTGCCGGACCCATCGGTCTCAGCGTCATCCAGTTCGTCCTCGTGACAGGCGCAACGCTCGCGGTCATGGATGTGAGCGATTCCCGCCTTGCGTTCTGCCGCGACCAGTTGGGCGTGAACCACACGCTCGCCGCGGGCCCGGACGCGCCAAGCCGGCTGAAGGCTATCTTTGGCGGCGACCTGCCCACCCTTGTCATTGACGCTACCGGAAACCCGCGGTCCATGGCCGGCACTTTCGATCTTCCGGCCCACGGCGGCCGCATCATCTTCGTCGGGCTCTTCCAGGGCGACGTCAGTTTCAACGATCCCAATTTCCACCGCCGTGAACTGACGCTTTCCGGCAGCCGCAACTCTCTCCCAAGTACATTTCGGGACATCATCGCGCTCGTCGAAGCCGGCCGCATAAATACCGCGCCGTGGATCACCCACCGCTTCAAGCTCGCCGAGACTCCGGTGATCTTCCCACGCGACATCGCTGGCAACCCCGCCGTCCTCAAAGCGATGATCGAAGTCCCGGACTGACCGGGCGTTCGCCCGCGCCCGCCGGGCCTTACGCAGACGTACTGAATGGGGTCGTCGATCCGTTAAGTGTCGGGACATGGACTTCGCTCGGCGATGGTTGGGACAAAGCCTCTGACGTGAACGTCCAAGTATTTGGAACCGTTCCTGAAGGCAGTTCGACGATCGCCCTGCTCGGCGGTGTTCTCGCTTGCCTCGCTCTGTTTCGCCGCCGGTTCTTGAACTGAAAACTGCCGGCTATTTAGCCCGCTCAGCCTCGCCCGAACCGGCGGGGCTTTTTTGGCTGCCTTGCCGGGCTTCGGCGGAGGATCGGGCGCCCGACCGTAAACAATCTTGGCGGATGATGGTGCCCGGGGCGGGACTCGAACCCACACTTCCTTACGGAAAGGGGATTTTAAGTCCCCAGCGTCTACCATTCCGCCACCCGGGCTTTGGTGCTTTTCTTTAATGCTCCCCGCCGGCTCCGTGGCGAGCCAAACCTCACCGGCTTCCGGCGGGCCTCTTCCTCGCAGCCCGCGCGCAACCTCGACAGGTCGCCACCATAGGGTGTATCTTCGAGTCCAATCAGTTATCGTTCATGTCCGCTCCTGGTGCCAATTTTCGCAAGGCCCTGAAGGCCGAAAGCCCTCTCCAGATCGTCGGGGCGATCAACGCCTATGCCGCTCTCCTCGCCGAGCGCGCCGGTTTCCACGCCCTGTACCTTTCCGGCGCCGGCGTCGCCAACCACTCGTGCGGCAGCCCCGATATCGGCGAAACAACCCTCACCGATGTGCTCGTCGATGTTGGCCGCATCTCCCGCCGCACCGAGCTTCCCTTGCTTGTCGATATCGACACCGGTTGGGGTGACCCGGCGAACGCGGTGCGGGAAATGGCCGCCGCCGGTGCCGCCGCGATCCACATCGAAGATCAAGTACCAGCCAAACTTTGCGGCCACCTGCCTGGGAAACAGCTGATTCCTTTGGCCGAAATGGTTGCTCGGGTTCGGTCTGCCGTGAGCGGGAAGCCTGATCCGGAATTCATCGTCATGGCCCGCACCGACGCTGCCGCCAACGAAGGCCTACCGGCGGCCATCGCCCGGGCCCGGGCCTACGTTGCCGCCGGCGCCGACATGATCTTCGCCGAGGCGCTCCATACTCTGGCCGACTACGGGGAATTCACCGCTTCGGTGAATGTCCCCGTTCTCGCCAATCTCACTGAATTCGGCCGGACGCCATTTTTCACGTTGGACGAGCTCCGCACCGCCGGCATCGCCATGGTGCTCTATCCTCTCTCCGCCTCCCGCGCCGCCGCCGCCGCATCGCTCGAGGTCTACCGGGCCATTCGCCAAAATGGCACCCAGGAGTCTGTCGTCGGAAAAATGCAGTCCCGCGCCGACCTCTACGACATCCTCGGTTATCAACCCCCAAAATAGTCCGCCGTGGCTCAACCCGATCCCGTGCAAAAGGTCAAAAAATCCGTCGCCCTCTCCGGCGTTGTCGCGGGCAATACCGCCATTTGCACGGTCGGTCAGACGGGCAATGATCTTCACTATCGTGGTTACGACATCGCCGAAGTCGCGGCGCAAGCCACCTACGAGGAGATTGCTCATCTGCTGATTCACGAACGCCTGCCCGACCGCTCCGAGCTCGAGGCCTACTGTGCCAAGCTCAGGAAATTCCGCGGGCTCCCCGCTCCACTCTGTTCCGTCCTTGAGCAGATCCCCGCGGGCGCCCACCCCATGGATGTTCTCCGCACCGGCTGCTCCACCGTTGGCAATCTCGAGACCGAGTCTTTGCCGGCCGCGGGTGGCAATACGTCGACTGTCGCCGGCGCGCGGGACATTGCCGACCGCCTCCTCGGCTGCTTTCCCTCGATGCTGCTTTACTGGCACCATTACGCCACGACCGGCAGACGCATCACCGTCGAAACCGGCGACCCGTCGATTGCCGCGCATTTCCTGCACCTGCTGCATCAGTGCGCGCCGAAAGCCTCCCACGTCCGTGCGCTTGACCGCTCGCTCATTCTTTACGCCGAGCACGAGTTCAACGCCTCGACTTTCACGGCCCGCGTCATCGCGGGCACCGGCTCCGACTTCCACTCGTGCATCACCGGGGCCATTGGCGCACTCCGCGGTCCCAAGCATGGCGGCGCCAACGAAGTCGCCCTCGACATCCAGCAGCGCTATCGCACCCCCGACGAAGCCGAGGCCGATCTCCGGGTCCGCGTCGCCCGCAAGGAGATCGTCATCGGCTTCGGCCACCCCGTCTACACCGTCAACGACCCGCGAAGCGACATGATCAAACAGACGGCGCGAGAACTTTCCGCTGAATCCGGCGACATGAATCTATTCAATATTGCCGAGCGCATCGAGAAATTCATGGGGACCGAAAAGAAGATGTTCCCGAATCTCGATTGGTACAGCGCGGTCGCCTACCACGGGATGAGAGTGCCCATGCTCATGTTCACTCCGCTTTTTGTCATTGCCCGCACCGCCGGCTGGGCCGCGCATATCATTGAACAACGGGGGGACGGCAAAATCATCCGCCCCAGCGCCTTTTACACCGGTCCGGCAAACCGTCCCTTCGTCCCGCTCGACCAGCGCAACTGAATCACCTTCCGGATCCGAAGCCTGAAGGCTTCTCCTTCATGTCCGCTCCCATCAGCAACGTCCGTCCACCGCCCGACCAGCTTCTCGTCGACCTCGCCGACTACGCTCTCAACACGAACCTCACCAGCGACGAGGCCTATGACACCGCCCGCTGGTGCCTTGCCGACACGCTTGCCTGCGGCATCATGGCCCTTGCCTACCCGGCCTGTACAAAGCTGCTCGGCCCCATTGTCCCCGGCGCGTCGATCCAGCACGGCGCCCGCGTGCCCGGCACCCGTTATGAACTCGATCCGGTGGCCGCCGCTTTCAACATCGGCACCACCATCCGTTGGCTCGATTTCAACGACACCTGGCTCGCCGCCGAGTGGGGCCATCCATCCGACAACCTCGGTGC
>JBBIHQ010000009.1:0-59203 GCA_037446975.1 Opitutia bacterium
ACTAAACGACATCAAAGCCGCCTGAATTGGTGTCCGTTTTTTCGAGGCAAGCCCAGGGCCGGCCGCAAGGCCGGTCCCTACCGCTACCAACTAACAGACATCAAAGCTGCCTGAATTGGTGCCCATTTTTTCGAGGCAAGCCCACTGCTTATCGTAGAGTTTAAGAAAACAGCTCCGTTGAGCGTCCAGCAAAACTGAGAGTTGAAGGTCCCATGGAGTCTTGCCAGTCGTCACCGGCAAGATCAAAAGCACGGATTCACTATTGACTCGCTCGCTTAAAACGAAATCTCCAGACAATCAAGCAAAGCTTGGAGACGCATTAGCTCAGGACTGAATTTGGCATATTCCTGGAGATCTGTTCCTAAATGTTCGCACTCAAACTCAAAGGATGTTCCCTCGAAATCGGCGGTCACTTTATATATTGTTGCGCCGTGGTAAACGCGAACTGTGGTAACTGAGGCTCCCAGTGACAGTCGCTGCTTGGCAATAGCTTCATCAACAGCTAGGTTGAAGTTCAACTTCGGCAAATTGGCGATCTTGAAAGCGTGGCGGATTTTCGCACTATACTCTGGGCCATTGTTGATCACCTCACGTGAAGTGCCTGAATGGTGTTCGCTTTGGATCAATTCTCCCCGGGTCTCGTAAAGAAATATTCCATTACCAACATTCGTGTTCCCGGCACCTTTCGGTTCAACACTCCTCAGTTCACCACCGACACTTATTGTTTGAACCGAGAATATGCATCGCCTTTCCTCCACGTCACTTGCGGGTAAAACAGATGCAAACATCAGCACGGCGAGAATTATAATTGGAATTTCGAACTTCTTCATCAGGTGTCCTTTTTCAAAATGTCATACCTGCTTCAGAAAAACGACAAGATCAGCACTGTCGCACGCGTTGATCTGTATGGCGCATGGCAGTCCCTCGGTGCTTACGATGAAAGAAACCAACGCCATAGAATGTCCTCTGTCAGGCACAATTGAGCTTGGAATAGGTGGAAGATCGATAAAGACTGGTTTCGGCGGATTGATATTTTTGTACTCCGTCGACTCGAACTTGAGCGCGAACGAAAGATTCCGTGTCAGATGCTGATTAAAAGCGTAATGTGAATCGAACTTATTCCGATATACGAGAATCAGGGGAAAAAACACAAGCGCAACTGCTGAAGGAATAACAGTAAGCCGAGCCCATTTTGGCCGGATCGAGGTATGGAATACTTTGCGCGAAACCCAATTTAGCATCCGGCTGTAGGCGAGCAATAGTGATGTCGGGGGAACGGAATCAGCCGGAACGGCCCGCGCGGCCAGGGGTTCATGGCCAGCCGGTGGATCGGGAAGAAAGCGACACAAGTTCATACCACCCGCCGTGGCCCCGACGAGATCGTCACTTAAAACCGACCGGCACCCCGGGCGCAAGGCCGGACTGATTTCACCACGAAGGCACGAAGCACACAAAAACCCGAGAGTATACAGGTTGGTGCCGACTGACCCGGTAGAGCGGATGCCGCTTGCGGTGGCTGATGGACAGGATTTCCAGCTCCTCGCCAGGGACTTTCTTGGAGTTTTTTGCTTTTGCGCTCATAGGTAGAGTGTCAGTTGATGCAGACCTCTTCCTCCGTGACTCCTGCTTGATTTGGCGTTTTTGCGGGCGAGCAAAAAACAGCGCGACGGTATTCCGACCATTCCATGAACCTTCCCACCCGACGAACCCTGATCCAGTTCACCGCCGTCCTGGCTTTGATTCTGATCTGTCTGGTTTTCCGCCGCGCCTTTTACTTCTTCGAGCGCAGTGCCCTGGAACTCCGTTACTTCTGGTGGTTGTTCCTGATCTTCGCCATCGGATTGTGGTTCCTCTCCATGATCGGGCCAAACCGCAAATGAGCGGTAGCAAAATGCGGTTGGGCTGAAATTCTTGGCACAAAGCTCGCGGCACTTTTCCGAACAGCACAGTTGCGAACAAACTGTGCTGAGCGGTTGTTTGGTCCTTCCGTCGGAGCAGGCTCCGGCTTAGCTACATTCCCATGAAAGACATTCTGGAACTTCAGCGTCTGGCTTCCCCGGCACCGAAACCCCAGTCGCTCGTGTGGGATGGCCCGACCCTCTGGATGGGCTCGCGGGAAACACGCCGCATCTACAAAATCAATCCCGTCACCTGGAAGGTTGACTGGGAGTGTGCGGCGCCGGGCATCCCGTGGGGCATGACGGTCATGGGCAAGGAGCTCCGCGTCATCTGCGGCGAGACAGCGGACGACAACCGGATCATCCGGCGTTGCCTCCCGGGCCAGGGTTTTGACGAGAAATTCGCCCTCCCTTGTCCCGATGATTGCGGCTCCCAGCTTGGGTACGACGGCCAGCGGCTGCATCTCAGCCAATGGTATCCGAAGAAGGTTCTCAGGCTCGGCGCCGACGGGAAGGTCGAGCGGACAATCAATGTTCCGCACGGCATCTGCGGCCAGGTATTCACGGGTGGTTTCATTTATCTCGTTACCACCGACGCCGAGGAGACGACCGATTACTGGCTGACGCGGGTGGATCCGCTCCCGGTAACGCCGAAGATCGACGACCTCGCCCGCATTCCCTTTGCGGCGCGGGCGCTGGCTTTTGACGGCAAAGATTTCTGGACCAACCACCGCGAGCAGAACCAGATTGTGTCGTTCGCCAGGCCCGACTGAGACGGACGACCGGACGCGAATTTCGGCCTAGCCGCGGCGCGGGACCTTTTCGTAGTCTGAGGGCGTTCCCATGCTCCCAAACCCAATTGATACCCAATGAAGACCACCGCCCTGTTTGTCCTCCTCGCCTTTAGCCTCGTCCGCCTTTCCTTTGCCGCCGAAGCGCCGCCGACCGACGTGGTGCAGATCGATCACGCCAAGGTTGATGCCGCCTTTGCCCAAGGATCGATGCTCCTGGCCAATTCCAGCTACAAGATTCTGGCCGGCCGGCGGGTGGCGCCCGGCAATGTGGAGCTCCACACCCAGGACACTGATATCTTCTACATCGTGGAAGGCTCGGCGACCTTTGTGACCGGTGGAAACATTGTGGATCCCACGACCACCGGCCCGGGCGAAACCCGCGGCAAGGCGACGACTGGCGGCGTGCCGCACCATCTGACCAAGGGTGATGTCATCGTGATTCCCAAGGGCGTGCCCCACTGGTTCACGGAGGTCGACAGCACCTTCCTGTATTTTGTCGTCAAAGTGACCCAGTGAGTCGCGGCGAAACCGGCCCGGATTGGTCCGGCAAGAGTTCCAGACCGGTCGGGTTGGCGCCTTATTTGGAGCGGGCCAGAACCTTCTGCTTTTCCTTCTCAAATTCCGCGTCATTGAGGAGGCCTCGCTTGCGCAGGTCCTCCAGCCGGAGCATATCGGCGTAGAGCGTCTCGGTCTCGGGCGATGCCTTTGAGATCGGCAGCGGTATTTCCGGGGCCGGCGTTGAGGAGGCCAACTGCGGATCGCGCGGGTCGAGGGCCTTGAAGGTCATCTTGATCTGGGCAAAGGACCCGACCAGATAGAAGGATTTGTCCTCGGCCACCGAAACGACTTTCAGCTGTTTGCCCTCCTTGGCGCAAAACTTCTCGGCCAAATCCAACGCCTGGTCCTTCAGCTTCTCCGTGTTGCGGGTAAACTTGTTGCCGGCCTTTACCGTAAGCGTGTAGGTGTTGTCGCCAAGTGGCGCGATGGGTGACGCATTGCCGGCCCAGGCGCAGTTTGCCGCCACCATCGCCGCCGCCACCGACCAAAACCGGACCAAGTTGGAAATGCTCATGGCGGGATTATCCGGCCGGACGCGACCGGGTCAAGACTCCGCCCCGGACCCGGACCCGGGCGGTCAGCCCGTCCGCCCTCTGGCCCCAAAGAATTACTATCCCTCGCGTATGGGTTTTGCCACGCGGTTAGCCAACCCAGGCGCGAGCATTGTAGAACCGCGTATAGGCTTTGCCACGCGGTTAGCCAACCCAGGCGCGAGCATTGTAGAATAACTTCATCCAAGGCGAATCTTCCGGCCAGTCGGCCGGATGCCAGCTCAGGGCATGGGTCCTGAAAACTCGCTCGGGGTGAGGCATCAGGATGGTGACGCGGCCAGTGGTCGTCGTGAGGGCGGTGATGCCGAAAGGAGAACCGTTTGGGTTGAGCGGGTATTGCTCGGTGACTTCGTGCCTGTTGTTGACGAACCGGGCGGCCACCAGCCCGGACTCGCTGCAGTCTTGCGCGGCGGCGGCGTCCTTGAATTCAGCGTAGCCTTCGCCATGGGCGGTCACGATCGGAATGACCGAGCCTTCCATGCCTCGGAACAAAACGCTCGGGCTCGGCTCGATCTTCACGGAAACCAGGCGGCCTTCGTAGCGCTCGGACCGGTTTTGCACGAAGTGCGGCCAATGGTCGGATCCGGGGATGATGGTGTGGAGATTGCTCATCATCTGGCAGCCGTTGCACACGCCGAGAGCGAAAGTGTCCTCGCGGGCGAAGAAGTCGGTGAACTCGGCCCTGGCGCGGGCGTTGAAAAGGACGCTCTTGGCCCAACCTTCGCCGGCGCCGAGCACGTCGCCATAGCTGAAACCGCCGCAGGCCGCGAGGCCGCGAAAATCTTTCAGCGAGACACGCCCGCCAAGGATGTCGGTCATGTGAACATCGATGGCCCGGAAGCCGGCCCGGGTGAAGGCGGCGGCCATTTCGACTTCACCGTTGACGCCTTGTTCGCGGAGGATCGCGATTTTCGGTCGCAAAAGCTGCGGGCCGGGGGGCTTGAGCTCAAACGTGATGACGGGAGTGATTCCGGGATCACTTTGATCAAGTTTCAGCTGGAATTCCGACTCGGCCGCGGCGGGATTGTCGCGCATCGTCTGGATGCGGCGGGTGACGTCCGACCAAATGGCACGGAGCCCGGCGAGATCTTCATGGAAGATTTCCGTGCCAGATTGCATCACGCGAAGGGCGTAACGGGTGTTCAGCGTGCCGATCCGGGAGACACAGGCTTTCAAGCCGTGCTCGCGCAAGGCCAGGTAGACGTCGTCAAGATCCGACTCGCGCACCTGGATGACGGCGCCCAGTTCCTCGTTGAAAAGGGCGGAAAACGGATCGTGGAGGTGAGGGATTTCCAGGTCGACGCCCACATGGCCGGCAAAGGCCATTTCGACTGCCGCGGCGAGCAGGCCGCCGTCGGAGCGGTCGTGGTAGGCAAGAAGTTTCTGCTCGCGGCCCAGATGCTGGATCGCGTTCCAGAAATTCTTCAGATCTGCCGGGCGGTCGACATCCGGCGGGGCTTCGCCGGTTTGCGAGACGACTTGGGCCAGGATCGAGCCACCGAGCCGGTTTTTGGCGCGCCCCAAGTCGATCAGGAGCAGGACGGTATCACCGATCACTGAAGGCCCCGGATTTTCGGCCGCAGAGCTCTCGGAACCAGATTCAGCGGCAGCAGGGGTTTGCCGGTCGGAGGATGTCGACGCCGTGCTCTCTGGGGGCTGCAGCGGTCTCTCCGGCGCCCGGTCGTACCGCAACTGCGGGGTGAGTGAGAGCCGGATATCGGTGACCGGCGCAAAGGCGGAAATGATGAGCGAGATGGGTGCGGTGACACGTTTGTCGGTGTCACCCACCTTCCAGGCGGTGCTCATGCTCATCGAATCCTTGCCGACGGGAATGGTGATCCCGAGGGCGGGACACAGTTCCATGCCGACCGCTTGCACGGCGGCGTAAAGGTCGGCGCCATCGCCATGGAGCGCCGGCGCGGCCATCCAGTTGGCGGAGAGATTCACCTGGCCGAGTTCGCCGATTTGCGCGGCGGCGAGGTTGGTGAGGGCTTCGCCGACCGCGAGCCGGGCGGATGCCGCGGCGCTGTTGATCGCGACGGGTGTTCGCTCGCCCATCGCCATCGCCTCGCCCGCATAGACGTCAAACGCCGCGGCCGTGACCGCGCAATCGGCCACCGGAACCTGCCAGGGACCGACCATCTGGTCGCGGCAGATGAGCCCGCCAAGCGTGCGGTCCCCGATGGAGATCAGAAAAGTTTTGTCGGCGACGGCGGGATGGGCCAAAACCCGGTGGACGGCATCAGTCAGAGACAGGTCACCCAGGAACAGGTGGGTCAAGGGCCGGACGCGGGTGGTGTCTGAGCGGGCCATCCGCGGGGGCTTGCCGAGCAGAACGTCCAGCGGCAGGTCGATCGGCGTGTTCTGGAAATGCGAATCCTCGAGGACGAGCTGTTTTTTCTCCGTGGCTTCACCGACGACAGCAAAGGGGCAGCGTTCGCGCTCACAAAGTTTCTGGAAGACCCCGAGGCGGGCGGCGGGGACTGCGAGCACATATCGTTCCTGGGACTCGTTGCACCAAATCTCGAGCGGAGACATCCCCGGTTCGTCGTTGGGGACGGAGCGGAGTTGGAAACGCCCGCCGCGTCCGGCATCGTTGACGAGTTCAGGGAGGGCGTTGGAAATGCCGCCGGCGCCGACATCGTGGATGAATGAGATGGGGTTGGCATCGCCGAGCGCCCAGCAGCGGTCGATCACCTCCTGGCAGCGGCGCTCCATCTCGGCGTTGTCGCGCTGGACACTGGCGAAATCGAGCTCCTCGTTGCTGTGACCGCTGCCCATCGAACTGGCGGCACCGCCGCCGAGCCCGATCAACATAGCCGGTCCGCCAAGGATGATGAGCCGGTCGCCGGGATTGATGGCGCCCTTCTTGACGTGCCCGGCGCGAATGTTGCCCAGACCGCCCGCCAGCATGATGGGCTTATGGTAGCCCCGTAGCTCGGTTGAGGGGAGCGATAAGCTGTCAGCTTTAAGCTTTAAGCTTCCGGAAGAGGGCTGACTGCTGACCGCCGACGGCTGATAGTTCGGAAGAGCCGCCGGCACTTCCTGTTCGTAGGTCCGGAAATAGCCGTTGATGTTGGGGCGGCCGAATTCGTTGTTGAAGGCGGCGCCGCCGAGCGGGCCCTCGATCATGATATCCAGCGCGGAAACGATGCGCCCGGGTTTGCCGTGCTCTTTCTCCCACGGCTGGATGGCGCCGGGGAGTTTGAGGTTCGAGACGGTGAAACCGGTGAGCCCCGCCTTGGGCTTGGCGCCGCAGCCGGTGGCGCCTTCATCGCGAATTTCGCCTCCGGAGCCGGTCGAGGCGCCGGGAAAGGGCGAGATGGCGGTCGGATGGTTGTGCGTCTCGACCTTGCAGAGAAGATGAATGTCCTCGTCGTGTGCCGCGTACTCGTGAGTACCCGGGTCGGAGTAGAACCGGCCGCCGCGGGAGCCGGCCAGCACGGCGGCATTGTCCTGGTATGCGGACAGGATGCCGTCGCGGTGCATCTGATAGGTGTGCTTGATCATCTGGAACAACGAGCGGTCGCAGGCGGCGCCGTCGATTGTCCAGGAGGCGTTGAAGATCTTGTGGCGACAGTGCTCCGAATTGGCCTGGGCAAACATCATCAACTCGACGTCGTTGGGGTCGCGACCGAGCTTCGTAAAGGCATTGACCAGATAGTCGATCTCGTCGTCCGCGAGGGCGAGGCCGAGCGACCAATTGGCGGCGGCCAGCGCGGCCCGGCCGGCCGCCAGCAGCGGGACGCTGCTCATGGTCCGCGGCGTCTCGTGGCGGAACAGGGCCTCGCACGCGTTCAGGTCGCCCACCACCACCTGGGTCATGCGATCGTGAAGCTTGGTCCGCAATGTCTGGAGCTGCGCCGAATCGAGCGGCGAAAACGGGAAATGGGTGCCGGGAACGCCGGCATCAATGGTGTAAAGCATGACCCGCTCGATGCGCTTAACCTCCGCCAATCCGCAGGTATGGGCGATGTCGGTGGCCTTGGAGGACCAGGGCGAGATGGTGCCCGGGCGGGGGGCGACAACTTGCACCAGTCCGATGACACCCGCGGCAGCCCGGCTCGGGCCGTACGTCAGGAGCTTCTCCAGAACCGTCCTCTGCTCGGCGGTCAATTCGCCGGTGGTCTCCACCAAGTGGACAAATGTGGCGCTGAGGGCACGGACCGGCAGGCCGGTGGCCGTGAGATCCTGGAGGAGCTTCTGGAGACGGAAGGAGGAGAGGGCCGGTGAACCGCGAAGGATCAGCATGGTTGAAAGCGTGATGTTCACAAAATCACCGGTGCGGTCAAGTGGGCTCAACGGCCTCAGGCGGATCAGAACCCGCGGGATCGACGGGATAGACGGAGCCCTGCGGAAACGGAACCGCTCGGCCGGGTTCCGTGGATTGAAGCAGGGTCCGGCAAGGTAAGCGGAGAAAGCCATTGACGAAACGCCCGCGCTCGGCGGAATGAACGACTTTAATGCCGTGACGAGCAACGTTCACCCATCGCCCAGCAAAAAATACTCGGAAGGGCGCAGTGTGAGTGCCGGGCTTCGCCCGACAGCAAGGAGCAAGGAGCAAGGAGCAGGGAGTGAGATAGGCGCTCCCGTTATCCTTGTGCCTTGCTCCCCGCTCCCTGCTCCCTGCTTCTCCCGCCATGAGTGAATTCATCTCCCACGAATGCGGCATCGCCCTCGTGCGGCTCAAGCGACCGCTCGATTACTATCAGGAGAAATACGGCACGCCGCTCTGGGGCTTCCAGCAGCTTTTCCTGCTGATGGAAAAGCAACACAATCGCGGACAGGATGGCGCCGGGGTGGCCTGCGTGAAGTTCGATGCGCCGGCGGGCGAGCCCTACATGTTCCGGGAGCGCGAGATCAAGGCAAATCCGCTCGACCGCATCTTTCGCGACCTGATCAGACGGTACGACGAGAAGGTCCGCGTGGGTGACATTCACCCGGAGTTCACCGACACCGTCAAGCGGCACTTTGATTTTTGTGGGGAACTTTATCTCGGCCATCTGCGGTACGGCACCTCCGGCGGCTACAACCTCAGCGCCTGCCATCCGTTTTTCCGGCGGAGCTCCTGGCCGACCCGCAACCTGATGCTCGCGGGCAATTTCAACCTGACCAACACGGCCGAGCTGAACGACAGCCTGATCGCCATCGGCCAGCACCCCATCTTCGCGACCGACACCCAGGCCATTCTGGAGCGCATCGGCTTCTGCCTCGACGACGAACACGAGGAAATTTACCGCGGACTGCGGAAAGCGGGGCTGCCGGGCGCCGAAATCACCCGCCGCATCAACGAGGAGATCGACCCGGCGCGCGTCCTGCGCACGGCGGCCGCCAACTGGGACGGGGGTTACGCGCTGGTCGGGGTCCTGGGCAATGGCGACGCCTTTGTCGCCCGCGATCCGTCCGGCATCCGTCCGTGCCACTGGTTTGAAAATGACGAGGTGGTGGCTTTTGCCTCGGAGCGCGCCCCGCTTTGCACGGTGTTTGACCTGGCGGCAACCGACGTGCGCGAGGTCGAACCGGGATGCACGGTCGTGATGAAACGGGCCGGGGCGACGCGGGTCGAACGGATCAAACCGGCGCTCCCGAAGACGCAATGCACGTTTGAGCGGATCTATTTCTCCCGCGGCAACGACGCGGACATCTACCGCGAGCGGAAGGCCCTGGGCGCCGGCCTGGCCGGCCAGATCTTGACCGCCATTGGCGGCGACCTCGAGAACAGCGTCTTCAGCTTCATCCCGAACACCGCCGAGGTGGCCTATTTCGGCTTGATGAGCGAACTGCGATTCCGCCGCCGGGCCCAGGTGAAGCAGACGCTGCTCGACGCGGCGCGAGCCGGCCAGATCACCGAGGCCCTCGTGGACGACCTCATCCTGCGCAACTGGCCGCGGGGCGAAAAGCTGGTGGCCAAAGACGTGAAGCTCCGCACCTTCATCAGTCAGGAAAAATCGCGCAACAACCTCGCGTCGCTGGTTTACGACGTCACCTACGGCGTCGTGCAGCCCAAGGACCACCTGGTCTGCGTGGACGACTCCATCGTCCGGGGCACGACGCTCCGCCGGTCGATCCTGCGCATTCTCAAGCGGCTCAATCCGAAGAAGATCATCATAGTCTCCACGGCTCCGCAGATCCGCTACCCCGATTGCTATGGCATCGACATGTCAGAGATCGGAAAGTTCGTCGCCTTCGAGGCCGCCATCACGCTGCTCAAGGAGCGGGGACAGGTCTCGATCATCGCGGAGGTCTATAATCTCTGCCGCGAGGAGCTGCGGAATCCGTCGGCCGAGCCGGTCAACCATGTGCGGAAGATCTACGAGTCGTTCACCGCGGAGGAGATTTCCCGAAAGATCACGCAGTTGGTGTCGCCAAAGCCCAACAGCTGGAAAGGGGAGATCGAAATCATCTACCAGTCCATCGAGAACCTGCACAAGGCGCTGCCGAACCACACCGGCGACTGGTATTTCACGGGCAAATATCCCACCCCCGGTGGTTACCGGGTGGTGAACCAGGCCTATGTGAATTACTTTGAGAAGGCCGAGGGACGGAGTTACTGATGCGGCCGGAGAATCCATTACCCAGAATCCCATGAATCGGGCCTCCGGCCGGCAACATTTCCAGTCAGCGCATCCGGCATATTGAATCCCCCGGTTTCTCTCCACCATGTCTCTCTCCTACGAATCCTCCGGCGTCCGCTACGACCAGCTCGATGCCTTCAAGCGGGCCTGCCAGCAGGCGGCGCGCACCACGGCGGCGGAACTCGCCGCCCATGGGTATCACGAGCCCGCGTCGACCCGCGGTGAAAGTGCGTACCTCATCGAGGCGGAAGACCATTTCCTGGCGCACGTCGAGGAGGGCTTGGGCACGAAGAACCTCGTGGCCGACGCGGTCGCTGCCGCCACCGGGAAGACTTTCTACCGGGCGATCGCGGTCGATACCGTCGCGACGATCGTCAACGACCTGGTGACTTGCGGCGCGCTGCCGATTTCCGTCGCCATGCACGCAGCCGTCGGGGATTCCGCGTGGTTTTCCGACAGTGCGAGAATGCAGGCACTCGTCGACGGTTGGGCCGAGGGCTGCAAAAGGGCCGGCGCCGTTTGGGGCGGGGGCGAGACCCCGACGTTGCGGGGAATTGTTGAAAGGAACACCATCGTTCTGGCGGGTTCGGCCGTGGGGAAGATCGCGCCAAAGTCGCTGCGGATCACCGGCGACGTGCGCGACGGCGATGCGATCGTCTTTCTGGCGTCCACCGGCGTGCAGTCCAACGGTCTGAGCCTTTGCCGGCTGATTGCGGAAGAATTGCCCCAGGGCTACCAGACGCCGATCGGAAACGGTGATCCGCGCACCTATGGCGAGGCGTTGCTCGCGGCCTCGGCCATCTATGTGGATTTTGTCCACCACTGCCAGCGGTCAGGGGTTAAGCTGAAATATGCGGCGCACGTCACGGGCCATGGCTGGCGCAAACTGATGAGGCTCGACGAGCCCTTTGTGTACGAGATCACCACGCCGCACGAGGTTCCGGCCCTCTTCAAGTTCTTGGTGGAAGCCGGGCCGATCGATCGGCGCGAAGCCTATGCAACGTTCAACATGGGGGTTGGGTTTGCCGCCTATGTCGCGCCCGGCGCAGTCGAAGCGACCCTGGCGGCAGCGCGTGCCGCCGGCCACGAAGCCTGGGTGGCGGGCCGGGTGCGGAAAGAGGGCCGGCGCAAGGCGGTGGTCGTCCCTTGGCTTGGACTTACCTACGAGGCCGACACGCTGCAATTGCGTGGCGGTACCCACTCGCCCATCATCTGATCAGGAAACCACGGGGGCGAAAAGCCGCCGGTGAATGGCTTGGGCGGCCTTGCGGGCGTCACGGACGGCGTGGACCACAAGGCTGGGCCCGCGGGTCGAATCGCCGCCGGCATAGACGCCGGGCACGCTTGTCATCTGGTTTTCGTCGATGATGATCCCGCCCCAGTCGTTGGTCGCGATGCGGTGAAAATCGCTGCCAGCGGAGAAAGGCATGGGGTCGAAACCGTAGGCGACCAACACCAGGTCCGCCGGCGCGAGAAACTCCGAACCGGGAATCGTGCGCGGCTTGCGGCGCCCGGAAGCATCGGGTTCGCCCAACTCCATCCGGACGAGGCGCACGCCCGTGACCGCCCCGGCGTTGTTGCCCGTCAGTTCAACCGGGTTGGTGAGAAACTGAAACTGGGCGCCCTCCTCCAGGGCGTTCGCATACTCCTTGCGGCTGCCGGGCATGTTGGCCAGGTCGCGGCGGTAAAGGCAGGTGGCGGATTGCGCCCCGCAGCGGACGGCGGTGCGGAGGCAGTCCATCGCGGTGTCGCCGCCACCGAGCACGACGACGCGCTTGCCGGCGACATCGACCGGCTGGCTGTCGCTGAGCTGGGGCTCGACGTTCTTCTGGATCAAGAAGGGCAGGGCCTGGACGACTCCGGCCAGCTGGGCGCCGGGCACGTCCAGCTTCCGCGTATGCTGGGCGCCGACGCCGAGGAACACCGCATCATAATTCTGCAGCAGCGATTCCAGCGAAACGTCCGCGCCGACCTGGACGCCGAGACGAAATTCCACCCCGCGCTTGGCGAGAAGATCAACGCGCCGGGCAACGATCGCCTTCTCCAGCTTGAATGCGGGAATGCCGTTTACGAGCAGACCACCGGGAATCAGCTGCGACTCCAAGACCGTGACATGATAGCCAAGCTGGGCCAGCTGGTCCGCGCAGGTGAGGCCACCGGGCCCCGAGCCAACGACCGCCACTTTGCGGCCATTGGCGGCCACAGGCGCCGCCGGGACGGCATTGTGGCGGAATGCGTATTCGTTGATAAAACGCTCGAGCGCGCCGATGGCGACCGCCTCGGTCCGCGCGTTGAGGATGCACGAGCCCTCGCAAAGCCGCTCCTGCGGACAAACGCGCGAACAGACCTCGGGCAAATTGCTCGTGGAACGCGAAAGTTCGGCGGCCTCGAGAAACCGGCCTTGGGCCGTGAGACCCAGCCATTCGGGTATGCGGTTGTTCAGCGGACACGCCTGGACGCACGACGGATTGTAACAGTTGATGCACCGGCTGGCCTGGGCTTGCGCCGTTGCCTCGTCGTAGTTCGCGTAAATCTCGAGAAAATCCGCCACCCGCTCGCTGGCCGGCCGTTTCAACGGAGCCGCCCGGTCGATCATCGCCCAGTCAAACTTGGGATTCCAACTGGTGTCGGGGGAAGCGGTCATGACCGTGTGTATGAGTAGGGAGAATGGTTGCCTGACGCGGAAAGCTTAACGGGTTCCGAAGAATATCGAAAGGGCGGACGTCGAGCGTGTCCACCGTAGAAGACAGCCGTTGTCGAGCGTGTAGCCACCCTTATCGGACGGGCACCCGTTCGTGGACTGTCCGGGTTCGCGCCGATTCCCTCACAATTGCGGCCGGACGGGCAGGTTAGGCGGCCGGCGAAGGCACACTTACGCGGTGGGCTCATTGCGGCTTTCTTTTGATGAGCCGACTTCCCTGTCAGGGATCTGGTATTTTTTCGACCACGCCTCGGCCGCCGCAGGGTCGGTGAAAACCTCGGGACTTGCGCCGCGGTTATTGGCCACAAGCTTGCCGATCAATTGCGGGTCGGCCTGGTTGGTCTGGATCAGCACGGCGATTGGAACCTTGGTGAGATAACGTCCGGCCAATTCGCCCGGTTGATGGCGATCCATGAAAGCATAGGATCCGGAGATCTCGCGCAGATCCACCAATGCCGCCTTCACGGGTTGGGCGTTGATAGCATCGGCCACGTCCTTGACGGCCGATTCCTTGCGATCGATCACATAGCGTCCGGTGACGGTAGCAACCAGGCAACCGGCCTCGTATTTGAACATGAGCTACGTGGGTCTGCTCCTCGGTCGGCCCCGATGATATCCGACTAAATCTCGAACGGGTCATGGCGGAGCGGCAGATCAGCCTGACTGAACTCGCGGAACGGATTGGCATTACGCTGGCCAATCTTTCGATCCTGAAAACCAACAAGGCCAAGGCAGTGCGTTTCAGCACGTTGGAGGCGCTATGCCGTGAGCTTAAATGTCAACCCGGCGAATTGCTCGAATTCGTGCCGGAAAAATAGGGCGGGCGACGCGCCGGACACGCTGGGGCCGAACATCTATTTGCGGTCGAGGGCGGGGGTTGATTCCAGTCGGGCGCTGAACCCTTTGCGCCACTATCCGCGCTGGCCCCAGCGTCCGCGCGTCAGGCCGCCATGCTGGCGTGGAGCTGGCCGGGTGGCGCTGCCCTCTGCCTGGCCCGGCTGCTGGTACGAGTGGGATTGAGTCGGACGCGGCGCGTGCGGGTTTGCCCCCGGATTCTGGCGGGGTTGAGCGGCATGAGCCGGCCGTTGGGTGTGAACGGAATGCGCGCCGTATGCGGGCGCCGCTCCCTGATAGCCCATGGTCGGCCGCGGCGAGGCGGAATAGTTGAAGCCCTCAAGCTTGAGCTGTGGCACCTTCTGACCGATGAAGCGCTCGATGGCACGGATTTCGCCAGCCTGCTCGGGCGTGGTTAGAGTGAGGGCATCGCCCACGGCGGCGGCCCGGCCGGTGCGCCCGATCCGGTGGACATAGTCCTCGGGATTGGCGGGGATGTCGTAGTTGATGACATGCGAGACGCCGGCCACATCGATCCCACGGGCGGCAATGTCGGTGGCAACCATCACCTCGTATTTGCCGGATTTGAAGCCTTCGAGGGCCTCGACGCGCTGGCTTTGCGACCGGTTGGCGTGGAGCACGGCCACAGAGTGATTCGCGGCCTTGAGCTTGCGCGCGATCTTGTCGGCGCCGTGCTTGGTCCGCGAAAAGACAAGACAACTATGGAAGTCGATCTTTTCCAGCAAGGCGACGAGCAGCTCAAACTTGAGTGCGGTCGCCACCGGATAAAAGGCGTGGCTGACGGACTGGTTGACGGTCCGGGCGATTCCGACCTCCACGCGGGTCGGGTTGCGCAGGGCAAAGGAGGCGATGGCGTCGATCTCGGGCGGGATCGTGGCGGAAAAAAACAGCGTCTGGCGTTCACGCGGGCACCGGCCGATTATCTTTTTGACGTCTTTGACGAAGCCCATGTCGAGCATCCGGTCGACCTCGTCGAGGATGAGAATCTTGACGCCTTCGAGCCGAAGCGTGCCTTCCTGCAGAAAATCCATCAACCGGCCGGGGGTGGCGATGACGATGTCCGTTCCGGTTTGGATTTCGCTGCGCTGCCGGCCGTAACCGACGCCGCCGTGGACCACGGTAGCGCGGATGTCGGTGAAGCGACCAAAATCGCGGAAAGCGGTTTCGACCTGGGCGGCGAGCTCGCGAGTCGGTTCCAGCACGAGCACCCGCGGGCCGCGGGCCTCGTGTCTGCCGAGTCGGGCGAGGACCGGCAAGGCAAAGGCGGCGGTCTTGCCGGTGCCAGTCTGGGCGGAGCCGATGAGATCACCACCGCTGAGTACAACCGGGATGGCGCGCAACTGGATGGGTGTCGGTTCGGTGTAGCCCATGGCCTTGACACCGTTGAGCAGGGCGGGCGTCAGCCCGAGCTTGGAAAATGGCATAGTCGGTCATTACCCCGGCTTTCGCGGGACAAAGCGAGGCAAAAGCTGCGGGATGGGAGGATTCCGCATTTCGGCCCTCATCCTCCGATGCGAAAGTGCCCGGAAATCCGCTATGTCGGATGAAAAAAAGGCGCGCCCGAGCTTACTGGCCGAGCTGTTTTGCCAGCTCAGCCTCAAGGTCGGGGCCGCGGAGATTGCTGGCCAGAATCTTGCCCTCGCGGTCGAGGAGGTAGGTCATAGGGATCGAGTTGACGCCATATTCCTGGGCCAGCCGGTTCTGCCACCCTTGGCCATCGAAGTATTGCCTCCAAGTCATCTTCTTCTCCTTGAGGAAAGCCGTCAGGGCCGCCTGGTCCTTGTCGAGGCTGACGCCGACAATTTCAAATCCCTTGTCGTGGTATTTCTCATAGGCGGCGAGCACATTGGGCAATTCCGCCACACACGGGCCGCACCACGTGGCCCAGAAATCCACCAACACCACCTTGCCCTTGTAGCCTTCCAACGTCAGGGGTTTGCCCTCCAGATCCTGCACGGCAAAGGCGGGAAACGGGGCGCCGACCTTCAACGCCTCCGACCGTTTCTGGGCCTGCTGCATCAGCTGAAGCTGCTCAATATCCTCGTCCACCCCCACGGCGATGGAAGTCTTGGGGAATTCATTTTTGACGCGGTAAAGCAGGTCGATGGCCTTGTCGAATTTCTTGAAGACCTGGACGTACAGCGTGGCTTTCATCATGAGGATGCGGGCGACCGCGTCCGTCTTCTGATCGGCGTATTTGGCGAGCAGCGCATCGAATTGCGCCAGTTCGGGCGCGAGAGCCTCCTCGGTGACGTTGCCAGCCTTCAGTTTTACCGTGATGGTTCCGATCAGCTGTTTGAGGTCGCTGTCCGGTGTGGCGGGATTGTCCAGCGCCTTGGCGACCGGCAGCGGGAAAAAGCACAGGAGAAGTACCAGACTGGAAAGAATGAAGCGTTTATTCATGGAGGTTGATGGGGGAGAAATGACAGGCAATCTCCCGAAAAGGCACGCCAGAAATCAGGTTGGGTGCGACCGGGAGCCGCAGATGGAGCACCGGGCTAAATGGGCACTCTCTCCCATGCCAGGCCGCGGTGCAGATTGGGCTCTCCTTTTGGGAACGGACCAACCACCCTGTGCGCATGGAAAAACGCCCGTTCAGTGAGCTCGACCTCTCGCCGGAGATATTGAAGGCGGTCGACAAGATGGGATTCGAGGAAGCTTCGCCCATCCAGACCGCGGTCATTCCGCACGGGCTGGCCGGGCGCGACGTCGTGGGTCAGTCCGCCACCGGCTCGGGCAAGACCGCGGCATTTGCCATTCCGGCCATCGAGAAGGTGGAAACACACGTGCGCAAGGTGCAGGTGCTGGTGCTATGCCCGACGCGCGAACTGGCGGTGCAGGTGTCGGAGGAGTTCGGCAAGCTGGCATTTTTCAAGAAAGGCCTGATGGAGGTCCCGATCTACGGCGGCCAGTCTTACGAGCGCCAGTTCCGGGCGCTGGCGGCGGGCGTGCAGGTGGTCATCGGCACACCGGGCCGGGTGATGGACCACATGGAGCGAGGCACACTGCGGTTCGACGCCCTCAAGGTCGTGGTGCTGGACGAGGCCGACCGGATGCTCGACATGGGATTTCGCGACGACATCGAGCATATCCTCAAATCGGTCCCGGAAAAGCGGCAGATGTTCTTCTTCTCCGCCACGATGCCCCGGGCGATTCAGGAGCTGATCAAGCGCTACACGCGTGACCCCGAGTGGGTGCGGATTGAGGCGTACGCCCAGAACGCGCCGCAGGTGGACCAGGTATATTACGAGGTGGAGCGCCGTTCGAAAATCGAGGTGCTGACCCGGCTGATCGATCTGCACGATTTCCGCTTCGGCATCGTTTTTTGCAGCACGAAGATCATGGTGGACGAGTTGGATGACCACCTCCACGCCCGGGGTTACTCGACGGAAAGACTGCACGGCGACATCACCCAGGCGCAGCGGACACGGGTGATGGAAAAGTTCCGCCGCCATGGTTTCGAGTTTCTCATCGCGACGGATGTCGCGGCCCGCGGACTGGACGTGGATGACCTTGAGGTCGTCTTCAATTTCGACCTGCCGAACGACGGGGAAGACTATACGCACCGCATCGGCCGGACCGGTCGCGCCGGCAAGAAAGGCCGGGCATTCACCTTCGTCTCGGGACGCGAGCTCTACAAATTGCAGAGCATGATCCACTATGCGCGGCTGAAAATCCGGCGCGAACGGGTGCCGTCGATGGACGAGGTGGAGGAGGCGAAGGGGAACGTGTTTTTTGAGAAACTTCGGGCCACCTTGGAGGAGAAGAAATTCAAATCCCACGACCAGATGGTCGACCGGTTGCTCGAGCAGGGGTACACCAGCACCGACATCGCGTCGGCGCTGATCCACCTGATGCAGGGGGAGAACAACGAGCCGGCCAAACCGACGAAACCCAAGGCGGAGCGCATCGCTGCCAATGAGCCGGCTCCCACCATTCCGCTGGCGTCCGCGAAGCCGTCGCCTCCGGGCGCGAGGCCGGGCTGGCCCAGAAAGGAATTCGGCTTGGCGAAGGCCGGCTACGAGCGAAAACCGCGAACGGGACGCGAACCTGGCTTCACGCCGGTGTCGTTCAACATCGGCCGCCGGCATCTCGTCACACCGGCGGATCTCGTGGGAAAGATCGCCGGGGTCACCCGCCTGCCGGCGAACATCGTCGGTGCGATCGACATCCATGAGGACCACACCAATGTGGACGTCGCGAACGAACACGTGGAGACGGTCCTGGCAAAGCTCGCCGGGATCCGCGTGAAGAGCCAGTCGCTGAAGCTGGCGATCGTCACGCCCGGGGCGGAGTGATTCCATGGCGAATCGTCCGCTGACTCCGGAAAATTATTCGGCCGAGGAAGTGGTGCGCCAACTCCGACTCGAGCCGCTTGAACAGGAAGGGGGATTTTTTCGCCGGAGCGCGGAGTCGGGCTTGGTTCTGCCGGGCACCAGCCGGCGCGGCTGGTCGGCGATTTATTCGCTGTTAACGCCGGACGGATTCTCGGCGTTGCACCGGCTGGCCGCCGACGAGATTTGGTGCTTTCATGCCGGCGACGCCCTGGAATCGCTGCGGCTGGGACCCGACAGTGGCGGCAAATGGGTGCGGTTGGGCTTGAATCCGGCGTCCGGCGAGAGGCCCCAGGATTTCGTGGCCGCGCAGGTGTGGCAGGGCACGCGGCTGGTGCGCGGCGGTCGCTGGGCGCTCGCGTCGTGCGTGGTGGTGCCGGAATTTTCATGGAGTGAGTTCGAATTGGGCGAGCGTGCCGCCCTGACCGCCGCCTATCCGGAATGGGCCGCGGAGATCCGCGCGCTGACCCGATGAGGATTTCCGCGGAACCGCGGTGGCGGGTGACTTGACAGCGGCTGGGCCCGACAGTATCTCCAAGCCTCATTGTCCATGGAAGCCGCGCTTGATCAACCCGTCCTGGTGCTGAACCGCCTATGGCAGGCGGTGAATGTCATTGGAGCGCGGCGTGCCTTTGCCTTGCTGGCCCGCGAGCACGCCCAGGTGGTGCATCAGACCGAGGCGGCCTTCCAGACCTACACGTTGATGGATTGGATCGATTTCTCGAGCTACAATCCGCCCGTCGACGCGCTCGAGACGGTGCATACCATCAACCGGAGCATCCGGCTGCCGCGGGTGATCCTGCTGACTTTTTTCGACAAGCTGCCGTGCAAGGAACTGAAGCTCACCCGCAACAACGTCTTCGAGCGCGACGACAACCACTGCCAGTATTGCGGCAACACCTATCACCGCGAGCAGCTCAACCTCGACCACGTCATCCCGCGCCACTACGGCGGCAAGACAACCTGGGAAAACATCGTGTGCTCGTGCATCAAGTGCAACACGCGCAAGGCCAACCGGCTGCCGCACGAGGCGCATATGCGCCTCATCCGCAAGCCGGTGCGGCCGAAGTGGCGCCCGGTCATCTCGCTGGTGCTCGGCAACCACAGCCACGAAAAGTGGAAGGATTTCCTGGACGTGGCCTACTGGAACGTCGAATTGGAGGAGTGAGCCTCGCCTTAGCGCGCTGGCCGCTGCCGGCCGGCTGTTTTTCCGCCCTGTGTTCCGTCAGAATCAATCCGCCATGTTTACGCATCTTGTCATGACCATCATCGGGGCCGACCGTCCCGGTCTCGTCCAACTGGTCGCCGGCCGGGTCGCCGATTGCGGCGGCAACTGGCTGGAGAGCCGCATGTGCCATCTGGGCGGCCAGTTTGCCGGGCTCGCGCGGGTGGAAGTGCCGGCGGAACGGGTGGCGGAATTGCGCCGGGCCTTGCAGGAACTCACGGTCGACGGATTGAGCGTGGTGGTCGATGCGGGCGGAGGTTCCGCTCCGGTGCCCAACGGGGTGGCCGCAACCCTGGAATTGGTGGGACACGACCGGCCGGGCATTCTTCGCACCGTCACCGGCGTGCTCGCAACCCATGGGGTCAACGTCGAGGAGCTTTCTTCCGAGTGCGTCAGCGCCCCGATGGGCGGCGGCAATCTTTTTCAGGCGCGGGTGCGCGTGCTGGTGCCGCCGAGCGTCAAGCTCGAGGCCGTTCGGGCCGACCTCGAGAGAATCGCGGCTGATCTGATGGTGGACTTGGAGCTGCGCCCGTCGTCAACTTGACGAGAATTTGGTTCCGCGCTGCCTTGATCAGCGGTAGTCCTCGCGGACGGGGGAAAATACATCGATGACCCGGCACGCGGTCAGGGTCCGGCCGCCGTGGCTGATTCCGGAAGGGATTATCGCGGCCATGCCAGGTTCGAGCACCTGGGTCTCGTTGCCCACGGTGAATTCAAAGCGGCCGCTGATCACGTAGCTGATTTGTTCGTGCGGGTGTTGGTGCAAGGGCAGAACCGTTCCGGTGGCGAGTTCGACTTCGCCGAAGGTCAGGCGATCCATGTGGGCGTAGTGGCCGCGGATGGTGCCGCCGAAGATTTCCTTGACGGGCAGGGAGGCGAGGACGGTGAAGGGCATGGTGGGTTATTCGATTTTGGATTTACGCCGGACGACCGCGGAATTTCCGACCCGGATGGCACGAATTTGCGCGGAAACAGAAGTCAAACCCTCAAACCCAAACCGTGGAATTGCGAATGACAAATGATCTTGGGATTGGGGTGGATGCCGTTGGACCCTGCGCAAGGCCTTGAGCCGGCCGAAACGGGGGTGGCTCCACGCCGTGCATGTGGGATCGGCTGACCGGGAACTTACCCGGGCAGCAACGGCAGGGTGATCCGCATCGTGGTGCCCCGCGGGCTGGTGTTGACGAGAATCAGCTCGCCATGATGGTCCTTCACGATCCGTTGGGCGATGGCGAGGCCAAGGCCGGTGCCGTCGGCCCGGCCCGAGAGGAATGACTCGAAGATCCGGGGCTGGATGGTGCTCGGAATGCCGGTGCCGGTGTCGGTGATGTCCAAATGCACAAGGCGGGAGCCGGCCTTTTGCTCTTCCGCACAGCGCACGGAGAGTTCGCCCCCGTGCGGCATGGCATGCAGGGAATTGAGGGCGAGATTGAGGATCACCTGCTGCAACTGGCCCTTGTTCGCCTCCACAAAAAGCGAATGTCCGGGGACCGGGCAGTGGAGCTGGACGCTGGCTTGGGTCAGCTTGGCGCGCAGCAGCAGGAACGTGTCGTCGATGATCTCCGGCAGCGACCAGCGGGAGTGCAGGTTGCCCGGGGCGCGGCCGAAGGACAGGACGCGGGACACGATGGCCTCGAGCTGTTCGATTTTTTCCGTGATGACCTGCAAGTCGCGGCGGCGCGGGTCTTCCGGGGAAAAATCCGCCCCGAGGGTCCCATGGAGGAGCTTGATGACGAGAAGGGGATTGCGGATCTCATGGGCGATTTCAGCCGCCAGCAGCCCGAGGGTCGTAAGGGTCTCGTTCTTGCGCAGCGTTTCCTCCGATTGAAAAACGCGGGCATAGAGGCGGGCATTCTGCAGGGCGACCGCGGCAAAGCTGGCCAGGGCGGCGAGCAGCCGCTTTTCGTCGTCATTGAACCGGTGCGGCGTGGCGTGAAAGACCGAGAGAACCCCCCCGGTCGCTCCCTCAAGCAACAGGGGCGCCGCCAGCGCGGACTTAAGCGAGCGGTCGGGCGGCAGGTCGGCGGCCTCGCGGTAGCCCGGTCCGTCGATATGCTGAAACTCCATGGGTTTCCCCGAGCGCACGACGGCGGCGAGCAGTGAATGGTCGGCCGAAACGGTTTGCTGCTGGAGCGACAGGGCGGCAGTGGCAAGATCACCGGCCGCCGACCACGCGTGAAGCCGGAGTTCGTGGGTGACCCGGTCGTAATCGTGCAGGAGGCAAATCTGGGCGCTGAACAGCGCCCGGCCGCTTTCCGTCAGCGTGGACAGCAGCTCCTCGGAGGCGAGTTGGGCGACCAGGGCATGGCCGAGTTCAACCAGCGTGGTCAACCGCGCGGAGTTGGTGCGCAGGCGCTCGAGTTGCCAGAGGCGGTGCAGGACGGCGCCGGCCTCCGAGGCAAAACGGGTCAGGCGCTCCAGATCGATCTGATCAAACGCGGCGACTGTGTCGGCATCGAGATTGACCACCCCGACGTTGTTGCCCTCGACGATGAGGGGTGCAGCCATCTCGCACCGGACGCCCGGGCGGGCGGCGATATAGCGGGACTCCGCCGTAACGTCGGAAACCAGCAACGGCTTGCCATGCAGGGCCACCCAGCCGGTAACGCCTTGGCCCGGGCGCAGGGCAAAGTCCCCGATGTCATTGGGCAGGCCCTGCTGGCTGCAAATTTCCAGCCGGCCGTTGTCCGGATTGATCAAGGCCAGGGAGCCGCTGGCGGCGGGAAAGGCGCCCATGATGGAGGTAAGGACCTCGGTCTGGGCGGCGACAGCAGTGACCGTCCGGGTCGCCAGCGAGGCGATCTGGTATAACACCGCCAAATCTTTCAGCTCAACCGAACTCATCAGGGCCGAGATGAACAGGAATGGGACGGATTGGGGAGCGAAATTTGAGCGTCACCCCGGCTTTCGACGTCGGAGCCGCCCGCCAAATATCCGGCTGAAGCCCGGGCCATTGTTCCTCACCCGCAAATACGGTCGCGATCCCTCTTAGCCCGCGGCGGCCACCGGTTCCGGCGTGATCACTGCCCGGAGCGCATCACGAAGCGAATGCAACCGGGCGGCGTCCACGGGTTCGTCAGGCTTGTTCGGCTCGATATAAAACGTGTCGATCGCGACGCTGCGCTCGGTGTTGATCCGGGCGAAGGTCGTGTCGAAGCCGTGGTCCGAGATGGATTTGACCAGCCGGTAAAGCAGACCGATTTGGTCGTGCGCCTGCACTTCGACGATGATGCGCTTGAGCGACAGTTCGTTGTAGACCTCGACCATGGGCGGGAAAGAAGCGGGCAGCTCCTTGCTTTCGGTGGAATACCGTGAGCCGGCGAGACGCTTGGCCTGCGCCGTGATGTCAGGCATCAGATCCTTGTTGCCGACGAGCGCCTCCTCGACCGTCCGGGCAAAAATATCCATGGCGGCCTGGTTCTGCACGACGCCACGGCCGGGTTCCACCACGTGGAAGGTGTCGATCGCGATGTGGTCCGCCCGGGTGGTGATCTTGGCGGAAAGAATGCTGAGGCCGGCCACGCTCAAGGCGCCGGCCAGCTTGTAGAACAGGCCCGCCCGGTCCCAGGTCACGACGTGCACCGTGGTGTAGCTGCGATTGAGATCGTCCTTCCATTCGATCACGGGACGCAGCGAACCGAGGGAATCCGCCGCCGAGATGGAATGCAGCAGCCGGTTGACCATCTGGATGTGCAACGTGATCTCCGCGGCGTCGGTCTGGACAAAATAACGCTCGGGCAACAGGTTGAAGTGCGCGTTGATTTCATCCGGACTGATGCCCGGGATCGACTGGACGAGAAGATTCTGGCGGGTCATTTCCTTGAGTTGGCGAAGTCGGAGTTCCACCTTATCCCCCAGCGTGAGACGTTCAAGCGTGGTATCAAACAGGCGCCGGTGAAGCGAATCCTTGTAGCCGTTCCAGAGGCTGGCGGAAGTGCCGCGGGAATCGCAGAAAGTATGGACATAAAGGTATCGCAACCGGTCGGCGTCGCCGACCAGTTCGGAAAATGCAGCGGAGGTCTGGGGATCATCAAGGTCGTGTTTCTGCCAGAACTGTGCCATCGCCAGATGATTTTTGATGATAAAATTCACCGTGGCGCGGGTGTCGGCATCGGCTTGCATCCGGTCGAGGACCGGGCCGGCGAGGGTTACGCCCGTTTCCGAGTGGCCGCGGATGCCGACGCCCTTGCCGATGTCGTGCAGCAACAGGATCAGGTAGAGCAGCGTGGGGTTGGCGGTCTTGTGCAGTTCGTCCCGGTAACCGCTGAGGCTCGGATCGCTGGCGGTGAAAATGGCGTCAAGTTCCCGGATCGTGCTGAGGGTGTGGATATCCGCGGTATAGCGGTGATAATACTCGTGCTGGACCAGACAGGTCAGCGGCCGGAACTCGGGCAGGAACCGGCCGAGCACGCCAAGTTCATGCATCAGCGCCAACGGCGGATAAACCTGGCCGGCCTCCTCCAGCATCGTGCGAAAACTGAGGTTGGCGTCGGCGGACGTGATGATCTTGCGGTTGATGAGGCGGACTGAAGCGCGGATGAGCGCGGCCAGGTCGACATCCGGCGTACAGTTCAATTGCTGGCAGTGCCGGAAAACCCGGATCAACCGGACGGGATCCTCTTTGAAGATGTCGGGATTCTGCGCCGCCAGTTCCCGGCCGCGGAGGACGAATCCATCGAGGCTTTTCGTGCGTTCCGAGCGACGGGCGAGCAAAAGGTTTTTCAACGAACCGACCAGGCCCGGCCCGGTCGCGATCGTCAGGGCCAGGCGCTGTTCGATGATCTTGGACAGCCGGTGGATGGCCTGTGCATGCCGGTAATAGTCGTGCATGAACGCCTCCACCCGTTCGAGGAGGGCGTGTTGCGGATAACCCAGGTTGGCGGCCAGTCGCGGCTGGATCTCCAGGTTGAGCACATCGGTCGCGTGCTTGCTCATGTAATGAAGTTCGTTCCGTACGCGCAGCAGGAACTGGTAGGCGCGCTGGAATTCCCGCAACTCGGCCGGCTGGAGATAATGCTGCTCGACCAGCTCATCCATGCGGGCGATGCCGAGCCGCACCCGGGCCATCCAAAGGGTGTTCTGGTAGTCGCGCAGACCGCCCACCCCGTTCTTGATGTCAGGCTCCTGCAGAAAAACCGTGTCCCCGTGCTGGGCGCGGCGGCTGGCCTGGTCGCCCAGGCGCGCGGCGATGTAGCCCTTGGGATTGTCGGTGAGGTAGTGCTTGTGATAGGTCGTCGAGAAATTCTCGTACAGGGACTCCGTGCCGGCGATGAATCGGGATTCCAGCAGCGAGGTTTTGGTCCGGATGTCCCGGGCGGCCTCGGTGAAAACCTCCGTGAGACTGCGGGTGGAATGGCCGATCTTCAGCCGGAGGTCCCAAAGCGGGTAGAGGATCTCATTGGACAGATGTTCCTTGAACGGACCCAGCCCGTCCCGCGGGCCGGCGCCGGGATACAGGAACATCACGTCGATATCGCTCAAGGGACTGAGCTCGGACCGGCCGTATCCGCCCAAAGCGATCAAACAGACCGGAGTGGGAGGCTCGCCGTTCTTCTTGCGCCATGACTCGATCGCACACGCAAACAGCTGCTGCAAGAGGCAGTCGATCTTCTGCGCCCGGGCCTGGGCCAGCTTCAAGCCCGTTTCTCCGTCGCGGTGCCTTTGGTGGATCCGTTCTCGCTCCGCGGCCAGGAATGCCTTGCAGGCGGCCAGCCGCTCCGCTGGCGGGCTGCTGCAGCTCAGGACAAGCTGGTTGCGGGAGGAAGAGGTTGGCCGGCCGGTCATGGAAGAGGGTAAGCTGAACAGCCCGGATAGCTTGGGGAAAGCGGGAAATGCCGCGAATGCAACGGAAAAGCCGGGGCAGCATAATCTGGTTGACGGGCAAATTGGGATTTCAATACTCCGCCACTCCCATGCGGGAGTAGCTCAGTTGGTAGAGCACCACCTTGCCAAGGTGGACGTCGAGAGTTCGAGTCTCTTCTCCCGCTCCATTTCCGAAAAGCGGCTGGTCACGTCACCAGCCGCTTTTTCGCTTTCGAATACGGCGCTGCGCCGGGTTGATCGCATCAAGGGACAATGAGGGATGTCTCCGCTTGCCGTTCTCGCGCCGGCCCGGCCTGATGCTTTTGTTTCATGAATTCGCCGCGTAATCGCCCGCTCCGGGTTGACTGGCTTCGCCAGGTTGGAGCCCGCGTGCTTGTTTGGTGGCCGGCCAAGATGATCGGCATAATACTGGGCATGGCGGTCTTCTTTGCCCTCTACTTTCTGCTGCTTCTGCACCCGGTCTTTCCGGTCACCGTCATGCCGTTGACCGCGGTCGACCGGCTGGTGGGCTTCCGGCCCGAGGCCTTCCCCCTCTATCTGTCGTTGTGGTTCTATGTGTCGCTGGCGCCCGGGCTGCTCACCGACCGTCGCGAACTCGTTTCCTATTTTCTGGCGGTGGCCGGCTTGAGCGTCATCGGGTTTGGGATCTTTCTCGTCTGGCCGACCGCAGTGCCGCGGCCGGAGGTAAACTGGCTGCAGCATCCCGCCTTTGCCTTTCTCAAGTCGGTCGATGCCTCCGGTAACGCCTGTCCCTCCCTGCATGTGGCGTTTGCGGTTTTTTCCGCCGCCTGGTTCGAACGAATTCTCCGGCAGATGGGGGCCACCCGCGTCTGGCGCGCGCTCAATTGGGCGTGGTGCCTGGGCATTCTTTATTCCACGGTCGCCATCCACCAGCATGTCTTCCTCGACGTTGTGGCCGGGATCGCGCTTGGGGCGGTCGTGGCCTTTGTGCATCTGCGCTGGCTGGGTGTGTCGGCCGGGGACACGCAGTCGGAGTAGTCCACCGACCTTGCGAACCCGGAACCGTCGGCAAGAAACCGGCCGTTTACGCGCCGGCCAGCTGTTCAGGTGCCGGCACCACACACTCGTAGCCCTGTTCGCGCAACCGCTCGAGCACCCGCCGTATGGCTTCGACCCGAATCGGCTTTGGCACGGCAGGTCCTTCGTGCAGCAGCAGAGTCGCGCCGGGCGCCAGGTGGCGCAGCGCGCGCGCGGCGACGGACTCCGGCTCGGTAAACGATCGTTCCAGTCCGCGCGCGGTCCAGCCAATGCAGGCAAGACGCCGGGCGCGGAGGGCCGAAGCCAGCCAGAGATTCTTGATGCCGACCGGTGGACGGAATCGCGTCGGCCTCACTCCCTCCAGCTGCAGTGCTTCCAGCGTGGCGTCGAGTTCCTGCGCCACCCGGGCAGGCGAAGCACACCAGAACCACGCGAGCGGATGGGTGTGGGTGTGATGACCCACCTCGTGTCCGGCGGCGACGATGGCCCGGATCAGCTCGGGATGGGCGATGGCCTTTTCGCCAATGACAAAGAAAGTAGCGCGCGCGCTCCGGGCCGCCAGAAGCTCAAGGATTCTCGGGGTGTCCTCAGGATCGGGCCCGTCGTCAATGGTCAACCACACCTCGCGCCTCGCGGTCTTGAACCGCCGGTGCACGCGGACCAAACCCTGCGCCGACGGCACGAAAATGTGATAGGCGAGAACGGCATCGGGCCCGAACCAAAGGGCCAGCGCCGCGGCGGGCGCCGACCAGCCCACCAGGATGGCGGCGACTTTGCCGGCCAGATTGACAATTAGCAGGAACCTCACGCGATGGGTCTATCCCCGCGACACATCGTGCTCAAGCCCGCGGTGGCGGGGCGAATATCAACCGTGCAAGGACGCCAATCCACGCAAATCGAAACGGAAGCCGGCGGTGCTCGGTTTTGCTGTTGGGAGACATCAATCAGTCCGTGGGTTCATCTGTTCGGGTGATTCGCGGCCTGATAATCCGGCTCGGGTCAGAACGCCCAGGAATACCCGAGCGTAAACCCCAGGGCATCGATCCCCGGATTGGGCTTGGTCTGGCCGCCGTTGGACATGTGCTGGTACATGATGCCCGCGCTCAACCGGTGATCCCCGGCAATGACATGCTCAATGCCGCCCCGGATGAACCAGTTCAGCGTGAAGTCCTGGCCCTGTCCGCCCTTGACACCCCGGGAATCGATGAATCCGAAGCCGCCGCCGGAGCCAGTGAACAAGGACCAGGTGCCGGACTTGTTCCACAGTTCGATCGAGGGCGACCCGGAGAGGCCGATGTAATGGGATTCGGGCCCGTATTCGATCCAATCGCCGATCAAGGCGAGGCGGTGACGGAAAAGCAGCCGCGACCCGTTTTCGAAAGTCCAGCCAAACGCCTCGCGCGAACGCCAGGAATATTGCGTGAGTACGATCCGGTAGGGGATTGGCGTGCCGGTGCCGATTTCCCACAGCGCGCCGGTTTCGACCGTCCAGGCACTTGTGGTCCAAGGCGGGGCCGGGGTGGGCGCGGTTTCACCTGCGAACGCGGTGACGCTGGTCGCTAATCCCAGCAAAATGATTCTGACAAAGGCGGGCATGGATCGGGAGCGGGCGCGAGCCGGCTGCGGTGGACCGGTGCACTGGCCGGCGGGACGGTGGGTCCGGGGCCTGGTTGCGTCAATGCCGCTCCTCAAGATGCCGCCCGGCAATTCCACTGCCGGGGGCCGGTTGAACCCCCGGATCCATGACACGTGAGTCCGGCTTTGACGTGGCGGTAACAAGGCCTGCATATTGATGTGAAAGAACAGCCGCCTGATGCCCGCGACCACCGCCGAATTACCCCCCTTGAAGATTTCCTTTGGCGCAGTCGGCGCCGGACTTGTTGACGCCGGTGTTCCTGTGTTGGCTGGCGAGACGGTGGAAAAACTTTTCGGCGCCGCGACCTGTGCCGGCCAGGTGGGCCCGCTCGCCCTGTTTGAAGGAGAGGGCTGGCTGCTCGGTGCCGCCACGGTGCCCATGCCGGCCGGATTGGAGGATGTATCCCGCCAGCTGTACCATGATATTCTCGGCGCAACCCGCGGCCGGTTTCTTGCGCGGATCTGGAATTACGTCCCGGCCATCAACGAGCCCGGACCCGGCGGTCTGGAGAACTATCGGATCTTCTGCCGGGGGCGCTCACTGGCTTTCGAGCAGCATTATGGCCGGGGGTTCAAGACCTTGCTGCCCTCCGGCTCGGCAGTCGGAAGCAAGTCGGCGAACCTGACGGTCGTCTTCGCCGCGTGCCCGGTACAGCCACGCCACGTGGAAAACCCGGGACAGGTGCCGGCTTACGACTATCCGGTGGAATACGGTCCGCGTGCCCCCAGTTTCGCCCGAGCAACCGTGGTACCCGGGCCGGACCGGACGACCGTCTTCATCTCGGGCACCGCGGCGATCCGCGGACACGCGACGGTCGCCCCGCACGAGGTGAGGCCCCAGTTGGACTGTGCCTTGGAAAATTTGCGCGAAATTTCGAAAAGTTGCGGGCTCGGCCCGGAGCTCTATCGGGGCGGCGGCGCAACCCGTCACTTCAAGGTCTACCTCCGGCATTCGGCCGACCAGCCCGCCGTCGCCGCGATTTTGAATAAACGGCTCCTGACCGACACGGACCGCGTTTCCTACCTGCAGGCCGAAATCTGCCGGGCGTCGCTTGAGGTCGAGATCGAGGTCACCCTCTGCGGGGTGAAGTCCCCCAGGCCGGAGTGAGGCCCGGTGTGGGGTCGTAGTCAGAACATCATCGCCTGCAGCGCCCGGGTGTCCGTTTTTCCCCGGGCGTTGACCGGTAACGCCGCGACCACCAGCAGTTTTTTCGGGATTTTCCACGCCGCGGTATCGGCGAGCAGGGCGGCCCGAACTTCTGCCGCGGTCCGCCTGGTTGCCACCACAGCTCCGAGTATCGGATCGGCTCCGGCACTGGCGCCAGCCCAGGCGTCGCGCACCCCGGGAAGCCTTTTCAACCGCTCGGACACCTCGATAAGGTTAACCCGCCGGCCGGCGATCTTCACGATGGTGCCCCGTCGGCCCAGCAAACTTACCCTGCTGGTCATGTCCATCGTCGCACGATCCGACATGACCCAGGCACCCAGCTCGCCAAGCCGCCGGCGATTGCCGTGCGTCAGGACCGCGGCGCTGCTCACTTGGAGGCGCGCTCCGCTCCGGCAGGTCAATTTTACGCCCTGCATGGCGCGCCCGACATTGCCGTCCAATGCACCCGCGCCGGACCGGTCGTAGGCAATGCCGCCGGTTTCGCTCGAGCCGTAGAAACTGTGCAGCCGCCGGCCGAACCGCGCGGCAAAATCGCGCGCCACCTCCGGCGGGAGCGGCGCGCCGGCCGAGATGGCCAATCGTAAACTCGACAGTTTCAAATCCGACCCCGCCAGCGCCCGCCACATTGCCGGAACGCCGGGGAAGACCGATGGCTTCCACCGGGCAAAATCCGCGGCGATGGCGTGAGGCAGCGGTGCCGTGCCACAGACCAGCGGTACGCCTTGCGCGAGAAACGGGATGGTCAGATTGCCCAGCCCATAGGAATGTCCGAGCGGGATCAGCGCGTAATTCAAATCGCGGTGCCTGATGCCCATCGTGGACGTCACCTGCCGGCCATCCGCGAGCAATTGCCGGTCGGTGAAGACAAGGGCCCGCGGTTGTCCCGTGGTGCCCGAGGTGAGTTTGATCAGACAGGCGGCGGGGTCGCGGTAACGCTTGGCCGCGGACAGGGCCTCCAACCGTATTCCGTTCCACCAAAAACCGGCCCGCAGCGATCCGGCGAGACGTTTTTGCGCCGGCACGGGCTCACCGGAGTCGAGTGGCACCACGACAGCTCCGGCTTTCATCAGGCCCAGAAATATCTCGAACCAACCGATGCCGTTCGCGGCGGCAAAGACCACGGCACGGCCTTTCAGGCGTGCCGGCACGGGCGCATGAACCTTGAGCCAGGCCGAGGCGCGGGTGTCCAACTCGCGAAAGGTCAGCGTCGCGCCGTCTGCCGCCTGAACGACTGCACGGTCGCCGCCGTGGCGGCGCAGCGTTCGCGCCCAGGACTGGAGCAGAATCCGGCTCATGACTTCGTTCCCAAGGCAGCCAGGTGCTCGAATTCGATCACCAGCAGCGCGGCGATCACCATCAGGGCGACGGTCGAGCCGAGCGCCCGCACCACGGGTATGCCGCTCAGGGCCAGAACGCCGAATGAAGCGGCGGTGGTCATCGCCGACATCCGCACCGATACCGGCGGCGGCTCGCGCCGGTAGGCCGAAGTGGCGGAAAAAATCGAGTAGTTGTGGGTCAAACAAACGCCGAGAAAGGCGCCGAGCAGATGAAAAAGATTGAGCGGCTGGCCGATCCAGCCGAACAGACCAAAGAGACCCAGACAGGCTCCGCACGGAATCGCGAAGATCCGGGCGCCGTCGCGCCAGCCGTAGGAGAGAAACACCCCGGCGCCGACAATCGCCAGTCCGGTCAGGCTGAGCCGGAGCGCCGACTGACGGTAACGCTGGAAGATCTGATTCAGCGACTGGAGCTGGCTGGCGCTCACGGTGCGGGTTTCAGCCGGAGGCGGCTCCGCCGGTGCGGTGCGGGCGAGCGTGACAAACCAGCTCAACGGTCGCCCGGTATGCATGAGCAGCCCGATCGGTCCGGCGAGCTTGGCCTGCAGCGCGCCGAGTGCCGGACCGAGATCGGTGTCCTTTGCGGTTGCCGCATATTGGCTGAAAGCCTCGAAAAACGGGGCAAAGGCGCTGTCGTCGTAACCTGCCGCGGCCAGCCCGGTGCGCAACTGTCCCGCAAACTCCGGGTGCTCGCGGCCGAATCGCACGGCGGCGGCGTGCGCCTCCGCCGTGGGCACGACCGCTGCCAATCCGATGGTCTGCGTGCGGCCGTTGCCGGCGCGGCGCAGCCAGGCAGCGAGTTTTTCCAGGGAGGTCCGCGCTTCCACGATGCTGCGGCCATAGGAAAGGTAGACCGTCCGGTTGTCCTCCTCGCCGAATAGCGCGCTGATCCGCGCGTTTTCGCGGGTGAGGGCAGGCGAGGGGATATTCAGCTCGCGGATGTCGTCCTTCCATTTGAGCAGGGCCAGTCCGGGCAAAGCGACGATCCACGCCGCGATGAGCAGCCGGCGGAGGGTGCGGCGCACACCGGCGGGCAACCCGGCTCCCCCGCGAAACGCGCGCGTGGCCAGGAAAGGATTCCGCACCGTGGAAAAATAGACGATGGCGGCCGCGAGGGCGCAGACGAGCCCGGCGCCCACAAAAACGCCGAGCTCGCGGATAAACGGCAGCTCGGAAAACAGCAGGAGAGCGAAACCGGCCACGGTGGTAAGGCAGCTGGCGAGCAGGGGCTTCGCCAGCCGGCGGACCTTTTCCCCGTAGTCCTCGTCGGGCCGGGCCGGCGGCTGCATGAACAGGTAAAACCCGTAGTCGACCGCCACGCCGGTCAGGAGCGAGCCGATCACAAAAACCAGGATATGCAGCCGGTCGAACGCGACGGTGGCGCAGACCCAGGCGCCGAGCACTGAAAGCAACACGACCGGGAGCAGATGCAGGCCGCGGTGCACACCCCGTATGAACGCGAAGGCGACCGCCAGGACCGCCGCAAGAGACAGGGCGTTGAGCCAGGTGACTTCGTGCTCGATGCGGGCCCGACTGGCGGCGGCAAAGCGGTTCACTCCGGAGTACGCGACCGCAAAGCCGGGATATTCCCTGCGTCCGGCGGCGGCGGCACGCTCGATGGCGGCAAAGGCCGGAGCCTGGCCCGCCTCGCTCAGCGGCGAGGCCGCGAGCTGCGCCCAGACAAGGGTGGCGGGGGCGCTGCCCGAGGCCGCGGGTTGCACCAGGGCCAGGCCGTCCTTCATTCGGTCGACCGCACCGGGCATGAGCAGCAGCGGATCGGCGGGAATCATTTCCTGGAAAGCCAGGGCCTCCGGAGTGGTCAGGAACCGGCCGAGCGCTGCGATCGTGTCATGGGCCAGCCAGGCGGAAAAACCAGCCGGAGCGCCGCCAGTGGCGGCATAGGCTGCCGCGTGTTCCTGCAGCCAGATGGGAAACAACAGGGTGAACCGCTGCTCGAATAATCTGCGTCCGAGTGCGTCGCGTGCCGTGTTGTCACCCATGACGACCACCTGATCGAAAGAGGGCTCGCGCCCCAGAGCGGTGGCAAAAAGTGCGGCCGCCCCCGCTGGGGCGGGCTTGCCGTCGGGTCCGGTCAGCTCGAAGAGCATCGTGCGCGCCTCGGCCTGGCTGGCCAGCGAACGGACGAGCGTGAGCTCCGGCGTCCGCTCATCAGCCGGGATCAGGTCGAGTACGTCGGTGGAAATCTTCCGCGCATAATCGAGCCGGGCCAGCCAGGTGGCGCCGAGCAGCGCGGCGAGAGCCAGGACGCTCCAGCCCAACAGTTGTCGGTGGCGGAAGGTCATGGGGTCAGCGGAAAAAACGCCGCAACTCGTCGGCGTTGAACGCCACCGGAGGACGCGGCGGCCCGATGATAATTTCGACAGCCTGCTTCGCCGCGTGGCGGATCTCGATGTGACGGATCGTCGCGGATTCTCCGGCGGCGGTGATCCGGCCGACACTGCGGCGGAGCGTATCCGTGCGCGGTACGAGCACGAGGCTCCACGCTGTACCATCGCGCTGGCCGTAAATTTCAAAATCCTTTTCCAGCGCCGCAAAGTCAAAGCGCAGGACGTGCAGCAGCGCTTCGTTCGCGGGGGCGGCGCGCGGATCGGAGAGCGGCGCCTTCTCCCCGGCCGCGGCGCGGATGAGCATTCCCTGCGGGTCGAGGATGACGGTGCGTTCCTCGGGCGCGAGGTAATGCAGGCTCAGGCCCCGCGTGGCGGAGACGCGGACCTCGCCCTTCAGCTCGACCGGATCCTTCTTGAACGGAAACGTACGACGTTCGGTGAAATCGGCGGTCGTGTCGGGATTGTGGGCAAAGGCTTCGATCAGATCGCTCCATGCCGGGGCGGCTGGCGGCAGCCGGTGTTCCGGGTTGACCAGCGGATCGGATTCGGCGGCGTGGCCGACTACGCCGCAGACCAGAAGGAGTGCGAGCGAGACGACGGCAACCCGCCAGCGCCGCCGGTGGCTGAGCGCGGCGGGCCAGCGCCACAGCAGCAGTTCGATGATGAGCCGGACGTGCAGCCAGACGAGCGTGGCGTTGTCGCGCAGATAGTGGAAATGCGACACGCCGCCCTCGGCGCGCGAAAAATACCTGACCGGCGCGGGCAGGTTGTGAGAAGGCACTCCCGCCCAGCTGAGCCGTACCGCAGCTTCCGTGTCAAAGTCGTAGCGCCGGCCGCCGCGGCGCGGTCCCAACACGGCGAGCAAGGGGGCGAGCGGATAAACCCGGAAGCCAAACAGCGGATCGGCCACCTGCGGACTGAGCAGCTCAAAATGCACCAGGCCTACGCTGAGTTTTCGGCCGTGGAGCCGTTCCACCGGGATGTTCGGCGGGAAGATCGGCCGGCCCAGAACCAGCGCGGCGGGCTGGCGCTGCGAAACGGCCATGAATTCGGCGATGCTGTCGGCCGGGTGCTGTCCGTCGGCGTCCATCACCAGCGCGTGGGTGAAGCCGCGCGTCTGCGCGGCCCGCGCCCCGGCGAGCACGGCGGCGCCTTTGCCCGAGTTTTGCGGCAAAACAAGCACGGTCAGTGCCGGATTGGCTTCGGCCAGTTCGCGCACGGGCTGTTCGCTGCCGTCGGTGCTGCCGTCGACCACCACAAGAACGGGCTGCCATTGCCCCAGCACCTCAACCACGACTCCACGCAGCCGCGGACCGGTGTTGTAGGTCGGCAGGAGCACCAGATGGGAGGAGGAGACGGTCATGAAGGAGGAACAGGCCGACCGCTCAGGAAAGCGGGCCGGAGGCCTCCGTGCAAGCTGTGTCGCCCGCGGGTGGCGAACGGAACCACGCCTCGATTTCAGCCGCGACTTCGGCGATCCCGGCATTCGTATCGGTGGCCACCGTCGGGCCGGCCGCGACCTCGACATGAGCCGGGAATTTCGGCACCAGCCACCAGGCACACCCCTTGGTGAGCAGGTTGGAATCGGTGGTGATCCGCACGAGCCGGATCGGTACGCGGGCCCGCCGGGCGATCAGGACAAAACCGGGCTTGAAGGGGAGCAGCGCCCCGCCGGGCGGAGTGCGCGTGCCTTCGGGAAAAACGATCAGCGTGTGGCCGGCGGCGACCTTGGCCGCCGCGGCGCGCACGACATCGTGTCCGCCGTCGCTTCCAAGGTAGCCGGCGCGGCGGGCCGCGGCGCCCAGCACCGGATTGCGTCGAATGGCGGGCTTGAAGATACACACGGCTCCGGGCAACCGGGCCAGCAGGCAGGTGATGTCGATCATGGCCGGATGGTTGGCCGCCAACACCAGGCCATGGTCGGGCCACCGGTCGAATCCGTGATAGCGCACGTGGACCAGCCGGGTCAGATCGCACCACCAGTGAAAGAAGGCGAGGTGCCGGCGGATCAGCCGCTGGAAAAAACGCTCCGTCCTCTCCGTCGCCGGAAGCCAGCCGGACAGCAGGCCGAGGATGCACAATTCCAGGCCGCCCGCGCCAAAAAGCAGCAACGTGCCGTAGTAAACCGGGAAATAGTAGACGGAGCGGAGAGACATGCGGCGGATCGTCGCGAACTAGCTGCCGGGCGGGGTTGCCGGGACCTCCGGATTGAGCGGCAGGAAATTGAACCAAAGGTACGGGTGCTGGCGGACCAGGGTTTCCAACCGGGCGAGCACGGCCTGGAAATGCGTCCGGGCGTTTGCGAGGTTGGCGGCCCGCCCGGCCCTGGAATCCGGGGCAAAGATCGGCGAGGCAAATACCCGCAGCCCGTCTTTTGACAGGTCGGGCACGGCGATGCAGAACACCACGGGTCGGTCAAACAGGACCGCCAGGTGGTAGATGGCAAAGGGAAACATCCGGTTCGCGCCGAGAAAGTGGAACGCTTCAACCTTCGCGCTGGACTCGGGCCGATCGCACTGGAGCGCCAGGGTTTCGCCGGCCTCGATGGCCGCCTTCAGGTCGAAAATCAGGCTGGCGGGATTGTTGATCCAAAGGAATGAGACCTGCCCGGCAAACCGCTCGCCCAGGAGGCGCGTGTCGCCGGAGTTGCCCACCTTGTGCCGGACGATCGAGACCCGCCGGCCGCGGGCACTGAGCATATAACCAAGCAGATCGGATCCACCGAAGTGAAACGTGCCGAAAAGCGCCGGGCTGGCCGATGCCAGCAGCGACTCGAACGGTCCGGCGTTCTCGGGCTCCAAGGTGCAATGCACCGGCGCGCCACGGCCCGCGCGGAGCTTGAGCATCAGGAACCGGGCGAACGCGAAAAAGTGGCGCCACACTTCGATCAGCCGCGCCCGCCGGCCGAGCACAACCGCCAGATAGGCGCGCGAACAGGCGCGCTGGGCCGGCATGAGGACCAGCCCGACGCCGGAACCGAGCACCAGCATCGGATGGAAGAACCAGCGCGGCCACCAGCGCACGGCCCACAAGAGAAAGCCGTAGCCCCAGCTCGGACCGGGATTGCGCATCACGTTTTCGGCCGCCCTCATGACCACTCGAGGCCCCACGTCCCGCCGGCGTTGTGCCAGCTCAACGCGCGGCGGCCGGACAGCGCCAGCGCGAATTCCTCCAGGCTCGGGCACGGTTCGTCCGCGTGCACTCCGGGCGTGAAGACGAAGCGTCCCGCCGCGCCGGTCGGCTCGCGGGTCAGGATCGCGGCGAAAGCAAAGGCTCGTGCCGACGCCATTTGATGGTCCAGCAGCCAGGATCCACGCTCCTCTCCGCCCACGAGGGCCACGCGCCCGGCCGGCTCGATCAGCGCGGTTAGCAGCGCCTGTTCCACCAGCCGGGCCCGCCCGGCTAGGGGCCAGAGCCGGGCGACCGGCTGCTGCCGGCCGATCAGCACCTGCTGCACCCCACCGGGATGGATCGAGGTTTGGAAAAGCAGCGGACTCGCGCCCGGAAAGCTGGCCAGAAAATCCTCCAGCGCCCGGGTCTCACCATAGCTTGTGGCGTAGACGACTGCGTCTTCCGGCCCGAGCGGCGCGCCGTCGAGCGTGGAACCGAGGAGCATCCCGAGGTGGGTCATCCGGCGCAACGCGGTGCGCGGAAACTTGTCCGCCAGGCGGGCGCGGGCGCCCGCCGCATTTTCGCCGGGGCCGGGCAGTTCGACGCGCAGATGTTGGATGAAACGCTCAGTCATGGGTGAGCAACATTGCCGCGTGGGCACCGCCAAAGGCGTTGCTGGTTAGGACGGCCCCGTCAAATCCCGTGCTGGCGAATGGGGCCAGCGCCACCGCGTCGGTGAAACACGGGGCCTGGCTTCCGACCGTGCCGGGAATCCGCCCGCCGCGCAACGCCGCCAAAGTGATGGCCAGTTCGACCAGGCCACAGCTGCCCAGCGTGTGGCCGAGGCTTCCTTTCCAGCCGGTGAGCGGCGCGCCGGGAAACTGCCGGGCCACAACCTCGGCCTCAAGCCGGCCGGCCTCCAGGGTGCCGGTCCCGTGACCCTTGACCCAGATCCGCCGGCCTTTTGCCGCAGCAGCGATCGAGGCCGCGCAGGCGGAAAAGCCGGAGGCGTCCGGTTGGTTGCCGGTAAAATGAAACATTTCGTTATGGAGGGCGTGCGCGGCGAGCCGGAAAGGAGCGGGATCACGCGTCAACACCGCAAAGGCGGCGCCGTCACCGAGGCCGATGGCCCCGGTCTCGCGCACGCCATACGGTGCGGGCATGGCGCCGTTGAGGATTTTCAGGCTGTGAAAACCGCCGGCGACAAATGGGCTGACGAAGTCGAACGAGAACACCAGGACCTGATCGGCCAGTCCGGCGTGGAGCAGTCGGGCCGCGTGCGCCAGCCCGAGGTGCGCGGTCACACAGGCGTGGGAGAACAGCGTGACGTGTTCACCCCAGCCGAATTCGCGCCGGAGCAGTTCGACACTGGCATAGGGCGTGCCGTGAACCAGATGCCGGGTGTCGCCGTTGCGCGTGAACGCGTAGAGGCTGCCCACGCCGAAATTGCTGCTCGTGACAACGACCGGCGTGCGCCAACGCCCCCACGCTTCCGCTGGTATGCCGGCGGCCAGGCGCCGCAAGGCGGCCAGCCAGTGCGGCGGCAGCGTTTCATCCATCGAGCCCAGCAGCGCGAGCGGCACCAGGTCACCGCCGTCGCGGCCCAACACCGGAGTGAGCTTGAGCGCACATTGCCCGGCGACGAGTGCGGCCGAGGTCGCCACCGCGTCGCCCAGCGGGGTGAGGCAGTCACAGGCGGCGAGGCCCGCGGAAAGCTGCTCGACCGGCGCGTTCATACGTATCGGCCTTTCAGGCGCCGGGCGAATGCGAGCGGAGATAAGCGGCGAGGGAATTGACGCTGCCCAGCGCCTTGCGCGATTCTTCGCTGTTGCCGATCTTTACGCCAAATTCCTTTTCAAAGACGAGCACCAGTTCCAGCGCGTCGACGGAGTCGAGCCCGAAGCGCGGCGAGCCGATCAGCGGCTCGTCGTCGGGAATGTCTTCCGGCCGGACGCCATCCAGCTTGAGCGTGGCGATAATCAGGGTCTTGAGGCGAAGCGTGAAGGGGTCGGGCATAAGGTTCAGGTCGGGCGGCGGAGGACATGGCAGACATTGCTGCCGCCGAAGCCGCTGCTGTTGTTGAGCACGAGGACCGGGGCTTCGTCAAGCGAGGTGCGAGGCAAATCGAGTCCGGCACACACCGGGTCGGGCTCCTCCAGATGCGCGGCGCCGGGAACAAAACCCTCGCTGATGGCCAGCGTGCAAAAGGCCGCCTCCATCGCGCCCGCGAGGGAAAGGCCGTGGCCGGTGAGTGCCTTCGTGCTGCTGACGCGGGGCCGGGCGCCGCCGCCCGTAAAGATGGCGTGCAACGCCAGCGCCTCGGAATGATCGCCGGGCGGAGTGGAAGTTGCGTGGGCATTGACGTAGTCGATCTCGGCCGGCTTCACCCCCGCATCCGCCAGCGTCCGGCGCATGGCCTCGCGCAGGCCGGCGCCTTCGGGATGCGAGGCGGCGACGCTGTAACCGTCGCCGGCCTGGCCCCAGCCGGCCAGCTCCGCCTGGATCCGGGCGCCGCGCTGGCGGGCCAGCGTGGCGTCCTCGACGACGAGCGCCACGGCTCCGCCCGTGCCGACAAAACCGTCGCGCCGGCGGTCGAACGGCCGGGAGGCGGTCGCGGGATCGGGGTTGACGGACAAGGCACGCAGGCCGGCGAACGGCAGGATGCTCTCGGTGGTCATTTCCTCCGCTCCGACCACCAGCATGCGCCGCTGCCGGCCGAGCCGGATTTCATCCATGGCGTAGCCGAGGGCGTGGCTCGATGACGCGCAAGCGGACACGAAACCGCAGACGGCGCCGGAAATCTTGTAGTGCGCCGCCAGGTTGAAATTGAGCGTGCCGGCGATCGAGGACACCACCCCCATCGGGTTGCCGCGTTCCCCGCGGGCGGCGAACATCTGGTCGAGATAGTGCTTGAGCAGGAACGGCGAGCCGGCCGAGGCGCAGAACAACCCGGTGTCACCGCCGGCGAGCTGCGCAGGTTCGAGCCCCGCCTCGGCCAGGGCCTGCTGCATCGCGCAGATCGCGTAGATGCCGTGGGGCGGCAGGCTGCGCACGAGCTCCCGGTCGACCGCAAAGCCGGCGGGCCAGCGCCAGTCGCGCCAGTGGGGCGAGGGAAAGGAAAACCCCTTGACCGTGCCGGCGACTTTGACCGCGATGGCCGGATTGTTCATGAACACGAACGGCTCAAAGCCGTGGCGGAGTTCGCGCAGGCTGCGCAGCACGGTCGCGCGGTCGTTCCCGATGCTGGTGATGAAACCCAAACCGGTGATTACGGGCAGGGGCGGCATGCTGAGCGGGGCGGCCTCAGGGTGCCCCGCGGGATGCAACTTTGCGTTGAATAAATCCCCGCAAGTCGCCCAGGGTGCGGATCAGGACGATTTCCTCGTTGGTGATGTTGACGCCAAACAAATCCTCGGTGAAGAAAACCACTTGGGCAACGGCCAGCGAGTCCAGGTGCAGATCCTCAACCAACCGCGTGGTGTCGGGCAGCTCGGCGAGCCGCTTCGTCCGCTGGACCGGGATGAAATCCTCAAGGATCGCCAGGATCACGGGATCGAGCGCGGCGGCGTCGCCGCCGGCCTCGAACTTCCGAAACGCCGCCTGGGCGTCGGGCGGAAGCTGCTGGACGGCCTGTTCCCTGCCGGCCGGGACCGTCGGGATGGCAGTGGAGGGCGGAGTCGAAGGCGGCATGGGTTGATCGGAACGTAAGCTGGGGACATGCTAGAGCGGCGGCATCGGCGGGCCAAGACAATTGCGCTCGATCGGCGTCAGGGTTTCTTGACGGCGGTGTATTCGCTGAAAAGGCCGAGCACCGTTGTGCGCTTGACCTCGGTGAGTCCCGCGGCGCCGAGCGCGGCCAGTACCGAAGCCGGCGGCACGCAGGCGTCCATCGTCTCCCAGTAGTAATGCATCATGTCGCGGGCATCGTTGCTGCGGGTGAAAAGGCGGGTGAGGAAAGGGTAGAGGCGCCCGAAGTACAGCTTGAAGAGAAAGCCGGAGATATTTCCGGCCGGCTTGGTGACCTCGAGAATGAGCAGTTTCCCGCCGGGCCTAAGGACGCGGCCGAATTCGGCGAAGGTTTCTTCCAGGCTGGTCACATGCCTGAGCGCGTAACCCATGGTGAGAAAATTGAAGGCGTTGTCGGCCAACGGAATCTTCTCCGCCCGCCCGAGGACGAACTTGGCCGCCAGCTTGGACCGGGCGACCGCCAGCATGCCGACGCTGGGATCAAGGCACGTGATGTTTTCCGCGGTGCCAAGGATCTTCGCTGCTTCGACCGCCACGAGTCCCGTGCCGCAGGCCACGTCGAGCAGATGATTCGCGGGGCGCAGGCCGTGTTGTTTCAAGGTCCGGCGCCGGTAGGAAGCGCCGCTGCGGAGAAAGCCCCAGTCGACCACGCGGTCGTAATGCTTCGCGCCCTCGTCGAAAAGGCGGTTGACGAACTCCGGCTTCGCCTCCGGCGTGGCGTAATGGGAGGTGAGGGTGGGGTGGGGAAGCAAGCCGGCAAATTGCGCGCGATTATTTCCGATGGCCAGCCGAAAGCCAGAAGCTGCGACGCGGGTAACGCAGCCGCTGGCCGGGTTGGGCCGGGCACCCGCTTGTCCTCAGCGCCGTTGGTGGTATCGGCACTGCTGTCCGTGGCAGTTCCCGGTCCTCCAATCCTCCGACCGCAGGACAAAAACCGCTGTTCCTCCGCGGTTTTTTTGTTATCCAAGTCACCGTGAAAGCCTCCGAATTTTTCGCCCTGCCGCCTTCGCTGGTCCGGTTTGCCCCGTTTTTCCGGGCCGATGCCAGCCCGTGGGAATGGCTGAAACAGATCGGCGCGGCCTTGGAAGCGGCCGAGTTTGGCGCGAATGAACTCAGGGTCCCGCCAGGTGTGCACCTGGAGGGTCGGGTCTGGTTGCATCCGTCGGTGAAACTGCCGCCCTATGCGACGGTCATCGGTCCGGCGTACATCGGCGCGAAAACCGAGATCCGGCCCGGCGCCTTCATTCGTGGCAACGTCATCGTGGGCGACGGATGCGTGCTCGGCAACGCCAGCGAGTTCAAGCACTGCCTCCTGCTGGACGGCGTGCAGGCGCCGCATTTCAACTACGTCGGCGATTCCGTCCTAGGCAACGGCGCGCATCTCGGTGCCGGCGTGATCTGTTCGAATCTCCGGCTGGACCGGAGCGAGGTGACGGTGCGGCTGCCGACCGGCCCGGTGAAGACCGGCCTGAAAAAATTCGGCGCGGTGCTCGGCGACAAGGCGGAGGTCGGCTGCAATGCCGTGCTCAATCCCGGCACACTGCTCGGCCCGGGGGCGCTGGTCATGCCCTGCACGGCCTTCGGCGGCTACCTGCCCGCCCGCACCATCGCCCGCCACCAGCAGACCGTCACCACGCGGCCGCGCCAGGCGTGACCACCGCCAGTTGAATTTCGCGCTTCCCTCCGGCGGGCGGTTCCTTCCAGATGCCGGTTTGCCCACCAGAAACCCGTAAATCAAAATCGAAAATGCCCCGCGTCCTTACCGGCATCACACCCTCCGGCACCCTGCATATCGGCAACTACTTCGGCGCGATGCGCCCGGCCATCGAGCTGCAGGCCGGGGGTGATGCCTACTATTTCATCGCCGACTATCACTCGATGACGGCGATCACGGACGCCACGGAGCGCCGCGGTTACACCCAAGGCATCGCGCTGGACTGGCTCGCCTGCGGACTGGACCCGGCCAAGTGTGTGTTCTGGCGCCAGAGCGACGTGCCCGAGGTTTGTGAACTTACCTGGCTGCTGGGCTCGCTCACCCCGATGGGGCTTCTGGAGCGCGCCCACAGCTACAAGGACAAGCTCGCCAAGGGCATTGCGCCCAACTTCGGGCTGCTGGCTTACCCGGTGCTCATGGCGGCCGACATTCTGCTCTACGACACCAACATCGTTCCCGTCGGCAAGGACCAGAAGCAGCATCTGGAAATGACCCGCGACATCGCGATCAAATACAATCTGACCTACGGCGACACGTTCGTCGTGCCCGAGGAACAGATCCGGGAGGACGTGGCCATTGTGCCGGGGCTCGACGGGCAGAAAATGTCCAAGAGCTACGGCAACACCATCGAGATTTTCGGCGACGAGAAGGCGCTCCGGAAGAAGGTCATGGGCATCGTCATGGACTCCCGCACGCCCCAGGACCCCAAGCCGGACGCCGAGAAAAACCTGGCCGTTCAGTTGCTCAGGCTCGTCGCGCCAGCGGCGGTGGCGGCGGATTTCGAGAGCCGGCTGCGCGCCGGCGGGCTGGGGTACGGCGATCTGAAGAAAGCGCTGTTCGCGCACTATTGGGATTTCTTCGCTCCCTACCGGGTCAAGCGCGCGGAGCTGGTGGCCAGTCCCGATTACGTCGAGCAGGTGCTGCGGGACGGCGCCGAGCGTGCCCGGAGCGTGGCGGCCAAGACAATGGCCCGCGCCCGAAAGGCGTGCGGCCTACGGTAATCATGGCGCACGGGTGGCTCAAACTCTCCGGTATTTTTCTGAGCGCTGTTCTCGCCGGCGCGGCCATGGCGAACCCGCCGGCCGGCCGGCTGACCGGGACGTTTGAAGGCATTGAGTGTGAATACTCTCCCGGCAGCGAGGAACTGGCGCAACTGCTGGCCCACCGGTTTGCGCTGCACAATCAGGAAGCCGGAGCGATTCTGGCCCGGCAGAAGCCCGCACCCGCTTCCCTCGACCCGCTCAGCCCGGCGGAGATGCGTGCTGATCGTTCCGCCTACCTCGGCGGCATCGCCGCGCAGCTCGGCCTGGCGAAGCCGACCGCGCTGCAGGAGGAGTGCTTTGATGCTTTTCGAGACAACTACGAGCTTACGATGGCCCTTTTGGGGAAAATGCGCGATCTGGTCGACACGCTCCAAGTGATCAAGCGGATCACGATTTGGGACCGGGATGAACTGGTGCATCGGTTTGGAGCCGGGGAGAAGCTTGCCGGCTTCTCCTATGACCCGGTGACAAAGCAAGGCAGTGCCAGTTTCGGCTTTCATATGGAAGACCAGGACGACCGGTTGAAAGACCTTGCTGCGAAGCGCGAGCAGCTCCACCGCGAGTACCGGATGAGCATCAGCCAGGAGAACGGGGCCTCGGTTTATCGCGGGAGTGTCAGTCCAAAGAAACCGTCGCCGGTCGTGACCCATGCGGCGGAACCGGCCGGTGAGGCCCCGCCCCCGGAGGTGCTGCCCGTGGTGATCCCGCCCGATCTGGCGAAGGATTCCGCCGGGGAACTCGCCCAAAAACTCTGGGACGGTCGGGGCGAAAATTCATTGGTCGCCTTGCTGGCGGAAATACCGAAATTCAAGGAGCGGATTCCGCTGGTCGATCCGACCATCGCCTTTGTCATCCTGCACGAGACCACCGAGCTTGGCATCATGGACCACTACTTCCACGGACCGGACCGGCGCTGGTTTTGTGACGGGGTGGCGAACTATGTTCCCTGGCGGGTCGTGCGCGACCTGCATGGTCCGGCGATCGCGACCACCGTTTATAATCTGTCAGATCAGTTGGTCCGGTCCGCCCCATTGCGGGAGCAGGCCGATCTTCGCAAATGGCCGGCAACCGAGAACCAGACCGACGAGGATCAGCACTCTGCACTGAACGGCGCCCGCTACGCGTTTGCGGCCAATGCCGTCTTCCTGATGCACACGCACGCTGGCGAGGACATCCTGCCGCGGCTCTTCCACGAGATCGGCCGGACAAAACCGGACAAGGTTTCGATCAAAACGGTGGAGAAGGCTTGGAAGAAACTCACCGGCACCAAGCTTGACGCCATTTTGGCCGAGGCCGTGAAGCCGCCAACTGCTGTCTCTGGATCTAAATAGGCATCATTCCATGTCCCAAGATCACTCCGACATCGGCCGCAAACGCCAGCGGGAGATCTACCTGGCCGGGGCGGCCGGCCATAAGCCGGGGGTGCCGGTGGCGTGGCCGGAACTGGAGAGAGCGGCGCAGGCGGCGATGACGCCGGAAGCCTGGGCTTACATCGCGGGCGGGGCGGGACGGGAATCCACGCTGGACGCCAACCGCGCGGCATTTGAGCGCTGGCGGATTGTCCCGCGGGTGCTGAGCGATGTGGAGAAACGAGACCTTTCCATCGAGCTGTTTGGCCAACGGTTGCCCACCCCGCTGTTGCTGTGCCCGATCGGCGTGCTGGAAATGGTGCACCAGGAGGCCGACCTCGCCGTTGCCCGCGCCACCGCAGCTTATCGGGTGCCCTATATTTTTTCCAACCAGGCGTCGGTCCCGATGGAATCCTGCGCTGCGGCAATGGGCGACAGTCCGCGCTGGTTTCAACTTTACTGGAGCAAGTCCGACGAATTGGTGGCCAGCTTCGTGCGCCGGGCGGAAGCCTGTGGCTGCTCGGCCATCGTACTGACACTCGACACGACGATGCTAGGCTGGCGGCCGCGCGACCTCGATCTTGGTTCGCTGCCGTTCATGAAAGGGCAGGGGATCGCGCAATACACCAGCGATCCGGTTTTCCGTTCCGAGTTGAGACAGTCGCTCGAGAATGCCGGCAGTGCCCGGCCGCCGCCGGGCTTGGAGCTTCTCGCCACGGCACTGGAGCAGAAAGCGAATTTTCCGGGTGGCTTGCTGAGGAATCTCGCGTCGGGCGAGCCCCGCGCGGCCGTCCAGCGTTTCATGGCGACCTACTCGCGGCCTTCACTCCAGTGGGAGAACCTCAAGTTTCTCCGGCAACAGACCAAGCTGCCGGTGCTGCTCAAGGGCGTGCTGCACCCGGACGACGCGAAGAAGGCGGTCGATCTGGGGGCCGACGGGCTCGTGGTCTCGAATCACGGTGGCCGGCAGATCGATGGCGAAATCGCGTCGCTCGATGCCTTGCCGGCGGTCGCCGAGGCGGTGAACGGCCGGATTCCCGTGCTCCTCGACAGCGGCGTGCGCGGCGGGGCGGACGTTTTCAAGGCGCTGGCGCTGGGAGCGACGGCCGTGTGCCTCGGCCGGCCCTACGTCTACGGCCTGGCTCTCGCCGGCCGGCGCGGCGTCGAGGAAGTCATCGGCAACGTGCTTGCCGAGTTCGATCTGACGCTGGGTCTGGCCGGTTGCGCGAAAGCCTCTGAATTGAACAGTGACTTTCTGCAAAAATCGACCTGGCTCAAATTCGGAGCGTGAATGAAAACCTTAAGGCAAACAGGAAGGGCGGTTGTCACAGCGGGCCTGTTTTGGATCTTGTCCGTGGTGAGTATTGCCAGCGTGAAATTGGCCCTCGGATTTCTGGGCTGGAAGCACGCTATCCTTGATATGAAGATCCAGGCTCAAGTCTGGATGTGTGCGGCGGTAGCTATGGGGATCATTGGTTTTTTCCACCAAAGGCAAACTGCCGGTAGTAGTGCGAGCTGACAGGCAGCTTCTGAGTCAGATCACCGTGCAGTCCGGGCGGGGCAGCACGGCGATCCGGTCCATGATGCGCTGGGCCGCGGTCTCGTAGCGGGCCTTGCCGGCCGCCGGATCATCGTAGTCATGGGGCGGAATCGGCCGGCCGAAGACGATTGTCACGGCCGTACCGAATCTCGGGAACCAGCGCCCCTTGCCGAAGGCCTCATAGGAGCCGAAGACGTGACACGGCACGACGGGCACGCCGGTCTTGCATGCCATCAACCCGATGCCCGCCTTGGGTTTTTGCAACCGGCCGTCGGGTGAGCGCGTGCCTTCCGGAAAGAGCACGATGACCCGGTCTTCCTTGAGCGCCTGCAGCACGCGCTTGATCGCACCGACGTCGCCGCTGTCGCGCTCGACGGGGATGGTCTCCACCTGGTTCAGCCACCAGCTCACGAGCGGATTCTTCCACAGCGTCTTGCGGGCGAAGAAACGCATCTGCCGGGGGACCTGACAGCCAACCAGGGGCGGGTCGAGATGGCTGGCGTGGTTGGAAGCGATGAGAAAGGGGCCCTCGCGGGGAAAATTCTCGGTGCCTACCACCTCGCCGCGGAACCACATGGCGTAGATGTTACGCACGAAATAATGAAAGAAGCCGTAGAACGGCGTCATGCTGAGTTGGTCGGGCGTTCGCGGCATGCGGAAAGTTTCCTGGCTAGCAGAAGGCACGAAAAGACACCGGAAACAGACCAAACACAAGGTCCGTAGCTTCGCTTTTCTTGCGATGTTTGTGCCTGTCTTCGGCCACCATTTTAGCCGAGCTTCCCCGCGATGAGCGCAGCCATTTTTTCGACGACCTGGTCGAGGGTGAGGTGGGTCGAGTCGATGTCGGTGGCCCCGGCCGGACTGGTGAGGGGCGAGGCCTTGCGCGACGAATCGAGCCGGTCGCGTTCCGCGATGGAATCCTGCTGGCCCTCCAGCGCGCGCCGCCGGGCGCGTTCCGCCGGATCGGCGTGCAGGAAGAAGCGACATTCGGCCTGCGGGAAGATCACGGAACCGATGTCGCGGCCTTCCATGACGAGCCCGCGGAAACCGTGCTGCTTCGCCACGTCCACCTGGCCCCGCTGGTAGCCGAGCAGGGTCTGCCGCACCTCGGGGATGGCGGCATAGTGGGAGACGTGCTCGTTGACGTTCTGCCCGCGAATTTCGCTGCCCGCCGGCTGGCCCCCGATCAACATCTGCGCGGAGCGACCGTTGAGCCGGGTGGTGAACTTCAGTTCGGCCAGCGCAGTTTTCAGGGCGGGCAGGTCGGTCGACGACACGCCGCGCCGCAGCAATTCGTAGGTGATATGCCGGTAGAACGAACCGGTGTCCACGTGGAGGAGGTTGAACCGTTCGGCAAGGATCCTGGACGACGACGATTTGCCGGAAGCGGCGCCGCCGTCGATGGCAATGATGATGAAGGGAGGGGCCGACATGAGTCTATCGTGATTCGGTCCGGAGTTTGGTGAGGACGTCGAAGAACGTCGGGAAGGTCTTGGCACAGCAGCCGGGATCCTTGATCGTCAGCCACGGCCGGCCGTTTTTCAGCAGGTCATGGCAGCCGAGGATGGCGAAGCTCATGGCGAAGCGGTGGTCGTGATAGGTCTCGATCTCCACCCCGGCTTTGAGCGGACGCGGATGGATTTCCAGTGAATCATCGGTCTCGACGACGTGCTGGCCGAGCTTTTTGAGCTCGCGGGCGGCTCCCGCCACCCGGTCGGTCTCCTGTTTGCGGGTATGGGCGATGCCGGAGATCTTTGTCGGGCCGTCGAGCAACGGCGCGATGGCCGCAAGGGTGAGGAAGGTATCCGAGAAAGTACTGAAATCGGCCGTGACCCCTTTGCCCGCCGGTCCTTTCTGGATCGTATGAATCGGACGGTGCTCGTCCAGGCCTTGGATGAGGCCTTCGCGCTGCAGCAGCTGCGCAAATTGAATGTCGCCCTGCAGGGGCAAGACAAAGTGATAATCGGAAATGGTCAGCTGCCCGCCTGTTACCATCGGCAGGCCGATGAAATAGCTGGCGGCCGTGGCATCGCTCTCAACGTGAAATTTTCCGGCCGGCAGCAGATAATGGCGGGCCGGGACCAGGCTGATGGCCAATGGTTCGTGATGGGCGGACACGGCTGTGTACCCAAAGCGGCGCATCATGTTCAGCGACATTTGGACGAATGGCCATCGCACGGAGTTTTCCAGGACCGAGATCGTGATCGGTGCTTTCGCCCGAGGTGCAACCAGGAGCAGGGCCGAAAGCAGCTGGCTGCTTTCGCGGGCGTCGATGGTCACCGTCCCGCCGCGCAAGCCATGGGAGCGGATTTCTACGGGCAAGAATCCTTCCTCCCCCGTGCAACGTATGTCGGCTCCCAGCGTGCGCAAAGCGTCGAGCAGGCCTTTCATCGGCCGCTTCCTCATCTGGGGCACCCCGTCAAGCCGGTAGGTGCCCTGGGGCGCCGCCGCGCAGAGCGCGGTAAGAAAACGAGCGGCCGTTCCCGCCAGCCCGACAAAGAGATCAGCTTCGCCAACCGTGAATCCTTTCGCCTGGCCGCTCACGCGCAAGGTGAGCGCCACTTCGTCCACGTGGACGGTAAATCCCAGCTTGCCCAGGGCCTCGACCATAAGGCGGGTATCGTCGCTAAACAAGGCACCGGTCAGCGCGACCGGCTGGTCGCACAGGGCGGCGAGCAGGAGCGCCCGGTTGGTGATGCTCTTCGAACCGGGGAGGGTGACGCCGCCCTGCACCGGCCGGGTGAAGGGCTGAATGGGAAGAAAAGCGGGAAGAGGATCACTCATGGTTCAATTGCCAACGGGCGTGGGCGATTGGCGGACGGCTCGAGGCGATGGACCTTGAACAATGAACCCTGACCGATGAAAAATTCACGGGATTGTCCGGAACTGTTCCCGGTAGGCCTTGCCGCGTTCGAGGATCGCCTGCACTTCGAACCAGTCACGGTTGGCCAGGGCGCGCTCCAATCCGTGCAGTTCCTCCTGATAGCCGCGCAGGGCGCGGAGAACCTCGTCGCGATTTTGCTCCAGGATGGTCTTCCAAAGCTTGGGGTCGCTGCCGGCGATGCGGGTGGTGTCGCGCAGGCCACCGCCGGCGTAGTTGCGCCAACGCACATCGCGCCGGGCGAGACTGGCACAAAGGGTGGAGGCGAGCACCTGCGGCAGGTGGCTGATGTGAGCGACAATTTCGTCGTGGGCGTCGGGCTCGATGGTGGCCACTCCGGCGTCGAGTGCGGTCCAAAAGGCGGCCACGCGTTCGGTGGCCTTCAGGTCACTCTCCGGCAGCGGGGTGACAAAAACGGTGCGGCCCTTGAACAGGTCGGCGCGACCGTGCTGCCAGCCGGTCTTCTCCGAGCCGGCCATGGGGTGCGAACCGACAAAGTGCGTCCGCGGGAAAAGCGCCTTGTGCCCGAGCCGGCAGATTTCACCCTTCACGCTGCCCACATCGGTCACGAGCGTACCGGGCGCGAGGTGCGGTGCGATTTGGGTGGTGAGGCCAACGATCTGATCCACCGGGGCGCAGACCACGACGAGTTCGGCGCCCTGGACGGCTTCCGCGGGAGTTTCGGCGACCTGATGGCACCATGGCTGGCCTTTGAGCTGCAGTCGCGTCTCGGGCCGCCGGGCCCAAAGCGCGATGCGCCGGGCCGTTCCGTAATGGTGAGCCGCTTGGGCGACGGAGGCACCGAGCAGGCCGGGGGCGAGAATGGTGATCTTTTCAAACACAACCGATGACGAAAGCGCCTGGCGCCGGATTGTCGAGCCAGAGGCGGCTGCCGTCCTCCAATTGCCGCGGGCCGGGATTCCGAGGCAAGGCCGCGTTCAGCGGGCCTTTGCCGTCGCGACGATGCGCGAATATTCCGCGGGTCTTAGCGGCATGACCGAAAGGCGGCCCTGGCGCACAAGGGCGATATCCTTGAGCGTCGCGTCGGCCTTGATCTGCGCGAGGGTCACGGGGTGGGCGAGCGGCTTCACCGGCGCCAGCTCCACGGCCACCCAGCCTTCCTCATCGGCGGTGGGATCGGGGAAAGCGGCCTTGGTCACGCGGGCCAGGCCCACCACGCTTTTCGCGTCGCCACTATGGTAGAAGAGCACTTCGTCGCCCGGCTGCATGCCCTTGAGATGGAGGCGCGCCGCGTAGTTCCGGACCCCGGTCCAGGCCGTCCGTCCGTCGCGGACCAAATCAGCCCACGAATATGACCCGGGTTCGGATTTCACCAGCCAGTATTGCGTTGTCATCGGGAGGTGCGCTTGGTCGGATGCGTTAAATGACTGAGACAGACCCAGAGCTAGAGAAGAAAGCCTTCCGGGCACAAATCATTCTTTACGGGGTCATGTTTCTCTTCCTCTTGCTGCCCTTTGTCTTGTTGTGGTTGAAAAAGAAAGGTGTATTCAATTGAAGCAATGCCCCGTGCATGAATAAGACGCTCCTGGCCATCCGGATATTCTTCATCACCCTCTGCGCCGTCGCCAGCTGGCTGGTGTGCTACACGGTCGAGGAGTGGGACCACCAGCGGGGTCTGGCCGTCGTGATCGGCCTGCTGATCGGTGTGCTGGTCGTGCTGGTCGACCTGATGCTGAAGGGATTTTCGCTGCGGGGACTGACGGCCCTGACGTTCGGGCTGGCGGTGGGGGCGCTGATTGCGTGGCTGGTCTCCAGTTCGCCCCTGCTCAACAAGGGTGATCCGCAAATCATCTATCTGGTACAAATGGCGCTGTTCGTCATCTGCACCTACCTCGGCACCGTCATCGCCCTGCGCGGCAAGGACGATTTCAACCTGGTCATCCCCTATGTGCGCTTCGTCCCGCACGAAGTCGACGTGCCGCTGGTCGTCGTTGACACCAGTGCGTTGATCGATGGCCGGATCGCCCGGGTGTGCGAGACGCAGTTCCTCGGCGCGGCGCTGATCATCCCGACCTTCGTTCTCGCCGAATTGCAGAACATCGCCGACTCCCCCGATCCGGTCAAACAGGCGCGCGGCCGCCGCGGCCTGCAGGTCCTGAACGAGCTTCGCGCCATCAAGCACATCGACATCCGCATCCACCAGAGCGATGTCGCCCGCCGGCAGGACATCGAGGCCAAGCTGGTGTTCATCGCCCAGTCCATGCGGGCCAAGCTGCTCACCACCGACACCAATCTCGCCAAAATGGCGCAATTCCAGGGTGTCTCCTGGCTCAACCTGCACGCGCTCGAGACCGCGTTGCGCCCCGAACTGGTCATTGGCGAAAGCATCGCGCTCGATCTCGTGAAGATCGGCAAGGAGGACGGCCAGGCCCTCGGTTATCTCCCGGATGGCTCCATGGTGGTCGTGAACAACGCCCGGGCCTTCGTGGGCAAGCGGGTCACGGCCGAGATCATCGGCGTGCTGCCCAGCGGCGGCGGCAAGATGATCTTCGCCAACCTGCTGGGCGAGGCCTAGGCGGCCGGCCGGGCGGAAAATGGCTTCGCCGGCACCGGCATCCATCGCCCGGAAGAAAAAAGCTTGCCGTCCTATCTGTACTAGTTCAACTGGTACAGCGTGCTTCCTTTCGCCATCGAACTGAAACCCGGCCTGCCCATCGCGGAGCAGGTGATTTTCGCCGTAAAGAAGGCCGTGGTGGCGGGGCGGATGAAACCCGGCCAGGCGTTTCCCTCGGTGCGCGTGGTCAGCCAGGAACTCCGGATCAACCCCAACACGGCGCACAAGATTGTGGCGGCGCTGGTGGCGCAAGGTGTGCTCGTCACGACCCCGGCCGTGGGCAGCGTGGTGGCGGAGCAAACCGCGGGCGACCGGCAGGAGCGGGCCGGGCTGCTCGGGGCCGATCTGGAGCAAGTGGTGGTCCAGGCGAAGAACCTTGGGCTCACCCTTGACGAGGTGCAGAGCGGCCTGGCCGCGCACTGGAAGAAACTCGGACACAAATAAATTCACCCCATGAACATCATCGAAATCCGGAATCTCTCCCAGCGCTACTGGACCAGGGGGTCCCTGCATGATCTTGGCTCCGCCGTGTCCTGGACCACGGAGGCTCTGCACGATCTCACACTGTCCGTGCCCGAAGGCAGCGTCTCGGCCTTGTTAGGTGCCAATGGCGCCGGCAAGACAACCACCCTCAAACTGCTGGTGAATCTGCTCCGGCCCAGCGCGGGGAGCGCACAGGTCCTCGGCGTGGATTCGGTCCTTCTGGGCGAACGTGAGTTCGCCCAAATCGGCTACGTGTCGGAGAACCAGAAGCTGCCGCCGGGGATGACCGTGCAGCAGTTCCTGGATTATTGCCGGCCATTTTATCCAACATGGGACCGGGCTCTGGAGGCCGCGTTACTGGCCCGGTTCGACCTGCCGGTGGATCGAAAGCTGACCCACCTCTCGCGCGGCATGCTGATGAAGGCGGCGCTGCTCTCCTCGCTGGCCTACCGGCCGAAGCTGCTGCTGCTCGATGAGCCGTTCAGCGGTCTCGATCCGGTGGTGCGGGACGACGTCACGCAGGGCCTGCTTGCATCCGTGCAGCAGGGTGAAACGACCGTGCTGATATCGTCACATGACATTGAGGAGGTGGAGCGGCTGGCCGACCGGGTGGCTCTGATCGACGCCGGGCGCTTGAAATTCGTCGAGACCACGGAGTCCCTGCTCGGGCGATTCCGTCGCATCGAAGTTGACCGGGACGCGGTGTGGCAGTCCGGCAATCTGCCCCCGGGCTGGCTCAACTGGCAGAGTGGTTCCGGTCGCACCATGTTTATCGATTCGGCCTATGACCGGGAGACCACGGAGAGCCTCTGCCGGAAACATTTCCCGTTCGCCGCGGTTCAGGCTCATCCCCTGACCTTGCGCGATATTTTCATCACCCTGGGCCGCAAGGACCGCCCGCATCCCCAAGGAGCCGCCGCATGAACCTCACCTGGCACATCATCAAGAAGGACCTGTATTACTTCCGCTGGTCTTTCGCCCTCTGGCTGGGCGGTATCGCGTACCTGAACTTTTGCCAGGACAATGCCGGCATGGTGAAGCCGGCCTATATGCAGGACTTCAATCGCGTCTTCCTGGACATGCTCCTCTGCTTCTTCGCGTTCGCCTTGCTCGTGGGCCTGGCGCAGCAGGATCACCCGACGGAAAGCAGCGGATTCTGGCGTACCCGTCCGATTTCCGCCGCCCGGTTGGTGACCGCCAAGCTCCTGCTGGTCGGCGCACTCTTTGTCGCCCTGCCAGTGCTGGCGATCTGGGTGAAAAATCTGTTCACCGGCTTCACGAGCGTGCGATACCTGCATGAATATGCTTTCATTGCTCTGGTGCTTGGCAGTGTGACGCTGTCCGTGATGGCCGCGGCTGCTTGCACGAAGAATAGCGTGCAGAGCCTGATAGTTTGCGTGAGCCTCGTGTTCTTCACGGGTTCACTCGCCGAGGTGCTGTCCCGCTATAGTCCGAACGTGAGCCGGCATCTGGCCGTGCAGATGACCAACGCGAAGGCCCTGAGCATCCTTGGATTCAGCATGGCGATCGCGCTCGCCATCATCCTCAACCAGTACCTGCGCCGCCGGGTGTCGGTCTCCATCGTGCTTTTTCTCGCTGGCGCAATCGGCTCAGCCCTGATCGGTACCATGTGGGGATATTTCTATTTCTATTCGAGTCAGTGAGCTCCCAGCCAGGCGTGGAGGTCGGCATCCGTAGCCACTTCGCGGTAGAATAGATAGTCCGCCGCGAGGAGCGAGGCGTAGGACGGCTCGGCGAAGCGGCGGCAGTGCAACAGCACCTTCGCGTGGTGGCCCGGCACCCGCACCAGCCGGCCGAGCGCCTGGTTCACCTTCTGGAGACCGGGAATCTGATACACGCGCCGGAAAGCCGCGTCGCGGCCGAGTCCGTCCGAGGCATTCATCCGGGCCTTCTGCACGGCGTTGACCTCCGGCAGCGCCGGTCCGACGACCATGGCATGCGTGATGCGGCCGCCGAGCAGGTCAATGCCCTCGGCAAAACTGCTGCCCAGGACCAGAAAGAGCGCATCGGCCAGCACGAGGCTCTCCTCCACCCAGGCAGTTTGCGCCGCGAGATCGGGCAGCCGGGGCTGCAACGCCACGCGCAAAACCGAGCCGCCGTTTTCCAGCGCCCGCAGCACCGACTCGGCGTAGGCATAAGAGGGAAAGAAGACGGCGATGGCGGATCTTGCCGGAGGCCGGAGGCCGGGGGCCGAGAGCTGAGAGCTTGCGGCAGCGTGCATCGCCTCGATCGTGACGGCTGTCGTGCCATAGTGGCCGGCTCGCAGTCGGAATGTGGTGTCGACCCGCAGGTCGACGGCAACATCGTAGGCGCCAGCGCGCCAAGGGGTCGGAGCATGGAGGGTCTGATAGGTAGGGCGTACCGGGCGTAAGCGACGGTCCGCCACCGGCTCGGTGAGCCGGGGCTCGTCGGGGACGACTCGCCCTGCCACCTCCACCCCGCAGGCGGTGGCGAATTCCGCGTATGGCTTTAGGGTAGCCGACATCAATATGACACCGCCGAATTCCCGCAAGGTCTCGCCAATGGCTCGCGCTGCATCCACGCAGGTGAATTCCAGTTCACCCGCGCGCGATACCCAAAGGAGTTTTTTCAGCCGGTCGTCGGTGAGAAAAGATGCCAGGGCTGCAAACAGCCAGAGTGATTCCGAATGCCGGGGGCCGAGGACGGCATAATCGATCGGCAGCGTGCCCACCAGGTTCGCCAGCCTGGTCACCAATTCGCCAACCTCGGCTTCCATGGTCGGATCAAGCGAGTCCGCCGGTTGGAGCGAGGCAAGGAGCCTGGTCCATTCCTCGAGCGCGAGCAGAATCGCGGCGGGAGCACGGATATGATCAAGCTCGGCGAGCAGCAGGCGGGCATCGCTTTCGGAGGCGTGCCGGGAAAACGCCCCGGCCACACGCGAGGGCAGATTGTGTGCCTCGTCCACCACCAACAGCGTCTCAGCCGGGTCAAATCCCGGCTGCTCGAAGAAGAGGCCGCGGTTGTCCGGCGCAAAGACGTAGTTGAAGTCGCCGATCCAGACATCGTTAAACGCCAATGAGGCCCGGGTGATTTCATAGGGACAGATTTGTGCGCCCTGTCCGGCGGTGCGCAACGTGTCGAGGTCGTGGGGCTGGCGGTCGTCGAGATAGAACTTGGCCAAGCCGCTCTGGGGCCAGCGCTCGGTGCAACCCGCCAGATAATTGCAGCCGTCCCGGACGCAGTGGAAGGTGTGGTTGATGCAGTGTTCGGCCTTGTTGCGCACCTGCCAGAAGGTCACCCCGCCAGAGTAACCTATTGGGTTACTCTGGCCTGGGCCGGCCATCTGTTCCAGGGTGTGCACGACCTGCAGCTGGCCGGTCGATTTGCCGGTGAGCCAGATCAGCCGCGCGCACCGGCCGGCGCGCAACCGGTCGAGCGCGAATTCCAGCACACATCCGGTCTTGCCGTAACCGGTCGGCGCCTCGAACAACACGAGGGGCGACCCGGCCAACGCGGCGCCCAGATCGGCCTGAATGGTTTCCTGACCCTGACGGAGTTTCGTGAAGGCCGGCTGAAACTGCAGGGCGCGCCGGCGCTCGGTGGCGCGCAACTGCAGATCGAGAAACACCACGATCGCGTCGAGCTGGTGATAGACCAGGGCCTCGTCGAAGGGCGTTAGGGCGACGGTTTGCGCCAGGCCGGAACTTGCCTCGACGAAGATGAGTTCGGCGCGGATGAGCGCGGGGCGTGAAGCCGGCGCCTGGGAGCCCGGAGCTGCGGCTCGAAACAAGACGGCGTAGGCGGCAAGCTGGAGAAAATAGGACGGATAGTCGGCGCGGAATCCGGCTTCCTCGGCCGGCAAACCGCGCAGCACCGTCTTGATTTCGCGCAGGGTACTTCCCACAAGCTGGTCGATCCGGCCGCTAAGGATGAAGGTCCAGCCCCGGTGGGTTAACCGGCCGCTGATGACGACCTCGAATTCGGCCGACGGCGACTCGGCCAGGACGCGGGTGCGGAGTTCGTTGTGCCAGTGCTGTCCGAGTTGGGCGCGCCAGAGGCCCTGCGGCCCGCCGCCGGATTCCTGCGGACCGAGGGTGAAGCCGGCAAATTCACCGACACTCAGACTGGCGGTTTTGGTGGCGAGGGAAAACTGCATGGCGGCGGTCAAGTCATTGCGAGAATCGGACCGACGAGGCAACCAAACTGGATGGCCGTACTTGAATTGGCCCGGTTCGCGTTGACTGGGGTCAGATCAATCTGATTTCCGTTTCCGCCTTTACCCAGTCTTCGAGCCGGCGGGTGAGGTTGGCGACAACGACGGCGCCGGCCGTCTGGGCGGCGAGCGGCTGGTTGAGCAGTTCGGTTGCAGCCCGCCGCTCGGCATCCGGCAGTTCCGGCCACCATTGCTGCTTCACGGGATAACCCTCGTCGCGGAGGAAACAATACAGGGCCTTGAACCACGCAATATCGGGCCGGCCTCCGGCGGCCAGCGCCGTCAGGCTCAAACGCAGCAGACCGGCGATGGCCGGGCGCGATTCGTCGGGCACCGGGTTGCGGCTGACGAGGTTGGCCATCGCAGCGGCGGCGCGCAGGGCTTCATAGGAGCGGCCGATGCCGTCGTGCCGCTGGATCAGCCGGTGCTCCTTGACGAACCACGTCCGGCCCTGATTCGAGGACTCGAGCCAGAGCTCGGCCTCATCAAACAAATCCAGGCGGCCTTCGCTGCGCGGAACCGGGCGGCGGGCGGCGGCGGGCGGGCCGGGCCTCGGGCTGCGGACCAGGCAGAGCAACACGCCTTGTTCCCCGGAATACGCCGTCAATTGCTCGAACGAATCGGATGTCGACGGCTGCTTGGCCAGGACGAAGGCGATGGTCTGTAGCTGCTGGCCGGGCATCGGCGGAGTGAGAAGGGAGGCGGATGATGAAAGGGGGAGAAACCCTTCTCACTTTCCGCCCTAACTCTTCAGTGCGGATTTGGCCGTTGCAGCATCCGGCCAATGGGGTAGCACCGCGCCGCAGGAGATGACCGTCTTCATGCCGTCGCCCACCGACATTTCCAATTCGATGATTTCCGACTGCGGCAGATACATGAAGAAGCCGTTGACCGGGCTGGGGCAGGTGGGGACGAAAACCGCCCAGTGTTCGCCCGCGAGATGGCGATGTGGCTCGCCGCCGGTGGTATTCGTCAGGAAACCGATGACGTAGGCGCCGGGCCGGGGGAATTGCACGAGTACGACCTTGCTGAATTGCGTGCGATCCCGGGCGCCAAAGGTCCCGATGAATTGCTTGACGCTGTTGTAGAATCCGCCGACGCCGGGAATACTCTCGATCAGCCGTTCACCCATCGCACCCACGTACCGGCCGAGGAAGAGGTGCGAGACAAACCCGAGCAGGGTTACCAACACCAGCACAATGACGGTCGTCAGGATATCCCAGACAATGTTGGGCAGGTTCCTCAACGCCTCGGGCAGATAAGGGGAAAAAAAGGGCGTGATCGAGCCGCCGACAAAGCCGATGACAATCCGGAGCGCCCAGGCCGTCACCACCAGCGGGGCGACCAGCAACAGTCCGGTGAGGAAGGCGTTGCGCAGGGAGGTGAAACGGGTTTCAGGCATGTGCGGGAGAGCGTCGGACAAAGTCGCCAAGAGGCAAAATAAATCAAGTCAGCCTGAGGTCTGGCAGGGCTTTGGCGGAGCGCAGGAGCGCCATGGCCCGTTTTTCGGCGGCACGCATCCGGCGTTTTTTCGCCGGACTCCGGTCGTCGTAGCCGGCGAGATGCAACCAGCCATGCACGACGTAAAGGGTCAGTTCGCTGGCGAAATCGCGTCGCCGATCCCGGGCATAGGCCCGGGCGGTGTCGACGGAGATGCAGATCTCCCCGGCCAGGCCGGCAGCCGGGTTGCCTTCAAACGTGATGACGTCCGTGGCGGTCGGATCGTTCATGAAGTCGGCGTGGATCCTGGCGAGCGCCGGGTCGGTCAGAAACACGAGGGACAATTCGCCGGCGGGAATGGCGGACGGCGGGATGCGGAGCGCCGGCAAATTGTTCTCCAACGTGGTGATGACGCGGACCATCGCCGCGCGGACGAAACGCAGACGCGGGTGGAAACTGGTGATGGCAACGGTGCGGATCACAGGGACGGGAGCCTGGCGCCAGCGGCCTTGGCCAGTGCGAGGCCGGACCATGGGCCGGGGTTCTCCAGCTGGATCGCGAGGCCACCGGAGACGACCGGACTGCGCGCAACAGCCCTCGGCCAATGTGCCCCACTTCGCTGAGCTGAACAGATGCCCGGGCCCATTTGCTATTGATGCCCGATCGGTTCCGTGGACTTGGCCTGCTCGTAGGCATCGACGATCTTCTGGACCAACGGGTGGCGCACGACGTCCGAGCCGGTGAAGTGATGGAATTCGATCCCCGGAATGTTGCGCAAGATGCGCGGGGCCTGGACCAGGCCGGACAGCTTGGCGCGGGGCAGGTCGATCTGGGTGATGTCGCCCGTCACGATCATGCGCGAGTCGTCGCCCAGCCGGGTGAGGAACATCATCATCTGTTCGGGCGTGGTGTTCTGCGCCTCGTCGAGGATGATGTAGGAGTTGGCGAGGGTGCGGCCGCGCATATAGGCGAGCGGGGCGATCTCGATGATGCCTTTTTCCGACAGGTTCGCGACGTCCTCGGCGTCGAGCATGTCGTGCAAGGCGTCATAGAGCGGGCGGAGGTAGGGCAGGATCTTTTCGCGCAGATCGCCGGGCAGGAACCCCAGGGTCTCTCCGGCTTCGACCGCCGGTCGGGTCAGCACGATGCGCTGCACCTGGTTCTTGAGCAGCGCCGAGATGGCCGAGGCCATGGCGAGGTACGTCTTGCCCGTCCCGGCCGGACCGATGCCGAAGACCACGGGATTCTTCTGGATCGCCTGCAGGTATTGTTTCTGCCCGATGGTTTTCGGGACAACCGTCTTGCGATTGGTCGCAATGACCAGCGGTTCATTGAACAGGGCGCGGAGGCCGGCGCCGCCATCCTGGACGAAATTCTCCAGCAGGCGCACGAAGTCGGGCGTGCGGAGGGCCAGACCCTGGGTGCGGCCGGTGTTGAGCAGGTTGAAAAATTCCTCGGCCCCGGCGACCGCGTTGGTGTCGCCCTCGATCTTCAGCCAATCGTCGCGCGTGACCAGCCGGACGGTGAGGGCCCGTTCGACGCGGGCAAGATTGTCTTCGCTCCCGCAGTAAAGCTGGCCGAGGTGACGGGCATTGGGGTAGCGGAGCGTCTTGGATTCAGGCACAGTTCGGGAGGCAACCAGCTTTAAGTTTTGGGCTGTAAGCTTTCAGTCACAGAGCGGAGGCGGGCATACATGGCGGCGAGCGATTGCGGCAGCACGCGGGTGTCGCCGATGACCGGCATGAAGTTGGTGTCACCGGTCCAGCGCGGAACGACATGCGCGTGCAGGTGGCTGATGCTGCCGCCGGCCGCGGGGCCGAGATTGAACCCGATATTGAAGCCGTCGGGATTGACGGCGGCCCGCAGGATGTCCTTGGCCAGAATGATCTCGTCCATCAGGTCGGCACGCTCGGCGGGCTCGAGGGCGGTGAGATCGGCGACGTTGCGAAACGGCACGGCGAGCAGGTGGCCCGGATTGTAGGGAAAGCGGTTGAGAATGAGGTAGGAAAGGCGGCTGCGATGGACGATCAGCGCCGTGGCGTCATCGCCGAGGGCGGGGAGGGCCGAGAACGGATTTTCGCCGGAAATTTCGCGTGGCGCCTGGATGTATTCCATCCGCCAATAGGCGTGCAAGTGGTCCATGTGTCGGGCCGAGGCTTGGCCGGCCCGACTGGAATGTCAAAACAGGGATTGGTTTGCGGCGCGCCGGGCTGGCTGAGCGGCGGCTTGCGCCGGGCACCGCGCCGGCCAGACTCACGCCCGTGCTGGTTGAGTTTCCCAACGTCAAACAGGAGGGTGGTTCAAGCCGGCGCCGCTGGTTTCAG
>JBBIHQ010000009.1:59303-67906 GCA_037446975.1 Opitutia bacterium
CGGCGGGCACTACACTTACGCCCGGGTGCCGCTGGGAGAATGGGCGAAGCACTGGTTCGGGTGGACCCGCAACGACTACGACAAGCTCGGTCATTTCGCCCAGGGCTTCGTGCCGGCCGTCCTCGTGCGGGAGATCCTGTTGCGGACTTCCCCGCTGCGCAACCGGGGCGACGGCCGAGTCAGCCGCTGGCTCGGCTTCCTCGTCGTGAGCGTTTGCCTGGCTTTCAGTGCGCTCTACGAGCTGGTCGAATGGCTCGTGGCGGTGAGCAGCGGTGCGGCAGCCGACGATTTTCTCGGGACGCAAGGTGATCCCTGGGATACGCAGACCGACATGGCGATGGCGCTGGTCGGAGCGATTGTCGCAATGCTGCTGCTGCCGCGCTGGCACGACCGTTCAATTGCGAAGCTCCCGCGTGGACGGTGAAGGAGACAGAACACCCGTTCCCGTCGCCGCCGCCCAATCTCAAAGCTGGTGTTTGGAGCCCGGTTTTTTCCGCGGTTGGGTTCAAAGCGGGAGCGCAATAATCCGGGACGACCCGTCGGGTCCAGCCGGATCACGACCGGAACCTTCGGGAAAGATCGAACGGGAATGAAATCGACGCGTACCACGTCGTCGGGTGATTCGGATCGCGGTACCGATTGGGCGAAGGCGTCATCGAGAAGATTACGGTCGACGGGGAAGACCGGGCCCGAAAGAGATCGGCGTCCGGCTGCAGGTGTTGAAAGGCCGATCGGCTCGGCCATGGATGGACCGGGCCCGTCCAATCGGCCCCGTATTCAGACAGGATTATTTGTTTGGTGGTCCGTCGGCGGGCTGGGGCAACGTGACCGGACTTTGCCGCACCGGGCGACCGTGCCGCATCCCGTGGCGACAGAACCGGCTTGGGTGAATCCGGCGTGGCTGATGATGAATTATGATCTTCACCAGCGAACGCGGCGGCGGCGAAGAAGCCGGTCGCAATGATCAAGCCCGTGAGTTTCGTTTTCATTGAGAGTTGATTTTCCCGAGACTCCTTCAGCTTCGCCCGTGCCAATGAGCCGGACGCGCAGGAACTGGTTGACCCGCGGCAAATTCAATCCGGTTCAGCTCTCCCGGACTGAACTCCGCGTGGTCAGCCTTTTCGCGCCCGACGATAAGACTGTTATCAGCCGGCGGTGAGGCGTGTGCTGATAGGGCGAAGCTCGCCCCGCACCGTACCCGCGGCCGGCTTCGGGCCGGACGGCTGGTCGGCGGGCGCGATGCGGATCGGATGCCCCGCGCCGGATTTTGCCCCGGCGCGCAACGGCGTGATTATCGCTGAACCTGGTCGGGGAGGGATACGCCGAGGCAGCGGCGAATGGCCGCAACCAACGCCTCAAGATCCAGCGGTTTTTGGAAAAACTCAGCGGCAAATCGATCTGCGCCGCCGACGGCTGGCGGCGGAAGCGCGGTGATGACGAAGATCGGCAGAGTGGGCCGCTGCATGTTCTCATGGAAAAGCAGGTCCCAGCCGCTGACATCGCCCATGCTCAGATCAGTGATCATCAGATCCGGCTGCTGTTCGTTCAACCGCTCCAAGGCTTCCGCCCCGTTTGTGGCGGTAATCACGTCCCAGCCTTCGGACATGAGCACGCGGGCGAGGCTTACCAACACGCCAAGATCATCGTCGACCAGCAGAATGGTCGGATCGCCGGGCGAACGACCGGCGGAGCGGCTGGCCGGCAGCTCCGCCACGCCTTTCAGCAGGCGGGCGGTTGACTGACCCGACCGGGAGAAATGAGAGGATCGCGACATATTATTTTGTCTGGGGCGGAACCGGTTGCGGAAGAAAAGCGCTGGCGAGCGCCGGGTGCTGAGCGAGGCAAATGCGAAGCGGCGGATGTGAATTCAAGAAGACCTGATCGCGGATTGCTTCCGGATTCTCGGTCAGGCTTCTCTCGAGTTTCGGGTCCTGTCGGAACAGTTCGCGCAACCGGGCGAGCTCGCGGAACGGCAGCGGGACACTTGCCTGCCGCAGCAAAGCGCGATTCAGATAGTACCGCGGATAGAGTTTAAGTCCTTCCGTGATTTTGGGGTTTGTGCCGAGAAAGTTATGCAGCTCGGGGTTCAGTTCCAGAAAGGCATTGTCTGCGGCCAGCTTCGGATCGAGACGCAGCTTGTCTTCCACCACCGGGTGGTGATCGAGAAAACGGTCAAACTCGCGCATGGCCGCGCGGATCTCGGGACGGGCGGTTGCCCGGATCGGCGGCGGCGGAGCAGGCGATTTTATGCTTTCACCGGCCCGGGCTTGATCGATCCAGCCGAGCGCTGGCGCGGTCGTGACGACAGCGAAGGCCAGCCGGACGAACAACGCACAAGACTGGGGCAGGTCTGACACGGTTGGGGATGATTTTGGCCGGTGGGCGCGCTCAGTTGATTCACCGAGGGAGGCGGCAACCCCGCCGTCCCTAGGCGGCCTGGGATGTGAGGCGTCCGACTTCGTCATGAAACCGGACGATATCGAGCGGTTTTTGCAGGTAGCCGGCCGCCCAGCCCTCCACCTCGGGGCGCCGGCCAAGACCGGAACCGGATAAAATCAAGACGGGGAGAGCCGGGTATTTGGCGTGGCAATGGGCGAGCATTTCCCAGCCGTCGCAAACCGGCATCTCAAGGTCACTGATCACCAAAGCGGGACGTTCGGTGCGAAGGATGTCCAGGGCGACCCGACCGTCGGCCGCTTTGATCACCCGGTAGCCGCTGAGACGCAGGAGGAGCGCGACAAATTCGCGGACATCGCGAGAGTCGTCCACCACGAGCACTTGCGGCGGCAGTTTTTCTTCGATCGACTCAATCGTATTGGCACCAGTACCCGGTTCATCGTGTCGGAAGTTCATGCCGCTGCAATTGCTGTTCCCGTGCCCCGGATCGGAAAATCGTTTTTTGCTGTCAGCCAGGAGGTTGGAAATTTCCCGCCACCGCGCCGGGTTTCCAGTCCGCGCGTTTGATTACCAGCCGGCGGTAAGTGGCTGACCGCCCGTGAACAATCCATCGCAAGCTTTTCGGCGCCGGCTTGCGGCCTTGATGGCCGGGCTCGTCGCGGCGGTGTTGATCTGTGTTGCGCTGGCGACCGCGGTGCAACGCGACGCCAGCGACAAGATGCGGCAGCTCGCCCATGTGGAACTGAACGCGGCGATGCTGGCGCGCCAGTTTCGCGCCGCGGTTGACGATCTGCACGGCGCCCTGCTCCGCATTGGCACCGAAGACTCGGAGGACAGCGCCGCGGTCATCGCGCAGCGGCGGCAGAAAATAGATGCGTGGTTGAGCGAACGGCTGGCGACCACCGACGGCAGTGACGATGAGAAGAGGATTGTGCAGCAAATGGCGGCGGAGGCCCGGTCGTATTTCCTCAAGCTGGACGCGTTGGCCGTCCGCCCCGGCGGCCTGAGCAATCCGCTCGACCGCAATACGGTGGTGATGTTCGACGACAGCGCGAACCGCTTGCAGAGCATCGCCGACGACTTTGCCGCCGCCCATGACGAGGAACTGCGCGGATTGTTGGCCGCGTCGCTGGATTCGCTGCGCTGGATGCGGGACCTGGTATTCGCTTGCCTGGGACTGCTCATGGCCGCGATCGCCGTCGTGGTCCGGATGCTCTATCGCGACATCGTCCGTCCGTTGCGGGAGCAACTCGTGGACAACGAAATGTTGCTCGCCAAGCGCGAAAAACTCGCGGCGCTGGGCACGCTGGCAGCCGGGGTCGCGCACGAAATCCGCAACCCCCTGACCGCGATCAAGGCGCGCCTCTACACATTGCGCCGCATCCATTCCCCGGACGAGAGCAAGGAAGACGTCCAGGCGATCACGGACGAGGTGAACCGGCTGGAGAGAATCGTGCGCGATGTGCTCGGTTACGCCCGTCCGGCCGATGCCGCGCTCGGCCCGGTGGAGCTTTCCGCCTGGCTGCGTGAGTTCGGGGCCTTCGTGGAACCGGAGTTGACGGACGCCAACGTGGTTCTGGCCGTCAATGCGGTGAAGCCGGCCAATGTCGAAATTGATGCGAACCAGCTCAGGCAAATCATGCTGAATCTCGTGCGGAATGCGCGGGAGGCCTTCGAGGGCCGGCCCGGCCGGATCGAGCTGGCCTTGCGGTGCGAGCGGGCAACCCTGGGCGGCAAACCGTCCGAGGTGGCGACGTTGTCCGTCACCGACACGGGTCCGGGGATCGCGGCGAATATCCAGCCGAGGCTTTTCGATCCGTTCTTCACGACGAAATCAAACGGCACCGGGCTTGGCCTGTCGATCGTCGCGCGGCTGGTCGACAATCTCGGCGGCGAAATCAAGTTTCAGAGCGCGCCCGGCACCGGCACTCGTTTTGATGTGTGCTTGCCCATTCGCGCGGCGGCGCGGCAGAATCCCGGGGTATGAGCACTGCGCTGAGGGTCTGCCTGATCGACGATGATGCGCCGGCGCGAGGGGCGCTGGAGCGGGTGCTGGCGGGCGAAGGCTACGAGGTGGTCAGCTACCCTGATGGGGCCAGCGGTCTGGCGGCCGCCCTCGAGGAGGATTTCGACTGCGTGCTCACGGACCTCCGGATGCCGGGTGTCTCAGGACTGGAACTGATCGATTCGCTGCGGGACGACCTGCCGAATCTCCCGGTCGTGTTGATGACCGCCCACGGCACGACGGAAACGGCCATCGAGGCGACCCGCCACGGCGCGTTCGACTACATACTCAAGCCCTTCGAGATGGAGGAACTGTTTCCGGTGCTGGCCCGGGCCGCCGCCGCCGGCCGGCGCGGTCGCGAGAAAATTGCGCTGGGCGCCGAGCCGCCGCGGGAGGTCGCACTCGTCGGTCAGAGCCGCGCCATGCAGGCGGTTTACAAGGAGATCGGCCGGGTGGCCGAGAAACCCGTTTCGATCCTGATCCTGGGCGAGACCGGCACCGGCAAGGAACTCGTCGCCCGCGCCCTGTGGCAACACGGCGACCGCCAGGCGAAGGCTTTCGTGGCGTTTAATTGCGCGGCCATCCCGGCGAATCTGCTGGAGAGCGAATTGTTCGGCCATGAACGCGGCGCATTCACCGGCGCCGAGACGCGCCGGATCGGTCGCTTCGAGCAGGCTGATCACGGCACGCTTTTTCTCGACGAGATCGGCGATCTCACCCTGGAGACGCAGGCCAAGCTGTTGCGCGTGCTGCAGGAACGCGTATTTTCCCGGGTCGGGGGAAGGGAGTCCATTCCGGTCGATGTGCGCGTGATCGCAGCCACGCACCGCGACCTGCCGGCGCTCGTGGCGGGCGGCAAATTCCGCGAGGATCTTTGGTACCGGCTGAACGTGGTCGTGATCCAATTGCCGCCCCTGCGTGACCGGCGCGAGGACATCCCGGCGCTCGTGAAATATTTTGTGACGCGTCACGGACCGGACCTCGGCGGGGTGGCGGCGGTGAACCCGGCGGCGGCGAAATTTCTTTCCGCGCAACCCTGGCCCGGCAATGTGCGGCAGTTGGAGAACGTGGTGAAGCGCATGCTGCTGGGGGCGCACGGCTATGCCATCACCGAGGAAGCCGCGCGCGCCGCTCTCGCCCAAGGGCCGTCGGGCGCGACGGCAGAAGCGGCCGGCCGCAGCCTGGCGGTGTTGTGCGAGGAGGCGTTGTTGCGGGCCCGGCGCGAGCCCGGTGCCGGCGCCATTGCGAGCGTGCTCAACGCCGTCGAACGCGAGCTGCTCGCGCAGGCTCTGGCCACCACGGCGGGCAACATCACGCAAATGGCCCAGCTGCTCGGGTGGTCCCGCTTCACCGTGCGCGAAAAGCTCAGGTTGCACGGACTTAGGTCCGAGCCGCCGGGCGATGCCGATGTCGCCGGCTAGCGCCTGTCCGCTAACAACGCTCTTCGCCAATCTGGCCCCGCTGTAGGCGGCCCGATTGCGCGCAATCACGGCGCGAACAAGCCCGCTGGCCCACAAATACCGAATTGAGCGACCGGCCCAAGGGCTTGGATCGCCAAAATGGCCGCCTCGGAAAATTGCCGGCTTGATCTGAAAACGATCGGGCGAAGGAACACCCGCTGCGATCTCGGTTGTGCGATGACAAGGTGACGCCCGGGCCGGTCAGCCGTTGACCACCGACCGGCTTCAAAACGACCGATATCGGACAATTGGAGGAACCACGGCCGCGACCAATTGATTTGTCAGACGCCGCTTAGGGATGAATCGCCGCATGGCACGCCTTACGCAAGGAAGGCGGGCATGTCGAATCGCTCCGTTTCGTCGCCCGCGCTGACTGGTCCGAATGAACTCGCTCCCGCGCGAGGCGCCACGGAACGGCCTGACCCGACCATTCTCCTTGTCGATGACGATTCCTCCGTGCGCGGCAGCATTTGTCGGGTGCTGAGGGCCGAAGCGATTCACGTTGCCGCGGCGCGCGGAGTAAAGGATGCGCTCGACCACCTGTTTTGGCACACGCCGCAACTGGTCATTACGGATTTGTATATGGCGCCGCTCGCCGGCTGGGACCTCATCGCTTTTCTGCGGAGCCGCCATCCGGGAGTGCCGGTCTTCGTGATCACGGCTTTTGCCCGGCCGTTCGCGGGTGAGTTGATGAATGAGATTGCGGCGTATTTCCAAAAGCCGCTCGAACTCGAGGTATTTGTTGCCGCGATCCGGCGCCAGCTCGGAGTGTCGGGCCCACGGCATTCACAGCAGCGGCCGGTCCAGTGGCAGTAGGCCTGCTCGGTGCTGTAGGCGAAGTGCAACAGGCGGATCTTGGCCTGGACCAGTTTGAGGACGTCGGGGCGCGATTTCATCGGTAAGACGATCTGGTGGCCCCCAGTCGGATTGGGTTGATTTGATGACCAGAAAGAATATTTTCGGTCGCATAATCAACCCGGCATTTTACAGGGGTTGAATATTGCCAAACCCATCATTTCCAACGACGCATGAGTTTGATTGAGCCACTGCCGGTTGGTTTAATCCCAAAACGGGCGCAGGTCCCGTCTGAGACTGGACTTGATTTTCGGTTAACTCATCACCCGCAACCCGATATCAATTTGATTGAGCCACCGCCCGTGGCATAATCAACGTTCGGCAAAATGAAGCATCCCTATATATTTGGCCTTTGCCTTTCGCTTTTGGCCAGCGGCCTGACGCTCCTTATTAGTTCAGTGATATCACGATATCCAGGTTTTGGGGACTTCCTTGTTTTTGCGACCGCTGGTGTGGTTTTCCTTCCATTTGGCGACTTTATTGCCGTCTTTATTCCCAAGGCAGTTGTTGGATTTGCATTTTTTGCCGCAGTCTACGCCTTACTCTACAAAAAGCCTAAGCATCGTTTTGCAGTAGCTAGCGTTTCCACGGTGGCGCTCCTTGTATTGATGTCCATGGGCCAAGCCGTTATCGCGTGATCACCGTGAAGATAAAACAGCCGAACCAGTAGGTATGAGAAGGCGTCGAGTGGCGCATCGCACTTTGAGGTGCGCGGCGTCAAACTCTCCGCCTTATGACCGCGAACAACGTTACCATCGGAATTGACCTCGGGGACCGGAAGCACAGCGCCTGTGTCCTCAGTGCCGGCGGCGAGATCCTCGCCGAGGAAGCGATTACCAACACGCGCGAGTGCCTGGCCGTCTTCGCACAACGCCATCCGGGTGCCACCTTCGTGATGGAGACCGGCACGCACAGCCCGTGGGTCAGCCGCCTGCTGGAGGCGTTGGGCCACCGCGTGTACGTGGCCAACGCCCGCAAGCTGCGCGCCATCTCCCAGAGCACCACCAAGAGCGACGAGGAGGACGCGCGGATGCTCGCCCGGCTGGGCCGGGCCGATCCCGCGTTGCTCAGCCCGGTGAAACACCGCAGCGAGTCCGCCCAGCGCGCCTTGGTGCAGCTCAAGGTCCGCGAGGCCCTCGTGCGTTCCCGCGTCAACCAGATGAACAGTGTGCGCTTTCTGGTAAAGAGCCTCGGGCTGTGCGTGCCCCGCGGGGTCAAGGCCACCGCCTTCGTGCGGCAGTTCCGGGCCCGGGCCGATGCCGCGACGGCCGCGCTGGTCGAGCCCTTGCTGCAGACCATCGATGCGATCAACGCCCAGATCAAGCAGCTCGACGCCCGGCTGGAGGTCCTCGCCACCGAGCGCTATCCGGTGACAGAACGCCTGCGCCAGGTCGACGGCGTTGGTCCGCTCACCGCTTTGTGCTTCGTCCTGACGGTCGAGACACCCGAGCGTTTCCCGCACACCCGGGACGTGGGCGCCTACCTCGGCTTGGTGCCCCGCCGGGATCAATCCGGCAACACCGACAAGCAGCTGCCCATCACCAAGGCCGGCAACCAGCAGCTCCGCTGCCTGCTGGTCAACTGCGCCCACTACATCCTCGGGCCCTTCGGTCCGCCCTCGCACCTGCGGGAGGCCGGAGCCCGCATCGCGGCCCGCGGCGGCAAGTCCGCCAAGAAGCGCGCCGTCATCGCCACCGCCCGCAAGCTGGCCGTCACGCTCCTCGCCCTCTGGAAAAGCGGCGCCGACTACCACGCCCTCCCGTTGGCCGCCTGAAACATTTTTCCCACCCAGGTTCCGTCTTCGGGCGACTGCGCTCTAGCGCCAGCATGATCCCCCAATGCGATAACCAGTAAGCAGCGCCCAACCCTTCCCCGAACATAGGACT
>JBBIHQ010000010.1:0-5548 GCA_037446975.1 Opitutia bacterium
GCCTCCCAGACCTTCGGGTGCATGATGATGGAGGATTCGAGGCCGACGATGTCGTCGCGGCGACGCACCATGTCGTTCCACCAGCAGTCGCGGATGTTTTTCTTCAGCTCGGAACCGAGCGGGCCGTAATCGAAAAAGCCGTTGAGGCCGCCATAGATTTCGGACGACGGGTAGATGAAGCCGCGGCGCTTGGCGAGCGACACGATGGCTTCCATGAGGTTGGCGGGTTCGGCGGCAGTGGACATGGGAAATAGCAGGGAGCTTGGAGCAGGGGAGAAAACGGGCTGCCGAGTGAAAGATGCCTGACCGGTGCGGTCAAGGCCGGTGCGCGGAGCGTAACGTTCCGGGAATTGTCCGGCGGCGCCTAGGGATGGATGCCGGTGATCTCGCTGAGCTGGGAAAAGAAAGCGCGTTTGCGGTTGGAATCGATGCTCCAGTCGACCGGCACGCTCTGAAAACCGTCGGCCGGACCTTCCCCGGTCATGCGGTAATCAAAATAACCCCAAGAGGCGCCGGCCCGGATCGCGTCGGCGAAATTGTTATCGGGCTGGTCGAACGCAAAATGGTCATCTTCGTTGAAAACGATGGGTTTCGGCCGGTACGTGGCGGTGGCTCGCACTTTCGCGACCAGCGCAGTGACTTGGGCCGGGTCGCCGAGTCCGTTGCCGTGCAGCAGGACGAAGTCGGCGGCGGCGATCACTTCCGGCGATGGCAGGACGCCGCCGCGGTAGCTGGTGCTGACCAACAGGCGCGGCCCGCCGGCGGATTTTTGGACGCGCTTGATCGCCTCGGCCACGTGCGCCGGCTGGAGAATCGGATGATCATAGCTGCCGTCGCACTCGTTGTTGATCTCGATGAGCACATGGCGGTAACCGCGGCCGTGAATCCACGCGACGGTGTCATCGATGGCGCGCAACACCGCGGTCTCGTCCGCCAGGCGCTGATCTTGGGCAAAATAGAAGAGACCGAGGATGACGGCCATGCCCAGATCGTCCGCCCGGGTGAGAATCCGGTCGAGCCGGGCAAAGTAATCCGCGCGCAGCGACCCGTCGGGCGCAAAGGCGGAGTTCTCCCACGGTTGTTCCTTGGAGTATCCCTCGGGGCTGCCGCCTTGGAGATTAAGGGTGAAGGCGAGCAACCCGTGTTCCCGCCAGGCGGGCATGGCCGCGATGAATTCCGTCGTATTGCGATCGGCGTCCCAGCGGTGCGTGTCGGGATACGCCCAGCGATCGCGGGTGGCGGGATTCAGATCATCGAAAACTCCCTGCACCAACCGCGCGTTCAAGAGCCGACCCTCAATGCGCACCCCGTTCCAAACGCGGCCGGCATAAGTGGGCCGCCCGTTCAGAAAGAATTGTTCGCCACGGATTTCCACCGTAGTCCGGCCGGCGAAGGCAGCGGTGCACCAGCCGAGGAAAAGGATGGGGCAAAAGCGGGTAATGGCACGCATTTGACGGCACAAGCTGCCAAGCCGGACGGGTTAGTCAACGACACCGGACGGAAGGGTACGCAGCCGGCAGGCATCTTTGGGGGTGATTATCGATGGAACCTTGAGCGGATGAGGCCTGTCCGGCGTCTCATCGCCGACCGCCGGCCAGGCAACCGGCTGGCGAAGGTTTTGGTTGTCAGAGCGACTTGCCCAAACCACCTTATCGCCCTTCATGAAAATCCGTCCCCTGTTTTTCTCCCTTGCCCTGCTCGTCCTTGGTTTCGGCCAGCTGCTGCTTGCGGCCGAGGGTCCCGCCCCGGCAAAGTCCGGCTACACGGTGATGTTGGAAATGCAGGTTGACGAAAAAGGCACGGTGGAAGACGCGAAGATTCTAAGTTCGGAAGACACCTCGCCCGATCATGTGCTCGACCTGCTCGCCTTTGACCAGGCGAAGGCAATGAAACTGCCGGTGCGACAACAGGGCGGACACCCCGTCAAATACGTCGCGAAGGCGCCAATTGTCTTCCTGGTGGACGGCGACAAAGGCCCGGAGGCGAACAAGGTGCCGACACCCGGCGTACATTCCGCAATCCAGCCCGTTTACCCGGCTGATCTGGTGGCGAAGGGCGAGGTGGGGGGCGCGATCGTTGAGTTCGCGGTGGACGTCAAAGGGAATGTCACGGACCTGCGAGTGCTCGGCAGTTCCAATCCGGAGTTTGGCGAGTCGGCCGCCGCCGCCGTGAAGCAATGGGTCTTCACCCCGGCAAAGATGAACGGAATACCGTTTGAGTCGCGCTGGCACATGGCGGTCAGTTTCATGACGGATGTTCGGGTGCCGGATTGGAAATGGCGTTTTGCCCCGCGACCCAGCCTGGGAAATTTCAGCGTGCTGCACCGGACGCTGGCCCTGCCGACCGCGGCCCCCGAACAGACACCCGCTGCGCCGGTTGAGAAGAAGTAGGCGAAATCCATTTTCCAAGGAGGAGCGAAGCAAACCGCCTGATTAAGGGAGACCAAGGGGCTGCATCTGGACTTGCCAGCAAATGTTGCGCCCACAGGTTAAGGGGTAGCGGGCCGCTAACCTTACCTCTTTTATGCGCATCAACATCGTGCGGCTGACGGCCGGTTTGGTTTGGACGGTTGCGGCGATTTCGGCCTCGGCACAGGACAAAGCCGGGGACACACGTGAAATCTCGAAGACCGAGGTACCGCCGAAATTGATTAAAATGGAGCCACCGGAGTATCCCTTTGGTCAGAGCAAATTAGGATTGATCGGTAACGTATTGGTCGAGTTTACCATCGATTTCGATGGCCGGGTGCAAAATCCCTTTGTTGTTGAGTCGAACAATCCAATGTTTGAGCGACCAGCGCTTGACGCGATAGGCCGCTGGGAATTCAAACCTGGCCTGAAAAACGGTCACCCGGTAAATACCCGGGCGCAGCAGCTCCTCGTCTTCAAATTGGATCGAGAAGAGGGTCGGGTGCCCTGGCGAATTGAGAAAAACAGAAATCAATCAAGTCTGCCCTTTGAGCTGCAGTGGGACGAAGCGCCGGTGCCGATCAAGACCGCCTTTCCGGTCTACCCACTGGCGGCGCTCCAGGCAGAGGTGAAAGGTCAGACACGGCTGAACTTTATCATCGGGCCGGAAGGCCGGGTTATCAAAGCCAAGGTCACCAAGACGACGACACCCGAGATGGAGCTCGCAGTGCTGGCGATGATCGATGCCTGGCAATTTACGCCGGCGCGGAAAAAGGACGGAACTCCAGCGTATGCCGAGATATCCATCGAGCACGAATTCAACCCCTACGGCGGCGGCGACGTGCCGGTGGCAAATACAGCGCGTGATATTCTCCGTCTGCTGAAAAAGCACCCGGAGAGAATCATGGCGGCCGACAAACTGGACCAGCCGCCCAAACCTGTGTCCCAGCGGCCGCCGGTTTACCCTACGGCGTTGCGAGAAGTGGGACAGCCAGGCGAAGCGGTGGTCGAATTTTTTATCGATGAAGATGGTGACGCCCAACTACCTAGTATTGTGTCCAGCAGTTCCCCGCAATTTGGCTACGCGGCCGTGCAGGCGGTGGCGACTTGGCGGTTTGCGGTGCCGATGGCCAAAAGAAAGCCGGTGGTTGTTCGCGTCCGTATTCCTGTCGAGTTCAAACACGCGAAAGCAGATTCGACCAACATCCAACTACCATGAAAAACATCCTTGGGTTCGTCCTTTGGGGGCTGACCGCGGGAATTCTGATACCGGCTTGGGCCCAACCTGTGGCAGACGATCCCGGGGTCTACGGTGACGCAATTTTGCGCAATTGGGTCCAACCAGGATACCCGGTGGCCGCCAAACAGGCAAAGCTGGAGGGCGAGGTACAGGTGGAATTTGCCGTCGAGCTCGACGGACACGTCACTAGGACAAGCGTGAAGCAATCCAGCAATGAACTGTTTAACGATTCGGCGCTGAAGGCGGTTCAGCGCTGGACTTTCGAACCGGCGTTGGACGAAGGCAAACCGGTCGTCAGTGGCATGAGTGTGCTGGTGCCTTTCCGGCTGGCGCAACTGCGGCAGAAGCAGGTGCCGATTGCCCCACCGGGGCCGGAGTTCATGCCCGCGGGTCTCAAGGTGACCGAGGTGAAGGTAAAGTTTGCCCCGGACCCGGAATACCCCGCCGAACTGGAGGAGAAAAAACTGCCCGGTGAAGTCGGGCTGGAATTCACGGTCGACGCAGATGGAAAAGCGCGGAACCCGAAGGTGCTTTGGGCGTCGAATGCGGCTTTTGTCGAGGCGGCATTGAGGTCGCTGGAGAAAACACAATTCGAACCCGCCCACCAGGGGCCCGTGGCGAAGGCGGGGAAAATGCAGTACCCGGCGGAGTTTGAGAGCGCGGGCGCCAAACGAGCGGAAATACTCGAAGCGAACCACCTGACTGTCGTTACCACTCCTGCTCCGGAGACGTTGCCCACACCGGTTCTTCTGATCGATCCGGTTTATCCCCGCGAACGGTTGCTCGCAGGAGAGCGAGGTTCTGCGACCGCGGAATTTTCGGTGGGGGAAGACGGGCACGTAGGCGATGTGACAGTCGTTTCTGCGACGGCCCCGGAATACGGCGCGGCGTTGTCCGCTGCGGTTGAGGCGTGGATGTTCAAACCTGCGATTTCCGAAGGGGCAGGCCAGCCGGTCATACTGCGGGTGGTGCATGATTTCACCGCGCCGGATAGCGGTGTGGTCGCACGGCTGGCGGCGGTATTGCGTCCCGGCGGGACAGGAGTGGGCGCCCCCACAGGACTCGACCGGAAATTGAAGCCGCTTTGGCGCGGTTTTCCGGTCTATCCACAGACGTTGCGGACCGAGCGACCCACGGGCGAAGCCACCATCGAGTTTGTCATTGATCGTGACGGACGCGCCCGTGTGCCGCGAATTGTGTCAGCGTCCCGGGACGAATTTGGATGGGCGGCGGCCACGGCGATCAGCCAATGGGTCTTCGAGCGCCCCATGAAGCACAACGAGCCGGTCGATGTGAGGGTAAGTATTCCCGTAAGCTTCCCGCCACCACCAATCAAGTAGAAGTGGGCCGGGTTCTCGCAGTTCGCGCTTGCGGGCGGAGCACAGCGGGCAACGGTGAGCGGTTATGAAAGTCTCTTTTACCGCGAAGGAATACCGCCAGCTCCTTGAACTTGTGCATCTCGGCATGTGGGCCGTTACCGGTTATCAAGGCGATGACACCGCCGCGGCGAAGCGCTATTTCCCGCTCGACCAGAAACTGCTCGGGCTGGCGGGTGAAATGGGGTGTGCGGACCTGGCCGAAAAAGCCGGGGACGGCTGGTTGCAGCCGGCGACAAAGCTCGCCGAGGACGAACGGCTGCGCGAGATCCAATCCGAGTTCCAAAACGACGTCTTTTGGCATGAAATGGTCGCCCGGCTCGCCGACCGTGACTTGGCGGGCGAGCAGGTCAGACGGACCATGGACACCCCCGGGGTGGAGCCGCCGCCCTCCAGCGACGAGAAGCTCAAGAAGATTGAAGAGCGTTACTGGGCAGAGTTCGAAAAGAACGATCTGGCCAATATTGTCCTGCTCCGCGGCGGTCGCGGCTGACCAGAGCCAGGTCCGGCAAAGCGCCGCGGGC
>JBBIHQ010000010.1:5648-44713 GCA_037446975.1 Opitutia bacterium
GCGCCGCGGGCGCCGGTCAATATTCCAGATCCAGCTTCTTGTAGATGAAGTGCATCAACCAGGCTGGGCCGATGAGCAGAAACACCACGTCCTTGAAAAACGAAGGTTTCTTCCCCTCGATCTTGTGGCCGACAAACTGACCGATCCAGGCGGGCACGAACAGGGAGAGGCTGCTTTTCCAAATGGCAAACGGGCAAAAGATTTCCTGGCAAGCCAGCAGGATGTAACAAAGAGAAATAAAACCGAGGAGACCAAAGGCCAGCGGAGCGGACAGCCGGAAGTAAAAGGCCAGCGCCGCCAGAATCACCAGATGCAACCACTTGAACCACGGGGCGGCGGCCGCCAGTGATGCGGGGATCGGGACTGACCAAAGCAATCCCATCACACTGAAAAAGATAACGGGAACGCAGATCCAGTGGATGACTTCATTGGCATGGTCTTGGTGACTCTCACCGTATTCGGCGAACCATTGGTCGGCGGATTTCCGGGGGGCACGCATGCGGGGATGGACTTCGGCCAGAATGTCAGGCTGACTCGGGAGAAGCAAGTCCGGCGATGGCACCCCAAGTTGGGTTTGCTGTCCCAATCCCGCATCCGCATAATTCCCGCCATGAAAGATCTCCGCTTGTTGTTCGCTTTGCTCTTCCTTCCGGTGGCGGCGTTGGCCGCCGAACGTGTGTTGAAGATCGACCGGGACCGTTCCTTTGTCGACGTCGACGTCAGCGTCACGATCGGTTCGTTCCGCGGACATCTCGATGCCTATGACGCCAAGGTGGACGTGGACGACGCCGGCAAGATCAAGGACGGGACTTTCGGCTTCAAATTCTCCGATCTCAAGACCGGGAATCCCGACCGCGACGCCAAGATGATCTCCTGGCTTGGCGGCGGCTCCCCCGAGGGGCGCTTTGAGGTGGGCGCCCTGGCAATGACCCCCGACGGACAAGGACATGTCTCCGGGCGGCTGACTTTTCACCAGGTCACCCAGTTGGTGGAATTTCCCATCAACGTCACGCGTGATGGCGACGCCTACGTTATCACCGGCGAGACGACGATCGACTACCGCAGCTGGGAACTGAAGGTCATCCGGGTGGGCTTCAAGCTGGGCAAGGTTGATCCCGAGGTGAAGGTCCGGTTCAAGCTGACCGGCACCCCCGTGGCTGAAACGAAAGGGTGAGACTGCCCGGCTGGTTGCGGGAAAGGGTCACTTCGGCGCGTGACGTTTTTCCAGCACCGCGATCGCGTCACTGAGCGAAAGCTTCTTCACGCGCAGCAGCACGATCAGGTGATAAAGCAGATCCGCGGCTTCACCGGCGAATTCCTTTTTGCCGGCGCTGAGTGCCGCCAGGGCGGTTTCAACCCCCTCTTCACCGACCTTTTGTGCGACCCGCGTCACGCCTTCCTTCGCCAGCCGCACGGTGTAGCTTTTCTTGTCGCCACTTCTCAGCCGCGCCGCCACGACTCCGTCGAGGTAGGCGAGAAAACCGGCGCCGGATGCGCCACCATCGCCAAAACAGCTGGGCGTGCCGCGATGGCAGGTCGGGCCGTCCGCCCGGGCGGTGATCAGCAGCGTGTCGTTGTCGCAATCGGTGGTGAGGCTGACCAGGTGCAGGAAATTCTTTGAGGTCTCCCCTTTGGTCCAGAGGCGGTTTTTGCTGCGGCTGAAAAAGGTGACGCGTCCGGTGCGCAGGGTCTTTTTCAGCGCCGCCAGGTTCATGTAGCCGAGCATCAGCACTTGCAGGGTGGCGGCCTCCTGCACGATGGCCGGGACCAGGCCGTGGTTCTTCTTCCAGTCAATCTTGGGTGTTTTCATGGACGGATGGACAGGCCGTCGGCGATCAGCCGGGCCTTGAGTTCGGGAATTTTGATCGTGCCCTTGTGGAAAACGGAAGCGGCGAGCGCCCCATCGACCCCAGCTTCGCGAAAAACGTCGCGAAAATGTTCCATCGCCCCGGCGCCACCCGAGGCAACCAGGGGAATCGTCAACCCGGCCCGCACGAGTTTGAGTTGGGTCAGATCATAACCCTGGCGCATGCCGTCCTGATTCATGCAATTGAGCACGACCTCCCCGGCCCCGAGGTTCTGCGCCTCGCGGGCCCAGTCGGTGGTGCGCCAGCGGGTGGCCCGGGTCTTGGCCGGATCGCCGGTGTATTGCTTCACGTAGTAATCGCCATTCTCTTGCCGGCTGTCGATGCCGACCACCACGCACTGCGAGCCGAACTCCGCGGCCAGTTCGCCGATCAGCTCGGGCTTTTCCAGCGCGGGCGAGTTGATGGAAATCTTGTCGGCGCCCGAATGCAGAATCTGGCGGGCGTCGTCGAGTGAACGGATGCCGCCGGCCACGCAAAACGGAATGTCGAGCACCCGCGCCACGCGCGTCACCCACCCGGTCGAAACCGTGCGACCATCGCTGCTGGCCGTGATGTCGTAGAAGACAAGTTCGTCCGCGCCGGCATCGCGGTAGCGCTGCGCAAGATCAATGATGTCGCCCACGACCTCGTGGTCACGGAATTGCGTGCCCTTGACAACCTGGCCGGCGCGCACGTCGAGACAGGGAATGATCCGGCGGGCTAGCATGCGAGCGCCTCCTGGAGCGTGAATCGCTTTTCATAAAGCGCCCGGCCGACAATCGCCCCGGCCGCGCCGGCGGACCGGAGCGTCCGGAGATCGTCGAGCGACGCCACGCCGCCCGACGCCTGGATTTGCAGTGCGGGATAAACTTTGACGAGTTGCTGGTAGAGCGCCGTGTTCGGGCCGGTCAGCCTGCCGTCGCGACCGATGTCGGTGCAGAGAATGTGCCGCAGGCCCGCAGGCACGAAGCCGTCCAGGAAATCCTTCAGCGCCAGCGGGGTGCTTTCCTGCCAACCCGCGGCGGCGACGCGCGGCGTGCCCTTCGCATCAAGCCGTACGTCGGGTGCGAGAACAATCCGCTCGCCGCCGAAACGCCCGAGCCACTCGCGGACGCGGGCCGGTTCCTTTACCGCCAGGCTGCCGACGATCACCCGTTGGGCCCCGGCTCCGAGCAATGACTCGATCTGGGCGACCTCGCGAATGCCGCCGCCGGTCTGCATCTGCAGCCCGCTCTCGGCTGCCAGCTTCTGCACCAGGGCGCTTTGCCGCACCGCGGGATCCTTTGCGCCGTCGAGGTCGACGACATGCAGCCAGGTGGCGCCGGCCGCGGCAAAATCCCTTGCCACGGCGAACGGGTCGTCCCCGTAGGATTTCTCCTGGTCGAACTTACCCTCGGTGAGGCGCACCACGCGGCCGCCGCGCAGGTCGATGGCGGGATAGATGGTCATACCCGGCCCTCCACAAAGTTTTTGAGCAGCCGCGCGCCGGCGACACCCGAGCGTTCGGGGTGGAATTGAACACCGGAAAAATTGTTCCTCCGCACCAGGGCCGCGAAGGGCGTGCCATGTTCGCAACTGGCGAGAGTAAATGCATTCACCGGGCCGGCATAGCTGTGCACGAAGTAAAAGCGCGCATCCCGGCCGATGCCGTCCAACAACCCGACCGTCCTTCCGGTTTGGATCGTATTCCAGCCCATGTGCGGCACTTGGATGCCGGGTGAGCCGGGCAATAACGCCACCCGGCCGGGAATCAGGCCGAGCGTCTCGGTCGGGCCCTCCTCGGATGACTCGAAGAGCAGTTGCATGCCCAGGCAGACGCCGAGCACGGGCTGCGTCAAGCCGCGCACGCAATCCACCAGGCCGCGCGCCCGCAGGCGTTTCATTCCTTCGACCGCGGAGCCGACGCCGGGCAGGATGACGCGGTCGGCAGCGCGGATGACCGCGGGATCCGCCGTGAGTTCACTGCGCACGCCAAGCCGCTCCAGCGCAAAGCGCACGGAGGCAATGTTGGCGCCGCCGCTGTCGACGATCGCCAGCATCAAAGGACTCCCTTGGTGCTGGGGATTTCGCTGCCGGCGCCGCGCGCAATGGCCGGGCGCAGCGCGCGACCAAACCCCTTGAAAAGCGTCTCGACCATGTGGTGCGTGTTGTCGCCCTTGACGCTCATTTGCAGCGTGGCGGCGAGTGCGTCGCTGAGCGACCGGAAGAAATGCGGCACGAGTTCGGTCGGCAGCTCGCCAACCCTGTCGCGGGGAAACTTGCCTTCGAACACAAAATAGGCGCGACCGCTGAGGTCGAGCGCCACCTGGGCCTGGGCTTCGTCCATGGGCAGCACGAAACCGTAGCGGCCGACACCCCGCTTGTCGCCCAGCGCCTGCCGGAGGGCTGTGCCCAGGGCGATGCCGACGTCCTCGACCGTGTGGTGTTCGTCGATCTCGAGGTCGCCGTCGCACTTGATGGCCAGCCCGATGCCGGCGTTCCGGGCAATCTGCTCGAGCATGTGATCGAAGAAACCGAGGCCAGTGGCAAGCCGCGCGGGTGCGGCCTGGTCGAGGTCCACCGCGACGGTGATTTTTGTTTCCTTCGTGTTGCGCACGACCGTGGCGCGGCGCGGCGCATCTACCAGCAGCCGGGCGATCTCCGGCCACCCGAGGCTCTGGCGATCATAGCGCAGGCTCCGGACACCGAGATTCTGCGCCAGTTGCCCATCGGTCTCGCGGTCGCCGATGACAGCCGATGAGTCCCGCGCCCAGTCGGTGGCGCGGACATAGTCGGCCAGCAGGCCCGTCTTGGGCTTGCGGCAGTCGCAACGGTCGGCGGCGGTGTGCGGGCAGACCCGCACCGCCTCGAATACGACACCCTGCGAGCCCAGGATATCCAGCAGGAGTTTTTGCAGGGGCTTGAACTCCTCGTCGCGGAAACTCGGCGTCCCAAGCCCGTCCTGGTTGGTGACCATGACGAAGGTGTAGCCGGCCTCGCGCAGACGCCGCAGCGCCGGGATGACCTCGGGCTCAAGGGCAAACTTGTCGAGGCGGTCGATCTGCTGGTCCAGCGGCTCGGTGATGAGCGTGCCGTCGCGGTCGATGAATAGGATTTTCTTAGACACGGGTGATTACCTCCAGGGCGGCGTTGTTTTCCTCGGGCGTGCCCATGGTCATGCGCACACAATTGGTCAGGCCGTAGTCGCGGCTGCGATCGCGCAACACGACTCCGGCGGCGCGGGTGGCAGCCATCACCCGGGCGGAATCAGTCACGGCCAAAAGGAGAAAATTGCTGTCGCTCGGCCAGACCCGGCGGACCACGGGCAGTCGGGCGAGAGCGGCGGCGACCCGCACCCGCTCCGCGACGAGTTGCTGCACGGAGACCCGGGCGGCGGCGAGGCCCTCGGGCGAAAGGGCGCCCAGCGCAGCCTGCAATACCGGGCCCGGCACGGGGTATGGAGCGATGATTTTTTGCAGCACACCGATCAGGGCGGAACCGGTGACCGTCACGCCGCACCGGACTCCGGCGAGACCGAAGGCCTTCGACAGGGTGCGAAGGACGACAAGATTGGGATGGGCCGGCAGCGCTTCGATCAGGCTCCTGGCACCGGCAAATTCCAGATAGGCCTCGTCGACGACCACCACGGCGCGCCCGAGCAGGGTTTTGGCGAGCCGCAACACGGCCAGGCGATCAAGCAACGCACCGGTGGGATTGTTCGGCGAACAGAGAAAGACCAGCTTTACGCCGGGCGTCACGGCCTCGAGGACGGCGGAATCATCGAGAGCGAAATTCTTCTCCGCCACCAACGGCACGGAGAGCACGCCCGCATTCTGGATGGCGGCCGCGACAGCATACATGCCGTAGGTGGGCGGGGTGATCAGGATCGAATCCTGCCCGGCGCGGCAGAAAGCCCGGAGGAGGAGATCGATGCCCTCGTCGGAGCCGCGGGTGACCAGAATATTCTCCGCCGCGATGGCGTAACAACCCGCAAGCCGCGCGATGAGATCGGGCGGTTGCGGCTCCGGATAGCGGTTGAACAAGGGCCGGCCCGCCGACGGCGTTTGGGGATTCTCGTTGGCGTCGAGCCAGATCCGCCCGGCCTGGGCCTCCTTGCGCGCCGAGCTGTAAGGCGTGAGCGCCAGGATCTCGGGACGGACGAGCGAGAGAACTGGATCAACGGAACTCATGCGGGAATCCTTCCCAGGCGCAGGCGCACGGCCCGCTGATGGGCGGCGAGGCCCTCGGCGAGCGCGAGACGTTCCACGACCGGCCCGAGTTTTTTCAGGCCGGCGCGGGAGGCGGACTGAACGGTCATCGTGCGCTGAAAGTCAGTGAGCCCGAGCCCGCTGCAGGCTCGCGCCCAGCCGTAGGTGGGCAACACATGGTTGGTGCCGCTGGCGTAATCGCCGAGCGACTCGGGCGTCCAGTCGCCGAGGAAAACCGAACCGGCAGTGCTGATGCCGGCAAGCAATTCACGCGGCCGGGCGACCTGGAGGATGAGATGCTCCGGGGCGTAACAGTTGGCGATCTCGACCGCCTCGGCGCGACTGGCGGCAACGAATATCCGGCTGCGGGCCAGCGCCCGGCGCGCGGGGGCGGCGCGCGGCAGCGTCGCGAGTTGCCGTGACAATTCCACCAACACCCGCCGGCCGAAACCCGGCGCGAAACAAACCAGCATTGCCTGCGAATCCGGGCCGTGTTCAGCCTGTGACAAGAGATCGGCGGCGACAAAGCCCGGGTCCGCCCGGTGGTCGGCGACGACCAGCACCTCCGACGGTCCCGCCGGCAGGTCGATGGCGGCGCCGGCGGCATCCCGCGATACCTGGAGCTTGGCCTCGGTTACGAACGCATTGCCCGGCCCGAAGATCTTGTCGCATTTGGGCACGGTAGGGGTGCCGTACGCCATGGCGGCGATCGCCTGGGCCCCGCCGACCTTGAACACCTCGGTGATGCCGCAAAGACGGGCGGCATGAAGTATCCACGGATTGATGCGACCGTTCCGGTCCGGCGGAGTGCACAGCACGCGGACCGCGCAGCCGGCGAGCTGCGATGGCACGCCAAGCATCAGCGCGGTCGAGGGCAGCGGCGCGCTGCCGCCGGGGACATACAGGCCGACCCGCTTGATCGGCCGGGATGTCTTCTCACAGACAATCCCGGACTGGGTCTCAACGCGCAGCCCGGCGGGGCGCTGGGCGGCGTGAAATGCGCGGATGTTTCGATACGCGATGCGAAGCGCGGCCTTGTCGCCGGAATTGAGGGAGCTTCCGGCGGCGGAAAATTCATTTTCGGGCACGCGCAGGGAGCGCAGCTCCACGCCGTCGAATTTCTTCGCGAACCGGCGCAGGGCGGCGTCCCCGTCCCGCCGCACGACTGCAACAATGGCGCGCACGGTCGCGGCCACCCGGGGTTGCGCCAGTTGCGCCGAACGGGCCAGGGCGGCGGTGCGTTGCCGCGCGGAGAGTTTTTTCCAGGTGAGGAGTTGCATGAGCGGGGAAAAGCGCAGCGCAGACTGCGCCGGTCGCGGTCAAAGCATCATTTTCTCGATCGGCAGGACGAGAATGCTGCTGGCCCCGGCTTTCTTGAGCGCTTCCATGGTTTCCCAGAAAACAGCTTCCTGGCAGACGGCGTGCAAGGCGACCTTGGTGTCGTCACCTGCCAGCGGGAGAACGGTGGGATTCTCCGAACCGGGAAGGAGTCGCTTGATCTCCGTCAGGGCGATTTTGGGCGCGTGAAGCATGATATATTTGGCCTCGGCGGCCAGCTGCACGCCGTCGATGCGGCGGAGCATGATCTCGAGAATGTGCGATTTTTCCGGCGTCAGGGCCCGGTCGCTGCGGATCAGCGTGGCCCGGCTCCGGAAGATCGTCTCAACGGCGCGGAGGCGGTTGGCCTCGAGGGTGGAGCCGGTGGCGACGAGATCGCAGATGGCCTCGGCCAGTCCGAGGCGCGGGGCGACCTCGACGGAGCCGCTGAGGGTGACGATTTCAGCCTGGATTTTTTTCTCCGCAAAAAAACGCCGCGTCAGCTGCGGATAGGTGGTGGCGATGCGCAGGCCGGCGAGATCGGCGGGTCCGGAATACGGCCGGTCCTCGGGCAGGGCGATGGCGAGGCGGCAGCCACCGAAATCGAGCACGCGCTCAACCGAATAGGCGTGCCCGGAGCCGGCGTCGCGGCGCTCGAGGGCGGATTCCTCAAGGACGTTCTGGCCGACGATGCCGAGATCGCTCACGCCATCCATGACCAGCTGGGGAATGTCGTCATCGCGGACAAAAAGAATGTCGATGGGGAAGTTCTCCGAGTGGAGAAGGAGCTTTTCCTTGGGGGCCTTGACCTTGATGCCGCAGCGGTTGAGCAGGTCGAGGGAGTCCGTGGAAAGCCGGCCGCTTTTTTGAATGGCGAGCCGGAGGCGGTCTTGGGGCGGAGTGGCGGGCATGGGAGGAGGAAGTTAAGAGGAGATGGACCGGAAAAAGCGAGGCAGAGTGTGGCGGGGCGCTGCGCGGGAAGTGACCGGGCCGGAGAAACGAAAACCCCGGCGGGATGCACCTGCCGGGGTTGGGGAAATTGGATCCATCAGCCACGGGCAAGGCACTTCCGGCCTTCCCGCGCGGGAAGGCTAGTTCAGGTGATGGTGATGATGGCTGGAGACCATGGAATCGAGGGCGTTTGATGGCGGCGGCGGGTTCCCGGTGCAAGTATTTTCATCCGCGGCGAGGGGCCCGGTACGCAAATCGATGCGTCATAAGCAGCAGGAACGGCGGAAATATCCGGCGACCGACCGTCAAAACACCGGGGCGCCCGGAAAATGACAAGGCCGCCCCCCGCTTGCGCAGGGGACGGCCTTGGTTGTTTTCGTGGTTAGTTCATCGCGAAGCGCGTGGCATCGGCGAACGGATCGACGATCTTCACGGGCAACTCGACTTTGCGGGCCACAGGCAGACCATCCGCGAGGGCAGGGGCGAAACGCCACTGCCCAACGGCGGCCTCCACTGAAGCCACAAGCTCGCGGTCGGCGCCAGGCGAGCCGGACGCAATGAGCGTCGGCTTGCCCGTCGTATCGACGACGAACCTGAGTACTACTTGCTGCCCGGCAAACCGGGATTCCACCTCGGGCATGACGACCGAGATGGGCACCGGAATATCCGTGCGACCATGGTAGGACTCAACATAGGCCGTCTCCAGCGACTTCGCCATCAAGGCGAGAGGAGCCAGGAGCAGACCGAGGCTGAGGGCGATTTTGGACTTTGTGTTCATTGGCATGATCTCCGCGGTGAGGCGGAGTTTGTTTTTCTGTTTAGGCAAGGTGCAGCCACCGGCCGGGATGGCCGCAGGCGGGCACCTTGTTTCGCCGCAAACGACCCGGTAAACGGTCCATCCGCGGCAAAATACTCGGTCTTGGGGCGGGCCGTTGGCGCAAAAGCAACGCACAGGCCGGCAGCCCGACAGGAACACAGGTCCACGGTCTCATCCGGCGGCCCCGCGCCGGACTAAACCAAAGTCAAAGAACAGGTTTCAGGGAGTTCTTCGAAAGCAATTGTCTCACCACAGGACCTAATTTAGCACGGTTTGTGCCACCGGACACGCGGCAATTTGGTTACAATCACGCTACTTAGCCGGATGAATACATTCCCCGCAGATCATAAGTTATGGCGTAAAACCTTGAACGATCCAAGGGAGTCCGTGTCGTAGCCGCATGAGACATTTTGGACGGATCATTGGCGGGATGACTTTAGCAGCCGGCCTGCTGGCGGGGCTGGTGGCCCCGGCGCGGGCCGAAACACTGGCGGAAAAGACGTTGGTCAGCATCGCCGAGCGCCAGCGCGATATCTTTGCCCGGGCCGAAAAGGAAGGCGACCAGGTCGACCAGGCCTGGTTGCGGGGCGAACTGGAGAGCGTGATCAAGAGCTATGATGTGCTGATCCAGAAGAATCCGGAATACGCACTCGCCTACGGCGGTTACGGCATGCTTCTCGGTAAGGTCGGCATGACCAAGGAGGCGGTCGCCATGCTGCTCAAGGCCAACAAACTCGACCCGACCATGCCGGAGGTGAAGAACGAGATCGCGGTGCACCTTGCCGAGGATGGCAAACCGGTCGATGCGCTGCCTTGGGTCATGGCCGCCATCGAGCTGGATCCGAAAAAGCCGCTCTATCACTTCCACCTGGGGGAACTGCTGGCGGCCGGACGCAGCGATTTTGTCCGCACCGGGAATTTTGACGGACCCAAGATCGACCAGGCCATTCTGGAGGCGTTCCGGCGCGCCGCCGAGCTTTCACCCAAGGATTTCCCCCTGGCCTACCGGTATGGCAAAGCCTACTACGACCTTGATACTCCGCGATGGGCGGAGGCCCTGCCGGTGTGGGACAAGGTCGAGGAACTGGCCACCACGGATGCGCAACGCCAGTTGGTCCGGATGCAGCGGGCGAACGTGCTGATCAAGCTCGCCCGGCCGGCCGAGGCCCGCCTGCTGCTCGGCACGGTGGTGAACCAGGAGTTCGCTCACGAGAAGCAAACTTTGCTGGACGAACTGGCCAAAGCGGGCGACAAATGAACGGTCATGAGCCTTGATCCGGTCACCCTGCGCAACGGCGCGATCCTCTTTCTCGTCCTGCTGGCCAGCCTGTGCATCCACGAATGGGCGCACGCCTTCACCGCCGACAAATTTGGCGACGGCACGCCGCGGAGCGATGGCCGCGTGACGCTCAATCCCGCGGCGCACATCGATCTGCTGGGCACCATCATCCTGCCGCTCCTCTGCATCTTCGTCATTCCCGGGGGGTTCTTTCTGGCCTGGGGCCGACCGGTCATGACCAATCCCTCGTACTACGGGCATCCCCGCCGCGACGATGTGCTGGTCACGGCGGCGGGACCCGGGGCGAACCTCGGGCTGGCGCTGCTGGCTGCGCTGGTGGGTGGATTGGCCAGCCGGGTTGACCCGCGGGTGGGCGGACTGGCGATGCTGATCATCCAGATCAACGTCTTTCTCGCGGTGTTCAACCTGATCCCGTTGCCCCCGCTCGACGGTGGCAATATCATGCGGCACGTTGTCGGCATGAGGGAGGAGACCTATCTTCGGCTCGCCCAATACAGTTTCTTCATCTTTCTCGGCTTGATGTTCCTGCCGCCGGTGCGGGCGCTGCTGGCACTGGCCATGCAGGTGACGGTCTGGCCGTTCGCGGTGCTGCTCAACCGACTTGGCGGATGAAAAACGGGAGCCGGCCAGTCCAGACGGCCCGGCTTGTCACTCTGGGCGACTGGCTCCGTTCCGCCGAAAGGCTCTACGCCCGGCACGAAGTGGCCCTCGGCCAGGTTGCGATCACCGCCCACGACGAGGCGCTGTACCTTTTGCTGCACACGCTGGGCTTGCCGCTCGACAGCAAACCGGGGGTGTTGCGCCGCCAGCTCACTCCCGCCGAGGCATCGCGGGTGAAGGAGGTTTTTCGCCGCCGGTTGGAGGAACACGTGCCGGCGGCCTACCTCACGCGCGAGGCTTGGCTGGGTGAACACCGGTTCTATGTCGACGAACGCGTCATCATTCCACGTTCGTATTTTGTCGAGCTGCTGCCGGAGCAGATTCCCCAGTGGCTGCCCGTCGCGAAGCCGGTAAGGCGCGCCGCTGATGTCTGCACCGGCTCGGGCTGTCTCGCCATCCTGCTCGCGCACCGGTTTCCCGGCGCCAAGGTCGACGCCGCCGAGTTATCGCCCGACGCGATGGCGGTCGCCCGGTTCAACTTGGCCGCGCATCGGCTGGCCCGGCGGGTGAAGCTGTTTCACTCCGATGTGTTCGATGCCGTGCCACGCGCGAAATACGATCTCATCCTCAGCAACCCGCCGTACGTGCCAACCCGGGAGCTGCGTGCCTTGCCGGCCGAATTCAAGAACGAGCCGCCCATGGCGCTCGACGGCGGCCGGGATGGACTTGACGTCATCCGCAAGCTGCTGCGCCAGGCGCGCGACCGGTTGCAGCCACACGGGGTGCTGGTGATCGAGGTGGGCGGCCTGCGCCCGGCGATGGAACGGGCCTTTCCGGAACTCGAGCTGCACTGGCTCCACACCGAGGACGGCGCGGATTGTGTCTGCCTCGTGCCGGCGGCGCGGCTGCAGAACGGGGCTGGGTGAACCATGCCATCGCCGCAACCGGCCGGAAAGTGGAACTGATCCGGAGCGGCGAGGAGTAAGGCCTGCGGTTGGTTGACCCAAGCTGCCGGATGCGGCGCCCGGCTGGATGTCAACTAATAGTATACTTAAGCGCCCGGTCGCTTCAAGGGCGGGCCGATTCGACTTTGCGGGTGGGCAGTCCGGCGGCCTCCCAGTCCGTGAATCCGCCGGCATTGGCCACCCTGAGACCCGTTTCTGCCAGGGCGGCGCCGACGATTCCGGCGCGGCGACCGCTGTGGCAATAGAGAATGACCTCCTTGTTGCCGGTGGTGGCCAGAAATTCCTTCCAGCGTTTCCGCGTGCCGTCGAAATCACTCTTCGGCAGCAGGACCGCCGGGGCAGCGACGCCGGTCTTGGCCCACTCCGCCGGCTCGCGGACGTCAACCAGCACGGCCTTGCCCGCCGCCACCAGCGCCGCGGCATCCTTTGGCGCAATCGTCGCGACCTCGGCCGCCCAGGCAACCGTCGCGAGAAACAAGAACAACGGAAGAAATTTTTTCATGCGAAAAACAACTTGGGTGTGACATTGTTCCAATTTCCGGCCGGGGCAAGCGATCGGACGATCACGGTGAGCTGGTTTTGACCGGCCCGGCAGATTCGGGAACCGCCAGCGAAAGGCGGATGACCCCGCGCCAACTGTAAACCGGATAACCGACAGCCTGGTCCCCCGGGAAGCGCCGGACAATGGCGGCCCGCACCTCCGGCTGGAGATTTTCCAGCGGACCGTGACACTTGACACACTGGGGCTGGGTGCTGATCGGCTGGTAAATGCGCCACTCCGGTGGCGTGGCCGGGCGGTCGAGCCGCTGGACGAGAATCCGCGGGACGTCGCTGCCGTCTTCCAGCGCACCCTTGATTCTTTCGAGAGCGGCGCGGTCCGCGGCGTCCGGGGCGTTGTCGGGATTGCGGATGAGCAGGCTGGTGCGCCGGATTGCCGTGACGCGTGGTTGACCGGTTTCGGGTTTCGGCAACGGCAGGTTTTTCAGATGCACCACGTCAACCGCTCCGGCGAGGCCTTGCTCGGCAATGGCCCGTTCGACCTCAAAAATCAATGTGCTGCCCACGCGGGCAATCGTCGGTTCCCCGATCCGTCTGATCGCGGCCACGCTGGGATCAGCGGGATCAATCCAGGTTATCGTCGGTTCGCTGGCGGGAGCACGGTCCACCGCCCCGCCAACCAATGGCCCGCAACACAACAGCAGCAAGAACAGGGGTATTCTCATGGCGGGAGTATACACCTGAATGAAGGCAAGTCATCAGGTTTACCCGGGACTTTCCGTGAACGCCATGCGAGGTGTTCAGCCCGGTCCGGTCGGTCGCCGGCCCACCACCTGCACCACGGCACCCCGGCCCGTATGGGCTGTGCCCTCGACGACGTCGCGTTCACACTCGCGGGCCACGATCAATTCAAGCCCGGTAAGTTCGTCGCGCAGGCCGGCCAGGGTCATGCATAGTCCGGCTTCCCTGGGGCCGCCCGTGCCGAATGCGAGCTGCGCCGGGGTGTAGGCCTCGAGGATGAAGATGCCTCCCGGTTGCAACCCGGCGACCACCCGGGCGTGAACGGCGCGGCGCACCGTTGGCGGCAGGTGCGCAAAGACGGAAACGATTCCGGCCCACGCGGCCGGGGCGATCGCGTAGTCCGCCAGGTCGCCCACCACGGCCGTCAGCGGCACGTTTCGTTCCGCCGCGAGCCGGGCGGCCTTGGCCAGACCGACGGCGGATTGATCGACGGCCGTGACGGCATGACCAAGCTGCGCGAGGAACACCGCATTGCGGCCCTCACCCTCGGCGAGGCAAAGCACGGGCCCGGCCGGGATCCGCCCGGCCTCCGCCGCGACAAACGCATTCGGTTCCCTCCCGTAGATATGGCCGGGGCCGGCATAACGTTGGTCCCACGGATGATTCATCTGGTCATCGGACGAGGCCGGTGAGGATGGCGGCCAGACTGGCTCCGCCGATGGCGATCCAGAGCAGCAACGCGTGGATCAACGGGCGGGCTCCGACGGCGCGGACCACCGTGCGGCTCAGACCGGTGCCGATCAGGAAGAGGGTAAGCGTGAGCAAGGCGCGGGAAACGGCGCCGACGAAGTGCGCGGCCGGTTGGATGGACGGCACAAAGGTGAACAGGGTCGAGAGCGCCACGAATCCGGCGATGAACCACGGCACGCTCACCGGACGATGGTCGGCGCCCTGTCCGGATTTGCGCCGGAACCAGGCCCCGAGGACGAGGGCGACGGGCACGATCCAAAGTGCGCGGGCGAGCTTCACCGTGGTCGCGACGAGCAGGGCTTCGTGGCCGTGGGTCAAGGCGGCGCCGGTGACGGAACTGGTGTCATGGATGGCCAGCGCACACCACAGTCCGAATTGGTGCGCATCGAGGCCCGCCCAGGTACCGATGGGCGGAAACACAAGCAGAGCGACGCCATTCAGCAGAAACACGACCGCGAGGGCGGCGGACGTTTCTTCCGCCTTGGCGCCGATAGCAGGCGCGGCGGCGGCGATGGCACTGCCGCCGCAAATCCCGGTGCCGGCACAAACCAGCGCCGCGACCTTCGCGCCGACCCCCAGCCGGCCGGCGAGCCAGGCCCCGAAGGCGAAGGTCGCGACCAGGCCCACGAACGTGTAGCCAAGACCCTGGGTCCCGACCCGCGCCACCACGGTGAGGTTGACGCCGGCGCCCAATCCCACGACGGCGATCTGCAGCAGCCATTTCGCGGCGCGGCCAGCCGCGGTGGCGCAGGGATTGCCCAGTGTGAGCGCCAGCGCCGCCCCGGCCAGCAACGCCGCCCAGGGCGGCGTCCAGGGCAGCAACGCCGCCAGGGCGCCGAGTGGCATCAGCACGGCCGCGACGCGATGGGCCGGTCGGTCGGGTTCAAGCCCGCAGAGGGTGCGAAAATCGAAACTCACGGCGTCGGCAGTTTAGCGGGTGACCGCGGATCGAAGTGCGCGCGGATGCCGCCGGTCAGGGACGAGACTTGGAAACCGTTTTGCATGAGAATGCGCGCCGCGAAATAGGAAGTTTTGCCGAGCGCACAAACGGTGACGACGGGGCGCATGCGGTCGAGTTCACCAAGCCGGGTGCGGAGCTGGCCGAGCGGAATGTTGATGACGTGGTTGCGCGGCAGCGGGTGCGCCTGCACGAGCGGGGAAGGACGGGCATCGAGGACTTGTACGGCGGGATCGTCGGGCAGCGCGTCGGCGGTGACGACCAGACCGTCGCGGACATTGCAGGCGGCGAAGCCGGCGAGGTTGACGATATCCTTGGCGGCCCCGAAGGGCGGGGCATAGGCAAGTTCGAGCTGCGCAAGATCGTCGATCGTGAGCCCGCCGGCAAGCGCGGTGGCGATCACATCCAGACGTTTGTCGATCCCGGCAAGGCCGGTGACCTGGGCGCCGATGACCCGGTCGTTCTGCGGGTCCCACAGCAGTTTGACGAGGAGCGGCTTGGCCCCGGGAAAATACCCGGCGTGATGGTTGTCGTTTACGGTGACCGTGCGGTAGGGGCGGCGGGCGGCCCGGAGGCGTTTCTCCGTCCAGCCAGTCAGCCCGGCGGCAACCTCGAATACCCGCACAATCGCGGTACCCAGCGCGCCTTGGTAGGGCTCCGTCTCCGCCGGATGAAAAATATGGTCGGCGACGAGACGGCCTTGGCGGTTCGCGGGCCCGCCGAGCGGGACGGCGGCGGGTTCACCGGTGATGAAATCCTCGGTCTCGACAACGTCCCCGGCCGCGTAGATGTCGGGATCACTGGTTTGCATGAAACCGTTGACGCGGATGTGCCCGTGGTTCCCCAGAGCGAGTCCGGCATCGCGTGCGAGAGCCGAGTCGGGGCGCACACCGATGCTGAGCACGACGAGATCGGCGCCGACCGCGCGACCCGAGGCGAGGCGGCAGGTCAGCGAGTCGCCAGCTTCGAACGCCGCGACCCGGTCGCCCAGCACCAGCTCGACGTGATGCTTGCGCAGTTCGTCCTCCAGCAACCGGGTCATCGGCCGGTCAAGGGGCGGCAGCACCTGCTCCGTGAGTTCGACCAGCGTCACTTGTTTGCCGAGGTGAACAAACTGCTCGGCCATTTCGAGTCCGATGAATCCGGCGCCAATGACGGCGACCCGCTGCGCACCCGCCGCCGCCGCCTTGACCCGATCCATATCCGGCAGCGAACGCAGGGTGAAGATGCGCGGGTCGTCGATCCCGGGCAGGGGCGGGCGCACCGGCACGGCGCCGGGCGCAAGCACGAGCTTGTCATAGGGCAGCGATTCAGTGGTGCCGGAGGCGAGGTTGCGCATATGGACCAGTTTGGCCGCCCGGTCGATGGCGGTGACCTCGGTGCTGGTGCGGACATCGAGGGCGAGCAGGGCCTTGAGGGTCTGCGGAGTCTGGACGGCGAGGGCGTCGCGCAGCTTGATTTCGCCGCCGACGAAGTACGGCAGGCCGCAATTGGCAAAGGAGACATCGGGACCGCGCTCGATGAGCGTGATCGACGCGGTCTCGCTGAGGCGGCGGGCGCGGGCGGCGGCGGAGGCGCCGGCCGCCACACCGCCGACAACGACAAGACGAAGGGATTTGTTGGTTGGCATAGAACGAAAAAGGGAAGGGCGGGCTTCAGTAGCTCATCCGGTCGATGCGCACCTTGCCGCGAAAGATCCAGTAGATGCTGATGCTGTAGGCCAATACCACCGGCAGGCCGATGAGGGCGATGGTCAGCATGATGCCCAGCGTCTTCGGCGAGGACGCCGCGTTGAAGGCCGTGAGGCTGTGCGCAGCCATGGGCTGGCTGTAGACGAGGTAGGGATAGTTGCCGACGCCGAAGATCGCCATCAGGCCGGCCATGGCGGCGCAGGAGGAAAGGAACGCGAAAAATTCGCGGCCGCGGTTGACCTCGCGCGGGATGTTGGCGATGGCCAGCACCACGGGCACGACCAGCGCGAAAAACCACGGCTCGCGGCGAAACGCCTCGGTGACGTGCGGCACATAAAGCAGGGTGGCAAGCGTCAGGATGACGTAGCTGAGGATGAAGGTGATGATGAGCGGGTTGACCGACGCCCGGATGCGCGCCTGGAGTTCGCCCTCGGTCTTGAGCACCAGGTAGATCGCGCCGTGCATCGAGAAAAGCGCGATGGTCGTCACGCCCATCAGCAGGGCGTAGGGATGGAGCAGCCCGAGAAAGCTGCCCGCGAACTCGCCCCGGGCGTCGATCGGCACCCCCCAGGCGATGTTGCCCATGGCGATGCCGATGAGGCCGGTCGAGCCGAGGCTACCGAGGGCGAAGCTGCGATCCCAAAAGCATCGCCAACGCGGGGAAACATGTTTGCTGCGGAACTCGATCGCGACGGCGCGGAAGATGAGCGCGCAAAGCAGCCCCATGAAGGCGAGGTAGAAGCCGGAGAAAACGGTGGCGTAGACGTTCGGGAACGCGGCGAAGAGCGCACCGCCGCCGGTGACCAGCCAGACCTCATTGCCGTCCCACACCGGCCCGATGGCGTTGAGGAACACCCGCCGTTCCTCGTCGCGCCGCGCCACGAACAGGTGCAGCACGCCGACCCCGAGATCGAAGCCGTCGAGGATGACATAGCCGGTGAACAGCACGCCGACGAGGGCGAACCACACGGTGTTGAGATCAAGGCCGCCGAAGTTCACGGGGCACCCCCTGGGGCGACTTTGAAACCGAGGGCGAGCTTGCCCGTGGGTTGCAGGTCGGTCTCGTCCGGGCCGTGCCGGATCTTCTCGTTCAGGAGAAACACGAAGGCGGCGAACAGGAGCAGATAGACCAGCGTGAACATGATCATCGACGCGACGATCTGGTTGGCGGAAACGACCGCGGAAAGGCTCTGCGAAGTGCGCAGGAGCTGATAGACAATCCAAGGCTGCCGGCCGACCTCGGCGGTCCACCAGCCGGCCTGATTGGCGATTTGCGGTCCGAGAACCGAAACAACCAGGAACCAGAGCAGGACGCGCGAATTTTCCAGCGTGCCGCGGACCAGCGCCCAGACCGCCCACAGGGCGAGACCGATCATCGCGAAACCAATGGCGACCATGAGGTGAAAAAGCTGGAAGGTGAAATTGACGGGTGGGCGGTCGTCCTCGGGAATATCGCGCAGGCCGGTGACCGGTTTCGCCGCGTCGCCGTGCGCGAGCCAGCTGAGCATCCCCGGCAAAGCGATCCCGTGGGTCGTCCCGGCCTTGGCGTCGACCCAGCCGACAACGTGCAACGGCGCCTGCGGCCCGGTTTCCCAGAGACCTTCGAGCGCGGCGAACTTGGCGGGCTGGTTTTGCGCCACCCCCTTGGCGCTGCGGTCGCCCGTGACGAGCGTGAGCACCGAGGCGGTGAGCGAAAGCGCCAGGCCGAGCTTCATCGACGCGAGGGCGAAGGCGCGATGCTGCCTGCGCAGGAGATACCACGCGCCGATGCTCACCATCAGCCAGGCGCCGGCCTGCCAGGCGCCGACGATCGTGTGGCTGAGCCGGTCCATCGAGGAGGGATTGAAGACCATGGCCCAGAAATCCGTGACCTCGGCCCGGGCGCGCAGGCCTTCGCCGACGATGTGGAAGCCGGCGGGGGTTTGCATCCAGGAATTGGCCACCACGATCCAGATCGCGCTGAAGTGCGCCCCGAGCGCCACCATGCAGGTCGCGAAGAAGTGCATCTTCGGTCCGACCTTGTCCCAGCCGAAGAGCAGCACGGCAAGGAAACCTGATTCCAGAAAGAACGCGAAGATGCCTTCGGCCGCGAGCGCGCTGCCAAACACGTCGCCGACATAGCGGGAATAAGTCGCCCAGTTGGTGCCAAACTCGAACTCCATCACAATGCCCGTGGCCACGCCGATGGCGAAGGTGAGCGCAAATACTTTTGTCCAGAACCGCGCCATCTGGTGATAGAGCGGATTCCTCGTTTTCAGCCAGAGCGCCTCCATCGCCACAAGCAACACCCCCAGGCCGATGCTGAGCGGCGGATACAGGTAGTGAAACGAAATGGTGAACGCAAACTGAAGGCGTGAAAGCGTCAGGATGTCCATGCGGGCTTAGGTTAGTGGCGGGGACCGCCGAAAGCAAAGGACCCGGCTGGGATGTAGGGCCGGTAATGCGGCGGATGAGGTTACATACTGCAGCGGGCGCGAATACGGCCGCGCCGTGGTGCGCGCCAGCACCCAAGCCAAGGCCCGCGACAAATCCGGGCTGCCGGGCCGGGCGAAAGATTCTGGTCGCGAGCCGCCGGACACTTGCGATTACGCTGCTTTGTCCGGCGGATTATTTTCCGCGCGGGGACAGGTGTTCACACCCAAGGGCAGGTAGGCCGGGCAGAAGCGGAAGAGGGCGGTCAGCAACGGCACGATGCCAATGAGCCCCCACCAGGACTTGAAGTAATAGCCGGCGCCGAGGATGGCGAGGCCGGCGATGATTCGAAGGATGCGGTCAATGCCGCCGACATTTGATTTCATGGATATTCGGGGTTGGGTTGGTGCGAAGGTGGGTCAACGGAGGCCGCGGGGGACGCACACCGGCCACCCCGCGCGATCCCAATCGCGGAGCGAACCGGCATTCACGGCGTTGATGCCCTCGCGCCGGAGCTGGGCCGCGGCCACGCCGGAGCGGCTGCCGGATTGGCAGTAAAGCAGGAACTGTTTTCCCTTATGCTTCTCAAGATAGGCGCGCCATTGCGTGCGTGCGCCGCGGAGGTCGCTGAATGGCAGCAACGCCGCCTGTTTGGCGGTGCCACCGCGCCACTCGCCGGGTTCCCGGATGTCGACCAGCACGGCCGAGCCGGATTTGATCGCCGCCTTCGCCGTCTCGAGCGGCACCGCCGGACGGGTGAGAAGGAGCAGGCGAAGGATGAAGAAGCCGGCGATACCCGCCGGAATCAGCAGAAGCCAGTTCATGGGTTGGAGGAGGGTTGGTTTTCGCCGGAGCCGGTCGGGGCGGCCGGGCGCACCCGGCCGGCATGCGTCATGTAATAGATGAGCGGCACCGCCAGCGGACTGATGAGGAGTGAGGCGATGGCGCCGAAGAGCAGCGAGATGGCCAGGCCCTGGAAGATTGGATCAGCGAGAATCACGAGACCGCCGACGACCACGGCGAAAGCGGTCAGCATCATCGGCCGGAAACGCACGGCGCCGGATTCAATGCAGGCCTCGGCCAGCGAGCGGCCATGGCTCAGACGCAGTTCGATGAAGTCGACCAGGATGATGGAGTTTCGCACGACGATGCCGGCACCGGCCATGAAGCCGATCATCGAGGTGGCGGTGAAGAACGCCCCGAGCGCCGCGTGCGCCGGCAGAATGCCGACCAGCGAGAACGGAATGACGGTCATGACGATGAGCGGCGTGGAATAGTTTTTGAACCAGCCGACCATCAGCATGTAGATGAGGATGCACACCGCGCCGAACGCCAGGCCGAGGTCGCGAAAAACCTCCAGGGTCACCTGCCATTCGCCGTCCCATTTCATCGCCGGCTCATGGTCGTCGGTAGGCATGGAGGCGTTGTAGATCTTAACTTTCGGCTGCGTGCCGCCAAAGTCACGGCCGTCTAGTTTGGCGAGGGCGTGGTTCATCGTCAGGATGGCATAAACCGGGCTCTCGACGACGCCGGCCACGTCGCCGGTGACGTAGATCACGTTCTGGAGGTTCTTGTGATAAATGTTCCGCTCGCCGCGGGTCGATTCGACCGTGACGAGTTCACGCAACGGCACGAGCGGTCCGCGGGGGTCCATTTCCGAGCGCACGGGCAAGGCGAGCAGATCGTCGGGGCGGGCCCGGAGGGCGCGCGGGAGTTCCAGCACGATATTCACGTCCTCGCGGTCCGCCGGTGAGTGCAGCAGCGAGACCGGATAACCCTGAACCGCCAGCTGCACGGTGCGGGCGATGGCGCCTTCGGAGATGCCGTGGAGCGCGGCCTTTTCCTTGTCGACATGGAAAATGGTCTTCGCCTGCTGTTCCTCGACGTACCAGTCGATGTCCACGACGCCGGGGGTGGCCCGGTAGATGTCGCGGACCTTGGTGGCGAGTTTCAGCCGCGCCTCTTCCGTCGGCCCGTAGATTTCGGCCACGAGGGTCTGTAACACCGGCGGCCCCGGTGGTACCTCGGCGACGGCGACCGCCGCGCCGTATTTTTGGGCGATCGCCGCGACGCGTGGACGGATGCGCCTGGCGATGTCATGACTCTGTGCCCGGCGCTCGCCCTTGGGCAACAGATTGACCTGGATGTCGGCGACGGTGCTGCCGCGCCGCATGAAATAGTGGCGGACAAGGCCGTTGAAGTTGAACGGCGAGGCGGTCCCGGCATAGACCTCGTAATCGCGGACCTCGGGTTCCGGCCGGATGGCCGCGGCCATTTCCCGGGCCACGCGGGCGGTCTGCTCCAGGGTGCTGCCTTCGGGCATGTTGAGGATGATCTGGAACTCCGACTTGTTGTCGAAGGGCAGCATTTTGACCTTCACCGCACCGATTCCAACCAGCCCCATGGCGGCGACCGTGGCGGCCGCCACGATGGCGAGAAAGCCCCAGCGCCAGGCGCGGTGTTCGATCAGGGGGCGCATGGCGCGCTGGTAGAGCCGCGTAAATCTGTTGTCCGGCATTGTCTCATCGGCCGCTTCCTCCTCCTCGGTGAGCGGGGCATCGACAAAGCCGGCGGCCTCCGGGTCGCGATGAACGTGCCCGCGCAGAACCTTGAGCGCCGCCCACGGCGTGACCGCAAACGCGACCATGAGCGAGAATAGCATCGCCGCGCTCGAACCGATCGGAATCGGGCGCATGTAGGGTCCCATCAGCCCGCTGACGAAGGCCATGGGGAGCACGGCGGCGATCACCGCCCAGGTGGCGAGAATGGTGGGGTTCCCCACTTCATCGACCGCTTCGACCGCAATCTGCAGCAGGCGCTTGCGCCGGCAACTGGGCAGGCCCATATGGCGGACGATGTTCTCGACGACCACGATGGCGTCGTCGACGAGGATGCCGATCGAGAAGATCAGGGCGAAGAGCGTGATGCGGTTGAGGGTGTAGCCGTAAAGGTAGAAGACCAGCAGGGTCAGGCCGAGGGTGACCGGGATGGCAAGCAGCACGACGAGCGACTCGCGCCAGCCGAGAAACAGCAGGATGAGCACCGCCACGCCGAAAACCGCGAGGCCCATGTGCAGGAGAAGCTCGTTGGATTTCTCGGCGGCGGTCGCCCCGTAATCGCGGGTGACGGAGACGCTGATGTCGGCGGGGATCAGGGTGCCCTTGAGCCCATCCACCTTGGCGAGCACGGCGGTGACCACATCGATGGCGTTGGCACCCGGCCGCTTCGCAATGCTCAGCGTGACGGCGGATTCCTCGCCGGCCGCCGCCGCGCCGCCGCGGCCAAAAAGCACGTAGTTTGCCGGCTCCGCCGGACCGTCGACGATCGTGGCCACATCGCGCAGGTAGACAGGGTGACCATCGGAAACGCCGACCACCACGTTGCCGACGTCGCGGGCGTCGCGAAAAAAGGTGCCGGTCTGCAGCAGCGTCTCCTGATTGCCGAACGCCTGGGCCCCGGTGAGCGCCTGGGCGTTGGCCTGCTGCAGCATCGGCACAAGGTAACCCGGACTCAGATTGCGCGAAGCAAGCCGCTGCGGATCGAGCAGCACGCGAATCTCGCGGTGCTGTCCGCCGATGACGGTCGTCTCGGCGACCAGCGGAATCTGTTTCACGGCATCGTCGATCTGCGACACCAACCGGTGCAACATTGCGTGGTCGTATCTCGTGCTGTGAAACGTCAGGGCGAGGATCGGCACGTCGTCGATCGTGCGCGGCTTGATGAGCGGCGGACTGACACTGAGTGGAATGCGGTCGAAATTGCCCTGCAGTTTCTGGTTGAGCCGGACGAGCGCGGCCTCGAGGTCGGTGCCGACCTTGAACCGCACGATCGTCATGTTGCCGCCGGGGCTGGCCGTGGAGTAGAGATATTCGACGCCGGAGATCTCCCAGAGGAGCTTTTCCATCGGCCGGGTGACGCGATTCTCGACCTCGGCGGCGCTGGCCCCGGGCATGGCGACCATCACATCGATCATCGGCACCTTGATCTGCGGCTCCTCCTCCCGCGGCAGCATGAGGATGGCGAAGAATCCGAGCAACAGGGAGGCCGCGACGACGATCGGCGTCAGTTTTGAGTCGATGAAAAATGACGCCATCCGGCCGGCGAAGCCATACTTCGCGGGATCAGGGAAAGGGGACGAGGGACCCTGGCTCACGGCTGAACCTCCAGGGCCTGGCCTTCGCGCAGTCCGGCCGGCGGGGTGAGCACGATGCGCTCCCCATCATCGAGGCCGGAGAGAATCTCAAGGCGGTCGCCCCGGGCGGCGCCGGTCTTCACCAACCGGAGGACGGCACGATGATCGTCGCCGGCGACGAAAACGCACTCCATCTGGCCGGTCTGGGCCACGGCCGTGGCGGGGGCAAGCAGGGCCCGGATGGGCGCCCCGGGAATTTGCAGGCGGGCAAACTGACCCGAGCGAACCATGACTTCCGTCGGGACGGTGAACTTGGCCGTGACCGTGTGCGCATTGGCGTCGGCGGCGGACGAAAGTTCGGCCAGCGGCGCGGCAAAAGTGATGGCGGCGGAGGTAATCGTGATGTTGGCGGCAGCGCCCACCTTGAGCGCACTGGCGAGGGAATCGGGAATGCCGGCCTCCACCTGAAACGCCCCGGTGCCTTCGATTTCAAGCAGCGGCGCCCCAGGCGAAGCCAGATCGCCCGCCTCCACAAACTTGCGGGCGATCGTGCCGTCAAACGGGGCGCGGAGGACGGCGTAGCCCAGCATCGTCTCCGCTTCCCGCACGGCGGCCGTGGAAAGCGTCACGCGGGTCTCAAGATTGCGAACCATGTCCGCGGTACTGGCGTTCTTCTGCAGCAAATCGCGCTCCCGGGTGAGATCCCGTTGCGCCTGGTCGAGCTGGGCCTGCGCCTGGGTCAGGCGGGCGGAGATTTCGCCGGCGGAGATCTTAACCAGCAGGTCGCCGGTCCGGACACTTTGGCCGAGGACCACGGGCAGTTCCTCGATTGAACCCATGATTTTCGCGGCAAGGGTGGCGCGGCGTACCGGTTGCACTGTGCCGGTGATCTCGATCAGCGCCGGGACCGATTCAAAGCGGACCCGGGCGGTGCGGACGCGAACAGGCGGGAGCGAAGCGGCCGTGGCCACATCTTCGTGGCGGGAGCAACCGGCGACTACGACGAGTGCAACGACAGAATAAACAAGGGAAGGTAATTTCATGGAGCGGGGGAGTCAGGGAGAGGAAAAGAGCGGCAGGCCCAGCGCGCGCCGGTAGTCGGCGACAGCGATACGTTCATCGGCGGCCGCAAAGGCGTGACGCATCCGCGCCTCGATCAACCGGCCCTCAACTCCGATGAGATCGGCGGTGAGCAACAGGCCCTTCTCGAATCGAGCGCGGCTGAGGGCGGCGCTTTCCTCGGCTTGGGCGACGGACTGATCCGTTACGGAGAGCCGGTCCCGGGCGGATTCGTGCGCCAGGCGGGCCTGCTCAACTTCCAAGGCGACGCCGAGCGTCGCCTTACGGAGCATCTCCTTGACCTGGGCCAGCTCGGAAAGGTTCTGCCGGATCTTGGCGGAGGTCTGGCCGCCGTCAAAAATGTTCAGGTCAAGTGAAACGCCGGCCAGCCAGCTGTCCCCGTGGCTCGCGAGCTTCCACCCCTGGTCGTATTGGTAGCTGGCAAAGGCGTTGACGGTTGGCTTCCGTCCACCGCGCGCGGCGCGCAGCATGGCCTCGGCGGCCTGGACCCGCTCCTGCAGGCCGAGCAATTCGGGGCGGTTGGAGAAATCGGCGACCGTGGGCGGAGTGATCCGGGCGAGAGCCGGATCGTCCTCGGCAAGCTCGACCTCCGCCGCGGGGTTATCGGCCCCGAGGACAAAATTGAAAGCGCGTTCGGCGAGGGCGGCACCATGGCGTGCCGACGCCAGTTGTTCGCGGGTTTGGGCGAGTTGCACCTCCAGGCTGAGCAAATCCGCCTTGAGCATCTGACCGGCGTCAAACCGGGCGCGGGCGACGGCGACGGCGGCTTCATAGGCCTTGGCTCCGGCGTCGAGCGCGCGGACGGCCTCGTGCGCCTTGCGGATGTCAAGGTAGGCCTTGACTACGGCGGCGGAGAGCTGGTTGTGCGCGGCCCGGACATCCTGGACCGCGGCCCGGACCCCCGAGTGGGCCGCCGCCAGACCCGCCGTTGGGCGGCCGCCGCCATAGAGATTGTAGGCCACGGTGCCGGTGGCGTTGAGATTGTCGATCTGGCCGGGATGGTTGAAATCGAGTCCGAAGTTAAAGGCGCGCTGATTGAGAATGGAGCCAAACGCCATCATCGGACTGTTGGTTTCCGTATAGCGGCCTTGGAAGGAAACCTGCGGATACCAGGCCGAACGGGCCTGTTCCACCATCGCTTCGGCGGCGTCGGCGCGTTGCTGGGCCAGGCGGGCGTCGGGGTTGTTCTTCAGGGCCGCATCGACCGCCCGGTCGAGGGTCCACTGTTCCGCACGGAGAGAAACGGTGCCAAGGCCGGTGGCGACCAGCAACGGGACGAGAATTCTATGGAGCGACATGGCGGGTCAGGAGGAACGTCCGCTGAGCGCGGCGATCAATCCGATCAGACCGCCGTAGAGGGCACCGCGCCACCAGGTGGAGGTCAGCGGGCAGGTGCCGGAGGTGCATTGACCAAAGTAACCCAGCAGGGCACCGAGGACGGCACCGATTAGAATCGGGAGCGCAAAACGCGTGAGGAGATGGTTCATCGGGACAGGTGGGGAAGGGCGGTGGTCAGGCGCCGGGATTGCGGCCGCCCCAATGGATGATGCCGTTGTCGTCCAGCCAGCCGATCTTGCGCAGCACCAGGCTGGGCGGACAGAAGCCGGTGAAAACGGACTGGATGAGATTCAGACCGACAAAGGCCGGCAGGAGCAGCCACCAGGGACTGACCCAATGGGCAAGGGCGGTGCCGAGCAGAACAAATGTGCCGGCGAGCAGGCGGATGAGGTTGTCGATTTTCATAAGAGTGAGCTTGACAATATATACGCATACGATCATATAGTTGTAATGATGTCAAGCCCCTGTTTGCTCCCGCCGATGCCCAAAGCCCTTCCCGATGGAGTTCTTGAGTTGGTCGCCCACCGTTTTGCGGTGCTGGCCGAGCCGATGCGGTTGCGCTTGATCCAATCGTTGTTCGACGGGGAGAAGAACGTGACCGAACTGGCTGGGTTGACCGGAGGCACGCAGGCGAATGTTTCGCGGCATTTGCAGACCCTGCTCGCCGCGCACGTCCTGTCGCGGCGCAAAGACGGGTTGCAGGTATTCTACCGCATCGCCGATCCGACGATCCCCAAACTGTGCGAGCTGGTGTGCGGCAGCCTGGAAAAATCCCTCGCCCGGCAGGCCGCCCAGTTCGCCCCGGAAAGATAGGCGTCAGGCTTGGGCGGCGGCGCTCACCGACTCGTCCATTTCCTCGTTGGAAAACACCGCTTGCACGTCGTCGAAGCCCTCGAGCGCGTCGTGAAGCTTGAGGATGGCCTGCGCGGTGGGCAGATCGGCGACGGGCACCAGGGAATTGGGGATGTAGGCAACTTCGGCGCTGTCCGTCCGGATGCCGCTTTTCTCGAGCGCCAGGGCCACCTTGTCAAAGGCATGGATGTTGCAGCGCACCTCGTAGCCCTGGTCCGTGGTGATGACATCGTCGGCCCCGGCCTCCAGGGCCACCTCGAGCAACCGGTCCTCGCTGGCTTGGTCCTTTGTCACAAGAAACTGGCCGGCGTGCAGGAACTGGAACGCAACCGCGCCGGAACCCGCGAGGTTGCCGCCGTATTCGTTGAAGGCTGAGCGCACGTCCTGCGCCGCGCGCTGCTTGTTGTCGGTGGTCACCTGGACGACGAAAGCCACCCCGCCGGGGCCGTAACCCTCGTAAGTTATCTCCTCGAACACCACGCCGGGCAGTTCCCCGGTGCCTTTCTTGACCGCCCGGTCCACGTTTTCGGCGGGCATGTTCGCCTCGCGTGCCTTGAAGACGAGCGTGCGGAGCCGGGCGTTGGCCTCGATGTCGCCGCCGCCGGCCTTGGCCGCCATGGTGATCTCGCGCGAGAGCCGCGAGAAGACCTTGCCCTTGCGCGCGTCGGTGACGGCCTTGAGCCGTTTGACTTTGGACCACTTGTTATGGCCGGCCATGATGAAACTCTGCGCGAAAATTTTGGATCAGGATCGGGCGGGTGAGCCAGGCACCTAGCGCTTCGGGCCCTTCTTGGGGGTGACGTTCTTCATGGTTCCGGAGGCCGCGGGGGCGCCGGCGGACGCGAGTTCCACCTCGGGCAGGCGGTTGATGATCACCTGCTGGAGAATGGTGAAGAGGCCGTTGATCGTCGAATACAGCGCCAGGCCGGAGGCATAATTATAAAAGAGCAGGGTGACCATCCAGGGCATGATCTTCATCATGGTGGCCTGGGCGTTGTCCGTGGTCGGTGCCGGGGTGAGCCGCTGTTGATAGAACATCGTGGCCCCCATCATCAGAGGCAGAATGTTGAGATTCAGGTGCGTCAGCCCCAGGATAGGGAGGGTCACGGCGCCGAGGGAGAAAACCGTGTCGGGTGAGGAAAGGTCATGGGCCCACAGGAACGGTGCGAAGCGCAACTCGGACGCACTCTGCAACATGATGAAAAACGCGATGAAGAACGGCATCGTGAAGAGAATCGGGATGCAGCCGCCGAGCGGGTTGACCTTGTGTTCCTTGAACAACTTGAGCGTCTCCGACTGGATCTTCTGGGGGTTGTCCTTGTACTTTTCCTTCATGGCCTTCATGAGCGGATTGAGCTTGGCCATGCGCTTGGCGGAGCGCGACGCGGCGAGCGTGAACGGCATGAAAACGGTCTTCAGCAGCAGCGTGGTCACCACGATGGACCAGCCCCAGTTAGGGATCCACGAGTGAAACCAGGTCATGAGCGTCAGGAGCAGCGGCGCGAAGAAGCCCGAGAAGAAGATTTTGCCGAAGCCGGTGGAGAATTGCATGATCTTCTCCTCCCCGTGCTTGAAGACGTCGGTGTTGGAGAGGCGTTTGTATTCCTTGGGCCCGGCGTAAAAATTGGCGCCGAAGACCGTGGTCGCCCCCGGGGCCAGCGGCTTGAGCTCAAACTGCGCGTAGCCCGTGACGCCGTACGCCTTGCGGTCGGTATCGGGCGCCAGTTGATCGAGCTTTACGCGTTCGATCCGCACGCCGGTGCCGGGCTGGTCGGGCGTGAGGATCATGGTGAAGAACTGGTTCTTCACCGCGGCCCACGCGATGGAAGCGGTGCGTTCAAGAAAGGGCGGGGGCGGGGCTTTGCTGAAGAATCCGCCCCCCTCGAGCGCACTGCGGGCGATGAACGTGGTGTCCTGGCCGTCGGAGTAACTGGCGTCCAGGTAGATTCCCGTGTCATTCTCATTGAGCGGCGCGGCGGTGCCGAGATTGAACGAGGCCCGCGGCAGGGGCAGCAACTTGTCCGTCAGGTTGCGGAACGTGGTTTCCTGGCGGACCTGATAGTCATCCAGGCCGGCGGTCTTGGCCAGCGAGTACCGCCGCGTGATCTCGAGCCCGTTGGTGACCGTGCGGTAAACCACTTCGGTTGCCGTCTGTGAAACCAGGGTGTAGGCGGTGTGGCGGTCGGCCCCGGGAAAATCCGCGAGGCTCAGCGCGGGTGCGGCCAGCGAAGAACTGAAGGTATAGCGGTCGGTCGACGGCCGGCCCCGGGCGTCAAGGTGGGCGGCTTTCTGCACCAGGGCGATGCGGTCGATGGCCCCGCCGAGATTGGTGAATCGCACATCGATGAATTTGTTGGCGAGACTGACGTATTCAGCCGGGGCGTCGGGGCCGGCCTTGGTGGCCGACAAGGTGACATCGACGGGCGAATGGGCGGGTCCGGGGGGCGGCGCCTCGTTCCTGGCCAGCGGGCTGCCGCTGGAGGGGGTGAAGGTTGGTGCCGCGGGTGGCTGCGGCGGGGCGAGCCGGGCCGTGAAATAGAAACTTACCATCGCTGCAACCAGCAGCAGCACACCGATGGCGGTATTTTTTTTGTCCATGAAGAAAAGGGTTAGGCGGAAATTTTGGTGCAGACCGGCCGGCGGCGGACAGGAACCGGATCGACGCCCCCGGGGTGCCACGGCCCGCACTTCACCAGCCGGCGGGCAGTGAAGAACAGACCGGCAGCCAAGCCGTGTTCCAGCAGGGCTTGGCGGGCATAGTGCGAACAGGTGGGGGCGAAACGGCAGCCGCACGTCGGGTTCAGCGCCACCAGCGCCGGCGACACGGTCAACTGATAAGCCCGGACGAGTCCGCTGGCAATCCGAGCGGGGAGGGACGTCCGCGGGAAAATCGGAACGGCGCGCTGGAGGTTCTCAGACATTGTTCGAGGGCGGGACCGGCGCGACAAGTTTGCGGCACGCCTGGGTGAACTTTTGCTCAACTTCGGAAAAATCAAGCCGGAGAAGGGCCGCCCGCGCGGTCAAAACGAGATCGAGGCCGGGGGGCACAAGGGATTGATGGCGGCGATAGATTTCACGGAGGCGGCGTTTGGCCCGGTTGCGATGAACGGCGTCACCAACGGAAGCCCGGGAGGCCACCACCCCCACGCGGCCCGGGGCGGCGGGCGAGCTGGCGGCACGCATTCGCCAAGTCAGGAGAAAAGCGCCGCAGTCGATGCGGCGCCCTTGCTCACGAACGGCGCAAAAGTCGCCGTTGCGCCGCAGCCGTTGCACGGCGCGCAGATTCATCTTAAACGACGGTGAGCCGCTTGCGGCCCTTGCGACGTCGGCTGGCGAGGACTTTGCGGCCACCGCGAGTGGCCTTGCGGGCGCGGAAACCGATCTTGCGGGCGCGTTTCTTGCGATGCGGGCGGAATGTAGGTTGCATGGATGGAGGAGAAAAAGAGGGCCAAAGTCAGGGGAGTGGGTGGGGGTGTCAAGCGAGAGGTTTTCTGTAAAAAAGCCCGGTCGCAAGCCCGGGCCGGTTACTTTTCCGACAGTTTTTTCGAGCGGTGAACCCGGCCGGTCCTGGCGTTAATGTTTTCTTAATGGCTTTGGCCCATCTGTTAATTAGGTCCGGCGGGAGGATCCGGGTATCGTGCCGGCATGAATTTGCCCGCGTTGAATGATGCCGCACCCGCTCGTTTGAACCAGGAGGACCGCCCATGAGCGACTTCGCCTTCATCGCCCTTGCGGCGGCTTTTTTCCTCCTCTGCGTCGCCTACGCCGGGTTTTGCGAGAAGGTCCGCTGACCCGTCGTCGTCGTCCTTCCGCTTCCGCCATGGAAAACTTCCTTTTCGCCCTGATCGCTCTTGCCCTGCTCGCCTACTTGGTCGTGGCCGTGCTTCGGCCGGAAAAATTCTGACCGCCTTTGTCATGAACAATCCCAATTCCTGGCTTCAGTTTGCGCTTTATGCGGTTGCGCTCCTCCTGCTCACGAAGCCGCTCGGGCTTTATCTGGTGCAGGTGCTCGATGCCCGGGGTAAAACCTGGCTTGATGGCCTCGTCCGCCCGATGGAGCGGCTTACCTACCGCCTTTGCGGCATTGATCCCGCGAAAGAGCAGGGCTGGGTCGGCTACACGGCCGCCATGCTGGCCTTCAGCCTCGTGAGCATGCTGTTCACCTATTTTATCCTGCGTTTCCAGGACCGTCTGCCGCTGAACCCCCAGGGCTTGCCCGGACTCACGCCGCACCTCGCGTTCAACACGGCCGCCAGTTTCACCACCAACACCAACTGGCAGTTCTACGGGGGGGAATCGACGATGTCGTATTTCTCGCAGATGGTGGCGCTGACCATCCACAACTTCATGTCCGCCGCGGTTGGCATCGCGATCGCGGCGGCCCTCGTCCGCGGCATCGCCCGTCAGACCGCCCAGACCATCGGCAACTTCTGGGTCGATACGGTGCGTGTCACCTATTACCTGCTGGTGCCGGTCTGCCTGGTATTCGCGCTGTTTCTCGTTTCGCAGGGCGTCATTCAAAACTTCAGGCCCTACACGGTGGCGAAAACGTTCGAGCCTTACACCACGCCGGTCGCCAAGACCGACGACAAAGGCCAGCCCGTGCTTGCCGCCGACGGCAAGACGCCCGTGATGGTCGATCAGATTGTCGACACGCAGACCATCGTCCAGGGTCCAATGGCCTCGCAGATCGCAATCAAGATGCTCGGCACGAATGGCGGCGGCTATGTCAACGCCAACGCCGCCCATCCCTTCGAGAACCCCACCCCGCTCGCCAATTTCTTCCAGATCCTCTCGATCTTTGCGATTCCCAGCGCGCTTACCTACTACCTTGGCCGCATGGTGAAAAACCAGCGGCACGGCTGGTCCGTGTGGGGCGCCATGTTCGCCATGTTTGTCGCCGGCGTGCTCGTCTGCTGGCAGGCCGAGGCCGCGGGCAATCCGATTCACCAGAAACTCGGCGTGGTCGCGGCGGACGGCAACATGGAGGGCAAGGAGGTGCGCTTCGGCATCTTCAATTCCGCGCTCTTTGCCACCATCACCACCGATGCCTCGTGCGGCGCGGTCAACGCGATGCACGATTCGTTCACGCCGCTCGGCGGGCTGGTGCCGCTGTTCAACATTGAAACCGGCGAGGTCATCTTCGGCGGGGTCGGCGCCGGACTGTACGGCATGCTGATATTCGTGATCCTCGCGGTGTTCATCGCCGGCCTGATGGTCGGCCGCACCCCGGAATATCTGGGCAAGAAGATCCAGGCCTATGACGTGAAGCTCGTCATGCTGGTGCTCATGGTGCTGGCGGCCACCGTCCTGGGCTTCACCGCCTGGGCCAGCATCGCCTCCTGGGGTCAGGCCGGGCTCAACAACGCTGGCCCACACGGCTTCAGCGAGATTCTCTACGCCTACAGCTCGGCCGTCGGCAACAACGGCTCCGCCTTCGCGGGTCTCACCGGCAACGAGACCCACTGGGACACGACCATGGGACTGGCCATGCTCATCGGACGCTTCCTGATGATCGTCCCGATTCTCGCGCTCGCCGGAAACCTGGCGGCCAAAAAACCGGTTCCGGCCAGTGCCGGTACGTTCAAGGTCGAGGGTCTCACGTTCGTCGTGCTGCTCGTCGGCACGGTCGTGCTGGTCGGCGCGCTCACTTTTCTCCCCGGCCTGGCGATGGGCCCGATCGTCGAACACTTCCTCATGGGGACGGGCACACTGTTCTGAACGCCGGCACTTTTCGTCCAACCCTCACTCCTTTCCAATTGCATGAGCACCAAGGCCGTCTCCCTTTTCGACCGGCAGATCCTGCGCCAGGCGGTGGTTGAGTCTTTCAAGAAGCTTGATCCGCGCGCGCAGCTGAAAAACCCGGTCATGTTTGTCACGCTGATCGGCGCACTGCTCACGTTTGAGCAGCTGTTCACCTCAACCGAGCCGCTCGGCTATGTCCTCCAGGTCGCTCTCTGGCTGCTCTTCACCGTCGTCTTTGCCAATTTCGCCGAGGCCGTCGCCGAAGGCCGCGGCAAAGCCCAGGCGGACACGCTTAAGCGTGCCCGCACCCAGACATTCGGCCGCCGTCTCCACGACGGACGTGAGGAAAAAACTGCGGCCAGCGACCTGCGCAAGGGCGACCTGGTGGTGTGCGAAACCGGTGATGTCGTTCCCGCTGACGGCGATGTCATCGAAGGCATCGCCTCGGTCGACGAGTCGGCCATCACCGGCGAATCCGCCCCCGTCGTCCGTGAGAGCGGCGGCGATCGCTGCGCAGTTACCGGCGGCACGCGCGTGCTGAGCGACCGCGTCGTCATCCGGATCACGTCCGAGCCCGGGAACACCTTCATCGACCGGATGATCGCCATGGTCGAGGGTGCGCAACGCCAGAAAACGCCCAACGAGATCGCGCTGACCATCCTGCTCTCGGCGCTGACGATCATCTTTCTGCTGGTGATCATCGCGCTGAAACCTTTCGGCCTTTATGCGAGCGTTGCTTTTTCCCTCACAACGCTCATCGCGCTGCTCGTCTGCCTGATTCCCACGACCATCGGCGGGCTGCTCAGTGCGATCGGCATTGCCGGCATGGACCGCCTGCTCCAGCGCAACGTACTCGCCACCTCCGGACGGGCGGTCGAGGCGGCCGGCGACATCGACGTCCTCCTGCTCGACAAAACCGGGACGATCACCCTGGGCAATCGCCAGGCCAGCGACTTTGTGCCGGCACCCGGTGTCACCCGCGAACGGCTCGCGGATGCAGCGCAACTCGCCTCGCTGGCCGACGAGACACCCGAGGGCCGGAGCATCGTCGTCCTCGCCAAGGAGAAATTCAACCTGCGTGGACGCGAGATTGCCGCGCCGCACGCGACCTTCGTGCCGTTTGCGGCACAGACCCGCATGAGCGGAGTGGACGTGGACCACCGCCATATTCGCAAGGGCGCCGCGGCCAGCGTAAGGGCCTGGGTCGAGGCGCAGGGGGGCACCTATCCTGCGGGCGTCACCGAGGCGGTGGATGCGATTTCCCGCACGGGCGGCACGCCGCTCGTCGTAGCCGAGGGCCCCGAGGTCCTCGGAGTCATCCACCTCAAGGACGTGGTGAAGGGCGGCATCAAGGAGCGTTTCGCCCAGCTCCGGGCGATGGGCATCCGCACCGTCATGATCACGGGTGACAATCCACTGACGGCAGCCGCGATTGCCGCCGAATCCGGCGTGGACGATTTTCTTGCGCAGGCCACGCCGGAGATGAAACTCGCCCGCATTCGCGAGGAGCAAGCCAAGGGTCATCTCGTGGCCATGACCGGCGACGGCACCAACGATGCTCCGGCACTTGCCCAGGCCGACGTCGGGGTGGCCATGAACACGGGAACGCAGGCGGCCAAGGAGGCCGGCAACATGGTCGATCTCGACAGCAACCCCACGAAACTTCTCGAGATCGTCGAGATCGGCAAGCAGATGCTCATCACGCGGGGCTCGCTCACCACCTTCAGCATCGCCAACGACGTGGCGAAATACTTTGCCATCATCCCGGCCATGCTGGTCGGCGCTTTTCCGGCCATCGCGCCGCTCAACATCATGGGCCTGGTGTCGCCGTTGAGTGCCATTTTGAGTGCCGTCATCTTCAACGCCCTCGTCATCATCGCGCTCATCCCGCTCGCGCTGCGTGGAGTTGCCTACCGGCCGGTTGGTGCCGCCGCCATGCTCCGCCGCAACCTCTTCGTTTATGGGGTGGGGGGCATCATCATTCCCTTCGTCGGCATCAAGCTCATCGATGTCCTGATCAATGCGGTTCACCTCGTCTGAATATTTTCCCATGAAAACCTTTCTCGTCGAGCTCAAGACCTCCCTTTTGCTCACGCTGGTCTTCGCCGTGTTGCTTTGCGGCGCCTATCCGCTCGCGGTCTGGGCCGGAGCGCAGGTGTTTTTTCCCGGTAAAGCCAACGGCAGCCTTGTCACCGGCCAGGACGGGACCGTGCACGGCTCCCTGCTCCTGGCCCAGAATTTCTCGGGCGACAAGTATTTCCATCCGCGTCCGTCCGCCGCCGGCACGGGCTACGACGCCACCAGCTCCTCCGGCACCAACCTCGGTCCGACCAGCCAGAAGCTCGCCGACAGCATCAAAGCCGCCGTGACGGCTTATCGCAACGCCAACGGCTTGTCAGCCGACACCCCGGTGCCGGCCGATGCGGTCACTTCTTCCGGCAGCGGTCTCGATCCGCATATCAGTCTCGCCAACGCCACCCTGCAGGCCGTCCGGGTGGCAAAGGTTCGCGGCCTGCCGCTTGTCCGGGTGCAGGCACTGGTGGCACGAATCAGTCGCGACCGCGACTGGGACGTTTTCGGCGAGCCGACGGTCAATGTTCTCCAGCTCAATCTCGCGCTCGATAAATCCATCCGGGCGAAATGAACCGTAACCCGAGCAAATAGAGGAGGCACGTCATGCGAAAAGCCCGTCCGATGCCGCGCAACCAGGTGACCTTTCTGGTTATTCTGCTGCTACTCGCCGGCTTGGGGGTGGTGTTCTGGTTTGCTGATCCCAGCCACCGGCAGGCGGGTCCGTCGCGTGTCGACTGGCCCGGCACTTCCGCCAAACCCTGATTTTTTGTCCCCAGTCTCCCGCCATCCATCCATCCGCCGCAAAGCAAGGAGCCAGCCATGCAAACCCAGTCGACCCCGCCTTGTTGTTATGAGTTTTATTTCCCGGACGTGGACACCCATGTCCAGGTGGAGAGTTCATCTTCAACCGTGACCATCCGCGCGACGCGCAACACCTTTAGCGAGCAGCGCAAACGCCGGTTCATTCACGAGCTGGTTGCGGAAGGCTTTATTTCCGATGATTTCGAGTGGTTGTCGCTGGCCGACGGCGAGCTTTCCCGCGGGGTCCGCTGGCTGTTGGATATCTCGTGGTTGAAAATCAATCCGGAGGTGACGGCCCGCACCCGGCGCAGCGTGCTGCGGTTTGTCGCCGGAGCCGTGTTGTGCTGGATGGTGATGATGACCGCGCTTTTGCTGCTCCCGGCCCGATGAAGATGGCTTTCAAGCGTCCGGTCCGGCAATCTGCCGGGCAGAAGAATTGATATGTCCAATGTTCGCCCCGACCCCGACGCGCTGCTGGCTTCGCTGAAGCATGAGGAGGCCCGGGCCCGACGCGGTCGCCTGAAAGTGTTCCTCGGGATGTGTCCCGGTGTCGGCAAGACCTACGCCATGTTGCGGGCCGCGCAACAGGAACGCGTCGCCGGGGTCGACATCGCGGTCGGCGTCGTGGAGACCCACGGGCGGGCGGAGACCGAGGCGATTCTGGCGGGACTGGCGGTTGTTCCGCGCAGGTCCGTTGAATACCGCGGAACGAACCTGACGGAAATGGATCTCGAAGCCCTCCTGGCGCGCCAGCCCCGCATTGTGCTGGTGGACGAACTGGCGCATACCAACGCCCCCGGCTCGCGGCATGCGAAACGCTGGCAGGATGTCCTGGAACTGCTCGAAGCGGGCAGCGAGGTTTTCACGACCCTCAACATCCAGCACGTGGAATCGCGGGCCGACGCTGTGCGGCAGATCACCGGGGCGCCGGTCCATGAGACCGTGCCCGACTCGCTGCTCGACCTGGCGGACGAAATGGAACTGCTCGACCTCACCTCCGAGGCGTTGCTGGAGCGGTTGCGCGAGGGGAAGGTCTATCTCGGTGAACGTGCCGCGGCCGCCCAGGCCGGCTTTTTTCAGGACTCCCATCTCAATGCCCTGCGCGAACTCGCTCTCCGCTACACGGCGGAGCGCGTGGAACGACAGTTGCGCACCATGCGGGCCGGCAGCGCAAAACAGACCGTCTGGCGCAGCGGAGAACGGCTGATTGTCGCGGTGGGACCCAGTCCGTTCTCCACCCAGCTGGTGCGCTGGACCCGGCGGATGGCCGCGGCGCTGGGCGCGCCTTGGCTCGCGGTTTATGTCGAGGGCTCCGCGACGCTCAACCCCGAAGCCCAACGGTTGCTGGACAAGAATCTGGCGCTGGCGCGCGAACTTGGGGCGGAAGTCGTCCTGACCCACGATGAAGATGCGGCGGCGGCGCTGGTGCGAGTGGCCCTGCAACGGAACGCCACGCAGATCGTGGTGGGGAAACCACGCAGCCGGCGCTGGCTGGATATTCTGCGCGGGGGCACGCTGGTGGACCGGCTCGTGCGGCTGGGGGGCAATATCGACATTTATGTGGTTCCAGCGGAAAGCGGGCCCCGCCACCGGCAGTGGCTGGACTATGATGCGCCGTGGCACAGCGGGCCGCAGGAATATGGCTGGGTGGCGGGGGTCATCGCGGCCGTGACGCTGGGCGGATTCCTCCTGCCGCAAAACTACTACCTTGCCGTCGGCCTTGTCTACCTGCTGGCCGTAATCGCATTGAGCCTACGGGTTGGCCGCGGCCCCGTGCTCATGTCCGGCGTGGTGAGTGCGTTGACCTGGAACTATCTTTTCATTCCACCCCGGTACACCTTTCAGATCAACAAGGTGGAGGATGCCACGCTTTTTGGTACGTATTTCATCGTCGCTCTCATCGCCGGCCAACTCACGGCCCGCATCCGGGCACAGGCGCGCCACGAACGGCTGCGCGAGGAACGGGCCACCGCGCTTTTCCAGCTCACCCGCGCGCTGGCGGAGGCGCGGACACTGGACGATGCGGTCTTCGCCGCCCTGCGCCAGACCGACGAACTGTTCGGCGCCAAGACCACGCTGCTGCTGGCCGATGAATCAGGGCAGGAAGTATACCCGCATTTTGCCGGGTCGCAGGCCGTGGAGGATAAAGAGCGGGCCGTGGCGGTATGGGCCTTTCAAAACCGCCGGCCGGCCGGCCGCTTCACGGACACACTGCCCAGCAGCACCGGCTATTACGTGCCGCTGGTCCGCGAAGAGCATGCCGTCGGCGTCCTCGGCCTGACCCTGGCCGAGGAAGGGACACTCACGCTGGCGCAGCGCGATCTGCTGGATTCGTTTGCCCGGCAGCTCGCGCTCATCGTCGAACGCGACCATCTGCGGGCGGCGGGTGAGCGCGAAAAACTGCTGGCGGAGTCCGAAAAACTCCACCGCACACTGCTCGACAGCGTTTCACACGAGTTGCGGACGCCGCTGGCCGTCATCACCGCGGCGGCGGAGAACCTCGCCGTGGCCGAGGCGCCGCTTCGAGCCAGCCTGGTGGAGGAGGTGCGCACCGCGGCGCGGCGGCTGAACCGTCTGGTTGGCAACCTGCTTGATCAAACCCGGCTGGAGAGCGGCGCGCTCAAGCCGAAAATCGATTGGTGCGACGCCCGCGACATCGTCAATGCCGCCCTGGACGGCGTGCGCGATGCGCTGGCCGGGCATCCACTGGAGGTGATCATGTCCGACGAATTGCCGCCGGTACGCGTGGATTTTGCGCTGACGGAACAGGCGCTGGCCAACCTGCTCCTCAATGCCACGCTGCACACGCCGGCGGATACGGCGGTCTTTCTCACCGCGGGCATCGAACGCGGGGGAAAGCGGGTGTACTTCACGGTAGCGGACCGCGGACCCGGGTTTCCCGTGGCCATGAAAGAGCGGCTGTTCAAGAAATTCGAGCGCGGAGACGCCGCCCGCGCCGGCGGCCTGGGCCTGGGGCTCTCCATCGTCCGCGGTTTTGTGACGGCTCAGGGAGGCGAGATCATGGTGGGGGAGAATCCCGGCGGCGGCGCCGTTTTTACCCTTTATCTACCCCACACTCCACCGGGCGCAGTGCCAAGCGAATGAGCACTCCGGGGAAAAAATCCACGATATTGGTCGTCGATGACGAAATACAGATCCGCCGCTTGCTGCGGATCAGTCTCGAGGCGGCTGGTTTTGCCGTACGCGAGGCTGACACCGGCCAAACCGGACTGGCAGAAATCGCCACGCATCCACCGGACGCCATCATCCTCGACCTCGGTCTGCCCGACATGAGCGGGGTGGAGTTTGTGCGGCGTTTGCGCGAATGGTCGCGCCTCCCGATCTTGGTGGTCACAGTGCGGGCGGCGGAAAATGACAAGGTGGAAGCACTCGACGCCGGGGCGGACGACTATGTGACGAAGCCCTTTGGCGCGTCCGAAGTCACCGCGCGGCTGCGGGCCATCCTGAGGAGAATCCAGACAGACGACCGGCCCGCCCTGACGAAATTCGGCGACATCGAAGTGGACCTGGCCGCGCGCCTGGTGCGCCGAGCTGGGATCGAGGTCAAACTTACGGGAAAAGAATACGGTCTGCTGCGACTGCTGGTTGCCCATCGCGGCAAGGTGATTACCCACCGGCAAATCCTGCGTGAGTTATGGGGCCCCAAGGCTGAGGCGAATTCGCACTACCTTCGCGTGCACATGACACATTTGCGCCAGAAGTTGGAGGCGGATCCGCATCGGCCGCGGCACTTCCGGACAGAAGCGGGCATTGGCTACCGGTTGATTGAGGACTAGACGCAGGCGTGGACCGGCTAACCTTCTTCGGATTGTTCGCGGTCGTGGCGATGCTGGTATGCTACGCTTTGGAGGAAAGGAGCCGGTGGTTTGTCCTGGCGTTTGCCGCCGCCTGTCTGCTGGGCTCCGTTTACGGATTTCTGCAGGGCGCTTGGCCCTTTGGTGTCGCTGAAGCCATCTGGTCGGGTGTTGCCGTGCGCAAGTGGTGGCGGG
>JBBIHQ010000010.1:44813-67152 GCA_037446975.1 Opitutia bacterium
TTTGGTGTCGCTGAAGCCATCTGGTCGGGTGTTGCCGTGCGCAAGTGGTGGCGGGTGCATCGAGATGACAAGAGATCGGAGTTTCCCGGGTGGTGAGCGCGGCCGACGGAGGCTCGACGAATTCTAGGCGGGTTGGCTGATCTTAACGATTTCTTAGCGGCTCTGCGATGGTTCTTAGCGGTTCCTTAGCGCCGGATGGTATAATGGGTGCAGTCACGTTGGGTGTTCAACGACAGCAACCCCTCAACATAAAATAACCATGGCTGAAAAAAACACCGCCTCAATGAAGCCCACCCTCGGGCTCACAGGCTTGACGTTCAATGCGATGGCCCTGATCGCCCCCGGCGCGTTTCTCTGGCTGACTTATGAGGAGCAGGCACTCTACGGTGCCCCAATGGCTGGCGCGGCGATGTGGTTCGGCTTCTTCGTGGCCCTGCTGCTCTGCCTGGCAACGGCAATCAGTTATGCCGAACTCTCCAAGCTGTATCCCGGCACCGGCTCTTCCTACTTTTATGCGGAGCAGGCATTCCTGTCCAAGAAAAAGGCTTTCAAGTACGCCCGTGTCATCAAGTTCTTTACCGGTTGGGCGAGCCATTTGTATTACTGGATCTATCCCGGCCTGATGGTCGGCGTGACGGCGTTGCTGGGCGGATACTTGGCTTCCCAGTTCTGGCCGGATACTTTCAGTGGCAGCTACAACAGTCCGCTGCTGATGATCATCATCTGTGTTGTCTTCTCCCTCTTCGTCTCTTGGATCGCCCAGCGTGGTGTCGCCGGTTCGACCGGCGTTAACATTGCGATGAACGTCATCCAGATCCTCGCCCTGATGGTATTCTCAGTCATGGCGCTGGGCTACCGCATGAGCCATACGGAAGGCGCGACCGCCATCCATCTGTCCAACGGCACGGCCATCAATTATCAGGTGGACCAAGTCAATGTGACCGATGACAAGGGTGCCCCGGTACCCGACACCTGGGCCGACGGCTCGCCGAAATACCAGACCGATGACAAAGGCAAGGTGCTCAACGCAACGGACGACAAGGGCGCCCCGGTGCTGGACAAAGACGGCAAGCCCGTGCCGCTTGCGGCGATCAAACAACAGGATCGCTCCGTGGCCGACGATGACCTGAACAAGGCCAAGAACAAGGATGCCGACGTGCTGGCCACCCTGACTGCGATGGGCCTGGCCAGTGGCGATCCCTATCCGCTTTTCCAAAAGGACAAGGACGGCAAATGGGTCAAGGACAAGGACGGGCACATCGTCGCCACGCCGTTTACCATCAGCTACACCGAAAAGGATGGAGGCCTCACCGGTACCGCCGGCAGCACGACGGATCCGCTGACTTTCAATTACCACAGCTCGGCGGCTTCAGTCATGGCTCCGCACAATTTCAGCTGGACGTTCGTGCAGGCCTGCATCGCCATCCTTTGCCTGGTCGGCTTTGAATCCGTGTCCTCGATGGCGGAGGAAGCAAAGAATCCCAAGCGGGATGTGGCGCGGGCGATCATCCTCTCCCTCGTCATCCAGGGCGCGGTTTGTTACTTGATCGAATATTTCTGCGCCAATTATTTCCTGAACAACGGCTATACGATGCCCAACGCCGGCGCTTCCAGCGCACCGATCGGTGACATGATGAAGATCGTGGGCACCTGGGCCTTCGGCAGTGCCAAGGCGGGCACGGCCTTCATGCTGGTCCAGGCGCTTACGGTATTCCTCGCCCTGATCGGCACAACGCTCGCCTGCCTCAATACCGGGGCGCGGGTCACCTACGCGATGGGCCGGGACGAAGAAATGGGCGCGCATTTCGGCATGCTGCACGAGAAGAACCTGACGCCGCACCGGGCCATCTGGGTGCTGGGCATCATCTCCATCTTCATCGGCATCATCACGGTTTGGGTGTACTTGGGAGGCACCACACCCGCGGCGCTCGACAAGCACAACCTGTGGTACGGCTTCGGACTATTTGCGCCCGAAACCTACGCCAAGCTGCCAAACACGCTCGTGCTCATCACCCTGATCAGCAATTTCGGCACGTTCCTGCTCTACATGACAACCTGTATCGTGGCGATAGTGGCGTTCAGGGAACATCACAGTTTCCACGGGTTCAAACACATGGTCGTGCCGATCTTCGGGGTGGTTGCGAACTTCACCTGCATGCTGTTCTACCTCATCGGGCCGCTGCCGGTTAACGGCTCGAGTCTGGTGCCCGGCATGAGCTGGAAGGAGCCTTACATCGCCCTGGGGATCGTGGCAATCTGGGGTATTTGGGGCGTAATCTACTTGATGCGGCGCAGCAAGGCGGCCAACAAACCGATTTTAATTTCTGCCCCGGTCCAAACATAGAGAGGTTGGATCAATGGACAGGAGCGGCCCCCGGGTGATGTCGGGGGCCGCACTTCTTTTCCGGTTGTGAAAGTCACCCATGCGCAACTCTCCGTAACCGGCCCAGTCCGCGAGATAAATGAGGATTTTATCTCGTTCTGGCAGCCCAACGATGAAACCCGGGCCCGGACCTCGGGCATGGCGTGGATGCTCGCAGACGGGGTAGGCGGAGAGAGCCGGGGTGAGCTTGCCAGCCAGCTGGCGGTGACCGCCGCGTTGATTGTTTTCCAGAAGGCCGCGCCCGCCGCGCCGCTTTCCATCCTGCAGCGGGCGATGTTCGATGCGGCGAGCCAGGCGGTCTATGACACTGCCCAGGCGAGTCCCGACCAGGGGAAAATGGCCACGACGCTCACCGTCACCGTGTTTCGGGAGAATGCGCTGCATGTCGCGCATGTCGGCGACTCGCGGGTCTATCTGGTGCGGAACGGCCAGATCCGCCGGCTGACCACCGACCACTGCTACGTGGCCCTGTCGGTTAAATTCCGCGTCATGCACGAGCACTGGGCGATGACCAGTCCGATGCGCTCGGTGCTCACCCGCAGCGTCGGGCACGAACCGATCGCGAAGTTCGACGTCGGACACGAGGAACTGCTCAAGGGTGACATCGTCGTGCAGTGTTCGGACGGCCTCTATGCTTTCGTGGTGGACGAGGAGATCTGCGACGTCACCAGCCACTATCCGCCGCAGGAGGCTTGTCAGCGCCTGATCGCGCTGGCAGAAAAACGGCAGGTCGATGACAACATCTCCCTGCAGATCATCCGGGTCGACCAGCTCGACCTGATCAAGAATTTCCGGGGCACCCTGATTTATAGCGATCCTTCCACCAACAACATGAGCAATGAACTCGAACCGGGCAGCGTCCTCGACGAGCGCTTTGAGCTGACCGAGCTCATCAGCCGCAGCGGCATGGCGTGCATTTTCAAGGCCCGGGACCACCAGACCCAGGAGATCGTGGCGGTGAAAGTGCCATTGATGCAGTTTGAAAGTGATGTTGCCACCTTCACCCGTTTCCAACGCGAGGAGGAGATCGGGCGGCAGCTCGACCATCCCTATATCCTCAAGATCATCCCGGTCGGTAAGCCGAAAAGCCGGCCGTATCTGGTCATGGAATTCCTTCAAGGCCGGACACTCGACAAGATCATGGAGGCTACCAGGCCCCTGCCGGAAAAGGCGGCGGCGAAGATTACCAGCCGCATCTGCGAGGCGCTTGAGCACATGCACCAGCGGAACATCGTGCACCGCGACTTGAAACCGCAGAACATCATGGTCTGCGATGACGGCAGCATCCGCATCCTCGACTTCGGCATCGCCAAGGCGGCCCGCATGCGCCGCCTTACCTTCGCCGGGTTCTCGCCCACCATGGGCACGCCAGATTACATGGCGCCTGAGCAGGTCAACGGTCGCCGGGGTGACCACCGCACTGATATCTACAGCCTGGGGGCGATCCTTTATGAAATGGTCACCGGGAAGGTTCCGTTCGAGGGCGAAAGCCCCTATGTGGTGATGAACGTCCGCACGACGGGCGATCCCGTGGCTCCGCGCAAGATCAACGAACACCTGACACCGGTGATGGAAGAAATCGTGCTGCACGCACTGGCCCGGAATCCTGAAGAACGCTATGAGAACGCCGCGAAGATGAAAGCCGAACTCGACGACTACGAAATTGTCGAGCTCATCGGCCGCTACCGCAATCTGCAGCCGGTCAAGCCGTGGAAAGGCCGGTTTCGTGTGCTGCCGCTGATCATATTTTTTGTCATCCTGCAGGTGATCGGATTCGGTGTGATGCTTTGGTATTTCTCCCGGCACGGAAGACACTGACGGAGCGGGGAATCGCGGGCCGGGCCTGTTTTGCCATTTACCCCGGCGAGGCGATGCCCGGTAATAAGCGCGTTCATGACCGAAGCGACCACCCTGCTCGAAATCCTGATCGTCGACGATGAAGCGCAAATCCGTCGCCTGCTTCGCCTCACGCTCGAAACCGCCGGCTACCGGGTACGCGAGGCCGAAAGCGGCCAGCTGGGACTCAACGAGGCGGCCCTGCAGCGCCCCGATGCGGTGATTCTCGACCTGAGCCTGCCCGACCTCGGCGGGATCGACGTTCTCCGCCGGCTGCGGGAGTGGAGCCAGATTCCCGTGCTTATCCTCTCGGTGCGCGGCGGGGACTCCGACAAGATCGCCGCCTTGGATGCGGGCGCGGACGACTACCTGACGAAACCTTTTAGCGGGGGCGAACTGCTGGCGCGCATGCGGGTGCTGCTCCGCCGTGCCCAGCCGGCAAACAGCGTGAGCATTGTCCGCTTCGGCGGCGTGGAGGTGGATCTGGCCCGGCGGAAGGTCGCCAAGGCCGGGCTGGAGGTGCACCTCACCGGCCGGGAATACGCCCTGTTGCGCCTGTTGGTGCAGCACCGCGGCCGGGTTGTCACGCACCGGCAGATTTTGCGCGACTTGTGGGGCCCCAACGCCGAGGAAAGCACCCATTACCTGCGCGTCTTCATGACGCACCTGCGGCAGAAGCTGGAACCCAATCCCCACTCGCCGGTGTATTTGAAAACCGACTCCGGCATCGGTTACCGCTTGGTCGAGGACTGACCCGATGTTGGCTCGCCTTGCGCGCGGCCTGTGAACAACCTGCGCGCAAATAGTTTTTGCGTTCGGGTGCGGCCGCCGCGACCTTGGGCGCATGGCCGAGTCATGCAGCAAAAAGACCCGTTCACCGGACGACCCACCCACCTCACCGGCTCCCGCCTCCCCGGCGCGGAAGGATGGGCCGCTGTTCTGGACGGTCACCGGCAACGACTTCGGGCGCTCGAACGACTGGGCGCGGCGGCAACCCAATGCGGTATCCGCACAGATCAGGACCGCGATCTCGTCCTCGTCCAGGAAGACGAAGTAAGCCTGCTGGAGGCGAGCGGCCGCGAATGGGCCGCCTTGGGCGAGGCCATCCGGGAATTTCGTCGCCGCCTGCCGTTTGTTCCGTTTGCAGTCTTCGGCTTCAGCGCGGAGGCGGAGGATCCCTTTGAGACCGACAGCGTGCAACTGCGGCGCATCGGCGGCGGAGTGGAGGCGCTGGCGTTTGTCGACGCGCAGCATTCGGTCTATAAATTTTTCCTGTTCCGCGAGGGCGGCGAGGTCGGGGCGACGTTTGCGTTCCGTCGCGGCGAGGGCGATCTGCTCGAGGCCACCGCCGTGCCCGGCAGCTACCGGAGGTTGTTTGAAAAACTGAGTCTCACGCACCAATTCGGCATTCCGACCGAGATCGTCGGCGTCACGCCCGAGGGCACGGTGGTGGCCAAACAGACTTTCGGCCGTCTGCTGCCGGAGCAGACCGACCTGTCGGGACTCGCGCCGGAAAAGCTTATTCCGATTCCCTCGCGATTTCTGCGGGCGGACCGCGATCACCCGCGCCTGGCCTTCTTCGACGGGGTGCCGTGGCTGGTGGCCGACACGCATGACCGCAACGTGGTGGCCGATGAAACCGGAGCCTGGCGGATCATCGATCTCGTGGCGGCGCCGCTGCCGGCGGAGTGGCTGGCCCACATGGCGCTTTTCCGCGATTGGATCGAACGGGCCCGGCTCGATCCGCACGCCGCGGTGCTCGCTCCGGTTAATGACGCGGACCTTTGATCCGGCGGGTCACCCGGGGACGGGGGCCGGACTCACGGTTCTGCGCCCAGGTTTTTGACCAATAAAAAAGCCGCGACGGACAGCCGCGGCTGAAGACAAGCAGGACGAGTTCCTCAAAGGCCGGGCTTCGCGAGCTCGGCAAGAATGGTGTCGGCCTGTTTCTCGGTCGTGCCCTTGTAGTCGGTGTAGATGATCTTTCCGTCCTTGATCAGGTAGGCGGAACGATGGGCGAGGCTGGTGGCCGGATAATCCGGAACCCCGAAGGCGTTGCTCACGGCCTTGTCCTGGTCGGCCACCAGGATGAACGGCAGGTGGTATTTTTCCTTGAAGGCCTTTTGCGCCGCCACGTTGTCGTGGCTGACGCCGATGACCGCGACGCCCTTCTTGGTGAGCGCCTCGTAACCGTCGCGCAACGAGCAACCCTGCTTGGTGCAGCCCGGCGTGTCGGCTTTCGGATAAAAATAGACCAGCGTGTAAGGCTGCTTCTTGTAGACATCGGCCAGGTTGATCTTTTCGCCGGCATCGGTCATTCCGGTGACGGCCGGCGCCGGATCACCGACCTTCAACGGATCAGCGGAGGCCCGGGAAAAGAAAAGCAGGGTGGCAACGAGGGGGAGGGCGTGGATGATTTTCATGGGGAAACCAAGCTAGCCAGAACGCCAGGGTTGGCAAGTGACGAGAAGCTGCGGCGGGGTCGCGAGGAAAGACCCGCGGGCGACAAATCCGCAAATCGCCGGTTCCATAAAAAGAAACTTAATCTGGCGAAGTTTTTTCCCGGCGGAACTCCGCCACCGGCCGCGTGTTTCTACCCGTGTCATCACAACACAGGATTCGTGATGTCGCCAACAAACCCAACCCAACATGAAACAGAAGATCATCATCAAATCGCTCTTGTTCGCCGCCATGACTCTTGGCCTGGCTGCCGCGGCCCGCGCCGACGATCCCCGGCCGGTTCCGGTCTCGGGCACGATGGGCCTGCTCGGCCAGACCTATGCCGGCCTGACATACAGCTACGTCGATCTGAACAACACGTCGGCCCACGCGGATGACTATCACTTCGACATCAACCAGACGCTCAACACCGGGCTCGACGGCGTTTTCTCCTATGATCTGACGCGAAACGGCTCGACCACCAGACAACAGGCGATCACGGCGGCGCTGCGGGCATTCAGCACGGCCTATTCGTGGGGCAAACCCTACGTGGAGGCCGGCGGCGGCTATGCGTGGGAAAAAGTGGCGGGAACGAGGGACAATTCGTTCATTTGGGACGCGGCGGTCGGGGCGGAGTTTCAACTGGCACCCGCATTCACGCTCACGCCATTCGTCAAATATCAAGGCACCCCCAGCCTGACCCAGCGCGAGAAATGGGATTTTGGCGTCAAGGCCAACTACTGGGTGACCAGCCAGTGGGCGGTGACCGCCGGCCTCGATCGCGACAACCACCAGAACACCGGTTTCACCGTCGGGACAAATTTCCGCTTCTGATTTTCTGCATGGGCAGAGTGTGTGCAGGAGCCGCGGCGCAGGGGTGCGCCGCGGCTCTTTGCTCCACGCGGCCCGGGTGCGGGCCAACCGCCATTGCGGGAGCGATCAAAATCAGGGCGGGATCAGCGCCCGCCTTACAACGGCCCTGCAACAGGGCGAGACGCTCCTCCGCTCAGATGTAATACATCTCGGTCGGATTCTTGGTGGAAAGTTTGTTGAGCGTGTAGCTCTTGGTTTTTTCCATCAGGGTGGCGCTGATCTCACCCCACACCTGCTTGAGCCGCCGGCCGCTGCGCCCGTGAAAGTTGCCGCTCAGATGCAGACACCCGCCTTCGACGGCCATCAGGATGTCATAGAGCGAGATTTCGTCGGCCGGCCGGGCGAGCGTGTAACCGCCCTGATTGCCGCGCCGGCTGGTGATCAGGCCATGGGTGCGGAGTTTCCCGAGAATCTGGGCGAGGAAATTAGCCGGGACGGCCTCGGTCCGGGCCAGATGCTCGATTTGTGCCAGCGTGCCCGAACCGTGCAAACGGGCCAGTTCGGCCATGACCCGGCAGGCATAATCGACTTTGACGGAAATCTTCACTGGCGGGTGAGCTTAGGTGGCAAAGGCGGCCCGGCAACCTATTAGCGGGCGGCGCCCATCAGATCACGTAATCACCGTTCTCCGGCTTCACGACTTCCCGCGGTGGCAGCAGCATGCCGGCGGCGACCGTGGCGTTCGTGCCCTGTTCGATCAGGATGAACGAACCAGTGAGCCGGTTGGTGGCGTAACCGTCATAGACGAGCGGTTTCGCCGCACGCAGCCGGATCTCCCCGATGTCATTCATGGCCAGTTCGGCCGGTCCGGGTTCAGTCTCCAACGACCCCATGTTGAGCCGGCTGATAATTTCGGTCACCACAACCTGGACGGTATGGGTGGTGTGCTTGAGCAGGTATTTCTTTCCCGGCTGGAGCGCCCGCAAATGCATCCAGCAGACCTCGGCCTGCAAATCACAGCCGGCGCCGGGCAGGTGGTCCGGTCCGATGAGCATGCTGCCGCGGCTGATGTCGATGTCGTGCTCGAGCACCAACGTGACCGATTGGGGACAAAACGCCTCCGTGACCTCGCCGCCGTAGTTCCAGATTTGCTTCACGGTGGTCGCAATGCCGGCGGGCAGAGCGATGATCTTCTGACCGGTGCGGACGATCCCACCCGCGATCTGGCCGCTGAAACCGCGAAAATCATGGAGCTGCGGGTCGGTGGGGTTGTTCGGCCGGTTGACCCACTGCACGGGCAGCCGGAATCCGCTCAGGTTCCAATCACTCGCGATGTGCACCGTTTCGAGATGACCAAGCAGCGTCGGCCCGGCGTACCACGGCGTGTGCGGCGACGGGTCGACGACGTTGTCGCCGTTGAGGGCGCTGAGGGGAATGAACTTGACGTCCTTGATGTCGAGCCGCGGAAGAAACTCCTCGAACTGGGCACGAATCTCGAGAAAGCGGGCTTCGCTCCAGCCGACGAGGTCCATCTTGTTGACCGCGACGACCAGGTGCGGGATGCGCAGCAACGCGGCGACCGCGGTGTGCCGGCGGCTTTGTTCGATGACCCCACTGCGGGCGTCCACCAGCACCACGGCGAGGTTGGACGACGAGGCGCCCGTGACCATGTTTCGGGTGTATTGGATGTGGCCCGGCGTGTCGGCGATGATGAATTTGCGGCGCGGCGTCGCGAAGTACCGGTAGGCGACATCGATGGTGATGCCCTGTTCGCGCTCGGCGCGCAGCCCGTCGGTGAGATTGGCGAGATTGATCTGGCCACCGCCGGTGATGTCGGCGGAGCGTTCCAGGGCCTCAAGCTGGTCCTCCATGAGTGACTTTGAATCATAGAGCAGGCGCCCGATCAGCGTGGACTTGCCGTCATCGACACTGCCGCAGGTATTGAACCGGAGGATGTCGACGACGGGCAAGGAGGTGGGGGGCGGCATGATTTCTTCGGTGAACATCTAGAAATATCCCGCCTTCTTGCGGTCTTCCATGGCGGCTTCGGACGCCTTGTCGTCGGCGCGCGAACCGCGTTCCGTCACCCGGGCAACCGCGATCTCTGCAATGATGTCGTCCACGGTGGTGGCGGGTGATTCAACGCAACCGGTGCTGATGATGTCGCCGATGGTGCGCACGCGGACGACAAGATCGCGGACCTCCTCCCCGGGCCTCGGCGGCACGAGGTCGTTGACCGGCAGCCACTGGCCGCCGCGGCGCACGCACCGACGGGGGTGGCTGAAATAGATGCCCGGCACTTCCAGTTTTTCGCGGCGGATATATTCCCAAATGTCCATTTCCGTCCAGTTGCTGAGCGGAAAAGCGCGCATGTTTTCGCCGGGATTCAAACGGCCGTTGTAGAGGTTCCAGATTTCCGGCCGCTGGTTTTTCGGGTCCCACTGGCCGAAGCTGTCGCGAAAGCTGAAAAACCGCTCCTTGGCCCGGGCCTTTTCCTCGTCGCGCCGGGCGCCGCCGATGCAGCAGTCGAACCGGAATTCCTCGATCGCGGCGAGGAGCGTGGGGATCTGCAGGCGGTTGCGGCTGATTTCACCCGGAGCGGGCTGGGCGATGCCCCAGGCGATGGCGGCTTCGACCGTGCGGACGATGAGCCTGGCGCCCAGCTGTCCGGCGCGACGGTCGCGAAATTCATTCAACTCCGGAAAGTGGTGTCCGGTGTCGACATTGAGCAGCGGCAGCGGCAGCTCGGACGGACGAAAGGCTTTCTCGGCGAGCCGGAGGAGGCAGATGGAATCCTTGCCGCCGGAAAACAGCAGCGCGGGTCGCTCAAATTCGCCGGCGACCTCGCGCAGCACATGGATGGCCTCGGTTTCGAGATGCTGGAGATGGTCGAGATGATAACTGTTCATGGCCGATGGTTTGACGACAGGCGGCGGGCACCCGGTGCGGTCGGGGCGCCGGCCGGATCAGGCGTTGACCGCCTGTTTGCCCCAGGCGGCATGCAGGCCGCATTCGCGCTTCTCATCGGCTTTGGCGGGATCGAAGTAGTCCCATTCATTCGGCAGCTGGTGTTGCGCAAGATACGCGTCGAGGTCGGTGTCACGGGAATAAAACACAGGACTGACCTTGAGCGCCCCGAAGTTTTCATCAAGGGAAACAATGTCGAGGCCGGCCCGGTTGGGGTTCTGCACCTGGCGGAGCGCGGTGAGCCAGACGGCCGGCGCGAGCTCCTTCATGCCGCGCTGGAATGGCTCGAGCTTCATCAAGGCGCTGAATTTTTTCAGCCCGGTCTCGTCGGCGGTGGTCGGGACCGGACCGTGAAGCGCATCGCGGTGGGCGGCGGTCAGGCGCGGGAGATAGGGCTTGAGGTTGAGGCCGAGCCGGGCGCGCAACTCCTCGGCGTGACGGTAAGTGGCGGGACGGTTGTAGCCGTGATCCACCCAGAGCACCGGAATATCGGGTTGCACCTGCACGGCGAGATGGAGCAGGACGGCCTCGTAGGGACGGAAATTGGTCGACACAACCGCGCGCCGGTTGCTCCGGGCGACGGCCCAGCGGACAATTTCCATGGGCGATTTGCCGCGCAACTCGGCGTTCCAGCGGGTGAGTTCGGCCGGGGTCATATCAGTTTGAAATTGGGGCGGGAGCAGCCCCGAAAGGCGCTCCCACCTGTTTTTGTTCAGGCAACACAACTCGCCAACAAAAGTCTCCGAAGCGCTCACCGGCCGCCCGCTCGTTCTTCCAGCGGGTCAGCAACGGGCGCAGCTCGTCCTCAATCTCGGCCTCTTTGACGACTTCCTTGAAGACACGGTTCAGCCGGGTGCCGGCAGCGTTGCCGCCGAGCCAGAATTGATAGCGGCCCGGCGACTTGCCGACGAAGGCCATCTCGGCCATGTAGGGCCGGGCGCAGCCGTTGGGGCAACCGGTGGAACGGATGATGATCTCCTCCCCTCCGAGGCCGAGCTCGCCGCCCAGTTTTTCAATCCGGTCGATGAGCCCGGGAAGCATGCGCTCGGACTCAGCCAGGCCGAGGCCGCAGCTCGGGAGCGACGGGCAGGCCATCGAAGCGGCGTGCAGGATCGAAGTCTGCCGGTCCACCCGCACCCCATGAGCCGCCAGCAGCGCCGTGATCGGATCGCGGTCGGCGGCCGGAACGTTGGCGAGAATGACGTTTTGATTGGCCGAGAGGCGAAACTCGAGGTGCGGGAATTTTTCCGCGATCTGGCGCAGCGCGGTCTTTAGCGCGTGCCCGGAAACGTCCTTGATGCGGCCGGTCTCGACAAAAAGGGTGAGAAACAGGCGGCCGTCGACCGCGCGGTGCCAGCCGTAAAGGTCGCCCGTGGTGGTGAATTCGAAACGGCGGATGCCCGAGAGGGCGTGGTTCGCCCGGCGGTTGATCTCATCGTGCACCCACGGCACGCCGTGTTCCTCGACGACATATTTCAGGCGGGCGTGCTTGCGGTTGGCGCGATCACCAAAATCGCGGTGAATGGTGAGCACGGCCTTGGCGACATCGACGAGGCGTTCCGGGCGGACGAAGCCGACCACATCGGCGAGGCGCGGGAAAGTCTGCACGTTGCCGTGGCTCCGACCCATGCCGCCGCCGACGGTCACATTATAGCCCGTCAGGCGGTCGCCCTCGACTACAGCGATAAAACCGAGGTCGTTTGTATAGATATCAATGTCGTTCACCGGCGGGATGACCAGACCCACCTTGAATTTGCGGGGCAGGTAGGTGCGGCCGTAAAGCGGGTCTTCGAATGCCCGGTTAACCGGGTCGTCGAGCTTGAGTTGCACTCCTTCGATCCAGATGGAGTGATAGGCGGGCGTCTTTGGGGCCAACGCCCCCGCGAGAAGCAACGCGTCGGCGTGAACTTGCTCACGCGCCTTGGTGTAAGCCGGGGTCGGCGATGCCGTGACGTTGCGGTTGACGTCGCCGCAGGCCGCCAGCGTGGAAAGCAGTGAATCGTTGATCTTCTTGATCAGCGGTCGGAGCCCGGCTTTGAGAACGCCGTGAAATTGGATGCTCTGGCGGGTGGTCAGACGCAGGGTGTTGTTGCCATATTGGGTCGCGAGGTCGTCGAAGGTGATCCACTGCGCCGCGGTCATGACCCCGCCCGGGATGCGGCCACGGATCATCATCATGTATTTCTTTGCTGTTTTGCGGAAGTCGCGGTCATCCTGCTGGTAGATGCCATGAAATTTTAGAAACTGCTCATCATCAGCGGAAAAATGGTCCAAAGCCGGATCAGCCAACGTCCCCGCCAGCGCCCCGCTCAGGGTGGGGTCGTTCTGCTTGAGCACTTCATTCTTGCTCATTGGTGCGGTGATTTCGACGGACATGGCGTGGAGAACGCTTGCTTCTGATCCAACAAACGTAAAGTCTAATTGTTGTCATATTGACTAAAGAACTCATGTTAACATCGGGACATCCTTCAATCGGCTTTGTCTGGCTGGTTGGCGCCGGGCCGGGAGCCGTTGACCTGATCACGGTGCGGGGGGATAGAATTTTGAGTCAGGCCGAAGCGGTGGTATGTGATGAACTCGTTAACCGGGAACTGCTTGAGCAGTGTCCGGCAAACTGCGAGCGCCACTTTGTCGGCAAGCGCGCTGGCAGCCATAGTGCGACTCAATCCGAAATCAACGCCCTCTTGGTGACGCTGGCCGGCAAGGGAATGAAAGTGGTGCGCCTTAAAGGTGGCGATCCGTTGATTTTTGGCCGCGCCGGCGAGGAAATGCAGGCGTTACGCGAGGCTGGTATACCCTTTGAAGTGGTACCCGGCGTCACGGCGGCGACCGCGGCCAGCGCGGCCGCCGGCCTGCCCTTGACCCATCGCGATTATTCTTCGGCCGTGGTTTTTGTCACCGGCCACCAATGTGCTGCAAATACATCCGCGCTCGATTGGGGAGCACTGGCCCGTTTGCGCGCGACGCTTTGCTTTTACATGGGTGTGCGGCGGCTGCCGGAAATCGCCCGCAACCTGCTGGGACATGGCATGTCGGCGGAAATGCCGCTGGCGCTGATCTGCGAGGCCACGCTGCCCGACCAGAAGATACTTATCGGCACCCTGGGAAGCGCGGAAGATCTCGCGTCGGGTTTAACCGGTCAGCCTGCACTCATGGTCATCGGCGAGGTGGTGCGACACTCGGCCTTTGCCGTGGAACTTCCGCAACTGTGCGCACAGGCGATGGCGAGGTAGGGCAGCGGCCTTGGTCGGGCGGGGAACGAAGCGCGCCGGCCCGCGGCCTACTCGATCGCACGCGCGGCTCGCCAGCGATCGGCCAGAATCTCGATCAACAGGGAATCATCGCCGACGAGCCCGGTTATCGATGTGCGCAATCCCGGGTGGATGGCCTCGGCTTGCCGGCAGATCCGGGCGATATCGCCATTGGGGCCGGCGTGGCGTCCCGGCAGCAGAAACTGCATCGCCACGATCACCGGGCCGGCGTTCCATGGCGCCGCAGCCAGCAGATCGGCGAGCAGCGGCGCGGTGAAATCATAGGCGGGCTCCGGCCTCCGCTCCATGCTGCAGGGCGCCACGGTGGTGACGCGCCCGCCCAGCAGCCCGGCCAGATGCCGGGCGAGGTCATTGCGCACCCCGGTTACCTCGGGCACCGGGCTGCCGTGGTCGACCAATGCAACCCGGACGGAATCAGATTTCACGGGACCGAGTTCGGCCTCGACACGATTGAAGAGAATTTGCGCCAGCCGAATGTCCCCGACGGCGTGCAAGGGTGGCGCAATCTGGATTTTGAGCGGCGGATATTTCGTCCGCAGACGCGAAACCTGTTCGGGAATATAGACCGTCAGCGCCTGACTTGGACCGAAAAACAGCGGAATAACGACAAACTCGCTCTGCCCGGCGGCCAGTCGCTTCTCCAGGGCCGGGAGAAAAATCTCCGCTGGACTCCCGTTAAGCAGTTTCGGGTCGATGCCGGACGAATGGAGCAATGAAACCGGCTCGACCGCGTGGCCGAGCCGGGAGGCGAGTTTCGCGGCCAAGCCGCGGAGCGCGAGAGTTGCGGCGGACTCAAGCGAGCCGTTGTCGACCAGAAGGATCAATGGCTGGCGGGACATTTATTCCAGCCCCGCCACGTTCACGTCGTTGGCGTATTCAACGGCAAACTTGACGGGAAGTTCGCGTGTCTCACCCGGCTTGAGGTCGAGCGTCCATTTGAGAACGCCCTCGTTGGTCGGCTTGACGTCCTTGGGGTCGGGCGAGAGCTGATTGACGACGATCTTCTCGTTGCGCGATACCGGCACCTGGTCGGACACGAGCACCCGCTCGGACGTCCTCTTGTTGTTCTGGATCGTGATGAGATATTCGTAGGTGATGCGCTTGCCCGAGTTCGTCAGGCCCGTGTCCTCGGTGAATTTGTTCACCCGCTTGTGCTTCACGCTGATGCCTTCGTCGGCGCCGAGCGCGAGCTCGAACTTCTCGCCGGCCATCACGGTGCGCAAACTGCTGGCGGCGACAAAAGTGCCGTCGAGAAAGACGTTCATCGCACCGGTGAGCAGCGGGAAGTCCGAAGTGTTTACGACCTTGGCGGTAAGGTAGGCCGTCGTGAGCCGCTTCGGCGTGGTGAGGTATTCGAGATTGGCCGCGAGTTTGGCGGAGGTGATCGGAACCTTCTGCGGGGAGTTGTCGCTCGGCACACTGGAGGCGGAGGCGATCTTGAATGACGCGCTGGTCGCGCCGGCTTCGACTGTGGCGTTGGCGTCCCGCAGGTACTGTTCGGTCACGACTTCAACGGGGGAAGCCAGGTCTTTTAAATCACCGCTGACACGGGTGCCGGCGAGCGTGTTCATCCCGCCGGCGGCTGCCGGAGCATTCATCTTCTTCATCTCTTCGCGGCGCCGATCATATTCCCGCATGGCGACGGGCGTAAAGATGTCCAGATTCCACGCGCCCAGCACGGGCGCGGCACCGCCGAGGCCGGGGCGCGCGGTCGAAAGCGTGAGAGCGACATCCTTCCAGTCTTCGCCGGTGTTCTGGCGGACTATGCCGAAATATCCGAGTGCCACGGCGCGCTCGGTGCTGAGCACGCGGGCGTCGTAGCCGGGCGACCAGCTGGCGCCGGGGACGGTGTAGGAGAGGCCGACATCAAGGCGGCCGGCCTGGGCGGCGGCGACCCGAACGGTAACGGTCTTGTAGCCGCGGCCGCCGGCGCCGCGCAGCTCGTTGAGCTGGTTTTGGGCCGTGCTGATCTGCGCCTGCAAGTCCTCGCGCTGTTCGTCGAGCGTGGCGCGCTCCGCCACGAGCTTGGATTTTTGCTCGGAAAGAAAGGTGAGCGAGTTCGTAAACTGGGTCAGATCCGGTCGCGGCACATCCTTGGTCGGTGGCGCGAAGAGCGCGGTCTCCATCCGGTCGAGCATCGTGCCCTGGGCCTGGAGCACCGTGGTGTGGTCGTCGAGGCCGCGCATCTGTTTTTGCAGGCCCTTGAGCTGATCCTCGATCTCCTTCACGCGGACATTGGGCGTGAAATCGACGTAGGTCTGCTTCGCGCTGACGTCGAGGATCTGTGCCTGCGCCGTGCCCTTGCCGCTGACCTGCAGCGAGCGGTCGTCAAGCGCCTGGGGCAGATTCGCGAACACGAGTTCAGACGTGCCGCCGGTCAGGTCGACCGTGGCGGTGCGGGTGACAACCGCGCGGTCGGTGTAGACGGTGACAGCGGAAATAGTGGAACTGACCGGTGCGGCGCCGAGACGGAGGGTTGTGCAAAGGACGGGGGCCAGCAGACAGAGAGACAGACGATGGGATTTCATGGGATTTTTGTTGGAATGGATTGTGAGGGTACGACGCGCGAGAATCCGATTTCTTAGAGCCACTGATCTGCGTTAATGATTTTAAGGGTTTTTTCCGCCCCAAAGGCGCGGTCACCAGCTGTCCGAGCGAAACGGTGCGGCGGGCAGCCCGGCACTGTTATACAGAGACGCGGCCGGACTGTTGGTCCAGGCATAGCGCACCGCCACGGGCTCGGGCACCTCCGGGGTCGACACGGCGATTGATTTGCTCTCGATCCGGGCGGTCGCCGGGTGAAAAATCTTGTCAGCCCCCGCGACCTCGAAACCCGTGGGCGGCGTTACGCGCAAAGCAAGGCCAGTTGCATGGGTGAATTTCACGCGCAGGGCAGAGCCCTCGCGCACGGCCGACTCAAACAACGGCCCGGACCACTCCACGGCCAGTCCGTACGTGTTGGCCTCGGCCACCAACGCCAGTCGTTCGCCGACGGGCAGCTTGTTGGTGGGATGAAGATTCTCCGGCTCGCCGACGTCGATCGTGACCACCATGCCGGTGTTGGGCAGGGCAAGCGCGGCGGCCTGGGCCTCGCGCAGTGCGGCCCATTTGCGACCGCCGGCATCGCCCTCGGCGTAGTTGGGCAGCTGCACAAAGTAGAACGGGAATTCCCGTCCCGGGCCGGTTAATGGTTTGTCCCGGAGCCAGGTGCCGCGCCACGATTGGATCATTGCCGGGAAAAGTTCGCGGTATTCCGCCTCGTGTCCGACATTGGATTCACCCTGGTACCACAGCACGCCGCGGAGGGCGTAGGGTGCCAGCGGCCGGATCATGCCATTGAACAATCCGCCGGGCGCATAGGCGGTGCCGGGTCCGACCGGAGGATGCGGCCAGGGCAGGGTGTTCAACTTGCCGGTGGCGCGTTGCTCGTCGTCGGCCTTCCGCCACGCGGCGTCAAGCGCGGGGTATTCGGCCGTTTTTTGCGGAAACACTTCGAGCGCTTTCCGCCACTCGGCGCTGAAGGCCGGCCACGCCGAGGTTTTTTCCAGCACGGATTTTGCGAGCCATGACTCGATCGGCGTCCCGCCCCATGAGCTGTTGATGATGCCAACCGGCACGCCGAGTTTCCGCACCAGTTCGCGGGCGAAGAAATATCCGACGGCCGAAAAGCTGCCCGCGGTGTCTGGCGCCGCCAGCCGCCAGCCGCTGGTCTCAACCGTGTCCGTCGGCAGATCGGCCGGTGAATGCCCAACCCCCAGGTGGCGGATGAGAGGCTGGTTCGCCGCCGCCACCTCGGCCCGGCCGTCTTTGGCCAGGCTCAACGGCCATTCCATGTTCGACTGGCCCGAGACCAGCCACACTTCGCCCACCACAACATCGTGCAGCGTCACCGTGCTGGTTCCGGCAACCACCAGCTCGGCCCCCGCGGCGTTGGCGGGCATCGGGGCGAGCTGCACCGTCCAGCGTCCATCCGGCCCGGCGGTGGTCTTGAGCCTCTGGCCATTGAACCGGACGGTGATCTTCTCCCCCGGCGTGGACCGGCCCCAGACCGGAACCACGGTGTTGCGCTGAAGGACGGCATGATCGGTGAATGGCGGGGCGAGCATGACAGTGGCGGGGCTGGGGCTGACTACGAAGCCGGCAATGAAGGCGAGAATCGCGCCAACAGTGGCGAAACGGCTTGGACTCATATTGCAGCGGCGAATCCAGCCACGCCAGCGCGGCCGTCGCAACAAGCTTTTGCATCGGCGCGGTCAATCCGCATTTGCTTCGCTCTCGCGACTGTGCTTTCTCGGAAAGACCATGCTCTATCATAGCGTCTACTTCTGGTTGAAGCCCGAACTCACCGCCGCGCAGCGGGCTGATTTCCGCCGCGGGGTCGAATCACTCGCCGGCATCAAGTGCGTCAAGAAGGTTGCCGTCGGGACGCCCGCGGCCACGGAGCGCCGGCCGGTGATCGACGCGAGCTACGACGTGGCGCTGATTGTGACCTGCAAGGATGTGGCGGCGCACGACGCCTATCAGATCGACCCCATCCACCTGGCCTTTGTGGAAAAATTCAAAGGCTTTTGGGTGCGCGTGCAGATCTACGACTCGCAGTAATCCCGATGCCGCAACTCGCCGGTCAGGTTGTCATCGTCACCGGCGCCTCCTCGGGCATCGGCGAAGCGGTGGCGCGTCGCCTGGTGCGGGCCGGAGCAAAGGTGATCATCGCCGCCCGTCGGCCCGACCGGCTCGCGATGCTCGCTCGCGAACTCGACCCCGCCGGGACCCACCTACTGACCGTGGCCGGCGATGTGACGGACGAGGCCGACCGGCGGAGGCTGGTCGAGTCGGCCATGGGGAAGTTCGGCCGGATCGACGCGCTCGTGAACAATGCCGGCTACGGCACGCGCGGCCCGGTGGAAAAAGTACCGGTCGACGCCATCCGGCGCAATTTCGAGACCAACGTCTTTTCGCTCATTGCGCTCACGCAGTTGGTGCTGCCGGCCATGCGGGAACGCGGCAGCGGCTGCATCGTCAACATTGGCTCGGTGGCCGGCCGCATCGCGCGACCGTTGTCGTCGGTCTACGACTCCACCAAGCACGCACTCGAAGCAATCACCGACGGGATGCGTGGTGAGTTGAAGCCGTTTGGCATCCGCGTGTCCCTTATCCGGCCGGGCTTTATCACGACGGAATTTGTCGAGGCGGCAAATGCAGCGTCCGCCGACGTGGCGGCGAATGCCGGCGCCTACGCGCCATTCTACAAGGGCTACGGCGAAAACACGACGATGATGCGCCGGGTCGCGGGCGAACCCGACGCTATTGCGCGGTTGGTGGAGAAAGCACTGGCCAGCGACAATCCCGCACCGCGTTACAGCGGACCGTTCCACGCCAAGGCGTTTCTTTTCTTGCGGTGGATTTTGCCCGACCGGGTCCTCGGATTCATTGTCCGGCTGAAGAAGTAGGTGATCAGTGCCGGTCGCGGCCATCGGCGGCAATCAGCAGGAGAATTTTCACCTGCCGGTCCGCCTCGTCGATCCAGTAGTAGATAGCAAAACCATCGGTGACCGATACGTCCACCCGACGGCCCTGCGCATCCGTATCAGCGTAGTCCGAGTGGGCAGACGGAAAGCGCTCAATCTTCCGAAAGTGATCGAGCAAACGGCGCCGCCGCGTGACCGGCAGCGTTTGCAGCACATCGACCGCCTCAAGATCGATCAACAGGCGATAAGGCATAGCCGTCGGCTATCCCCGCAGACGCTTTTCAGCGTCTTCAAGAACAGTCCATCGGCCCGGGGTTTTATTGTCAATTTTCTCCGCCAGCCGCTGCTTGAAGCCGGGATCGGACTTGCGATCCAACGCCACCAGATGCGCCGTGAGGTGGCGGCGTTCGGCGGGCGTGAGGCGCTCGGCCTCTTGCTTCAGCTCGGCAAGACTCATGCCGGCACCATACCCGGCTGGCGCCCGCCGTCAACGGGGGAAACCGGTGCTTGGCCGTATACTTTAAACAACCTAGACCGTTCCCTATATAATCCAACCACCAATGCGGCCATCGCCCGGAGTTTTTCTTGCTGATTGCGATTATATTTTGGTGTTGGGAGCGCAGCGGCGGTTTGGTCGGTAGGGCTAGGCCAGTACGTTAAATGAGCAAAAGCTAAATTCACCTCGGTCAAACCATCAATGAGTGTTCGCTGATCATTAGCGGAAACATTTCTCAGATCTACGAACGTACCGCCGGCGATATCAGTGATTTTTACTTCCCAAGACTGGCCTTTGAGTTGCTCAAAATAGTCAGAATAAGGTTTGAGTTGACCGTTTTTGACTCCAATTCCAAGAAAGCCCGCAATGACTCTAGAAAATATTCCGGCGGCAGTCATCTCTACATAGGATGGGTTCGCCTTATTAATCAGACACTGCTCAATGGCTCTAATTCGGGACGGAATATGCTAAGTTACCATAGCGCGTTGCTCTACCGAAGTAAGCGGAGCGGTGCGTGTTTTAATAGCCATTGGAGGAATGGTTTATTTTGAGCACAAATATCCATGCAACTCCGCCGCGAGCTTCGGACCAAAGCCGGGAACGGCGCCGATCTGTTCCGCCGTCGCGGCGCGGAGTCTTTCGAGCGAACCGAAGCGGGTGAGCAACGCCGCCCGGCGGATCGGGCCGAGACCCGGGAAGTCATCAAGAATGCTCTCCTTGATCTTCTTTGACCGGAGATCGGCGTTGTAGGTGTTGGCAAAGCGGTGCGCCTCGTCGCGCAGGCGCTGGAGCAGACTCAAGGCGGGGTTTCCCAGGGGCAGATTGAGCGCCGGGCGCTCGTCCGGAAAGACGATGGTCTCCAGCTTCTTTGCCAGGCCGATCAAAGGCGGTGGCATGCACTCCAGGCCGACGAACGCCTTGAGCGCGGCGGCAATCTGCCCGCGCCCGCCGTCAATCACCACGAGATCGGGGAACGGCCGTCGTTCCGCGATCAGCCGCCGGTAGCGGCGCGAGACGACCTCCTCCATCGCCTTGAAGTCGTCGTTGCCGATGAAACTCTTGATGGAGTAACGGCGGTACTGGTCCTTGTCGGGCCGGCCGTCGGTAAAATGCACCATCGAGGCGACGACGAAGGTGCCGGAAATATGGGAGATATCAAAGCACTCCATGTGCGTCGGTGGGCCGGCGAGCCCCAACGCCCCCTGCAGTTCCTTCAGCGCGGCCTCGCCGGGCTGCAGCTTCGTCAGATCGCGGGTGAACTTGCGGGTGCGGGCCAGGGTTTGCTCGAGCGCGAGCACCACGTCGCGCAGCTCCGCGGCTTTTTCGAATTCGTGCTTCGCGGCGCGGGCGGTCATCTCGTCCCGCAGGGCGGCAAGCCACTCGCGGCTCTTGCCGTCGAGGAAATCACACGCCTGCAACACCCGTTCGCGGTATTCGGCGGCGCGCACCACGTTGGGCCAGCCGGAGATGTCGGCGCGCACATCGTCATAGAGCTGCCAGGTGCCGTCGGGATGCTTCTTCGGCGTGGTATCGGCCAGCAGAATGCCGAATTTCTGTCGCATCGTCGCGAGCGTCTTGCGGAGCAGGCCGGAATGGGCGAACGGCCCGAAGTAGCGCGACCGGGTGTCCTTCTTGAAGCGCGTGAGCACGAAACGCGGCAGCTCGGCCTCGAGATCGACGCGGACCAGCAGGAAGCGTTTGTCATCGGTGAAGTCGGTGTTGTATTTCGGCCGCCACTGCTTGATCAGCCGGCCCTCAAGGAGCAGCGCCTCGGGCTCGGACTTGACCTCGAGGATTTCGAAGTCGGTGATCATCTCGATGAGCGTGCGGATTTTCGGCTGATGGAGCAGGGCGCGGGCGCGACCGGGCTGGAAGTAGGAGGACACGCGCCGCTTCAGGCTCTTGGCCTTTCCCACATAGATGATGCGGCCCAGCCGGTCCTTCATCAGGTAGACGCCGGGGCCGTCCGGCAGGGCGCGGACCTTCGCCTTGAGGAATTCGTTGTATTCGGTGGCTGGCATTTTCCGAAAATCGGGCTAGGTTGCGCGTGCACACACCGTATGGCCATCCTGGAAATGTCAAAACCGCGCGTCCCCGGCGCCGCGCCGCGCTTCGAATTGCTCACCCTGGGCGATGAGCTGCTGCTCGGCCTGACCGCCAACGGCCATCTGACCTTCATCGGGCAGCAGCTCGGCCGGCGGGGCATCCTGCTCCAGCGCAACGTCACCATCACGGACGAGGCCGAGGCCATCGCGGCGCAGTTCCGCGAAAGCTGGGCGCGCTCCGATGTGATCATCACCACCGGTGGGCTCGGGCCGACATGTGACGACCGCACGCGCGAAGTGCTGGCCGAGGCCCTGGGCCAGGAACTGGTCTTGGATCCGGCGACCGAGCAGGCCATCGCCGACCGCTTCGCCCGGATCAACCGCCGGATGACCCCCAACAATCTCAAGCAGGCGTACCGGTTCCAGCGCGGCGAGGTGCTGCCCAACGGCAACGGCACCGCCCCGGGCCTCTGGGTGGAACAGGACGGCAAGATCCTGGTCATGCTGCCGGGTCCGCCGAACGAGCTCCAGCCGATGTTCACCGAGCAGGTGCTGCCGCGCCTGACGAAGCTGGGGCTGTTGAACGAGGCCGAGGCCTATATTCAAATCCGCACGGCCGG
>JBBIHQ010000011.1:0-3732 GCA_037446975.1 Opitutia bacterium
CGAGGATGACGTAGCTGGCGTAGTCGAGGAACCAGTTGCGGTAGGCCTGGGCGAGGGGGGCCGGCTCATCCTGGACCTTCTGGCCCTTTTTCCGTTTTGGCGGAGGCTCAGAGTGAGCAGTGAGCGGTGAGCAGTCAGCAGCGGGGACAGCCGGCTTCGCCTTGCTGTCCTCGGACGGCACCGTTGCGGCCTTCTGGCCGCCCGGTGTTTGTCCTCCGTTCTCGCCGGGCGAAACGGAGGCAAACGGCAGTTCAGGCTGGTTGTTGTTCTTGGAGGGTTTCTTCTTGGCCATTCGGGAAAGGAGTTGGGTCTCACGCAGAGACGCAGAGACGCGGAGAGGGAATTAGGGTTAGGAAAGCAGGCTCACGCAGAGGAGCAGAGACGGGGGAGTAGGGTTTAAGACTGCAAGATAGCGTTGGTCACTCTGCGCCTTTGCGTCTCTGCGTGAGGTCGGCAATATCCTTAGAGATTGTTGGCGATGCGTTTGATTCCGTCTTTGAGCAAAGGAGCACCGAAATTGATCAAGAGGCCAAGCCGATAGTCCATCAATTTAAGATAGGTCAGCAACTGCTTGCCGTGGACGGGGGAAAGCTTCTCGACAGACTTCAATTCCACGATCACAGACTTTTCCACAATCAGGTCGGCCCGGAATCCCTCCTCGAAGCGCAGGCTCCGGTAAACGATAGGCACCGGCACCTGCTGTTCCACGTTCAGCCCGCGCTGGGTGAGTTCATAGGCCAGGATCCGCTCGTAAACCGACTCCAACAGACCCGGTCCGAGTCTCATGTGAATCTGGACCGCAGTATCCACGATAAGGCCGGAGACCTCGTTCAAGTCTCTCTGCGCCTCTGCGTCTTTGCGTGAGCCTTGCATCGGGTTTCGACGCTAGGGAGACTCGACCGACGCCGTCAAGCGGGGCATGGCCCGCCGTCAACTTACCCCGGTGAGGTCGTCGGGGGTGTTCAGATTGGCCAGCAACCGCACCTCGGGGGCGGACAGCACGAACGGCTGGAGGCGGCCCGCGGTCTGCAGTTTGAAACACACATCCTGCAGCGATCGGCCGGCGGCGAGGCCATCCAGCAGCTCCGGCAGGGCCGAGCGGTGCCACGCGGCGGCGAAGGGTTCGTAGACACTGTCGCGCACGGGTACCACCGAAACGCCACCGTCGCGCGCCGCATCGGCCGTGCTTGCCAGAAAATCAGCCGTGACGAGCGGCAGGTCGACCGCAAGGACAGTGACAACTTCGGCGGCCGCCGAAGTCAGGGCGCCAACGAGCGCCCCGAGGGCGCCGGCATCGGCCTGATCCTCGATGCGAGTGTAGCCGGCGGGCGTCCACGGCTGGTCGCTCCGGCAGGATAGAAACAACGGCCAGGCACCGGACGCGAAGAGGGTGGCGGCCTGATGTTCGCCGAGGGTGCGGCCCTGCCAGTCGAGCGCGGCCTTGTCGCGGCCCATGCGACGGGAGCGTCCCCCGGCGAGCAACAGGCCTGCGGCGGTCGGGCAATCGACGACCAGCGTGCCGTCGGAAAGGATTTTCGCGCGCAGTCCGCCGCGGCCCTGCAGCCACGCCTCGGCGCCGGGACCGACGGCCTGGTCCATCCAGTAGCACGGTTTGCACTCGGCCACGCCAAGGAAGCGCACGCCCTGGACGGCGAATTCGCGGCCGATGAGGCTGTTGAGATCGAAGCCGCGCGTGACGACATTGCGCCGGTACGCCGACGGCGGACACGGCGCGGGGGAGAGTCCGCGCAGCAAGGCGCGGTGCACCTCCTCGGCGAAGAAGGTGACCTGCCCGGGATAGTCGGCCTTGTGGTCCCAATACCGGTCGCCGCGCAGGCCGCGCCCCGTCACGCATTCGACGGACGGGACCGACGCCATGGCATGCGCGTCCGGCGGCCGGCCGTGGTGGCCGACGTAGTTGTGTCCGGCGGAAAGGTGCAGGGCGGTGATCTTCATCAGAACCGGCTCATTTCAACCGCGGATTGCGCAGATTCAATCTGGATCATGACCGAGGTCCGACGGCTGAAGGCCCGGGTTCCATCGCCGGGATATCCATGGTCAAAGTCCCAAACGGCTGGCATGGGTGTAGATGTTCATCCGGTCGGCGCGGAGGAAGCCGGCGACGGTGAGACCGCCGCGTCCGGCGCATTCGAGGGCGAGGCTCGACGGCGCGCCGATGCCGGCGACGAGCGGCACGCCGGCGGCGAGGGCCTTTTGCACCAGCTCGAAGGAGATGCGTCCGCTGAAGAGCAGGCCGTGCGCGGAGAGCGGCAGACGGTGGCTGAGCAGCGCGCAACCGAGGACCTTGTCGAGGGCGTTATGCCGGCCGACGTCCTCACGCACGATCTCGAGTTCGCCGGCCTGGTTGAACAAGGCGCAGGCGTGCAGACCGCCGGTGCGAGCGAAGACCGGCTGGGCGGCGCGCAACCGCGCGGGCAGACCGGCGAGCTTCTGCGGGTCGAAAACCGGGCCCGGCGCGACGGGCGGGAACGACTGCAGCACGGCGTCGAGCGTGGCCTTGCCGCAAACACCGCAGCTCGACGAGCTGAAGACGTGGCGCGTAAGCCGGTCGAAATTAACCGTCACCGCCGGCGCGGGCACGGCGTTGATGACATTGCCCGACACGCCGCCGTCCTGATCACGGCAGGGCAGAAGATCGAGGAGGTCGTGGGCGGAACGGATCACTCCTTCGGTGAGCAGGAAACCGGCGGCCAGTTCGCGGTCGTGCCCGGGGGTCCGCATGACAACGGCCACGCTGCGGTCCGCCACCCGGATTTCCAGCGGTTCCTCGACGGCGACCGTGTCGTGCCCGGCGGCGAGGGGAGCGCCGGGTTGCCAGCGACGGACGGGGACTTGGCCGGGCTCGCTCATGGAGAGACAGGAAGAAGGAAAAATCTGGAATCCAGAATCCAGAATACAGAAGAAACACCCGTGACGCCTGTCATCCTGAGCCCGGCGAAGGATCCAGCATGAGGTCCGCAGGCGGTCCCGCCGCTGGATTCTTCCTTCCGTTCAGAATGACAAACAAAAGTGTTCATACGACGACGGGTCCGTCGGGCGCACGGGTTCCAGCCGGACGCGGGTGTTGTAGTCGGGCGTGTCGCTCGACGGCTCGCGCGAATGGCGCGGCAGGAGATGGTTGCCCTCGGGCCAGTGGATCTGGAGATTGCCCGGCGCAATGGGTGCAAGGAAGACGCGGCCGGTGAAGCGGCCGAGGGAATTCACGAGTTCGACGCGGTCGCCCTGCATCAGGTGGTGCGCGGCGGCATCGTCGGCGCTCATAAGCACGGCGTCGCGGCCCGCGCCGTTGAGCGGGTCGACCTCGGCGTAGATGAGCGTGTTGAACTGCTTGCCGCGCCGGGTGCTGACGTGGAAGGTGCCGTCGCCGGGCACCGCGGCCGGCAACGCCGGCGTGGCGAAGATTGCGCGGCCGCCGGGCAGCGGGAAATTGCCGCCGGCGCAAAGGTGGCGGCCGCCGTATTGGAAGGCGTCACCGGTCTGCCGCAACTGCTGGATGCCGTCGTAGAAGGGAATGACGCGGGCAATCTCCCCGCGCAACGCCCAGCCGTCGGCGGCGCCGAGCCGGGCGGCGCGTTCGGGCCACGCGGCGGCGGCGAGGTCGCGGAAGATCTTCCATTCGGCGCGGGCTTCGCCGACCTGCCGCGGCAGCTCGGGGCTGAACATCACGCGGCGCTCGGTGCTCGTCTCGGTGCCGCCGTCGTCCTGCTCGTA
>JBBIHQ010000011.1:3832-38761 GCA_037446975.1 Opitutia bacterium
GCGGTCGAATAGCAGCCCATCTCGGCGCCGCCCTGCACGGAGGAGTGACCGCGGATCGGGACCGCGCCGCAGCCGTCGCGTCCGATCCAGCCGCGGGCAAGGGCGAGGTTGAGGATCATGCGCACGCCGTCGGAGCCGGCCGGCTGTTGCGTGATGCCCATGCTCCAGACGAGGATGCCGTTGCGCGCGGCGCCGACGAGGCGGGCGAACTCCTCGATGCTGGCGCGCGGCAGACCGCAGGCGTTCTCGAGTTGCGGCCATTCGAGGGCCTCGATCCTTCGCCGGAGCTCCGGGCACCCGGTCGTGTGGGCGGCGATGAAAGCCTCATCGGCGAGACCGGTGGCGAAGAGCACTTTCAATGCGCCGTAGAGGAACGCAATGTCGCCGCCCTGGGCGACGGGGAACCAGTGGTCGGTGAGGTCCGTGCCGAAGAGGGCGCTGCGCGCGTCCGACGGCACCCAGTAGCGCTGCATGCCCGGTTCGAGGTAGGGATTGACGAGGATGACCTTCGTGCCGCGGCGCCTGGCTTGGAGCAGGTACTTGGTGGTGACCGGCTGGTCGTTGGCCGGGTTCGCGCCGAAGAAGACAATGACGTCGGCGTCGAACCAGTCGGTATAACTGCAGGTCGAGGCGGCGACGCCGATCATCTCTTTCATCGCCGCGGTCGAGGGCGCGTGGCAAAGGCGCGCGGCGTTGTCGACGTGGTTGGTGCCGAGGAAGCGCGCGGCTTTCTGCGCCATGTAGTAGACCTCGTTGGTCACGCCGCGGGCGGTGATGAAAAAGGCGAGGCGCTGCGGATCGGTGCCGCGGAGGCGCGCGCCCAGACGGGAGTGCACTTCGTCCCACGAGACGCGGGTGAAGCCGCGCTCGCCGCGCCGGCGCACCATCGGGTAAGGCAGCCGGCCGAGCTCGCGCAACGCGGCGTTGTCGAGGTGCGACAGGCGGCCGGCATCGGCGAGGAGTGCCACGTCGAGCGGACCAACCGTGTTGAGCCGGAGAAGATTGAGGCGTGTCATGCACAGGTGAACGCCGGGGATGGTCCAGTCGTGCAGGCCGGCGACGCCGAGGGCGCAGCCGTCGCAGACGCCGCGGGTGATAACCCGCCACGCGTAACCGGGATTGTCGCGGTTGCGCCAGGCGACGACGAGCATGTCGCGGAAATGCCGTGGCTTCCGCCAGCCCAGGCCGAAGGGCAGGAGACGCGCCAGCCAGTCAAGCGAGCCGAAGCGCACGCGATGCGTGTCGCCCGGCGGGGCAACAGGCGTGGGCTGGTCAGGGTCGGGCTTCTTGCCGGGGAGCATGCGTGGAGGCGGGCGGAAGACGGAAGCAGAAAGGAGAAAACAGAATCCAGAATTCAGGAGCCGAAAGAACGGAGGCCTGCCTATTTGGTAGGTGCGGAAGCGGCCGGGTGCAACAAGTTCAATGCCGCTTCAAGGTCGGGATCGCGTCCCGCGCGGGCGTCGGCGAGGGTGCGCAGCGGAGGCGCCACGTCAGGCGTGACGCCGCGGCCCTCGAGGCGTTTACCGTCGAGCCCGATATAGTCGGTGATGGGAACCTGCAACTCGCCGCCGCCGGGGAGCGACCAGAAGCGGGAATAAATCACCGCACCGGCGGTACGCTGGCCGACGACCGGGGCGCGGCCGTGAAACTGCAGGACGTGGGTGAAGATCTCGGCGGCGCTGCCGGTCAACGGGCCGGTGAGCAGCACGACCGGGCCGGGGTAGCGGGCGGAGAGCCAGGAGATGCTGTGTTCCACGTGCTCGCGGCCGTTGCGCGAGATGAGCCGGCCCTCGGCCACGCGCTGCGGAAAGAACTCGGCGATGGCGAGGCCGAGGGCGATGACGGTGCCGCCGAGGTTGGAGCGCAGATCGACCACCACGGCGGGCGGCACGGGCGGAAGTTTCAACTGGTCGCTCAGCCAGATGAGTGATTCGCGGTCGAACGCGTCAAACCGGAGGTAGACCGCACCCCCGGGCAACGGCCGGGACTCGTGGCGCACGAAGTCGAGCAGCTGCGGCACGAGGGTGAAGGAATGCACCTGGTCGCGGGCATCGAGAAAGCTGTAGGACACCGGCTGCCCGAGGTGCGGCCGGTAGGGGTCACCGTCCCGGATCGTTTCGCCGTTGCGGCTCGTGACCACCCAGCCGCGCTGGATGCCGGCGAGCGCGGCCGGGCCGCCGGGCACGAGGTCGTCGACCACGCGCTGCCCCTCCAGAATCACCCAGCGGATGCCAACGCCGGGTTGGTGCTCGGTGTTGCGCTCGTAGACCCGGCGCGGCGAAAAGGCGGACAGGTGCGACTCCTTCAACTCGGCGTTCATGCGGTTGAGGACGCGGTAGAGCGTCTCCTCGTCGGGCGCGGCGGCGACCTCGGGGCGGTATTTTTCGCGCATCGCCGCCCAGTCGACGCCGTGGAAACCGGCGTCGAAATACCGTTCGTTCACCAGTGACCAGGCCCGGTCGAGGACCGCGAGGTTATGCGCAGTGCGTTCGGCGGCAGCCAGCGGCGGCGGCTCGTGATACTCGGTCGGGACGGTCGAACAGCCGGCGAGGAGAACCAGGAGCAGGAAACTGGAAGCGAGGAACCGGGAGCAGATCATCATCCGGAGCGGAGCGAAGGATCCAGCAGCACGACCGTCGGCGGATATCATGCTGGATGCTTCGCTGGGCGCAGAATGACCGACCGGGAATGCGAGCCTACCTGGCTTCCACCAGGTCCTGCTCGACCTTGAGGTTGTCGATGATGAACTCCTGCCGTTCAGGCGAGTTCTTGCCCATGTAGAAGGCAAGCAGCTCGTCGCTGCTGTAGAGGTGGTTCAGGCTGACGGGCTCGAGGCGGATGTTCTCGCCGATGAAATCCTTGAACTCGCCGGCGGAGATTTCGCCGAGACCCTTGAAACGCGTGATCTCGTGGCTGGCGCCGAGCGCGGCGATGGCCGCCTGCTTTTCCGCCTCGGAGTAGCAGTACATCGTCTGCTTCTTGTTGCGGACGCGGAAGAGCGGCGTGTCGAGGATCGAGAGGTGGCCGTTGCGGATGAGGTCGGGGAAAAACTGGAGGAAGAACGAGAGCAGGAGCAGCCGGATGTGCATGCCGTCCACGTCGGCATCGGTGGCGATGACGATCCGGTTGTAGCGGAGGCCGTCGAAGCCGTCCTCGATGTTGAGGGCGGCCTGCAGCAGGTGGAATTCCTCGTTCTCGTAGATGACCTTCTTCGAGAGGCCGTAGGTGTTGAGCGGCTTGCCCTTCAGGGCGAAGACGGCCTGGGTCTGCACGTCGCGGCAGGCGGTGAGCGAGCCGGCGGCCGAGTCGCCCTCGACGATGAAAAGCGTGCTCTCCTCGGCGCGCTCGTTGCGGTCGCCGAGGTGGAGGCGGCAGTCGCGGAGCTTGCGGTTGTGCAGCGAGGCCTTCTTGGCGCGTTCGCGGGCGAGGTTGCGGATGCCGGCGAGTTCCTTGCGTTCGCGTTCGCTCTCCTCGATGCGGCTCTTGATCCGCTCGGCGGTCTCGCGGTTCTTGTGCAGCCAGGTGTCGAGCGCCTGCTGCACAAACTTGCCGATGAATTCGCGGATCGTCGGGCCGGCGGGCCCCATGTTGGCCGAGCCCAGCTTGGTCTTGGTCTGCGACTCGAAGACCGGCTCCTGCACGCGGACCACGATGGCGGCATCGATGGACTGGCGGACATCGGCGGCGTCATAGTCCTTCTTGAAATGGTTGCGGACGGTCTCGACGAGCGCCTCGCGGAAGGCGGCGAGGTGGGTGCCGCCCATGGTGGTGTGCTGGCCGTTGACGAAGGACCAGTATTCCTCGCCGTAGTGGTTGCCGTGGGTGAAGGCGATTTCGATGTCGTCGCCCTCGAGGTGGATGATGGGGTAGAGCGGCTCGCCGCTGAGCTCCTTGGTGAGGAGATCCTGCAGGCCGTTCTCGGACTTGAAGGGCTTGCCGTTGAGCGTGAGGGTGAGGCCGCGATTGAGAAACGCGTACTTCCACAGCATGTCCTCGATGAACTCGGTGCGGAACCTGAAGTCCCGGCCGAACAGCGCCTCGTCAGGGGTGAACTCGATGAGCGTGCCGTTGCGCTCGCTGCTCTTGGCGATGCGATGGTCCTTCTTCAGTTTGCCCTGGGCAAACTCGACCACCTTCGTCTCGCCGTCGCGGAAGGCCTGGGCCTTGTAGGTGACGGAAAGGGCGTTGACGGCCTTCTGGCCGACGCCGTTGAGACCGACGGCCTTCTGAAAGGTTTCGGAGTCGTACTTGGCCCCGGTGTTGATGATGGAGACGCATTCAAGGACCTTGCCCAGCGGGATGCCCCGGCCGTAGTCGCGGACCCGCAGGGTGCGCTCGCTGAGTTCGATCTCAATCTTCCGGCCCTGGCCCATGGCAAACTCGTCGACGCAGTTGTCGATGGTTTCCTTGAGGAGGACGTAGATGCCGTCCTCGGCGTGGGCGCCGTTGCCGAGCCGGCCGATGTACATGCCGGGCCGGAGGCGGATGTGCTCGGTCGACGAAAGGGTCTTGATGCTGGCTTCGGTATAGGCGGTCGCCATGGCCACGAAGTAACAGGAACCAAGTGACCCGTGACAAGTGGCAAGTGGCGGCGTGGCACCGCCGCCGGCGCGGGGCCTGAAGCCACCCGGCGACGGTGACTCAACCCGGGCGCATTTGTGCCGATAATCGGGGCGACGAAACATGCCCAAACGAATTCTCATGGCTGAAGACGACCCGGTATCCCGGTCCCTCCTGAAGATCATCCTCGACTCCACGGGTGAGTTCGAGGTCGTGACGGCCAATGACGGCGACGAAGCGTGGCGTTTGTTCGAAGCCGGGCCGACGTTCGACCTCTGCATTTTCGACATCATGATGCCCGGACAGGACGGTTTGCAGCTGACCCGCCGGTTGCGGGCCGATCCCCGGTTTCGCACCCAACGGATCATTCTTTGCACGGCGGTCAGCGATCGGGCCACCGTGACCCAGGCGGGGCAGCTTGGGGTCAACTATTACATCGTGAAGCCGTATGCCCGGGACCATGTGCTCCGGCAGGTGTGGCGCATTTGCGGCGACCTGTCCGCGGCCGCGCAATTCGAGTCCCTGGCCCAAGTGGCGGCGCGCCTGGGCGTCGAGCCGGGGCAGGTCACCGGTTTCCTGCAGGATTTGTACAAGGAGGTGGACGGGCTGGTGTCCGTTCTCCGGGCCGGTCCGCCGGCGGAAAAGATGGCGGGCTGCGCCGTGCGCGCCAACGCGCTCAAAGGCGCGGCCATCAACCTCGGTGTCCGGGCGCTGGCCGAGCAACTGGCCGCGTTGGAAACCAAGCTGGCGGAAAAACCCCCGGGGTTGGGCGATGGGGCGGCGGACGGCGTGGACGCGGAGAAGAACCGGTTGCGCCAGATTCTTGAGCAGGGTCTTCCCGCCGTGGGCAAGGTGGCGTGACGGAGCGATCGCGGCGGGTCGGGGCGGTTGCGCCTTGCACCGTCGGCCGGAGACGATGAGCTTGACCGCATGCACCCGATCCCAGGAAGGCCGGACCGTCATCTTCGCTTTCTTCGCCCGCATGCGAATTAGCCGTTACATTGTCATCTTCAGCGGATTGATGTTGGCGCTCAACGACGGTCGGTCGGCGCCGAGCTACGAGGAGATCGTCGCGGATCCGGCGAGTTGGCCGGCGGAGGTTGAGGTCAAGGCGATCACCAAGGGCGGGCTGTTGCAGGGTGACAAGGTCACCGGAGCCATGCTGGTCGGGACCGGGAGCAAGCTGGCGGTCCTGAAGCTCCGGCCCGACGGCATCGTAGTCCGGATCGGTGGGGCGACCGTGCTGCTGGCGCCGGAGAAAACCACCTGGGCGGCGACACTTGCCATCCCGTCCGCGCCGGCGCCCACGCCGGTGACGGTTGGGCCGTCAACCCCACCGGCAGCCCACGCCGCCGGGCCAGCCATAACCCACCCGGCGCACCAACTCTCCAACGCCCCACCCACGGCGATCCAACGCCTGCTGCTGGGCCGGTTGGTGCAGCTGGAGAACGGAGTCCTGAAGCCCTTTGACCTGCGGAAGCTGAATGGCGTGAAATTCTATGGCATCATGTTTTCCGCCGGGTGGTGCGGGCCGTGCCGGGCCTTCGCACCGGAACTGCTGGAGAGCTACCGCAGCATCAAGAACCTCTATCCGGAATTTGAGCTGGTGCTGGTCAGCAACGATCGTTCGCCGGCCGACATGCTGGCCTACATGCGCGACGAGAACATGCCGTGGCCGGCGATCAAATTCAGCGAGATCGGGCAGGTCGATGAGATCACCCGTCTGGCCGGCCCGGGCATTCCCTGCCTCGTGCTGATCGACGGCGACGGCCGGGTCCTGGCCAACAGTTTCAAGGGGAACGAATACCTCGGGCCCGACAGCGTGATCGACGCCACGTGGCGGGTGTTGAAGAAGAGCCGGCACGATTGAGCGGCGGCACAGCCGCGCGACCAGAGGCGGGATGACTGTGCCGGTGGGGTTGCGGTGCGGCGTTGACGCGGGCGTGACGGCGGGGGAGCGTGCCGCCATGAAAGTAACCTACTACGTGGAGGTGCTGTCGTCGTGGTGCCACTGGGTGGAACCGGTCTGGGCGGAATTGAAGGCGCGCTACGCGGGCCGCGCGGAATTTGAGTGGAAGATCGCGCTCATGAATCCGGGTGATTTCCCGGTGTCGCGGGACCAATGCGACTGGTTCTACCGGCGCAGCGGCGGGACGGTGATGCATTCGCCGTACAAGCTGAACTCGGGCTGGTTCGAAGCGGCGCGCCGAGGCATCTATCACGCGCCGAATCTCGTGGCCGAAGCCGGCAAGGATTTTGGCGTGACGGACGACCGCGTGCGGCTGGCGCTGGCGCACGCGGCGGTCCGCGAAGGGACCAGGGTCGGGGACATCGCAGTGGCGGCGGCGGTCGCCGCCAAGGCGGCAAAGCTCGACCCGAAGAAGCTGCGCCAGACGGCCGAGTCGGCGGCAGTCCGGGCGCGCGTCGACGCCAGCACGGCGGAATTTTTCTCGCACCAGATCAGCCAGCGACCGGCTTTTGTGCTGACCGATGCGATCGGGGACAAGGCGGTGTTTTCCGGTCTCGTGCGGCGGGAGCCGCTGGTGGCGACGATTGACGCGATGCTGGCGGATACGGCGGCTTACGCGACGCACAAAGTCCACCACGGCGCGCCGCCTTCCGTCTGAGCCGGGTAATCCCGCCAACCTGAATCTGCCTGCGGGCTGATCGACAGCCCGGGCGCGAACGCCTGACCCGCCCCACCGACTCGCGGCCGGCCGGCGCAATCGCGCGAAGATCTCACGCCATCCGGCGGTATTTTTCCGCGGGAATCTTCACGCGGTGACCGGAATCAAGATCGGTGAAAATATGCCAGTGCGGATCGGTGACATCGTGGACAAAGACATCGAGCCGGTGACCCGGCTCGTAAGTATATTCCTCCATGGCGAAGCCGTGGTCCTCGTGTTTGATGGCCTCACCAATTTCGCCGCTATGCGGCTCCGTGATCTCAATCTTCCAATTCATGGGCGGAAGGGGGTTGGGGGTTGCAGACCTTGACGGCCCGATGTTGCGGGCCGCCGGTTTGAGGTCAAGCGCATGGACTGCGCGTCTATTGGCCAAATCACCATCCGGCCTTTCCCGTCGGGCACGGACCTGAAAATTGTGAATAACTTCGTCCGGTGGCTCAAACCGGAACCGTGGCCGGGGTGGCGGCGGAGGCGGCAGTGGCGGCCGCATCGCGACGGAAACTGCGCACCGCCATCACCAGCGCGATGGTGGTGAAGAGTGCACCCTCGAAGAAGGCGAGCCCGGGCACATGGTACTTGTTGCCCGGCGCGATGGCCCAGCCAAAGCTCCAGGTGGCGATGATCGGGCCGGGAATTGTGGCCAGGCTGGCCAGCCCTGAATAAACGCCCTGCACCGCACCCTGTTCGTTGGGCGGAATGTGCTTGGTGATATAGGATTGGAGAGCCGGGCCCGAGATTCCGGCAAAGGCGCCGAAGAACATGATGACATAGAACACCCAGCCATACGGGGCCAAGCCGTAGCAGACATACGAAGCCGCGGACAATCCCAGGCCGATCACGACCGAGCGGGTCTCACCCAGTCTGGGTACCAGCCGTTTCACCAGGACGGCTTGGACGAAACCCGACAGCACCCCGACAAACATCAGCGACAGGCCGACGCCCAACGGACTCCAGTGATACTGGTGATCGGTGTAGAGCGCCCAGGTGGCCATCATCATCGTCTGCGCGAGCATCAGGATAAAATAACACTCCGCGAGGCTCAGCACGGAGGGGAACCGCTTCAGGGCCTGCAGGGCACCGACCGGATTGGCGCGCTTCCAGTCGAAGTCCCGCCGGTTCTCCGGCTTCAGCGACTCCGGCAGCATGAAGAAGCCGTAGAGCCAATTGAGGGTCGAACAGCCCGCGGCGAACCAGAAGGGCAGGCGGAGATCGATGTTGCCCAGGAAACCGCCGAGGGCCGGCCCGATGATGAAGCCCAGCCCGAAGGCCGCTCCGACCAGCCCAAAGGCTCCGGCGCGTTTTTCGGGCGGGGTCACGTCCGCGATGTAGGCATTGCCGGTGGCCAGCACCCCGGCGGTGAAACCGGCAATCGTGCGGGCGACAAAGAGCCAGCTCAGGCTCGGCGCGCTGGCCATGATGAGGTAGTCGACCGCCGACCCGGCCGTGGCGATCAGGATGATGCGACGCCGGCCGTACCGGTCGGACAGGGAGCCGAGAATGGGTGAACCGATGAACTGCATCAGGGCGTAGATGCTGATGATCCAGCCGTAGGCGTGGGAACCGGCCGCGATATCCCCGCCTTGAAACTGGACCACCAGCTTGGGCAGCACCGGGATGAGCAAACCGAACCCGACAATCGCGAGCACGAGAGTGACAAAGATGAAGCCGACAGCCGGCTGGCGTGGAGACCGCTGATCCATGGCGCGATCTTCTACAGTTCGAGGAGGTCTTGGCGAGCCCGGCGTGACGAACGGAGTATATTTGGGTCCGACGGGTCAGGACAGGCCATAACGGCGGGCGGGCCGCCCAAAGACGCCGCTTACTTCCGGCCGGTGACCAGCCAATCCCAAGGCAGCTCATGGTCCCGCGGCGCGCGGCTGATCCCTTCGTCAATCCACGGATACCAGACCTTCCGGGCCTGCACTGATTGCAGGCCAGCCCGGGTGGCGAGGTGGATGGCCCCGTTGCGGGTGTAGAAACGCTGCCGCCGGTCGTCACGACGCACGATGGCGGTGTCCCGGCGGCGCGGCGGTGGACGGCCCGCTTCCAACGCGACGACCGCGTCGTGACTTTCGAGCGAAGGCAGGATCAGCAGGACCCAGCCGCCGGACCGGGCGCAGCGTGCGACCTGCCGCAACGCGTGCAGGGAAGCGGCGGCGGAAACGAAGGTCAGGACATTGGAGCAGACGACGAGATCGCCGCACCCGCGCAAGGTCGCCGGAAGCGCCTGCACGTCGGCCCGCATCCAGGTGCAGTTTCTCAAGCGACGACAACGGATGGCCGCCATTCGCAACATCCGGGGCGAATGATCGACCCCGATCTTGTCGCCGAGCCGCCGGCCGTATTGTTGGAAGAACGAACCGATGCCGCAGCCGATATCCAGCATGGTCCGCCCGCCACCGAGCAAGCCGCGTTGGCGCAGCCACCGGGAGATGACCCGTCTCCGGTCGCGGACGAAGATGTCGCACACCTCAGCATCATAAACAGACGCGAGCCTGTCCCAGTCGCCCGCCTTCACCGCAAGAAAGCCGAGGCGGCCCAGAGAACCGGCGCCTGACCATGCAGATTGCCGGCTTTGCGGGGTCGCGCGAGGTAGTAGTCGTGTTGTTTCCGGGGATCGCTCCCGACGACGTACTGGGCTTTGTCCGTGCCGACGCACACTTCGCGGACCTCGTCATCGCCATCGATGTAGCCGACCAGGGCCAGCCATGCTTTCCGCGCGGCAGGGGCGTAGGTCCTGGCATCGAGCCAGCCATTTTTCACGCCGGTCACAAAGGCGAAGGTGAACATGCCGGTGCAGGACGACTCCGGCCATGACTCCGGCTTGTCGACCAGCTGCCGCCACATGCCGTCGGGTCCCTGGGCGGCCAGCAGCGCGGCCATCATCCGCCGGTAACCGGCAAGGATGCGCGCCCGATGCGAGTTCGTCGCGGGAAGATCACGCAAGAGTTCCGCCATGCCGGCGGCCACCCAGCCGTTGCCCCGGCCCCAATAAAACGGGGAGTCCGGGGCGTGGAAGAAAAGACCGTCGGGCTGTTGGAGCCGGTCGAGGTAGGCCGCCATGGTCAGGGCGGCGCGATCCAGATATTGGGCGTCACCCGTGGCGCGGTAGGCCTGCACCTGCAGCAGTGTGATCATGTACATGTCGTCGATCCAATAGCGGGCCTCATGGGTGATGCCGTCGGCGGTCGGGTTGACCCACTGCGCGTCGGCGAGCCGCCGGCCCGCCTCGAGGAACTTCCGGTCCCGGGTCTGCCGGTAGATTTCCAGCGCCACGGCGCCAAAGATGCGGTCATCCACATGATCGCGCTGGGAAATCTTCGTCCGGCCCACGTCGGAAAGCAGGATGTCATATTTGGCGACGAGTTGCGCTGTGAGGGCTTTGTCGCCGGCCAGCTGGGCGTAGGTGAGGGCGCCGTACCAGGTGCACACTTCCGGGTAGATGACCAGGGTGCGCTTGGGATTGGTCTCCCACTCAAACCGGCGCGGCACGAAATGACGGGCGAGCCGGCCGCCGACCTCGGCGGGCGAGGCCCCGGCCGGCCACGAGGCGAATTCGGCGGGCGTCGGGTGGCTTTGGCAGCCGGCGAGACCCAGCAGACAGGATAGAAGCAGACAGCGGAACCGACGGACGGAATTCATAATGGGGTGAACTTCAGTTGCGGGCAGCAGGCGGAGGGAAGCGTGAAGGAAGCCCGCGGCGGCACCAGCCCGACATGCGCGGACAGTAAAAGCCGCAGGCATCCCTCAGGGCAGTGGTTTGAGTCCCTCGGATCTTATGACCCACGAACCGTCATGGGGAAATCCGGGGAACGGTCGCGGGGCGCCGTCCCAGCCGGCAACCATCAGGGCGACCGCGGTGAGAAAGGCACCGTTTGCCGGCAGATAGGCCGCGATCTCATGCCGGCGGCCACCGGGCAGGGATGCAGCGACGGCGTCGGTTTCGCTGCGTTGCGGACAATGGCCGTTGGGCAGGTAGTGATTGTTCGGCCCGTCGCGCAGGAGAATCTCCAACGCGGTCTCCGGCCGGCCGAGACGGGCCGCCGTCATCGCAATCATGGGATAGTCCCAACCCCAGATTTTGGTTTTCCAATCCCACGTGGCCAGGACGGCGTCGAGCGTGCGCGCCATGGTGGTGCGATCCACTCCTTCGCCCGGGAGGAAACCGAGGGCCATCAGCATCGCGGGATGGTCGTGACGGCTGGCGATATTGTCCCAGGTGTCAGGGTGCGATTCGAGCGCCACATATTTGCCGTCCTTTTCCGGCAGCGGCGCCAGATGCGCGCGGACGTCGTCCCACAACGCCTGGCGCGGCAGGCCCAGGCGTTCGCGCCATTGTTGCGCGACGCCGAGCGCCCAGCGCCAGTAGGCCAGCTCGAAGGCAGGATTCCGGCTGGTCGCCGGATCGTGGATTTCCTGGGCGATCCACAGCGGCGGGCCGAGGTTGTATTGGCCGGTCCGTTGGTCCCGGTGCAGCATCGAGGCGAGGCAGCCGGCGGTTTCCAGGACCAGGTCGCGGTAGCGCCCGAGCACCTCCGGCGCCGGATGGTTCCGATAGAGCAGTTCGCAAAGATAGATCAGGTGCGGCTGGTTCCACGCGATGAGCGGATTGCCGCCCGGGCTCTCGCGGTCATCGGGTCCGACCATCTTGGCCCAGCGCGCGCCGTCGAGTCCGCGGCTTTTCGCCAGGGCGCGGGCCTCCGGCAGATGGCGCCGGTACCAGGCGAGGTTCTTTTCCAGCAGAGGGTCGTCGCCCCACAGCGCGAATTGCGCCGTGTGCCACCAGATCATCTCGGTGTGGTGTTTGCCATACCAGGTGTTGCAGGTGAGACCTGATTCCTGGGGTGGCATGTCGCCCGCCATCTGCGCGGCCATCAAGTAACGCGAGAGGATGATGCGTCCTTCCAGTTCGCCCGCGCGCGGGTCGGTGCTGCCGGTGAAATCCACCGCGGCACCGCGGCGCCAGAAGTTCTCCCAATGGCGGGCGGAGGCCTGCCACCAGTCCGGCGCCGGATCCGCGGCCGCCGGCTCCGTTGCGGAAAAGGCAACCGTGAAGGCCAACACGCGGCCGCCCGCCCCGGTCTCGATCCGGAAGTGATGCGGCGCGGTCTGGCGCAGCTCGTGATTGCAGGCGACGTAGTATTTCGTCCCGCAAACCTGCCGTTGAATTTCGCCCGGACGGATCAGCCTCGAACCATGCGCTTCAGGATGACTCCAATCAAACGGCGGGGTGAGTTTGACCGCCGGATCATGCCCGAAAGGAAACGCCAGCCGGGCCCGCAATTTTCCCGTCGCCACCAGATCCGATTCGATCCGCACCACGACCGTATCGGAATCCGGAGCACACGCCGTCGTGACCACCACCGGTGTTCCGCCGAGCTTGTACCGGCTCGTAATGATGCCGCGCCAGAGATCCAGGGTCTGCTCGGGCTCCTGTACATCGGCAGGTACGAACGGTGAACCGTCGGCCTTGTCCCACTCCAGCGCCAGTTGCCCCAGCGGATGCAGCCGAGGATTGCGGCGCAGCCAGTCGGCGGCCGGCGAATCCTGCCTGGTCGGGAAGCCCAGCTTCCGGCCGCCAGGCAACGTGTATTCCTCGTCGGTGTCGGCGAGGGTGTAGTGGTGGGGATTCGGGTCGCTCACCCAGCACCAGCGCGCCAGCGTCTCAAGCGGCAGGCCGTCGCGATAATATTGAGCGGGGAACGTCTGCAGCCCGGTGATGTCGGCGGTGAACGCAAACCCACCGTTGCCGACCGTGAGCGGCGAATCGTAGTCGACTTTCCGGATGACCGGGTTGTGCCGGGTGACGAGAGCCTGGCGGTCGAGGGGAGGCTCCCCGGCCAGCGCCAGCGTCGCAAGCGCGGCGAAGATCAGCGGCCGCAGCAACATCATCGGGGTGATTCCGGGCGATCAGTCGTGGTGACCACCGTAGTTCTTTTCGCCGGCGTTGACCCGGAGCGGCAGCCGGTTCTCCCGGGGGGGAAGCGGACACGTGGCGAAAGGCGTGAAGGCACACGGGGGATTTTCCGCGCGGTTGAAATCGAGGATCACTTTGCCGTCCTTGGGCGCGTCGGCATAGAGAAAACGGCCACCGCCATAAGTCTCGTCGCCGCTGGTCAGGTCGGAGACGACAAAGAAGAGCGGTTCGCCCGGGCCTTCGTCGATCGGCAGCAATTCGAAGGAACGGCCCTCACGGGTGAAGACCGCCTTGCCCGGCACCGGGGCGGGAGAAACCTGGCCGAGGACATTGGTGATGTCGACCTGGTGCGGCGGGTCAAACGGCACCCATTGCGCCTCGATGCGCCAGGTGGGATCGATCGGGAAATAGTCGAGCCCGGCAAAGCTCTTCCGGCGTTCGGCGGCGCTGTCTTTCACCCGGAGGTAAAGGCTGTCGCCGCGCTCCATCACATAGAAACTGGCCGTGCCAAAAGTCACCCGGGTCGGACTGTCGCCGCGGTAGACCAACTCAGTGGGCCGGGCCGGCAGACCATCGATCTGCAGGATGGTGCCGGGACCCGGGGTGAAGGTCACTTTGCCCGCGTTGAGGTTTACGATTCCGAGATAAGGCGGGCCGGCGGCCAGCTTGATGGCGTTGTCGTCGGCGGTGCCGACCGAATTGTCGCCCGGGTGGAGCAGGTGGCGGCCGATCAGGGTGAGCCAGCCGTTGGGCGTGGTCAGGCGCCCGACGCGCTCGGCCCGCCACGCCCCGAGGGAGGCGGCATAATCGGAGGCAGCTCCGTCACCCGCCAGGCCGGCCGGCAGGTCGGCGCGCGTGATCACCCGCGGATCGGTGTAGAACTCACGGGCAAACTTGTTCGCCGCGGGATTCCATTTGCCGTCCCAATTGAAGAAGAAACGGGTCCGCGGGAAGTTTGCCTCGAGGCCGGCCAGCAGGCGCCGGAAGTCGTAGTCGCCGGGTGGATTGGCGGCGCCGTGGGGTCCGAATTCCGTGAAACCAAAGGGCTTCGCCAGCCGGGCGGTCTCAGGATAACCCTTGATGTGTTCCGGGTCGATGTTGTCGGTGTAGACGTCGAGGCCGACGAGGTCGGCATAGTCATCACCGGGATAATAGGCCGCGGCGTTCGGACCATGATTGGGCGCATAGACCCAGAGGAGATTGTGCAGACCTTTGGCCACCGTGAAATAGTCGAACATCTGGCGCCAGACCTGAACGAAGGTCGCGGGCTCCTGCGCGCCCCACCAGAACCAGCCGCCGTTCATTTCGTGGAAAGGCCGCCAGAGCACCACCACGCCGGCGGCCTGCAATTCCTGCAGGCCGGCGGCCACGTCGTCGAGCTGGTGAAACCAGTTCTTCTGCAGAGGAGTGCCGGCCACGAGCAGGTCCGCGAGGCGGACGCCCTTGTCGCGCAGGCCGCCGCCATCGGGCCGGGCCGGGTTGTTCAGGTGCGCGCTCACGCTCACGAGACCGCCGGCGCGCCAGTAGTCCAGCAGCAGCCGGTTGGTCGTGCGCGTGTCGAGCCAGTGGGCCTTAAAATCGGCGTAGTCGACGCTGATCAGGGCCGGCCAGCGGCCGGTGGCCTGAAAGATTTTTTCGGCCTCCGTCATGTTTGCCCCCGGGCCGAAATTGCAGAACTGCCCCGAGACCAGCTTGAGTTCCGCCCCGGCCTGCAACTTCTGGAAGTACTCCAGGACCGCCCGTCCGCGGGCGTTCAACCGCGGGTCGGCCGGCGCGACCGCCCGTGCAGTCTGGCCGAAAGCGGCAACGAAGGGAAGGGTGGCAAGGCAGACGGTGCAAAACTTCGACAGCATTGCCGGGAAAATAGGCCGTCCGCCCCCGCGTGCAAGCGCCGGCTGCTCCGTTGAGCTGGCGGCGGGGTGACGCCGGGGATAAACTTGCCACGTGACGGGACAACGGGTTTTGTTTTTTCGTGCAGGCAACCCTGCAAGTGATCGCTCCGGGTCCGCGGCTTTGCATCGCGGTACGAGACGGTCCGTCCCGCGGCTTTCCCCTTTTTTGATTTTGCCATGAAGCGTTCATTCGTGCTCGTCCTCTCCCTCCTGTTGCTCGGTATCAATCTCCGGGCCGCCGACCACCCGGTGCTGCCGCTCGGCTCGCCGCTGCCGGACTTCAAGCTGCCCGCCGTGGACGGCCGGGACTACACGCCGGCGGACTTTGCCAAGGCCGAGCTGTTCGCCGTGGTTTTCACCAGCAATCATTGTCCGACGGCCCAGGCCTACGAAAACCGGCTGAAAAGGCTGGTGACGGAATACCAACCGCGCGGGGTGGCCTTCCTCGCCATCAATCCCAACAATCCCGAGGCGGTGCGGCTGGACGAGATGGGCTATACCGACCTCGGTGACACGTTCGAAGAAATGAAGATCAGGGCGGCCGACCGGAGGTTCAATTTCCCCTATGCCAACGACGGCGCGACCCAGGCGGTGGCCGGGAGATTCGGCGCGGCGGCGACACCCCATGTCTTCATCTTCGACCGCAGCCGCCACCTGCGCTACCAGGGTCGGATTGACGACTCGGAGCGCGAGGAACTGGCGACGCAGCACGACACCCGCAATGCGCTCGAGGCTTTGCTGGCCGGCCGCGAGCCCCCGGTGACGCACACGAAGGTTTTCGGATGTTCGATCAAATGGCGCGACAAGGCGGAGGACAACCGCCGCTGGCGGGAGAAGGTGGCGCGGGAGCCGGTGTCGCTCGCCCGGGCCGATGGAGCGGGGCTGCGCGAACTCCGCGGCAACGCCGGCACCGGGAAGGTCCGCCTGATCAATGTGTGGGCCACGTGGTGCGGGCCGTGCGTATCCGAATTCGACGAGCTGGTGGAGCAGAACCTGCGTTTCCGCAACCGCGATTTCGAACTGGTCACCGTGGCGGCGCAGTTTCCGGACGAGGAGGCCAAGGTGCTCAAGTTCCTCCAGCAGCACCATGCCTCCACGCGCAACTTCATCTACGGCACGACCGACAAGTATGCCTGCATCGAAGCGCTGGACCCGGAGTGGGGCGGGGCGCTGCCCTACACGCTGCTCATCGGACCGGACGGCAAGGTACTGTACCGCGAGACCGGCGGGATCGATTTCCTGGCGCTGCGCCGGGCGATCGTGCCGGCGCTGAATGCCATCAGTCCCTGGGTGGACCGGAGCAAATAATGGAGCCGGCGCCTGGTGGCGCCGGCCCGGTTTGATTGTCGATCGCTGCGCCGATCCGAATACCGGATTACGGAGCCATGTTCTTGGCGAGGAAGTCTTCGATGTGGGAGTAGAGTTCCACCTGGTTGCGCAGGTGGCGTACACCGACGGCCTCGTTCACAAAGGACAGCGATTCGACCGGGATGTGGTTTCGCTCCACCACGGAGCCCAATTCCTTCAATCCCTTGATGGTCATGGGATCATCATATTCGCCGGTCGCGTAGAAGACGGCCGCCCGGATCTGGTCGGCATGCCGCAACGGGGCGATGGCGTCCCACTTGGCCTGATCCTGATCGGGGTCGCCCAGCTTGAGCACCATCCGTGAATAATAGGCGCTGTTAAATTTGTTGTATTTGTAATCCGAGATGAGCCGCGCCCAGTCGGACGGGGCCGAGATTGCCACGACGCAGCGATAGAGGCCGGGTTCGTAGGCCGCGCCGGAAAGGGCCAGGAAGCCGCCAAAGTCCGTGCCCATGATCGCCACGCGCTTGGGATCGACCAAGCCCGAGCCCACGAGCATCTTGGTGGCGTCCGTCACGTCCTCGTGCATTTTGCGGAAGGCCCATTCATCCTCGGTGGGAAACATCCCGGACGAACAGGCCGGGCCGCGGTAATTGGGCTGGAGGACGGCATAGCCGCGGCTGGCCAGGAACTGCACCTCGGCATTGTAGCCCCACGAATCCCGCCACCATTGGGAGTTGCGCGGCAACACCACCAGCGGCGGCGGATTTTGCTTCGAGGCGCCGGCGGGCATGGTCACAAAGGCGTCCAGCGACCGGCCGTCCCGGGTCTTGAACTTGAAACTGCTCATCGGCCGCATCCGCTTCGGGTCGATCCAAGGCGAGGAATTTTTGATCAGGCCGGCTTGGCGGCTTTGCAGGTCGATCCAACTGTAGATCGGCGGCTGGCGGTCCGAGAATGAACTGATGAGCACCATTTTTCCCGCTTCGTCGTTGCCGATGATGCGGACAATCTGGCCGGGGAACAGGCCGTCCGCGAGCTTCTGCAGATTGCGGTAGGCATCGCTGAACCACACGACATACGGGCCGGTCCGGTCGTAAACGGCCCCGACGATGAGCCGGGAAACCGGATCCCGGTACAACCAGGCGTCGGCGTCGTAGGCCTTGTCCTGCCACAAAACCTCGACGACTTTGCCGGTCGCAGCCTCCAGCACCTCGAGCGGACGCGGCTTGCCGTCCTCCCGCGGACCGAGCACCACAATCTCCCCGGGATTGTCGCCGCTTCCGATCACCTTGGTCTCCTCGAGATCGATCGGGCATTTCTCCCACTTGTCGCCCACCAAGCGATACAGGGCGAGAACACCGTTGGTCGAGGTCGTGCCGAATTCCAGCTGTCCTTCCCGGTCGGCGTAGTACTGGAGATCGAACCCGCCCGGGGTCTCCAGCGTCGGATAACGCTTGGATACATGGCGCACATTGTCTTCGGCGGCATCGTCCAACGTCTTGCTGTCCAGCAGGGCGCCCTGGCCGCTCAGATCCATGAATTTTCCGGTTTCGATCCCCGCATTGACCGCCATGACCTCGCCGTACTGCCCGGTCATGACGCTGCCCCGCCCGATGCTGAACAACGGGTGCAAGCGGTCCTTCGGCGGCACCGCGATCATCGCTCCGTTGATGTTTTGTAGGATGGGATAGGAATTTTGCAGCGCGCCAACCTTGGCGCCGGCCAGGATGAACCCCCCGAGCTTCTGCACGGTGATTTGATAGGCGAGCCGGTCATCGTTCAGCCAGAAGACCGAATTGACGTCGCTGTCACCCCGGGTGCCGGCGGTTTCCATCACCTTGGTCTTGAGATCGTAGACCATCAGGCTGGTGTGATCCTCGCCGGCCGCAATTACCGCCGCGATGTGGGTGCCGGAGGGATTCACGGCCGGATCCTGCAGGATCCGCGGCCGGAAGAAATCCATGACGGGAATCGGTTCGCCGGCCGGTACCGGGGTGATGCGCTCAAGGTCCAGTTTGTCGGCGGCGGGCAGACGGAGAGCCGTCAGCGCAGCGAGGAGCAGCAGGCCGGCGGTCGGGGATATTTTTCGTTGTTCCATAATTGGGGGAATTGGGGGGCGGTTTCGGACAGCCTCTTACTGCCAGTACAGCCGGGCAGAAGCTATAATATCGCCGGTGGGCGCGCAAGCCTCGTTCGGTTCTATTAGGCGGGCTGCAGGCCGGCGTTCCTGCAATCATACCACCCCGGTCGCGGTTTTTCCCCCCGGTATTTTCCTTCAAGTATCGGCCCGGCGACCCATTGCGGCTGACGCCGGCCCGTCAGCCCAAGCCCAGACGCTGCAGGACTTCAGGCGGCGGCCCCTTGAACTCGGCGAGCGGCATGTTGCCAATATATTGGAGGTCCTTCATCCCGACGGGAGTCGTATAGAAGCCTCCGGCGGTGAGGTTACGATAAAGGGCGAAGAATTTCGCGGCATCGGCAAATTCTGGCTGTGCGTCCGGGGCGTGACAGATGTCACCGCAAATGATGGCCGTCTGCAGTTCGTCGAGATCGGCGAAGTCCCGGCCGAAGCGGCGCTTCGCCTCCCCGTCAATCCAGGCGAGACCATCCAGCACCGGCTGCCGGTCCTTTTGCTGTTCGGCATACGGTGCGCTGATCCATTCGTCGATGAAGTCGTGCACGCCGAGGCTGGCGGCGCTCGGCGAGCGGTCATCCGCGGGGATGATGGCCGCGCAGAGGGCGGCGGCGGTGCGTCGCTGGGCGTCGCTGAGGGTCAGCGGCCAGAGTTCGCCGGGCTTGTAGTCACGGTTCAGGTCGGGGTCGGGGCCATAGGGCCGGCCGGAGGGAGCGGCGGCACCGGCCGCGGCGAACGACGGCCGGCCGAGGGCCACGGCGCTCGCCGCGACGGTGAGCATCCACTTGAGGGCGGTGCGGCGATCGGGGCGGGGAAAATCGTAACCGCTCATGTCAGATGTTTCCTTTCTTCATCTCTGCGAGGAGGTGATCGCTCGCGCGCCAGGCCAGGGCCATGATCGTGAGGGTGGGGTTCTTGTCCGCGTTGGACGCAAAAGGTGCGCCGTCGGCCAGGTAGAGGTTCTTCACGTCCCAGGTCCGGCTCCACCGGTCGGTCACGGATTTCGCCGGATCCGCGCCGATGATGGCGCCACCGACCTCGTGGATTATCCGGCCGCCCTTTTCGATGAGCAGGCTGCCGGCGCGACGACGGTCGGGGTTGGCGCCGAGTTCCTTCCCGCCCATGGCCCTGATGATGGCGGCGAAGGTCTTCACCATGTGCTCGGCCTGCCGGGTCTCGTGGTCCGACCATTTCCAGTGGAAGCGCAGAACCGGAATGCCCCATTTGTCCTTCACCTGCGGGTCGAGCTCGCAGAACGAGTTCTCGTTGGGGATCATCTCGCCGCGGCCGGAGAACCACATGAAAGTGCCGTAGAACCGCCGCGCATCCTCCTTGAACTTCCGGCCGTAGCTGCCGCGCGTGAGGTGCTCGAGGCCGGCACCGGTGCCCATGCCGGGCATGCCGCGGCCGCCCCCGAACTCGATGTGGTAACCGCGGGCGAAGCCCAGCTGGCCGGCCAGTTGCTCCCGGTAGAGCCACCAGGGCGAATAGACGTGCGCGCCGCCGGCGCCGTCCTCGTTGTGCGGCGGCAGATTCTCCAGCAGGGGAATCTGGCCGCCCAGACTGGCTCCGACAGTGTCGAGGATGTATTTGCCGACCAGGCCGCTGGAGTTGGCCAGGCCCGAGGGAAACTGCGCGGACCGGGAGTTGAGCAGCACCCGCACCGATTCGCAGGCGCTGGCGGCGAGCACGACGGCGCGCGCCCGGGCGCGGCATTCCCGGCCGGTGGTCTTGTCAATGTAGATCACGCCGTCGGCCCGGCCCCTCGGGTTGAGCGTGACCTCGCGGACCATCGCGTTGGCGACGATATCGAGGTTGCCGGTGTCGAGTGCGGGCGGCAGGTGGACCGTGGTCGATTGATAATTGGCGCGGATCGAGCAGCCGCGGCCGCACGGCGTGGCCCAGAAACAGGCGGCGCGTTCGCTCATGGCCTTGGCGAGGACCCGCTGCGCCCGGGGATTGCCCGGATGCAACCGGGCGGGCAGCCGCTCGGCGTCGAGCCGCTGCGTCAACACCGCGCGATGAATCGGAATGACCGGAATCCCGAGCTGGTTCATCCGGCTTTTCGCCAGCAGTTCCCCGGCCCGGGCCGGGGGCGGCGGCTGCAGCACGCCGGGCGGGGAATCCGGCGTGTTCTCCATCCCGTTGTTGTCCCCATAGACGCCGATCAACATCTCCACCTTGTCGTAATACGGCGCCAGTTCTTCGTAGGTTAGCGGCCAGTCAAAGCCGAGCCCGTCGCGGCTGTGCGGTTTGAAATCGTAGGGCCCGTTGCGCAGCGCATGGCGGGCCCAGTGGTTGGTGCGACCGCCGAGCATCCGCGCGCGGTACCAGTCGAAATGCCGGGTCGGATCCGCGGAGGCCTGCGTGTACGGTTCGCCCGGCACCGTCCAGCCGCCTCCCACCGTGGCGTCGTGGAAACCAAAAGCCTTGTCAGGGGTCGCGACGCCGCGCAGCGGCGCGACGGAGTTGTCCTGGAACATCGGCGTCTCCTTCACCGGATCGTAGTCGCGACCGGCTTCCAGCATCAGCACCTTGGCGCCCTCCATGGTGAGGGTGTAGGCGGCCTGCCCGCCGCCGGCGCCGGAGCCGACGACAATCACATCATAGTCTGGTCTGGCTTGGCTCGGAGAGATGATTGGCATGGCGACGGAGACGGGTTGAGGCGCGCCGGGTCGTGGTGAAGCGCCCGGTTTGCCCGCCGGGCCGTGGGCTCAGATCTTCAAGGCGCGGAGGTAGGCAAGGCTGGCCGGGATGTTCTGCAACGGCGCGGGGGTCTCGTCTTCGATGAAATAATAGGTCACGCCGATTTTTTCCGCCGCACCCAGCACCGCCTTCCAATCGATCTGGCCGGCGCCCACGGCGACGTTGTCGGTCTCGGGTGCACTTTCCGGTTTGGGCAGCCCGATCAGCGCGCCTTTGCGCATGTCTTTCACATGCAGCGCAACCCAGCGTGTCGGGTATTTCTCGAGCAATTTCACGGCGTCGCCGCCGGCATGAACGGTCCAGAAGACATCCATTTCATAACAGACATCGTCCGGCTTGGTCGAACGGATCAGGTCGTCGAGCAGGGTTTCGCCGGCGGTGCCGTTGGCGACGAACTCATAGCCGTGCGGATGATAGCCAAAGCGGATGCCCTCGGCGCGGAAGGCGGCGCCCCAGCGGTTGAAATTGTCGGCGACCCGGCGCATCAACGCGGCGTCGAACGCCCCCTCGTGCGGAATCCAAGGGCAGATGGCCAGCTTCGCCCCCAAGGCCTTAACGTCGCGGATCACGGCGGGCAGGTCCTTCTCCATCTGGTCATAGGCGACGTGGGTGCTGGGCGCGGCCAGCCCGCGGGCGTCCAGTTCGGTCCGGACCTGCGCCGCAGTCTTGCCGTCCACGCCAATCGCCTCGACCTCCGTAACGCCCCAACCCTTGATGAGATCAAGGGACGCGGGCAGGCCGTCCGTCTTGAGCTGGGCGCGCAGACTCCAGAGCTGCAGGCCGAGATGGTCGTGAAAATCGGCCCGGGCGCTGGCCGAAAGCAGCACGCCAACGGACAGGAGGACGATCAGGGGGTGGATGGTTTTTAATATCGATAACATGTTGTTGGGGGTTGAAAGTCATCCCGGCCGGCCGGGATTGCCGGCATCATTTCTGCCATGGTGGCGGGCTTAGTGCAATGCTGCGATCCAGCGATCCACCATGCGGCGCGCCGGATTTTCCTTGAGGCTGTCCTCGGCCTGCAATTTGCCGTCCGGGCCGTAGATCTTGAAGTGAGGGATGGAATGAATGCCGTATTGCCGGGCCACCGGCGAGTTCCAGTCGATCTTGTGGTATTCCGGGCGATTGATGTCCACCTTCACCACCGCGATATCGGTGCGCCTTTGATGCAACAGGAGCAGCGGCTGGGCATAGCCGCGGCACGGCGGGCAATATTCGCTGGTGAAATCAAAGATGGTGATCTTGCCGGGTACCAGGAAGTCGGCGAGATTGACCGCCGCTCCCTGGGCGATGGCGAGCGGCTTGTCGTCCTTGGTGTGCTTGCCTTGGGCCAGGCTGGAACTGACGAGAACGAGCGAACAGATTACGGAAAGGATCAGTTTCATAGGGTGAGGACTGCGGGCCGGAAGTACGCACTAGACGCAGATCCAGAATCAGCATTTGGCAATATTTATCAAACGGGCATGGCGTGGTGTCCGGTGCGGCCGGCGGCTCGTTTCATCGTGTCCGCGGCGCCCGCGTCTCCGGTTACGCGGGCGACAGACTCATTTCGAGATGGAATCTTCACAAATGAGCTTGAGGCCCCAATCGTTTTCACCCGGGAAATCCGGCAGCTCGATGATCCCGATCTTGCTGGAGCGGAGCCGGCCGTCACCGGCGTCAGACCAGATGCCGTCGCGCGGGTTGAACCACTGGGCGCGGTAGAAGGTATTGAGTTTGGCGCCGCGGATCTGTGATTTCGGGCAGCCGTTTTCAAAATAGGCGAGGAATATCTCCTTGTCCGGCGTGCGGGCGCAATAGGCCCAGCCGTCGTAGCTCAGGAGGCTGGGCGTCTTGTTGGGTGACACCAAGTCGGCGAGCGGCACCAGTTCCTGGTAACGCCGGCCGATCGAGAAGGCGAACGTGCGGAGAAACTGCACCTCGGCGCCGGAGCGCCATTGGAACGCGTCCCACATCTTGGTGGGCGCGGTGGGTTCGATGTCGGCGCCCCAGATGCCCTCGGCGCCGTACACATGGCCGGCCAGGCCGCCGGACAGAAAGCAGCCGTAGAGGCCGGAACGGCACAGCTGGTTGTCGCGCGCCGTGCCGCCGTCAGCGCCGAGCTTGTAGTTCGTCGCGCCTGCGCCGCGGTTGTCCTTGTAGCCCGCGTAGTACGGTTCGCCATTCAAGGCCGGGGTCGGGTGCTTCAAGTTGAAGATCTCGGTCAGATACCAGTAATTGTTATGCTCCCTCATGTTGCCGATCTGGTGGAGCGTGACCCAGGAATTCTCGCCCCAGTTCTCAAGCGTGGAGGGGTTGGCGTTGGCCGAGAGCAGGGTGCCGAACGGCGGTGGACCGAACTTTCCCTTCACCGCGCGGATTGCGTTGGAGTAGTCGTCCGGGCTGACGGTCTCGGCGATGATGTCGAGATGCACCGGGCTGAGCACGGTGATGTTGGCCTGATAGCGCGACCAGACGTACTGGATGTAGCGGGCGCAGGATTCCGGCCACTGGTAATATTTGTTCCAGCACAGGCCGGAGTCGCGCCGGGACGCCTCGATGAAAGGCACGAAGCCGTTGGCGTTGAGGTAGTCGATTTTACGGTCGAGATACCTGAAATACTCCGGGTTGATCCGGTCCATGTCGGGGAAGTAGTTCTCATAGCCCGGCACCTTGCCGGGGAAGAAGAAGGGCCGGCCGCCCTCGTTGTCCATGTTCTTGGCGGAGCCCCGGCCGTCGTTCGAAGGCGCGGCGGTGCCAAACTCGACCCAGGCGGAACGAATGGTTGTGCCGTCGGGCATCTGGAGCCACCACGGCTTGTCGTCGGTCTTCCAGTTGGGGAACGCGGCGATGACGTTGACCCAGTTGAAGCCCTGCGCCTTGCGGTAGCGGACATAGTCCTTGAAACCGGCGGCGGGACCGATGGGACGCTCCCGGTCGTCATCGTACCATTTGAAACGGTTGGAAGGGACCGCATACCACGTGTCGCCGATGGCGAGATATGGCGTGCCATCGGCATATTCGAGGGCGTGATGGTTGGCCGTCGGCCGGATCATGCCGCGGCGCAGCGGATTCGCCGTGAGCTCGGCTTCGGTCCACGCCACCGCAGTGAATGAGCCGCGCCTTCCATTCAGACCCGGGTCGGCGGGGGTGGAACCGCTCGTCCAGGTCCATTCGCCGGGCGCGGTCGCCATCAGGCGCAGATGAAACGTCTGGCCGCCGTCCCAGAAACCATAGACTCGCTTGGCGAATCCCGGCCCCTTGAGGTCGACCCACACGATGACGTCCGTATAGGGGTTCGCATAGGTCTCAGCCGCGGTGAAGGTCAGCTCCTGTTTTTCCCAGACATGGACGGGTCCGGCGGCGCGGGCCAGGCCGGCGGTGAACAGCAGACCGAACAAAACGGCGAGACGGATGATTTTCATGGGCGACCCTGGCTTGGGGGAAACAATGTCAATCGGCTAAAATGGGCGTCGGAGCAAGTCCGCTCCAATTCACGAAGACCCCCTTGCCGCCGAGCGCAAGCCCGGTTCCCGGTCGACCGGGCGGCGCGTCATTCCCCGCGGCGCGGGCTCAGCGGGTGGTGGTGCCCGGCGGCGCGGCCTTAAGATACCGGTCGAGGAAAACCATGATCCGGTCATGGAGCTCCACTTCGTTATTCAGATGGCGCATGCCGTGACCTTCCTCGGCCACGAAAAGTTTTTCGTAGGTCACATGGTACTTGTCAAAGGCCGCGACGAGGCGCTTCGATTGCTGGATCTCGACGGTCTGGTCTTCCTTGCCCCCGGCGACGAAGACCGGGACGCGGATCTGGTCGACAAAGTTGATGGGGGAAAAGGCGGCGAATTTTTCCGGCACCTGCCGGGGATCACCCAGTTTTTTGATCAGGCGGGCGTAGTAAGGCCGGTCAAACTGGTCGTATTTCTCGCTTTGTACCTGCAGCGCCCAGTCAAACACGCCGGCGTTGGTGACCGCGCAGCGGTAGAGCCCGGGCTCATGGGCCACGCCCGAGATCGCAAGATAGCCGCCGAACGAGCCGCCCATGATGCCGACCCGATTCCGGTCGACCAGTCCCGAGGCGATGAGGGCCTTGGTCGCATCAGTCACGTCATTGTGCATCTTCAGGAAATCCCATTCGTCCTCGGCCGGGAACATCCAGTTGTAGCCGGTGGAGCCGCGATAATTCGGCTGCAGCACGGCATAGCCGTGGCTGGCCAGGAATTGCACTTCGCCCTCGAACCCCCACTGGTCGCGCACCCACGGCCCGCCGTGGGGCAGCACGACCAGGGGCGGCGGATTTTCCTTGGTGGCTCCGGCGGGAAGTGTCACGTAGGCGTCGAGCAGCCGGCCATCCCGGGTCTTGAACTTAATGATGTTCATCTCCTGCATGCGCGCCGGGTCGATCCAGGGCGCGGAATTCCTGAAGAGCCCGGACTTGCGTGTCGCCAGATTCACCCAGCTGTAGATGACGGGCTGCTTGGCGGAGAAAGTGGCGACGAGGAATATGTTGTGCCTAGTGTCGCTGCCCAGGATGCGGACCACGAGCCCGGGAAACATCGCGTCCAGAATATTCTGCAGGGCCTTATACTGGTCGTTAAACCAAAACACGCGCGGACCATTCCGCTCGAAGATTGCGCCCAGCACATCGCCCGTCGCCGGGTTGCGGTAGAGCCAGCCGTTGAAATCGTAGCTTTGGTCCTGCAACACCACTTCGCCCAAACGGCCGGTTGCCGCGTCCATGAGCTGGAGGGCGCGCGGTTTTCCCTCTTGGCGCGGTCCCAGCACCCATAGTTGCCCCGGTTCGTTGCCGGCCCCTTGCACGTCGATTTGCTCGAGATTGACCGGGCATTTGACCCATTGCTTGTCCACCAGGCGAAACATCGCCCGGTCTCCATTATCGCTGGTGTAGCTGTAAGCCAGCTCGCCCTCCTTGTCGGTTCCATAGCCGTAGGTAATGCCGTCGGGCGGCAAAGGATAGCGGTCCATGATATGCCTGGCGTTGTTGTCGTGGACATCCATGGCGGCCGACTGGAGGCCGGTGATGGCCACAGTTTGGAGATCGGCGATCTTGCCGGTCTTGATGTCGGTGTTGATCGTGGCCACCCCGAGATCCTTTCGGGTTTGAAAATCATGGCGGTTCCAGACCAACGGATACAGCCGGTTCTTGAGCGGGATGGAAACCAGGCTGGTGCCATAATACTGCAGCAGGGGATAAGCGTCGCGGAGATCGCCGGCCTCCGCCGCCAGCAACCCTAGGCCATAGAGCTTCCGGGAGGAGAGACCGAAGATAAGCCTCGAGTCACTCAACCAATGAACACTGTAGATATCTTTGTCGACCGAGCCACCGACGGTCTCGACTTTATGGTCAGTGAGGCTGTAAACCAGCAGCTCATGTTTGTCCTCGCCGGCCGTTATGATGGCGGCGACATACGTGCCGGAAGGGTTTAAAACCGGTTGGGCAAGTACGCGCGGACGGAAGAAATCCATGGTGGGGATCGGCTCCGTGGCCGGGACCGGGGTGACGCGTTCCAAGCCGGATTCGGGCGCCGCCGAAACCGCGAGGGTCGTCAGCGCAAGCAACAGTAAGCGGGACAATAACGGACAGGGATTGCTGCTGGGCATGGCAGATGGGGGTGGACGGGCGGGAAACCGGGATTCTTTCCGGCGGGAAGACACCAAACAAGCAGGACGCGCGCAAGAGTTGTTTGGCCCCGCGCGGTCTACCTTAGCAGATCACGGAGATCTGCCAGACTGAGCCGGGCTGCGGCGTCGTCGCTGGCCTCGAAGACATCGGCGAGCAGGGCGCGCTTGGTGTCCTGCAGCGTCAGCACCTTTTCCTCGACGGTGCCGGTGCAGATCAGCTTGTAGCTGGTCACGACCCTGGTCTGGCCGATGCGATGGGTGCGATCCGTGGCCTGCGCCTCGGCGGCGGGGTTCCACCACGGATCGTAATGCACCACGACGTCGGCCCCGGTGAGATTGAGCCCGGTGCCGCCGGCCTTGAGCGAGATTAGAAAAACCGGCACGGCGGCGTCACCCTGAAAGCGGTCGACGGCGGCCTGCCGGGCTTTGGCGGTCATCGATCCGTCGAGGTAGCAGTACCCCACGCCCTGCGCATCGAGTTCCTCCCGGAGCAGGGCGAGCAGCGAGGTGAACTGGGAGAACACGAGCATGCGGTGGCCTTCGTCGATGCTCTCGGCGAGCAACTCGCGGAACGCCTCGAGTTTGGCGCTCTCTCCCGTCCCGTCCTTGATGAGCCGCGGGTCGCAACAGATCTGGCGCAGGCGCAACAGCTGGGTGAGGGTGGCCAGCCGCAACCGGCCCTCGGACGCGCCGGTGGCGGCGAGCTGGTAGAGTTCCTGTTCGGTCTGCTCCTGCATGCGCCGGTACAGCGCCGTCTGGGCCGGGGTCGGTTCGCAATAGACGACCTGTTCGATTTTTTCCGGCAGCTCGGGCGCAACGGCCAGCTTCGTGCGGCGGAGAATGTACGGCGCGGTCTGGATGCGCAGCCGCTCGTCGTACCAGCCGCGGTCGGCGCCGCGCACCCCGGCGGGCAGCTGGGCGATGAACCCGGGCATCAGAAATTCGAACAGGGATCGAAGATCGTCGAGCGAGTTCTCCAGCGGGGTGCCCGTGAGCAGGAACCGGCCCCGGCCGCGGAGGGTTCGCAGCGATTGGGCGGCCTGCGTGCGGCGGTTCTTCAGGTGCTGGGCCTCGTCGGCGAGGATGAGATCGAACTCGACGGCGGTGAACAGCTCGTCGTCGCGGGTCAGCGTGCCATAGGAGGTGATGATCAGATCCTGCGCGGCGAACTGCGCCGGCTCGATCAGACGGCGGTCTCCATGGTGGACCAGCACCTGCAGGTCGGGCGTGAAACGCGCGGCCTCGCGCCGCCAGTTTTCCATCAGCGAGGCCGGGCATACCACCAGCGAAGGCCGCGGTGTTCCCGGCAGCGCGGCCCGGGCGGAGACCGGTTGGTGGCGCCGCGCCGCCAGGAGCGCCAGCGCCTGGATCGTCTTGCCGAGGCCCATTTCGTCCGCGAGAATGCCACCGAGTTTCTGCCCGTACAGGTACCAGAGCCAGGCCACACCGAGCTGCTGATAGGGCCGCAGGATCGCGGCGAGCGCCGCCGGCACGGGAGCCGGGGCCAGCGCGGCGAGTTCGTGCAGCGCACGGCTGCGCTCGCGCCAGGTCTCGGGCGGCTGGAAATGGGGCGCGGCTTCGGCCAGGATATCCTGCACCTCGGCGACCCGGGCGCGGACGATCCGGTGCGACCGGCGCAGTCCGCCCATGGCCTCGGGCGCGCCGGCCAACGCCTGGTGCGCGGCCTGCAACCTGGCGAGCCGCACCGGGTCGACCAGAAAGATGTCGGGGCCGCTCTCGATATAGCTGCGACTCGTGTTGACGGCATTGAGAATCTCGATCTCGGCGGCGTTGCCGGCCTTCAGCCCGAGGGTGACCTCATAGCCGTCGGTCTGCTCCTTGACCTCGGCTTCCATTCCGACCGGTTGGATATGCGCCGTGTTGCGCACAAAGTTGGCGGTGAATCCGGCCCCGTGGTGTTCGCGCAGTTCCGTGCCGTACGTGGCGAGAAAATTGAGCGTCTTGTGCCGGTTGCGCAGCCAGAATTTTCCGTTCGTGGGCTCAAGCACGAATCCGTGGCGGCGGAGCAGTTCCCAGACGTCCTGGTAGTTGTCCGCTTCACGCGACGGCAGCGTGATCGCAAGAAAATGCTCGGAGCCGTCGACCGTCATCGGCTTCCATTCCGGCTCGGGGTGTTTCGGCGCCGGTCGGGCGGGCGAGACCACGGCCGCGACCGGTTTGGCCGGCGGCGACCCGGCAAGGTGTTCGTCAACCCCCGCCAGGTCGGCCCCGTTCCACGGAATGGCCTCGGTCGGCCGGTTGATCCAGAAGAACACCGGCTGGCCGGCGAGGGCGTCGGTCAGTTCGCCAAGCTGGCTGCGGGACAGTTGCAGGAACGAAACGGGCGCCGGCTTGGCGCCGATCCGCTGCAAGACAGCCAGGCCGGCGACCAGACGCGGCTCGGGCGGGGCGGCGACGTCAAGCTCCAGCCGCACGGCGATGGCGTTGCGTTGGGCGGCAGCGGCGAGATTGGGTGGAAGAAGGAGACGAAGCATCCGGGAAAACCCGGGCCCATTGAGCGGACCGGGCGGCTGAGGTTAAGAACAATCAGAGGCGGGCCTGGTGCCCGACGTGGATTCAACGCGGCGGATCTTCCGCCCACTTCCGCATCCAGTCGCGCACGAGCCGGCCGGACGCGGTGAGATCCTTCCTGGCCCAGCCGCCGGTGGTCGAGGCGCCGGGAACGACGATGGAGGCGGTCTCCGCTTTGTCGGCCACGGACCAGTTGCAGTGACTGATCCCCCATTTGCGCATGAATTCCATCCAGGTTTCCGTCGAGGCGACATCGACCGGCCCATTGCCGTCCGAGTTGCAGGTGCCCCACTCGGTGACAAAAAGAGGCAGACCCTTGCGCAACGCCTTGAGCGCCTTGACGCGCAACCATTGTTTGTGGGTCCCGGCGTAGAAATGCAGCGCGTACGCGACATTGCGGTCCGTGATCGGGTCGGCCGCGGCCACCTCGACATCCTGCGACCAATTGGGCGTGCCGACGATGATGAGATTCGTGGGGTCGATGGCGCGGATGGCGGCGATGACCCTCTCCGCGTACGGCTTTACGTCACGACTCCACGTCAGTTCCTTGTCCGGTTCGTTGAAAATCTCGTACACGACATGGGGATCACGGCCGTATCGGCGGGCCATGGCCTGGAAAAAAGTCACGGCCGGCGCCGTGTGCTCGGACGCACGGTGGTCGTGCCAATCGATGATGACATAGAGATCGGCGGCGATGGCGGCATCCACCAGGGTGCAGATTTTGGCCTGCTCGATCTCCGGGTCGGTCAGGTAACCGCCATTTTCCACCCCCAACACGGCGCGGACGATGCCGGCCTTCCAGTCTTTTTTCAGCCAGTTGACGACGCTGGCGTTGTAGAAACCGCCCTGCCACTGGCTCCAGAAGAAGCTGTTGCCGGCGAAGCAGGCGAGACGCCCGTCGGAGCCGACGATCCTGTTTCCGTCAACCTGCAACCGGCCGTGTGCACTGACCGGCCCGGCGAGCAACGTGACTGGAAACGCGGCCAGGGCGGCCAGCGCGAACAAAACGCCACGGACGGAATCAGGGGAGAATACAGGGCGCATGCAAAGGGATTGACGCTAGAGCTGCTCCCGGTGGGTGCACAATCAGGATGTTTGCGGCCGCACCGAATTCTCGACCGACATGGATTGACTCGGTCGGCGCGGTTCGGCCCACTTCACCAGGAGATCATGAGCAATCTTTCCCGCTACGACGACGAGATCGTCATTTCCTGGGCCGAGCTGCACCGCGACGCGCGCTACCTTTCCGAGATCCTGCACCAGATGGGCACGTGGAAAGGCATCATCGCCATCACGCGCGGCGGGCTGGTGCCGGCGGCGCTGGTGGCGCGTGAACTCGAGATCCGGCTGGTGGACACCGTGTGCGTTTCCAGCTACGGGGCGGGCGGCGGCGGCGGGGCCGAGCAGCAACAAGGGGCGATCACGGTGTTGAAGGGCGTGGCCGGAGACGGGGCGGGTTTTCTGCTCATCGATGATCTGGTGGACACGGGCAAGACGGCGCAGGTTGTGCGCCAGATGCTGCCCAAGGCGCATTTTGCCACGCTCTATGCCAAGCCGGCGGGCCGGCCGATCGTCGATACCTGCGTAAAGGAATTCAAACAGAACAAGTGGATCTTTTTTCCCTGGGACATCGAGTATCGGTTCGCCAAGCCGATCAAGGAGGGCGGGCGCGCGTCGGGGTCGGCAGGCTGACTCGGGCCGGCGCTAAGGTTCAACAATGACGGGCAGGCCGACCCACGCGAGGTCAAGCAGGGTGCGCGCGTCCCAGTTGGCGAGACGAAAGCAGCCGTGCGATTCGGTGCGGCCGACTTTTTCGGGGTCGGGCGTGCCGTGGATGCCGTAGCCGGTGCGGTCGAGCCCGATCCAGGCGACGCCCACGGGATTGTTGGGGCCGGGCGGGATGATGAGCTTGCGGCCGAGCTCCCGGGCCTCGGGCGATTCGGGAAACACGTCGGGATCGAAGGTATAATTGGGGTCGGGAATGACGACCGTCACATGCAGCTCGCCCACCGGGCGCTTATCCACATTGCGGGCGATGCTGACCGGGAAATGGGCGATGATCCGGCCGGTGTCGTCGGTGGCTTCAATCTCGTGCGCGCCGAGACGGACGTGCAGCCGGGCGGCGTGGCCCGTCACCGTCACGTGCTCGACCGCCGGCACCACAAGCTCGACCGCCGGCAGCAACGCGGCCCAATCCACCTTCGGATTGAGCCGGCGGATCAAGTTCGGACTGGCGTGATAATGTTCGGCCACCATTTCCAGCGCGGAGGCATAGGCGAGCGCGGTCTGTTCCGACTTGCCGAGCCAGGTGGGAGCGACGGGCTGGATCTTTGCCAGCTCCTCGACCTTGAGCGAATGGCGGGTGAGCGCCGGAGCGGTCAGCAGCAGGTTCTCGCGCGTGGGCCGGTCGAGTTCGCCGGTCTCATCCAGCCCGGCGCTGCGCTGGAAGGCGCGGAGCGCGGCGGCGGATTGCGGTCCGCGGATGCCGTCGATCGAACCACCGGAAAATCCGCGGCGCGCCAGCTCCACCTGGGCTTCAAGCCAGGTTTCCACCGGCCGGAGATTCTCCGCCGGTGGGGCCGCGGGGGTGACGGGAGCGGAGGCGCCTTCGGATCCGGTGCCCGGGGGCGGTCCGGCGGTATTTCCCGATGGCGGGCCGGATTCGTCCCGGCCGTCGTCTGGCGCGGCGGCGGGTTCGGGCTCGGCCGGCAGCGCCGGCATGTCCTCGGGCCGGATGGCGGGCGGGGCGACACCATTGCCCGCTCCCGGTTGTGCCGGACCCGGAGCAAGGGGTTTGTCCTGGCCGTCGTTGGGCGAGGCGGCGGGCAGATCGGCCCGCGCAATCTCCGCCGCCCAGAGCGCGAGCACAAGGCAGAGAAAATGAGGCAGGCCGGCGGGCTTCATTGGCGGAGACGATGCCCGGCCGGGCCGAAATGAAAATGCGGAAATTTGTCCGGCCGCCAGTGCTGGCTGGCCATTGCGAGGAGAAAAGCCAGACTAAGAACATGAACCCACGCCGATTGTTGCCCTTTCTGTTGTTCGGCCTGTCGGCGCGGCTTTGCGCCCAGACCCCGGAGGTTGTTTCGCTCTGGCCGGACGGAGCACCCGGTTCGGAAACGCGGCGGCACGAACCGGAGCAGGCGAAGGATTGGTGGGTGAAAAACATTCACAATCCGTCGGTCACCGTGTTTCTCCCGCCCAAGGAGAAGGCCAATGGCACCGCCGTGATCGTCTGCCCCGGCGGCGGACACGAGGCGATTGTTTTCACCGCCGAGGGCGTGGAGCCGGCGCAATATCTTGCCCGCCTCGGGGTGACCGCCTTTGTCCTGAAATACCGGCTGGCGCGGGAACCAGGCTCGCCGTACTCCATCGAGAAGGATGCCGCCGCCGATCTCCGGCGCGCCGTGCGGCTCGTCCGCGACCGGGCGGCGAAGTGGGGCTTGGCGCCCGGGCGCATCGGGGTCCTGGGTTTTTCGGCCGGAGCGGAACTCGCGTTCCTGGTCGCGTACCGTCCGAACGGTGGGGATCCCACAGCCGCCGACCCGGTCGATCGGGTGAGTGCCCGGCCGGATTTCCTGGCCATCATCTATCCGGGGCCGATCGGTGTTCCGGAAAAGCTGCCGGCCGATTCACCACCGGCATTTCTTCTTTGCGCCAACGATGACGATTTTCACGCCCGTCCGACGGCGAAGCTGGCGGAGGAATACCGGGCCGCCGGCATTCCGGTGGAGGTGCACCTCTATGCCGCGGGAGGGCATGGGTTCAACATGGGCGAGCGCTCAAATCTGGTGTCGATCCGCACCTGGCCGCAACGGATGGCGGACTGGCTGGCCGACCGCGGGTTGCTGGGGCCGCCGGGAACAACGGCGCCTTGATAGAATCAAGGCTCTGCTTCAACGCGAAGCCAGATGCCAATGGCCGCACAGGGGACAGCGATAGGCGGTTCGCTGGCGTTCGACCCCGGCCAGCAACGCGGCGTCGAGCGCGTCGCCTTGGGTGCGGTACCGGCGCTTTCGTCCGCAACGGTGCCGTCGCTCTTCCGGCGTGGGTTTCTTCATGGGATTTCACCGGCAGATTGGGCGGATTGCGGCCGGCGGGCGATGCTTTTGCACAGCGGACCACACCCGGATTGTCCCGGCACCCGCGGTTCCCCGTTACATCTTGCCGGTTGCATGTCGGGAACAGACGGCTAGATTGAGCCGTATCAAGGAGCCCATGATGAAAGCCACGCCCCTCGCACTTTTGCTGATATTGCCGCTGGCGGGTTTCGCGACCGAAGTGAAACCCGGGGCGACCGTCGACGAGGTTCGAGCCACTCTCGGGGTGCCGCGCGGACAGGTGCAGACCGGAGCGCGCAACGTGCTTTACTACGATCGCGGCGAAGTTGAGCTGACAGCCGGCACGGTCACGCGGGTTTCGCTCCTGGACGACAAGGCATACGCCTTGCGTGAGGCCCGGCGCGCCGCCATTGCCGAACGGGTCCGCGAGGAGAATGCCAGCCGGACCGCCGCCGGGGAGGCGCTGAAGGCCCGGCTTCTTGCCAGCGCCGCTTTCGAGAAAGCGCCTTTAGGCTACCAAGTCGCGTACTGGGAGGATTTTTCCCGCCGCTATCCGGGAGTTTCGTGTGCGGAGGAGCTGACGGTGGCGCGGATGAGACTCGCGGTGCAGCTAGAGGAAGATCGCGTTCGGGCCGGGCAGGAGGAGGCCCGGGTGGCTGAAATGGAGGCGAGGGCCGAGGCGGACGAGAGCCGGGCTGCGCGAATGGCGTATTACGGCGGATACCCGACCCAAACCCGCTACCATGCGTATCGCGGGTCGGCTCCATCTATCTTTCCCATCGAGTACAAGTTCTTCGGCTACGAGATTCCGGTGGCGGCATCCCCGGGCTCGTTGATCGGCAATCCAAACTACCGGGTGTCATCCCCGGTGAGCGACAGTCAATCCTCCGACTGGCGGAACAGGTCGGGGCGTGGATCGAGCCGGAGCATTGACCGTGGTTTTGGGGGTTCTTGCTCGCGAAACCGGATGTAATGGCGGGACGGGCACCGGTTGGTGCTGCCGGCCGGCAGGGCCGGAAGTTCGTCGGCCGCGGAAGCGTCCGCTGAAGCCGGTCTTTGCCGAGGAATTCCCCTCGCGTCGCGCAAGCCTGTTCCGCTAGGTGTGTGCCATGGCCGACTCACCCAAAGGACCAAGCAGACCCGAACCCGCCCAGCCGTGCCCTTGCGGGAGTGGCAAATCGTTCGGCGTCTGCTGCGATCCGATCCTGACTGCGCAGCGGCCGGCCGCCACCGCCGAAGAGTTGATGCGCGCGCGGTTCACGGCGCATGTCGTGCACAATTTCTTGTTTCTGCACCGTACCTATCGGCCGACGGCCCGGCAGGCGTTCGTCGAGGAGACCGTGCCCCCGACGATGCAGTGGACCAAACTGGTCGTCCACAGCCACGAGCCGGGACGGATTCCGGATTCGGCGTACGTTGATTTCTCAGCCTATGGCACTGATGGCGGCGCCGAGCATGTGCTGCATGAGAAAGCGGAGTTCGTCCGGGAGGCCGGCGCCTGGATCTACAC
>JBBIHQ010000011.1:38771-51308 GCA_037446975.1 Opitutia bacterium
GGTGCGGGAGGGTCCGGCACCCTTTGTGGCGACCACGCCGAAACCGGGGCGGACCGACCCTTGTCCGTGCGGCAGCGGCAAGAAATACAAGCAATGCTGCCTGCTCAAGTCGTAGAGGTCTCCGGGTTGGCGCCTCGATCGGTGGCGCAAATTATCCGGAAGGAGTTTGGCGGGCTGCGGTGTTAGGCTTTCGACGCCGGCATCACACTGATGCCGGTTACCCCGCCACCCTCCACGACCATGGCAAAGATCGTATTGCTCGGACGGTATTTATTTGCCGTGGCGGTTGCTGCTTCCGGGCTCCGCCAAGTGTTCAGCGGTGAATTTGTGCGATTGGCACCGGGATTTCCGGGCTGGATTCCATGGCCGGCGATCTGGGCCCGCCTGATCGGCGTCTTCATGGTTCTAATCGGTACGGCCATCCTCGTCGGACGGAGAAAGCGCCTGGCCGCCATTGTTTTGGCGTCGTTGATCTTCCTGCTCTTTCTTTCTTTGCAGCTGCCTCTGGCCATCTCAAATCCGCTGGTCGGTTATAGGTGGACCAATCCCGCCAAGACCATGGCTCTGTGCGGCGGAGCCATTCTGCTCGCCGGAATTCAATTTGACGCCGAAACGGGCGGACGCCCGGCCGCGCTGAGACCAATGGGCAGGCTGGTGTTTGCCGGCCCGGCGTTCCTGGGGATTTTTCTCTTTATCTGCGGGTTCCAGCATTTCGACTATGCCGATTTCGTGGACACGCTGGTGCCGGTCTGGATTCCCCCCAGCCCGAGGTTCTGGACCTGGTTTGCCGGCGCTGCCTTGGTGGCCGGGGGCGTCGGCGTAGTTCTGCCGCGGACCGCCCGCCTTGCGGCCTTCCTTTCAGGCTTGATGGTTTTCCTGTGGGTCCTGCTCCTGCACATCCCGCGTGCCATTCAGCTGAAATCCCTGTTCGAGCTGGACGGGGTTTTCGAGGCCCTCGCCATCAGCGGGGTGGCCTTGCTGGTGGCGGGTACGCGGCAGGCCGCCGGACCTCCCAAACCGCCGTCGGCCACCGAGCCCTGAGCCTACTGGTGGGGATCTGCCGTCAGCTGCCAGAGGTTCGTGGCCCCGCTCGGATCGGTCAGCCGCAGGGTCGTCGCTGGGGCGGGATTAATTTCGGCCGAGCCGTGGGTGCAAGCCCGGCCGTCGATGACGGCTTGGGTTGCCTGCGGGAACAGCGTCCAGGTCAGATTGATCTTCTGGCCTGGTTTCACGCCGGAATGAATTGTGATCGTGCGCGTGAGCTGGTCGATGTGGGCGGGCACGGTTTCTCTGGCCACCGTGAAAGTAATCACATAGGGTGGGAGTATCGGGAGATTTTGACCGGGTAGCATGCTGCCCATGTCCAGCACGCGAAAATACCGCCGGATCATCTCGGGGGTGAACACCGGCTCCAGGTCTTGGGATTGCAGAATACCTGACCAAGCCTGTACGGCCGCCGGCGAGTTCTCGGCGTAAATTACATTGGCGCCGGCGTAGTCACCGCAATACGCGCCGTATTCCTGCAGGGCGCGGGCGATGATTTTGCCCGCCGGGGACAGGGCGGAGTGTTCCACGTCCCAACCCGGGTCGAGCTGGATGCGGCCGCCCATGGGGATGCCGCGCGATTCGACGGCGTCGAGCTGGGCAACCTGGGCGGTGCTCGCCGGCGGGATGAACAGTCCGGTGCGACAGTGGTCGTAGGCGAACACCAGGGCATGGTCGATCCGCCCGGCCTTGATTTCATCGACGAGGATCAGACCCGCGATGAGCGGAAATCCACTGGCCCGGGCCCGGTGCGAGTCCAGCTCACGCGGTGCCGCGAACCACGGCGGCGCGACGCCGGTGCCAGCCAGGTCGGTAACCGCCCCCAGCCCGGTGAACCACCGACCGGTCTTGTCCCGGCGGGCGGCCCACATGCCCCACTCCAAATGTTTCGCCTTGTCCACGACGCAGAGGTGGTTGTCGCTGTCGTCGCCCACGGGAGGCGAGGCTACGGCTCCGTCGGGAATCGGGATGCTTCGCGGGAATTCAAATCCCTGGCCGTAAATGCCCGGCCGCGAGTCCCCAACATCATGTCGGGGTGTTTGATCCGCATCGATGAAGTAAACCGGTATCGACCAGTCCTTAAGATTGACGTGCAGCGCGCCCCGGGAGGCAAAGTCAGCGATCAGCGCCGGAGAATCGGCATCGCTCGGGGCATTGGCGGGAATGCGCTGGTTCCACGGGCTGTCCGCGGAAAACGCGCGCCAGGCAGGCGAGGCACTGGCCGTCAGGGTGGCGATAAGGAGAGGCAGGAGGGCTGCGATTGGGCGGGGCGCGGACATAAAGGGGGAATATTGCAGGATGAGATGTTTCGGACCCTGACCAACTCCAAGCATACCCGCGCTGGGGCGAAACTGAAGTGAATTACCATGGCCGTCTTTTCCAGAGTCGAGTGAAGCGGAGTTGCGCTGCGGCCGAATCGGATTTCCATGCAGGTCCATCAACCCTCCATCAATATGAAACGCACGGCTACCGCTGTCTGGCTAGGTTCACTCAAGGAAGGCAAGGGCACGCTCGCCGCACCCGGCGGCGCCTTGCACAACACGGAATATTCCTTCGGCTCGCGCTTTGCTTCGGGGGCGGGCACAAACCCGGAGGAATTGATTGCCGCGGCGCACGCGGGCTGTTTCGCGATGGCGCTTTCCGGGGTCCTCGGCGAGGCCGGTTTCAAACCGGAGCGCCTTGAGGCAACCGCCGAAGTGAGTCTGGAGAACGTCCCGCCGGCCGGCTGGACGGTCACGGCGTCCCATTTGGTGCTGACGGCGACGATTCCCGGCCTCGACGCGGCCAGGTTCGACGAACTGGCCGCCAAGGCCAAGGCCGGCTGCCCGGTCTCGCGGCTGCTCAACGCCAAGATCACCCTCGCGGCGAAACTTGCCTGAGATTCGGGAGCAGGGAGGCGCAATCCGGCAGAGTTCGGATGTGGCGGTTTGGTGAATGATGGGGCAGGGCGCCGGAACCCACCGGCGGAGCTGGTGCATTTTTTTGTTTCCCGGGCGTGACAACCGCCAGAAAGTTTTTATGAGAGGGGGCCATTTTTCAAAAGAATGAGCATCGACCTGAATGAACTCAAAGCCCTCGTGGCGGCACTCAAAGCCGACCAGCAGGCACAGAAGGACAAGGAAAAGCGCGACGCCTGGACTAAATTTGTCTCGCTCTCCATGATCTGCCTCGCGGTTCTCGCCGCCATCGCCACCCAGCGTGGCGCCGGCTATTCCTCCGCGACGATGAAACAGTTGAACGAGGCGACGTTCAACCAGGCCGAAGCCTCGGACCAATGGGCCTTCTACCAGGCCAAGGGCATCAAGCAGGGTCTCTATGAATTGGAGCGGGAGCGGCTGACGGCGGGCAGCGTGGCGGTTGAGCCCAAGGTGCTGGCGGAAGTCACCGCGAAAGCGGGTCGATACGAGAGTGAAAAGAAGGACATCATGAAGGAGGCGAAGGCGTTCGAGGCAAAACGGGATGCGGCCCGCAACCTCTCCACCTATTCCGCCGACCGCGGAAGGGAGATGGGGCTCTCCACCACGCTCTTTCAAATCGCTATTGCGCTGGGCGGTGTTTGCCTCGTCGTGAAGAAACGCTGGTTGTGGTATTCCTCAATGGGCATCGGTGCGATCGCGGCCGTGCAACTGCTCAGGGTTCTTTTGCTCAGGTAGGTCGGCGGAATTACTTTGTGGGCCGAATCTGCGGTCCAGCTCCGTGCCGTTCGTGGACCGGGTTCAGATGAATGACGCGGGAAACGGTTCGCGCGAGGCTCGTTCGCACTGTGCCCGCTGAAACTGTTCCCGATTCCAGTCCCGCGCAGCGACGATCTCCTTCGTGCTGCAATAGATCCCTTCGATGTAATTCATACCGCCCTCCGGATCAGCTTCCCAGGTCAACCGGCCGCCCACCGGCGTCTTGGTCAGCCGGTGGAATCCTGATGCATCTTCGCAGCCATCCTCGGCTTGCGAAGCCGCCAGCAAGAGAGCGACCAGAGCCGGTGCTCCGAGAAGCAGGAATCCGATAATCAGAATGGTCGTCATGGCGATTGTTGGGAGTCTCCAGCTATATTACATGATTGGTTGATCCGGGACTCATACTCGATTGCCCGTCATTGCGCATTTCTTGGCCTGCCAGACGGGCGACGCGGTCTGGGGGGCCGCATTTCTTGTCGTAGGCCCGGTCTTTCCATGACTTCAGGGTCCACGCCAAACATTGCCCGCCGCAGTTTGGGATTCCTCTTGCGCATGGTAGATTTGTGGCAATTGGTTTGATCAGTTCAGTCAGAGTTCAGGTGCACGGTTGAAATCGTGATTTGAATCCGTCAGTGGGACTGCGAAGTGACTGCGTGAGTGATGTCGGCCAGGTAATGACAAGGTCTGGAATCGTCAGGGCAGCTTCAGCTTCAAGGATAGCGGCCTCGCACCGGCGAAAGGTGCGGTAAGGTGTCTGGAATGCCGGTGGGACGAAGGCGACCGGCGTCGGGAAGTTCAACCGTGGGTCGGGTCAGGGCACAGTCCAACCATCAACCAACGCGGGCAACCGCGCGGAGGAACAGCCATGAAACTCTCTCAACTTCTCCACCAACGCGAGGCACTGCTGCGGCAGTCGCGCCTCGCCAATCTTGCCTTTGCCTACACCCAGCTGGCCGGCTTGGTGACCCGGATCTCGGACGCCCGGCTGCGCGGCCAGGTGTGCCTTCAGCCCGCCGACCCGGCGACGGAACAATATTGCCCCCTGCTTACGGCCATGGAGGGCAGCCAGGCGGTGATCGAGGAACACTTCACCGACGAAAACATCAGTGAACTCGCCGACTTGATCTCCTTCCTTTCGGGCGGGAACGATCCGGGCACCACTTTCCGGCTCGAGGAAATGGCAGTCGAATTTCTGCTTCCGCTGCAGCGCAAACTGGAACAGGCCGGCGTGGACTTTGATCAGGAGATACTCCGGCTGGCCGGACCCAAACGGGGCGGTTCGGAGGCAAATCCCAAGGCTTCCGGAAACTGAGCCCAGCCGGCCGGCCTCACTCCAGGGAACGCACATAGGCCGTCAGCGCGGTGATGTCGGCCGCACCGTGCTTCTTCGCGAATGATGGCATCTCATGAGGGATGCCGTGGGTGATGATGTTGGCGATGTAGCGGTCGCTTACCTGCACCCCGTGCAAATCCGGTCCCTCGTCGCCGCGGGCATCGGCCCCGTGACAGTGCGCGCAACTGTCGAGGAACAGTGACCGGCCTTGGGCGACCAACGCCGGCGAGGTTGGCGTCGAAGGCTCCAGCCACAACTCCGGGGTCGGCTGTTGGTGCGAACCTTTGACCGCCTGGCGCCGCAATTCTCCGGCCAAGCCGAAGGCCGACGTCAATGCCAGGCCGGCTGCCAGGAGAGCCGCGCCCAGCGCCTTGCCTGGCGAGGAGGTATCCATCTCAGCGTGCGACCATCAGTTCGCCGCCCCAATAGCCGGCCGCGGTCATCAGGGCCGCCGCGACACCGACCATGAGCAGATAACCCACGAACATCCGCCGCGTGGCGTGTGGACCGGTCCACGCCCGCCAGGTGGCGAGGGCAACGAGCAGGGCAAACGCCGGCCAGACGAAGAGGTGATGCATCCGCAACGCTCCGTGACCGAGCAGATGCCCCTTGGTCATCAGCAGCCCGGACACCACCGCCGGCACGCTGCCGAGCGCTCCAGCCACCGTCATCCAATGGCCCGCCGCGTGCAAATCGCGGGTGACCGGCCGGGCGCCGAGGGCGAAGGCCGCGGCGTCGATGGCGCCGGCACTCAACAACAGCGCGAGGGGAAAGTGCACGGCCGCACCGTGCGCTTTGGCCCAGAAAGCAGGGTTCATGCCGCTTCAGCCGGTGGCCAGCGTCGAGTCCACAATGGCCAGCATCGGATGATTCTCGACGTAAGACACGCTGGTGAGCCCGAGGAACGACCGCAGCTTCGGTGCGTCGACCAGCATCGGACCCGGTTTGGCGGCCTGGCCCGGTTCGGGCAGCGGAAACGCGGTGGAGCGCGCGGTGTGAAAAGTAATGTTGCCCTCGATCTTCTGCAGCGCCTGGTGGATATGACCGTTCAGGACGGTCACGGAGCCGAAACGCCTCAACAGGGCAAGTGCCTTGGCGCCATCGTCCGTGCCCCAGCCCCACTTCGGATAAACCATCCAGAGCGGCACATGCGCGAAGACAACGACCGGGGTTTCCGCTGAAAGCGGCGCGAGGTCCTTGGCCAGCCAGTCGAGCTGCTCGGTGCCGATTACGCCGAGGCCGCCCTCGGTGATGCCCTGCACATTGACGAGGCCGACGAAGTGCACGCCCTTCTGGTCGAAGCTGAACCAGCCCTGGCCGCGGGTGCCTTTGCCAAACCGCTCGCGATACTGCGCGCCGTTGTCGTTGAGAATGTCGTGTTCGCCTGGCACATAGTACACCTGCTTGGTGCGGCAGTCCTGCAACATCTGACCGAGGGTGTCGAACTCCTCCGCCTCCGCCAGGTGGGTGAGGTCGCCGGTATGAAGGATGAATTCCGGCGCGATTGTCTGGGCGTTGATCCGGGCAATCGTTTCCCGGAATGTTGCCGCCACGTCGGGGTTCGCCGGTTTCCGGAAGCCGATATGGCTGTCGCTGATCTGCACGAAGTTCAGTGTGCCCGTCGGTGCCGTGGGGTCGACGGATTGGCCGAGGGCGCGGGACGTGAGGACACCGGCGTTGAGCGACCAGAGAACTCCGGTCCCGGCCCAGGCCATGCATTTCAAAAAACCGCGGCGGTCGACGCCATCGGTGCTGTGATCGTGAACAATGTGGTCATTCATGGAAGTGAGGCGGCTGCGAGGGCGGAGCGCTCCGGCCCTTTGGCATTGAATACCCCGCCGGTGGTGGGATTATTCCCCCGGTCGGAAAAAACCAACTTTCCCGCTTGGGCGGGAATAAAACGAACCACGCCTGCGTCTTTATCCGAATGGAAGCCTCCGCACCCGCCGGGCCGCCGACTTTCGACCACCTCATGCTGCTGCACCTGGATGCCGCTTATAATCTCGCGCGCTGGCTCCTGCGCAATGACCACGACGCGGAAGACGCCGTGCAGGAGGCCTGTGTCCGCGCCTGGCGGGCGTTCGACCGTTTTCGCGGCGGCGATGGTCGCGCTTGGCTTCTCACCATCGTCCGCAATGTCTGCTACACCCACCTGCGCCAGATGCGCCGCGAGCCGGCGTGGGAGGCCTACGATGACGCCGCCCACGGCCCGGAGGAGAATTCCGCCGAAGAGAAGGCGCTGGAGTGGCGGGAGACCAAGGGCGAATTGCTCCGGCAGGCACTCGAGCGCCTGCCGGCTGAGTTTCGCGAGGTCATCGTGCTGCACGAACTCGAGGGTCTGGCCTACCGCGAGATCGCCGCAGTGGTGGAGATCCCGCTCGGCACGGTCATGTCGCGCCTCGCCCGCGCCCGCCGGAGATTGCAGCAGGAACTGCTGAATGCAAAGGACCCAAGCCATGGACTGTAACCAAACCCGCACGCTTCTCGACGCCGATATCGACGGTGAACTCGACTTGGTCCGCCACCTCGAGATTGCCACGCACCTGAGCGGCTGTCCGGAATGCACCCGCCAGGCCGGGAACCAGCGGGCCCGGCGCAACGCTTTGCGGGATTCGCTGCCACGGTTCACCGCACCCCCGCAACTTGCCGGCCAGATCCGCGCGGCCTTGCGGGTGGAGACCCCGCCAACCGCCGGAGCCGCCTCGGTCCCCTGGCTTGATTCCACTTTCGGTTCAATCTGGAGAACGGCGGCCCTTGCCGCCTCGCTCGCCTTGACCCTGCTCGTTGGCTTTGAGTGGGGCAACTCCCGGGCCCGTGCGAATCTTCTGCTCGACGAGGCGGTCACCGACCACGTTCGCTCGCTGCAGGGCAGCCACCTGACCGATGTGACCTCGACCGATCAGCACACGGTGAAACCGTGGTTCGCGGGCAAGCTCGATTTCGCCCCACCCGTGGTCGACCTTGCCGCCACCGGGTTTCCTCTGGCTGGCGGCAGGCTGGAGCAATTCGATGGCCGGCGCGCAGCCGCGCTCGTCTTCCACCGTCGCCAGCATGCCATCAATCTCTTCATCTGGCCGGCGAATGCCGTCCGGGTTCCGGAGCACCGCTCCGGGCGGGACGGTTACAATACCGAGAGCTGGACCCGCGGGGACCTCAATTTTCTTGCCGTTTCGGAAATTCCCGCCGGCGAGCTCGATCAGTTCACGGCGGCATTCCGTGCCGCGGCGCCGTGAGCTGACCGGGGGACGGTTCGCCGGCCGGGCCTGATCAGGCGGGCGTCAGGGCTTTCGTTCGTTGCCCCAGAGCGTGGGGCCGTTGCCATTCTGCTTCCGCCAGGCATCGCGCCAGAGATGAATGTCGGAGGGCGTGATCTCCGGCATGGGTTTGCGCTCCGCCTTGGTGAAGGACCGCGGAAGCGGACTGGCGCTGTCCTGATACCAGTAGGCGACCGACGCCAGATCAAGGGTCAGGTTGTTGTTGTGGCCGTGTTCGATCGTGAAACGGCAGGATTTTTCGAAATGCACCGGGTCCGCGATGTGAAACCGGTAGAGATGGGTGCGCCCGAGCCAGCCGGTGCCGTTGTTCACCCGGGCATAGCCGAAGTAGGGGTGTTGAAACAATTCCTTCGGCGACCAGGAAGTGTTGAAATAATCCTCGGTGCCGGTGCCGTTCAAGGTCGGGTGGGGGTCGCCATCGATGAACACCATCTCGTCGCCCTCGCCATACCACATCGTGCTCGGACAGTTGACGTAGTAGTTGACGCCCACGAACTGCCCGCGGCCCTTGATGTCGGCGAAGACGTAATTGCCCTTCCCGTCGGGATTGTTGCCCTGCGGGCCGAGCAGACCCCATTCGTTTTCCCCGCCGGGCAGGGCCGGGGTGATCTCATGATTGTACCAAGCGTGAAAGCGGCCGAGATCCGCGGGGAGGCGCGGCAATTCCTCGTAGTCGATGTTGAAATAGAGGGCGTCGATCTTCTGGCCGCTCTGGTTTTCGATCTCAATCCTCGCCCCGGTCGCGAAGGGCATGGCGAAGTAGCTGACGTACGATTTGCCCCAGCCGGGCGTGACGGCGAGCGGCGCACTCACGAAATTGTACACCTCGCCCCAGCCGTTGCCGAAAAACGGGCCGATCGGCGCCTCGACTGACGGAAAGGAATTCCCATCCCAATACATCCGGATGATGACATCGTTGCGGTCCAGTTTTTCCGCCCCGGGTGCCAGCGTGATCCAGATATGGGTGATGATCCCCGGTCCCTTGACGTCCATGATGTTCACCTTGGCGCCGTCGGGAACGCCGGACACGTTGTCGGCGTTGCCGCCGGTGCGGTCATAGCTGCTGACGCGCTTTGACTTAACCTCGGGCCGGATCTTCGCCAGTCCGGCGAACTCATTCACGGCGTCTTGCGCGCAGAGCGCCGTTGAGACCGTCAGGGCGAGCAAACTCAATAGAACCGTTCTTGTTTTCATGGGGATGGTGGGGCTGCCCCGGATCAATATCGGAAACATCCGACAAGACAAGCCGCGCGGATCTCACCCGCTGAGTGCCCGCGGCGTGCGGCGGGCGTTTCCGGCGCAATCCGCGCCGGTCGCATTAGGGAACTTCCGCCTTGCCCCGCCGCGGGTTAATAAGTGACCGGCCCAGGACAATCGTAGCTGGGCAACGGTGCGGCGGGGACATTAAGGTGGAGCGGCCTTTTCCCCATGTCCACCCGGCGGATCACCCTCAAACTTGCGCTTGGCGTCCTGATCGCGTCCGGCGCGTTCCCGGTTGCGTTGCGGGCGGCCGAGCCGGCAAGCCTGCCGCAATCCGCCCGGCCGAAACGCGTCTATCACATCACGCGCCTGACGGGGCCCGCGCCGGTGATCGACGGCCGGCTTGACGATGCGTGCTGGACCGGAGCCGGCGAGTGGTCCGGTGGATTCACCCAGCTCGTGCCAAAATACGGGGCCCCTGCGTCACAGGCGACGGAACTCAAGATTCTCTACGACGACCACAACCTCTACGTGGCGATGCGGGCCCACGACGAGCCGATTGCGAGACGCTCGCGGCAGGGGGGCGACCGCGACGCGTTTGTCGGCGATGTCATGGGGGTCAATTTCGACAGCTATCACGACCAGCGCTCGGGTTTCGAGTTCGACCTGACGGGCAGCGGGCAGAAGATTGACCTGCGTCTTTTCAATGATTCCTGGGACACCACCTGGAACGCGGTGTGGGAGGGCAAGATCGTGCACGGGGCCGATTGCTGGACCGCGGAGTTTCTGATTCCGCTCAGCCAGTTGCGCTACGATCCGCGCAACGGCGTGTGGGGGCTGCACGCGTGGCGCTGGATCGACCGGCTGAAAGAGGAATCCGACTGGAACCTGCTCGCCAACGACGGCTCCGGCAACGTGAAGTCTTTTGGCGAACTGCACGGATTGACCGGATTGCGCCAGATGCGGCGCTTCGAGCTGGCGCCGTTCAGCTCCGCCCGGGTGGAGACGACGGGCGGCGCGACCAAGACCAAGGTCCGGGCGGGGCTCGACGCCAAGCTCGGCCTCACCAGCAATATCACGCTCGACGCCTCGTTGCTGCCGGACTTCGGCCAGGTCGAGGCGGATCCGTCGGTGATGAACCTGACGGCCTTCGAGACCTTCCTGACCGAAAAACGTCCGCTGTTTCTCGAGGGCAAGGACATCTTCGATTATCAGTTCAACGATGACTCGCTGTTTTATTCGCGGCGCATCGGCCAGCCGCCGTCCTATTCGCCGGTCGGTATGGTGGGGACCATGCCGGAAAGCACGACGCTGCTGGGCGCCCTGAAGGTATCGGGCAAGACCGGGCAGGGCTTTTCCTTCGGCCTGCTGGGTGCGGTCACGGACCAGGAGGAGGTTTTGGTTGCGGACGGCTTGGGCGCCCGGGAGGTCGCCGTGGCGCCGCGATCGGTGCAGATGGTGTTGCGCGCCCAACAGGATTTTCGCCATGGCGATACGGTGGTCGGCGGCATTGTGACGCAAGTGAGGCGGAGCATGCCGTCCGACGAACTCGCCGCGCAGTTCGCCACCCAAGCCTCGGTGGCGGGTTTGGATGTGACGCATTACTGGGCCGATCGGGAATATTTTCTCCATGCGGTTGCCGTTGGCAGCGAGGTCAAGGGCGATCCCCGCGCCCTCAGCCGGTTGCAGTTGAGTTCCGCCCGATATTTCCAACGGCCGATCGATGGTCGCAGCGAATACGATCCCAGCCGGGACGATCTGGCCGGCGACGGGTTCTGGCTGAAGGCAGGCAAGGCAAGCCAGGGCCATTGGCGATGGTTCGAGGAGCTGACGAGGAAGAGCCGCGGCCTGGAGTTCAACGATCTCGGCTATCTGGCGCGCGCCGATCTGGTGGAGCAGGTCTCCGACATCTCCTATCTGGAGAAGGAACCGGCCGGATGGTATCGCAGTTATGCGCTGGAGCTGGACCAGAAGAACGACTGGACCACCCGGAATGAGTTTCTCGGTTCCGGGTTGTCCCTCACCGCTTCGGCTGAGCTGAAAAACAAGTGGAATGTGTCGGGCACCGGAGGCGTACAGGGTGAAGGACGCGACCCGGTGGCGCTGCGCGGCGGTCCCATGCTGCGCGCGCCCGCGTCCTGGAATTACGCTTTCGCCGTGAATACCGACGAGACCAGGCGGGTCTGGTGCAGTGTGTACGCCGACGGCGCGCAGGCGCGATACGGCGTTTCCAGCTCGTCTGACTTTGGCGGCAAGATCAGTGTCCGGCCGGTACCGTCATTGTTGCTCTCGCTCGCCGCCGACACGACCAGCGTGGCCGACCGGCAGCGTTACGTCGCGGTGACACCGGTCAACGGGGCCGCCGGCTGGTTCGTTTCGCACCTGTCGGGCAAGTCACGTTCCCTGGCGTTCCGCGCCGAATGGAATCTCCGTCCCGAAGTCAGCCTGCAATACTATGGCAATCCGTTCGGCTCGACCGTGCGCTATGCCGAATTTCGGCGGGTGGTGGCGCCCGACGCCGCCAATTACGTCCAGCGCCTCGGCCCGGTGCTGCCCGCAACGCTGGCCGGCGGAACCTATACCTTTGATGAAAACGGCGACGGATTGGCCGACTATCAGCTCGGCGATCCCGACGGCAACGGTGCCAGCTTCCACTCGAATCTTGTGCTCAAATGGGAGTACCGGCGCGGCTCCATGATCTATCTCGTCTGGTCGCAGCAACGCGATGGCGCCGGCGCGGCCAAAAGCGAGGACGCCTGGTCGGCGCTCTTCGCGCTCCGGCACCGGCGGCCGGACAACCAGTTCCTGGTGAAGGTCACCTATTGGTTTTCGTCATGAGACGCCGGGGCCGGCGGCGTGCCGCCCCTTAGCCTTTGTGATCGAACCGCAGCGGCAGCCTCACGGTTTGGGCGATTGGCCGGCCGTGTTCGATTGCCGGCAGAAACAGCCAGTCGGCGGTATCGCGGCTGAATTGATCCTCAAAGGCGACGGACAGTTTTGGTTCGGACGT
>JBBIHQ010000011.1:51408-57012 GCA_037446975.1 Opitutia bacterium
TCCCCGGCCCAGCGCTCGACGGGAGTTGCGCTTCCGACATAGGAATATTTCAGCACCGGCCAGGGCATGCCGGTTTCGCGGACATATTCCGCCTGCTCGTCCGGGTCGCGGTCATCGCTCACAAATATCAGCTCGAACTTTCGCGGAATGATCTCTTGCAGCCGGCGGTAGGCCTTGACCAATTCCGGCGTGAAACGCTGGCAGGGCGGACACCAATGGGCCGAAAAATATATCAGGTAGATCTCGGGCTCGGGCAGCAGGCTGGGATCGTAGGGTCGCAAATGGCCGTCGCGCAGAATTTCCAGGTGAGCTCGCAGTGCCCGCGTCACCTCGGCGCGGGAGCTGCCCCACGTCGGCCCGACCGCCGGCTTCGCGGCGAGGAAATCGGCCACGCGTTTGAGGCCGGTGTCGTCGAGGCGGTCCAGGGGCACGAAGAAGTCCTGGCTCCCGGCGGTGAGCAGGGCGACCGAACCATAGACCGCCGTCAACTCCCCTGTGACCGGGGTCCGGCCCGTCAGCTGCCAGACTGTCGGCCCGGCGGCGGACAGCCGGGCGAGGGCAAAACTGGCGGACCAAGCGATTGCCGCCGCGAGCTTCATGGCCGCTTCCAGCTATGTCCCTTCCCAAGCCGCAAACGCCTATCTGGCGAAAGGCTCAGCGGGCCGGCAGGGCCTTGTAGGTGGCGTCACCGAAGCCGAGGATCGGATAAAAGATAAACGCGAGGAACGCGAGGCCGAGCCCGAATCCGGTGCCTTTGCCGAAGGCCTTGGCGATGTCGAGGGCGACAATGATCGCGATGACGAGATTCACCAGCGGGATCAGGAACAGGAGCAGCCACCAGCCGGGCCGGCCGGCGATCTTCAGCATGATATAGATGTTATAAATCGGCACGATGGCCGCCCAGCCGGGCTGACCGGCCTTGGCAAACGCTTTCCAGAGACCGACGATGACGAGGACAATCAGGGCTGAATAACACAGGGGGAAGAACAGGAGCAGCATGGGGTGGTGGGGCTGGGGGTGGCGCCGACCGGGGACATCCCGGTTTCTTGTTTTAAGGTATTAGTCCGCCGGGCCCCCGGCAACTTCAAATCAGTCGCTCTGTTCCACGGGAATGCCCTCCGGCACGGCCGGGCCGGGCCGGCGCCGGCCGCGATGAATGCCGGCCGCTGATCGTCGGATCAGAAAGCCGACCGAATCTTCCTTAAGACTTGAAATTTTCTTGGATGAACGGGGCAAAATCCCTCAGGCTCGGGGCGTGGGAGAGAAAATCACATTCCGGTGGTTCGGCCTCGCTGTGGTCTTTTTTCTCCTCGGCGCGGCGGGAATGCCGGCGGTGGAAACGGGCATGGCCAGGGTCAACGTCCTGCAGGAATTGGGTCCGCCAGTCTCGGCCATCGGCCGCGGCGACACCGAGGTGCTGACCTACCCGGGCGGCGTCCGCATCACGCTCAAGGCCGGCCGGGTGACCGAGATAAAGGGGCTGAAGCCGGCGGAGCCGGCGCCGGCCGCCGTGCCGCCCGAACCGGAGCCGGCCAAGGAACCCGCCCTGACCAAGGCGCAGATTGATGAGCAAGCCCGCCTGGAAAAGAAGATGGCCGATGCTGATGCGAAGGCCCGGGCGGAGATGGAGAAATCCATCATGGAGATGGAAAACGCGCACGGCCCGCCGGCGAATCCGCTGCTGCCGCCGCCGTTCAAGGCCGGGAATTTTGCCTTTGGTCTCGTCTTGAAGCTGGTTCTCACCCTGGCCGCGTTGAAACTCGCCTGCAAATACTGGGGCGCCGAGATCTTCTGGAGCGGGTTGTTGACCGTGTCGCTGGTCGACGTGCTGGTGCGGGGCGTGATCGGCCTCATCGGCTTCAAGCTCCTGCACATGGTTTCGCTGTTTTACGCCGACGAGGCCGCCGCGGCCGCCGTCATGGTCCTCGTGCTGCGCAAGGTCAGCATCAACCAGTCGCTGCGCCAGGCGGTGCAGCTTACGATGACCACCAAGACCTTTACGGTCGTGGTCGGGTCTTTCCTGGTCACCATCGCCCTCCGCATGCTGGCTTGACCGGCCGGCTGGTTTGACGGGTGTTCACCTTACTGCGAACGGAAAGATGGCGGCGTCTAAATCGAGCCGGCCGATTCTCGGTTCCTCCAACCGGAGATGCGCCACCAAGCGATACGTGCCTTTCCTTGCGATGGCATAGCGGATGTGCTCGGCGGAAGTCCACGCGACGGTCTGCCCCGACAGGAGCATTCGGTACACCACCCGCCCGCCAAACCACGGATAAGGTCCGGGTATATTCCTGCCAGTCTCCGGGACCTTTTTGCCCGTCGGATCAAGAATTACGAACTGGACGGTGACGTTATCCATCGCTGACCCGATGGATCTGATTTCCAGTGGGGCGGGAGTCGTGTTACGAAATTCCATGGCTGGCACTAGCGTCACTTCCGGGTGTTCGGGATCGAGGGCCACTACGGCGGCGACCGAGACCTTGAATGAAGCCGCGCCGCCTGCGGTAGACGCGAGGGACGCGGTCACGGGGGGCTCCCAGATTCTTTCGTATTTGATCCCGCGCCAGAGGATAAACGGGTGTCCGCCTTTCCAGGCCAGCGGCGCTTGGCTTGCGTCGTAGGCATCATTTTGGAAACCAACCTGGCGGCCGAGCGATACCCACCTTCCGTGTTCCCGGCCTTCATCACGAACACTGCACCAGATCATTCCCGCGTCGTAGGTTCCGTCGTCCTTCAGATGCAGCCAGTATGTTCCTGCATTCTTCGACGGTACCCGGTTGCCGGTATGACCGTTGCTGTAGTCGCCAGGGTGGATGTTATCATCCGGAATATAGCTGACGTTGAGATATTGGCCGGCGAGACGGACCTTGCTCGCCGGCAAGGCACACCCGATCAGCAAGACCACCGGAATCAAAAGCAGGCCGCTCAATATTTTCATGGGATGCAAGTGCGCAATAAGAATTACGCGCAAGCTTGTGGATTCTTAGGCCAGAAATGCAATTGCTCCGCCGGGCGACAAAACCACCGGGCGGCAGAGTGACGGGACCGCAGGTTATCCTCCTCGCACCGGTTCGATCCGGCCGCGCCCGCCAGATAAGCCGATCAGCCAGCGTGGCGGCGAATGTCCCCCATGCGTCATCCCGTGGCGGCGTGCTCGCAGGCCGGGAATCGTCCAAGCCGGCCGGCAAACTAAATCGAGGCAAAAAAACGCACGAGGTTGGCGATGTGGTCGTCGAGCGGCACACCGAGCTTGTCGCAGCCCATCTGGATCGTGGCGCGGTCGATCTTGGCGGCAAAGGCCTGGTCCTTGAATTTTTTCTTGATGGAGCCGGGCTTCATGTCGCCATAACGGACGGGATTCATCTTCCGGTAGGCGTAGAAGATGCCGCTGATTTCGTCGCAGGCGACGAGGGCGGCCGCGAGTCTGGTCTGCGGGAGCGTCGTGAAGCCGTGGTAACCGTAGGCGTGGGACTCAACGGCATGGATCAATCCGTCGGGATAGCCCCAATCCTTGAACCACTGCAGCGACGGCGCGGGGTGGGTGTCGGGATGTTCGCCGAAGTCGATGTCGTGCAGCAGGCCGGTGACATGCCACAGGAGCGGGTCTTCGCCGAACTGGACCGCATAGCCCTCCATGGCCGTCGCGACCATCAGGGCATGGTGGCGCTGGTAGTCGTCTTTCACATGCTCGTGGAGCAAGCTGGTGGCGGCCTCTTTGGTCGGGAGCGACATGGGTGAGTGGCAGCAGTCAGATATTAGAAATCAGACTAGGCAAGCGCTTCGCTCGGTCTTGGCGTTGACTAACGCCCGGGTTTTTCTTCCGTCGGTCCATGGCTGATCCGACCACGCAATCAACCAAGGCTCCGTGGCACCTGTGGGTGGTGGGCGGAATTGCCGGGCTCTGGAATTGCGACGGTGCCATGGATTTCACCCTGACCCAGGTCGGGCATACGGCCTATCTGAGCGCCCTGACGCCCAGGCAACTGGCATACCTTAACAGTTTTCCCGTCTGGGTGGTGGTTGCATGGGGAATTGCCACGTGGGGCGGCGTGGTGGGATCGCTGCTCTTGTTGTGCCGCAGAAGTCTGGCGGTTTGTGTCTTTCTGGTCTCGCTCATCGGCGTGGTCCTCACGGATCTGCACAATTATGTCCTTTCGAACGGGCGTGAAATCATCGGCGGAGGGGCCGGGGCGGTGGTTTTTGCCGCTGTCATCTTCGTCATTGCGGTGCTGCTGTGGGTTTATGCCCGGGTGTTGCGGAAGCGCGGTGTGCTGCGGTGAGCAAGAGATCGCGCGCCGGTTCCCGGGCCGCCGCCAAACTGTTCTGACCGCGGATTGCCCGCCTGAGCCTCAGGGGCGCTGGCCGTCGTTGGAACCCGAGATGCCGATCGTCGGCTTCGACATGGTGGCACAACCACCCGCGATGAGGATGAGGCAGCTGAGCAGCAGGGCCCAACGCAGACGAGTTGGCCGGGAGCGGAAGGAGACGCGTTCTTTCATGAACGGTTGCCTAGCAAGTTCACCCCGGCCGGTCCAGCAAAGTGCGATGAAACTCCAGTCCCGCGGGACCAATCACCGGATGGGATGACCTTTGTTCTCCACTTTAGCAGGCATCATTTTTCGAAACGAAGACGGGGTTCGTCCTCCTCCGGCAACTTGGCAAGGTAGACTCTGACCATGGGTCCGGCTTTCGTCATGTTTGAAATCAAAAGCCACGGGGTTTGCGCGATCGTCGAGGGTGCGAATTCCCAGATAAAGTATCGTCCCGTTCTCTTGAGATAACCGATCCCGCCCTTCACCTTTTCTGCCGGTTGTCCCGGATAGGTCCGGGAGACCAGGCCGCTTTCCGACTCATAATAAATGGTGTCCCATTCATCGGCCGACAGGGTGTAACGCCCGGCCGTGATGAAGACTTCCATCTTATGACCGAGATTCGGCGGTGCCCAGTTGAAGGACAAATCCTCGGACAAGGTGACGGCAGAAGGCGTGGCGACCGGAGGCGCCCAGCAGGCGCTCAGGAGAATCGAACAGGCGAACAGGACAAAGGCACGCATGGGATCAACAAGCGAGCGGTCGAAAAGAGGCCGAGGCATTCATTTTCGGCGGAACGCTACGATGAACCACCCCGGTTTGGCGAGCGTGGTTCCTTCGGGCAAATCAGATATCGGCTTTGCCCGGCAGATGCCCCGCTTTCGCAGCGCCCTGATCGACTGTCGCGGGCCTGGCGGCCCGCCCGCATCGCCGGGCGCCCCAGGCGAATCCGAGCGCGATCAGTGGAAATGCCACCGCTCCGATGTACGCTCCGCGTCCGCCCGCCCGAATCGTCTGCAGGCCGCGGGTGACAACCAGGAGGCGCGCTTCGTAGAAGACGAAGAATGCTCCGCCCAACGCCAGAACCATGGCGGCGAACACCCACGCTGCACGGCGTGCTTTTCTCGATGAGTTGGTCATGGTGCGATTTCGGTTTCTTTTTGCCCCAGGTTGATGTCGTCAGCGCCGGGCCATCCCTTTTCATTACTCCACTTTGTAGGACAAGACCAGCTCGTCGCCCGGTTTTCCACGAATACCCCAGTTCTCCCTGGGGCTCTCGTGAATGGTGATCTCG
>JBBIHQ010000011.1:57112-66615 GCA_037446975.1 Opitutia bacterium
CAGGCGAAGCAGCCGCGTGATATCCACGTGCAAGAGCCCGAGGAAATCGAGCAACGCATGGGCGACGATCAGCGGCCACAGTTGCCGCCATCGCCAATAGATGAGCCCGAAGATCACACCCGTCGCCAAGACGACCAGGGCGCCAACGGAACCGAGATACACGTGCAAGCAAGACCGCAACAGGGCCCCGGCCAGAACCGCCGGCCACAGGCCGAACCGATGGAGCGAGCTGATCACGTAGCCGGCCTCAAGCATCTCCTCAAACACGGGATTGGTAACCGAATTCAGGATGATGAACGGCAGCGTGGCTCCTCCGGCCACAGGCAGGGCGGATCGTCCCGGCGGGGTGAGGCCCAACGTCGGCGCATAATGGTGCGCCAGCACCGCGATCATGGTTGCTCCCCCGTAAAGCAGCACACCCACCACGGTCAACCGCCACGTGACTCGGACCCGAAAAGTATCGGTCGCCCAACCGCGGATCAGGCCGATCCAGAATATCGCGGCAAGCGTCACGGTTTCGGCGAGCAGCAAGACGATCAAGGTATGATCATCAAAATGCACGGGACGCGGATCCACGTTCAGCAAGGTCCTGACCACGACCAGAATATTTTGCACCAGCGGAAGTCCGAACGCGATCAAGAGCACGAGGCAAAACTCCGCTGGCGCCGAAAGATTGCGAATGATCGATCGCATGCGGCGAAGCGCCTCACTGAACTGCGGGCGACATGCCGTACCGGCTGGCGGAAAGTGAGTCCTTCCGGATTACTAGCGATATTGAACGCCGGCGGTCCACCCGAATTACGTCCCGGTCCCGCGTGTGGGCAGCGGCGGCTGATCGGGCGTTCCCTGTCTTTCGCTGGTGGCGAAAACGTAAAGGCTGGCTGAGAGGAGCAATATCCCGCTCGCAATCGCTCCCCACGGGCCGAATCGAACCAGCCATAACGTACACAAGGCGGCGCCTAACAAGATCGGTTTCTTTCTTTTGAGTGTTGTCATCGCAGGTATCCTTCTTTGCCGAACCATGAACAGGCCATCACGGGATGGCTGATTGATTGTGGAAGTTGTCTGGGGAAGAAAGCATGGGCCAAAACGCATCTCGCAAAGGGGACGCGTGAAAGGCCCGGTGATGATCACCCAGCCACGCAATAAACCATCTCGATGGCAAGGAATCGTTGGTCCAACACCCTGGCCCGGGCATCGCCAACGCCCATCAACGGGGCCGGCAACAGGGGCTTCAGGAATAATGGGCATGAAAGGGCCAGCCTCGCCTGCGAGCTGAAGGTCAGGCCGGTTTCTGCCCGATTCCAAACCCGATGCGCTCCCGGCTTGCCTCGTTGTGTTCGGTGTCCAACTGCGTTGTCCAGGCTCAATCCGGAGGTCCACAACAACCGCTACCGCGGATCACGTTCTTCCATGGCCGCTGACGAAATTGCGAGGAATGGAGCGACGAAGCCAGCCCCTCGACGTCCCTCGGGGCCACGAGCCTGTCGAGCGGCAGGACCGGCACGGCGCGCCTCGCGGCCAGAGGACCGGCCGGTGGCACATTTCAATCAAAACTGTCCTAGAACTTCCAAGTGACCGAAGCCTTGAGGTTCGTGCCCATGCCCGGGACGATAATGCTCTGGTTGCGGACTGCGGCATCGTAGCGTGTATTAAACAGATTGTCCACGTTCAGGCCGTAACGAAAGGATCCGGTCTCGTAACCCAGAACGAGGTCGGCGGTCGTGAACGGCTTGAGCCAGCCAAAGATGACGGCGTTATTGTTGCTGGCGATGGCCCGGCGGGAAAGATGGCTGATGCCCACGCCGGCCGAGAATCCTTTCAGGGGGCCGTCGGTGAACTTGTAGCGCGTCCAGAGCCCGAACGTGTGCTCGGCGACGTTGTTCACCGGCGCATGGATGACCGGCGACGCGGTGTTGGCCTGCGAGCTGGCCTGGGCGTCGAACGAGGCGAAGGTAGCCAGGATATCCAGATTCTTGTTCGCCCGGAAAGTGATGTCACCGTCGAAGCCCTTGGAGGTCTCGCCGGGCACGAGGACAAAGGTGGGCGGTGCCGTCTGCGGAAATGACGGAACGGGCACGTTTTCCTGGCGGAGATCGAACCAAGATACGTCGGCGAGCAGGCGGCCGTTGAAAGCGTCCGTCTTGATGCCGATTTCATTCTGGCGTCCCGTCTGGCTGGGCAACACGAGGCCGTTCAGGAAATTCGGGGCGAAGTTCTCGTTGTAGCCGTAGAACAGCGAGACTTCGGGTGTGACCTTGAAAACGACGCCGTATTGCTTGAGGTTCTGGCCGATGGACAGCGGGGCGGTATCCGTGTTGTTGAGAAAGTTGTGGGAGGAGGTGCGGGCGACGATCCGCGAAAGGCCACCGGAAAGGATGACCCGGTTCTGGAAAAAACTGAGCGTCTCCAACGCATAGCCCTTCAACTGGCGGTTGTTCGTGCGCAGCTTGCTCGCCGGAGTGGCATAGTTGACCGTGACGGTGCCGGGGAAAACCAGGTTGAACGGATCGATCGCGCTGCTGGTGCCGGAGTAACCGGCGACAATATCCGGAGCATCGGCCCACTCGCCGCCGACGAGCAGCCGGTGTTCAAAAGGCCCGGTGGAAAACGTGCCAACGAGGTCGCCCTGAAGCTGGCGGCGGAGGTGAACGGGGTCCTGGGCGGTCGTGCTGCGATTCAGGAGGGTGCCGGGAACATACGTCAGCGGGATGTCGCCGCCATAGACCGACTCCACCCGCGGGGCGTTGTTGTAGCTGTAAAAGCCCGCGACCCGCATCGCGAGGTATGGGTTGAAACGGTTGGTGTATTCGAGGCTGCCGCGATGGACGATGTCCTTGCGCCAGTTCAACGGCGAATCCTCGCTGATGCTGGATCGCCGGGGAACATCGATCACCGCGCCGGTGCGCTCGTCGAACGGCAGGCCGTTGTAGGAGGAATAACGGTAGAGGGAATAGTTATACTTGAGGGTCAGCCGCGAGTTCTCGTTGAAGACGTAGCTGACCGACGGGGCAAAGATGAAGCGGTGGCTGTAAGTGCGATCATACCAACCGTTGGAATATTGCCCGGCGGCCACGACCCGGTAGAGGACCTTTTTATCGGCGGCAAGCGGACCGCCGAGGTCGAGCTCGGCGCGGTTGCCATCAAAGGCGCCGACTTGGACGCGCAACGTGCGGATGTCGTAGTCGACCGGACCCTTGGTGATCTTGTTGATGACGCCGCCCACGGGGCCGTTGGCGACAAAGATGGCGGAAGGTCCCTTGATGATCTCCAGGCGGTCGATGATGGCGGAGTCGGTGTTGGCATCGGTGGTGCCGCGGAAACCGTCGACAAAGTCGCCGATGTTCGCGGGGCTGTTGAACCCGCGCAGGGTGAAGCGATCGTCGGCGAAGTTGATGTTGCCGGCCTGGCCGCCGCCGACGTATTTGAGGGCGTCGACGATGATGCCAGGACTCATGTCGTCAAGAAAGGCGCGGTTGATCACCTTCACGGATTGCGACAGGTTGAGAAGCTCGATGCCGGTGCGCGTGGTGCTCAGGGCCGCCTTGCCGACATAACTCACGTCGCGCTCCGAACTGACCGTAAACTTGGGCAGGTTGACCACGTTTCCAGTGGCGGCGGCCGTCCCGGCGGGCCCGGGATCAGCCGGACGCACCACCGGGGTCGAAACGTTTTTTTTATCGCCCGGAGAAGTGAGCGCGGGGCTGCGGTTGACGACCAAGGCTCCGGTTTTTTCGTCCTGCACGACGAAGAGCTCGGTACCGGCGAGCATGCGTTCGAGTGCGGCGCGGGCCTCGTATTCGCCATGAAGTTCGTGGGTCGTGACGCCCCGAACCTTGTTGACGAAAAAAACAACCTGCGCACCCGATTGCTCGACGAACTGTTTCAGGGTCGTCTCGGCGTCGCCGGCCGCGATGTCGTAATTTTTCTGCCCCGTCTCGGCGGCCGGGACGTTGAGCGCGGATGCGGCCAGCATCAGCAGGGCGATGGCCGCCTGTTTCATTGTGGCGCGGAGCGGGCGGAGAGGCGTGGGGTGGTTTGTCATACGCGACCGGCGGGGAGTGGGGGCCGTTCAATAGCTTCAGACGCACCAATTGGCGGGATGGGCTATCGCCCGGATGATTTTTTTCGCCCGGGGGTCCCCGGCCCTAGCGCGCCCGGTGCAGGACAATGCGGTCGGGAGCGGGCCGCTCGACGACGATGTCGCCGTTGCTCGTGAGCAGGCGGACGAAGGCCTCGACATTTTCCGCGCCAAATCTGCCGCCGACCGGGAGTCCCGCCAGGTCGGGATCGGCGAGCGAAAGCTGGACCCGGTTGTGGCGATTGAATTGCTCGATGACCTCGGCGAGGGGCGTCTCGACGAAGAAAAGCCGCGGGCTTTGCCACGAAAGAATCGCGCGAGCCTGAGGAGGCGGAAGCTGCTCGACGACAAGCGAGGCATCAGCGCGGTTGGGCACGATGGCGCGCCACCCGGCGGAAAGAACAGGCGGCGCCGGACTGGCGGCGCCGCCGGACCGGAAATCCGCGGCGGAGACGTTGTGCCGCTCGAGCTGCACCCGGCCTTCCGTGACGAGGACCGCGACTTGTGTCGCGTCGAGACGGACGTCAAAGGCCGTGCCGACGGCGCGCACCGCAACGGCTGGGGTCTCCACAAAAAAAGGCCGGGCCTTGTTCTTGGCGACGGTGAAGTGGGCCTCGCCGCGGACCAGATGGACCCGGCGCTCGGCCGCGGTGTAGCGGACGCGGACCTCGCTCCCTTCATTCAGCTCGACGACAGATCCGTCGGCCAACGTCAATCGCTGATAACCGCCGGTGGTGGTCGAGTAGACTTTGGTCGCACCAAGAAGGGGCGTTGGCAGGCCAAAGCCGGCGTCCCGGACGATGAACGCCAGCAAGAGGACGGCGGCGAGGGCGAGGGCGAGCGCCGGATACAGGAGGGCGGGGCGCGGCCGGGCGACGAGCAGATCGCGGTCGGGATGCACGCGGGCGGCGGGCCGGAAATCGCGCAGTTGCCGGAGCGCCCGCCAGATTTCCTCCAACCGGGTCACGGCCGCCGCATGACGCGGGTCGGCGTCGCGCCAGCGAATGAAGGCGGCTTCCTCGTCGGGCGCCAGCCCGTCGTCCCGCTGGGCCAGCCAGGCGGCGGCCTGGGCCTCGACGGCGTTGTCGGACGGAAGTTGTCGGCCAAATCGTTTCATGGCGCAGGCGACGGGGGACGGTCGAGCAGGCCGCGTTCCTCGAAAAAGGCGGCGCAGCGGCGCGTGCCCTTGGCGAGCTGGGCCTTGACGGTATGCTCGGAGATGCGGAGGTTGACGGCGATTTCCTTGTGGGAAAGACCATACAGCAGGCGAAGGGTCAGCACCTGGCGGCAGCGTTCGGGCAGGCCCCGGACGGCGGTGGCAAGAAGTTCGAGCTCCTGCTGTTTGTTGGCGGCATCGGCGGCGTCGGGTCGGTCTTCCACGACGGACAACTCGGCCAGATTGCCAATCGATTCGATCGAGACGACGCGCCGGCGCCGGACGAGGTCGAGGGCGGCGTTGCGCGCGGTCGCGAACAGGAAGGCCTTGGCGTAACTGATCCGTCCGGCGTCCTTGGCGCGGATCAGCCGGGCATAGGATTCCTGGACGAGGTCGTCGATGTCCGTCAACGACGGGAAGACATTGCGCAAATAGGAACGCAGCGAGGATTCGTAGGGCTGAACCTCTTCGCTGAACCAACGGGCGTGCTCAGATTCGGGGTGACTCACTGCGGGGTGGACAGGGGGCGGCGTGGGCCGCAGGGATACGAATAAATCGCGGACAAGGGCGCGGTCGTGTCGAGCGAATTATGCCGACGACGGTCCAAATGAACGAAATTCCGGATTGCCGTAGCCGGTCAGGTCTCCTCATTCGTCTCAACCCCCTCAGGCCCGGGAGCAAAGGGTGCCGGGCCAAGCGGGGATTTTCGCACCGGATGGGTAAATCAGTTCGCCGGGCGATCCGAGCGCCCACGTTGTGGACGCAGCCTGGCGAGACGATCCCGTGAGCATGAGCCACTCGAATCATTTCGCGGGTCTGATCCGAGGACCGCGCCGAGCTGCGCAAACCACAAGGGCCGATCAAAAGTGGTCTAAACGACGGCTCAGTCATCGGTGACATCAACATATCGTCAGGAGACCCGGCATTTTGCTCGACTCGCTTCATGGCTGATGGAACAGCCTGAAACTGGATCCCGGCGGCCTGTCCGGACACGCGAAATGAATTCCCGATCCTTCCGCCGGATGCACGGCCGCTGGATCCGGCCGAACAGCTTCGTTTACTTGCCCGTCGCTTCGGCGTGCACTTTCAGGATCCGCTCAATGAGCTTGGGGGGCGGAGTGTTGTGCTTCTGCATGATCTCCGTCGCCCCGGCCAGCGCGGCCGCCTCCACCAAATCCAGGTTGCCACCGGACGTGAACACCAGGATCGGGATGTGCTTGGTATAGTCGGCCTCCCGTACCGCCGTGATCACGTCGACGCCGGTGTATTTCGGCATCATCAGGTCGGTCACGATGACATCGACGGTCTTCTCCTCCAAGATCTTCAGGGCTTCCTCGGGGGAGCTCACAAAATGGGTGGGGATGGCCGCCATGGCCAGGCCGACCGTGTAGACCTTTCGCAACACAGGGTCATCATCGATGAACAGAACAGTTGGCTTGGTCGACATGCGGGGGGCGCGAGAGTTGACGGGCAGTTTGCCTGCGGATGGAGATTTTGCACCTGAAATCAGCGGGCGGGCTCGATGGACTTGAACCCGGATTGCCTACGGCCTCCGCAGTTCAGCCGAGAGCCGGGACGCGGTCTGCCCAGCCTGGCCCCGAGCCTGTCGAGGGGCACGGGCGTCATCTCCTTCCGGTCGCTCCAGCGTAAGGTATGCGAGCCCGGCGGAGTGGGAAGTCCTAGGATTGCTGCGCCGCCCCCGGCCGCGCCAGCGAATCAGCCACGACCCATGCTACCCCGGTCAGGGCGAGATTCAGGGCACTCTCGCTCCAATTGAAATGGCTGGAGAGGCCGGTCAGGAGAACCCGGTCGTTCGCCAGCAGCCCGAAGCACGCGATCATTACGGTCAGCAAAATCGCAGCGAGCCGCGCCTTTACCCCCGTCAGGATCGCAAGCCCCGCCGCGATGAAGCAGACCCCGGTGACATAGCCCCAGAACACCTGGCCCGGCGGCAGCCATTTGGGGACCAGCGGCGCCGTCATGTTCATATAGACGAAATGCGCGCCGCCCCATATCAGCCCACAAACCCCGAACCCCAGCTGGCACAGACGTGTGACGCGTGCCGACAGGGTCGCGTCGATCCCGGCGCTGGCGGCATGGATGATCAGCCCGCCCAAGGCGATCGCGAGCGGCATGGAGACGTTTTCGTACATGCCGTACTCGGCGTAATGGGCCAGCAGCAGACGGCCGTCCAACAGGAGGACGACAAGGAGCCCGTAGTAAACGGCGAGCGCCGCCCCGCCCCAAGCCACGGTTCGGCGCAACTGAACCGCCACCGCCGCAACGACCATGAACACACCTGCAGCATAGGCCAGGATGGTGCGGTAGGGAAAGTTTGCGGGCACCGGCTGTCCCGGGTCGAACTCCCCAAACGCCAGACTGATCACGCCCAGCGCCATCACGCCCAAGCTGTACACCCGGCACCCGAAACCCGGCATCTTTTTTTCTCTGGTCATGACAGGGAACCACGAGATCGTAGCTGCTGGGATCTCGATTTAAAGGGCTAATTCAGAGCCTTTCCGGGAGCTCTCCCCTCCCGGCGGCCAAGGTCGATCAATCGACGCCGCGAATCCCTTGATGCAGGCATTTGGCCGCGCTTGAAAGAAGCAGCCACCTGAGCCAGATCTGGCCTCCACTTCACGTGTTCCAGGTCCCCGCTATCCACTCGAAAGACAATCCGATCTGTTTGCGGAAGTAATTTGCGTCCGGACGGTGTTATGCTCCCATTCGTCCCCAATTCTTCCCGAAGATGGAATCAAAGACCCTTACCCGAACTGTTTCCAGGTCGGCATGGCGAGCGGCCCGGGATCGACTTCTGAAAAAGGGGAGGGCCCTGCGAAGGGCGATGATGTCATTGCCGCCGGATAATTTGAATGAAAACAAATAGAATCAGTGCTGCCCTCGTCGTGGTCTGGCTGACCCTGTCAGCCATTCCATGTTTTGCCCAGAAATCACCGGACCTCAAAATGAACGAAAAGGTCGTTCGCGAATACTACGCCGCCTACGAAACAAAGGATTGGCATATGCTGGAGCTGATACTCGCCGACGGATTCACTTTCACCAGCCCGGCAGGCGATGATCATATCAATTTGAAGCAATACAAGGAAAGGTGCTGGCCCAATTCCGCCAACACCAGGAAGTTTGATTTGGAAAAGGTCATCGTTGCCGGAGACGATGCCTTTGTAACCTACAACGGCTGGACGAATGACGGCCGGTTGTTTCGGAACACCGAACGTTTTAGATTAAAGGACGGGAAGATAATCGAGAATGAGTGCTTTTTTGGCACGGGCGTAAACTTCCCCAATAATCAGGCCAAAAAATAACCCCTGCCTCAAAGAGCGGGTATCCGAAAAAGGGTCTCACGGGGGGAAATTCACGTCTATAAACCGAATAATAACATTATCCTTGTCGTGGTTTCTGGCTATGGGAACCGCTGATGCGGGCACCGTTGCCGATTCATCTGGGAGTAGTGCCGTAAAAGACGGGGCGGCTCCTTCCTCCGTGGATCCGCCTTGATACCGGACTCCTCCGTGGCCATTTCGTCCCGCGAGTTCGACAGTTCGTGGGCAACCGTCATGCATCCCTCGGCGACGTCCTCACCGCACGACTTTGACTTCCTCGTTGGAAACTGGGAGTTGAGAAATCGGAAGCTCGTCGCCCGGCTTACGCCCTCCACCGAGTGGGGGTCGTTCGAGTCGCGGGTTGAATGCACCAAATCCTCAGTGGCTTGGGTAATATCGACCGGTACACCGACCAGGCCTCCGGGAAGCCATACGAGGGCGTAGCCCTGCGCTTGTTCAATCCTGCGACGCGGCTTTGGAGCATCTACTGGGCGGACAGCAACGCTGTGACCCTCGATCCGCCCGCGGTGGGTCCCTTTGAGAACGGGATCGGGCATTTTTTTGCTCGGGACACCTACCGGGGACATCCGACCATCGTGGTGTTTCGTTGGGGCGCTCGTAACCGCAATCCACCGGTGTGGAGCCAAGCTTTTTCAGTCGATGACGGCAAGACGTGGGAATGGAATTCCATCAACGTGTCGGTGCGGATTCCATAGACACGAAATACTGATTGGAATCTGGCTTCCGGGTGGCTCATCAATTAACCAGAGCTCAGGGCGAGGATTGATGGATCGTCCATCGTACCGCATTGAGGCGCATCACTTCGGCAGAGAATCGACTGCTCGGATGGCATTCACCACGCGGCCACAACTCTGCGGCTCGCCGCCGCACCCGCCCAGCGCGCGCATCGGAGCCGGGGAGAGAG
>JBBIHQ010000012.1:0-63563 GCA_037446975.1 Opitutia bacterium
TCTATCAGGAGCGAGACACTCCGGGACGGCCGCGGCTCAACCGGAACGCCCCGAGCGCGATAAAAATCACGCCGGCGCCCAGCAGCAGCGGCCAGGAGGTCGCTACCCGCACAGCCAATCGAGACAGACGATTCGCATGGCCGTCGGGCGTCAGACTCGGGGGCAGAAGCGCACGTACCTTGGGATCACGCAGGAAATCGAGCGTGATCTGGAAATGCGGGAACCGGTGCGTCGAATTTTCAAATTCCTGCAGCTTGGCGGGATCCGGGGCGGCGAGAAAATCCCGGACCAACCGGCGTTGTTCCACCGCCTCATCGTGCTGGAATTTGAACATATTGCCCAAGGCCTCGGGTTTGTTGTACAGCCCAAGCCCCGTAGACAGCGCGATCAGCCAAACCAGTCCCCCGCCACCCCAGAGCAAGCGTCGCCAGCCGGTCTGCCTCGGGCCGAGCCGGAACAGCGCCAGCAGATTCACGCAGAGACCGAACAGCAGGACATCGTAATAGCGCACGCCGATGCTGTCCGCGGTCACAACCCGGCCAAACGCGATGGCAAAGACCATGCCGCCCACCCACAGTCCGGCGGCCACCAGCACACCATCATCGGTCGCCTGCTCATGATCGCCGCCGCGCCAGGAAGCAACCAACAGCGCCACCCATGGGGCTTGCAGCAACAGACACCATCCAATGCCCGCGAACGGCCAGGAGAACAGATAGCCCATGCCGGCCACCGCCTGACCGAGCCGGGCCACCCGCGTCCCTGCCAAAACCGCCTCCTCCGGCAGCAGCCAGAGACCCAACCCCAGCAAGCAGATGTTCACCGCCATAGTTCCCCACACCCAGGAATTCCGGCGTCCGCGCATCATTTCCCCGAGGGAGACGACCACGAGCGCCGCCGCCGACATGGACCCCGCGGCAATGGAAAAAAGGCCGAGCAGGCCCGAAAGCTGGGCCAGGCCCCAGCGCCAGCCCAGCCGCTTCTCGACCAACGTCCAGTAGACATGGATCAGGCCGAACAAAAACAAGAACAGAAACTGCGATTGAAAGCCCCAAAGGAAATTCTCGAAGGCGCAGGGCAGCGCGAACAACACGGCCATGAGCCCGGCCACCACTGCCAGCCAGCGGCCTGCTACCAACGTGGCCAGCCAGCACCATGCCAGCGCCAGATATGCTCCATAGATCAGCAAGTCGGCCAGCAATTCCACATAAGGATCCCACTGCCCCCCATTGGCCTTGATCAGCCCGAGCACCCATAGCCGCATTAGTCCGGGTCGGTGCTCACCATGGGACGAAATGATCTGAGTAAAATCCACATGATAATAGAGTGGTCCCCGCAGAAGAAACATACCCTCTGCCGCCCATTGGTCGGCATAGGGTTGATCAGTACCATACCGATTGATCAGGGCCATTTTCCCGCCGATGGCGAACAGCACGACCCCCAGCCCCAACAAGGCAATCGCGAGCGAAAAAGGGCGGCGTTTTGATTCCACAAACTGGCCCATCAGAATTTCAGGCGGGTGTTGGGGTGGCGGCACTTGGGACACGCGGCGATATCAATCCCGTCTTGCTCGGTGTAAAGGTGATCGCACCGGATGCAGTGGAACGTGATCTTGCGGCGCACGGAGTCGTAGAATGAATGGTCCCGCCGGTCGTAATAGAACCACAAAAAGCCGAACACTCCCAACACAAGGAGCCCGTAAAGAACGACATCAAGGGTTGGATCTGGCGGCGAAACCACGTCCGAAAGTTCACACGAAGAAGCCCGGGAGCCAAGGGGAAATAAAAACGCACCGGCTTTTGGGCCGGCGCGTTGAGATTATCAGAAGCAAGGACGCCTCGCGGGATCGAATCAGCTTTTGAGCTCGTCGGTTTTGGGCGCCTCCGGCGCAGCCTCCGGTTTGGTGGCCTCTTTCACGGCGGGCACGGCCTTCTTGGCACCCTTCTTTTTCGCAGCGCCCCGGGATTTCTTGTAGCCCTGATCCTCGGCGCCCACGAACTCAATGAGGGCCATCTCGGCGGCATCGCCGATGCGCTGCGGGCCGAGTTTATAGATGCGGGTGTAGCCACCCGGCCGTTTCTCGAATTGCTTCACCTTCTCATTGAAAAGAAGGGTGATGGCGGACTCGTCGCGGACGTCCTTGAGCGCCATGCGGCGGAGGTGAATGGCATCCTTCTTTTCAGCGGCGACCGCGGCCTTCTTGGCCTTGGTGATGAGCTTCTCGATGAAGGGCCGAAGGGCCTTGGCCTTCGTAAGCGTGGTCTGGATGCGGCCGTGTTTGATCAGGGACGCACCCATGTTGGAGAGCATGGACTCGCGGTGTTCGCGGGTCACGCCCAGGGAGGCATGGTGTTTATTGTGACGCATTGGGTTTGGTTATGAGCGCTTCCCGATCGGCATTCCGGTCGCAGCGTTGGGCGGCAGCGGACGGCGCGAGAACCGCGGATTAATTTCAGGCTTCCTTCTTGGTATCGAGGAGACGCTCGTCGAACTTCATGCCGAGCGACAGGCCGAGGGCTTCAAGCTTCTCCTTGATTTCGTTGAGGGACTTCTTGCCGAAGTTGCGGTACTTGAGCATCTCCTGCTCGGTCTTCATCGCCAGCTCGCCGACCGTGGTGATATTGGCGTTGTTGAGGCAGTTGGCAGCCCGGACCGACAGCTCGATCTCGTTGACCGACATGTTGAGGAGCTTGCGGAGCTTGTTCTGCTCCTCGGAAACCTCGGCGGCCTGGCTCTCGAACTCATAGGATTCCTGCGAAACCCGGTCAAACACGTCGAGGTGATGCTTGAGGATGGAGGCGGACTGCTTGAGAGCATCGTCCGGCGTGATGCGACCGTCGGTCCAGACCTCAAGAACCAGCTTGTCATAATCGGTGATCTGGCCGACCCGGGTGTTCTCGACCGCGTAGCGGACGAGGCGGACGGGGGAAAAAAGCGAATCGATCGGAATCACGCCGATGGCCTGCTCCTCTTTCTTGTTGTTTTCACCGGGGCAATAGCCGCGACCGGTCTTGATCTCGATCTCAGCCTCGAATGCCCGCTTGGTATCAAGGGTGCAGATGACCTGGTCGGGATTGACGATCTTGATGTTGGCATCGGGCTGGATGTCAGCGGCAGTAATCGGTCCCTCGCGGTTGACCTTGAGGAGCAGCTTCACCGGCTCGCGTTTCTCGGAGACGATGAGAATCTTCTTCAGGTTGAGAACGATGTCGGTGACATCCTCGACCACGCCATCGATGCTCTGGAACTCATGGTTCACGCCGTCGACCTTGATCGAGCTGATGGCACTGCCCTCGATGGAACTGAGCAGGACGCGGCGTAGCGAGTTGCCGACGGTGTGGCCGTAGCCGGCTTCAAAGGGCTCGGCGATGAACTTGGCGTAGGTGGTGGTGGCGCCCTCCTCGATTTTGGTGAGCTTGGAGGGAATTTCGAACTTTCCGAGGCGCTTGGGCATGGGAGGAATAATTTTTGAGTGAGACTGATGGTGGAGAGTGGAGTGGCCGGTCCGCCGTCGCCCGGAGAGCGGCAGCGGGGCGAGCCTGACGGGCTCAGAAGCGCGAATAGTATTCGACGATGAGCTGCTCGTTGATGGAGGGCTCCATCTCGTCGCGGGTGGGCAGGCGGGTGACGGTACCCTTGAGTGCCTCGTCGTTGCGCGTGAGCCAACCGGGGACGACGCGAGCGCGATTTTCCTCGATGGCACGGGTGGCAAGCTGGCGGGAGGAATTGACGGCTTTCATCTCCACCTCATCACCCTGAAGCACGGAGTAGCTGGCGATGTCGACCTTGCGGCCGTTGACCCGGACGTGGCCGTGGTTGACCAACTGGCGGGCGGCGGCCCGGCTCTTGGCAAAACCGAGCAGATATACCACACTGTCAAGGCGGGTCTCGAGGAGCTGCAGAAACCGCTCACCCGTGACGCCGCGTTCCTTCTTGGCGATGGCAAAGGTGCGGCGGAACTGGCGTTCCAGCAGACCGTAAATGAATCGGAGCTTCTGCTTCTCGGCGAGGCCGACCGCATATTCGGAAAGCTTGCGACGCGATTTCGGGCCGTGCTGGCCGGGGGGAAAGTTGCGGCGCTCAAGCACCTTCGGCGAACCGAGGATGTACTGGCCGAAGCGACGGCTGACGCGAGTAGATGGTCCTGTGTAACGAGCCATGGTGAAAAATATTTGACAGTTGAAGCGGATTAAACGCGACGGCGCTTGCGCGGACGGCAACCGTTGTGGGGTACCGGGGTGACGTCGATGATGGAAGAAATCTCGAGGCCGATGGCCTGGAGTCCGCGGATTGCGGAATCGCGACCGAGGCCAGGACCGCTGACGCGGATCTGGACTTCTTTGAGACCGTGGGCCATGGCGTTGCGGGCGGCATCCTGTGCCACGACCTGGGCGGCGTAGGCGGTGGACTTGCGCGAACCGCGGAAGTTACACTTGCCGGCACTGGACCAGGAGATGACATTGCCCTTCGCGTCAGTGATCGAGACGATGGTATTGTTGAAGGTGGCGGCGATATTCGCGATGCCGGAGGTGATGTTCTTTGATCCCTTGGCCTTGCGGACCTTGATCGAAGCCAGCTCCTCCTTGAGAAGGTCTTCGGCGGTGACGGCCTTTGGCACGCCCCCGACCAGTTCAACGGGAGCCGCGGGCGCAGCAACTTCGGCGGTCGCGACCTTGTGCGCCTTTTCCTTGCCCGCCTTCGCGGGGACTTCAGCGCGGCCGTCGGTGGCGGCAGTCGGAGCTGCATCGGCAGTGGGGGCGACTTTCTTCGGCGCCTTTTCCTTCTTGGGAGCGGATTTCTCTTCGGACATGGAGGTGGTTGGTTTTAAGCGGTGGCGGCTTCCTTGACCTTGGTGACACCCACGGTCTTGCGCGGGCCCTTGCGGGTACGGGCGTTCGTGCTGGTGCGCTGGCCGCGGACCGGCAGGCCGCGACGGTGGCGGATGCCACGATAGCAATTGATCGCCTGGAGGCGCTTGAGGTTGCCGGCGATATCACGGCGGAGATCGCCCTCCACCACCCACTTGTTGTCGGTGATGACGTGCAGAATCTTGTTGAGCTGCTCCTCGGACAGATCCGAGGCGCGCATGTTGGCATCAAGGCCGGCGGCCGCGATGATGAGATCGGCCCGCGCGGGGCCAATGCCGTAGATGTACCGGAGGGAGTATCCGATCTTCTTTTTGGCGGGAAGTTCAACGCCGAGGAGACGAGGCATGGGTGGTTGGGTTAAAGTTGGAAGGTTTAGCTTGGTGGATTTGCAGGAAGAGGAATCGTGAGAATCTCCGGGCCGGAATCGGTCGTCAGGACGGTGTGTTCGAAATGGGCGGAAGGCTTGCCATCAGAGGTAACGACCGTCCACCCGTCGGTGAGCGTGCGGACTTCGTATCCGCCGAGGTTGACCATCGGCTCGATCGCGAGGGTCATGCCGGGCTTGATTTTGTCCCCGGTGTTGCGACGCCCGAAGTTTGGGATCTGCGGCTCCTCGTGCATCGAACGACCGACCCCGTGACCGACCATCTCGCGCACGACGCCAAAGCCGTGTGCTTCGACGAACGTCTGGACTGCGTGGGAGATGTCGCCGATGCGATTGCCCGTGACCGCCGCCCTGATGCCGACCTGAAGGGCCTCCGCGGTGACTTTCAACAGCTCGGCCGTGCGCGGCGCAATGGCGCCGACCGGAACCGTCAGGGCGTTGTCGCCGATGTAGCCGTTGTACTCGACCACGATGTCGAGCGAGATAACGTCACCCTCGCGCAGGATGCGCTTGAGGGAACCGATGCCGTGGACCACCTCTTCATTGACCGACAGGCAAGTGTAGGCGGGATAGCGGCGCGAGTGCAACTGGTAGCCGTGGCACGCGCTGCGCGCGCCGAACGAGGCGATGAGATCGCGGCCGATTTGATCCAAGTCGTAGGTCGTAATACCGGGGCAGACCTGCTCCTTCAGCCGCGCGAGAACGGTCGCGGCGATGGCGCAGGATTCGCGCATCCGCTTGATCGCTTCCGGATTTTTAATCGGAATCATCAGGCGGCGGCGGGAATGGCTCCAGCAAGGAGCCCTTGGGTGCGGTAGTGGGTGACGACGTCCCCTTGGGCCGGGGCTTCGGAGGACACGGGAGCGGCAAATGCCACGGTGAGATTTTCACCGCGGGCTTCGAGCCACTCGTCGAACACCAACGCTTGGAGCAGCGTAGCCGGGAAACCTTGGAGAAGGAATCCCGCATCGGGTTTGCGCGCCCAGAACCATCTGCGCAGAAGCGCAAGCTGGATCCGGTCAGACACGGCTGAACCGCGTGTGAGCGCCTGCGCGGCCTGGTGACCGAGCGGCGTGCGTCGCGAAATCTCCTGTTGCACGAGAAACGCAGGAGAGACGTGCTCAAGATTCAAAGAACGGCCTCGGAGAACCAGCGCCGCGAAATGCGGGCCAGCAGGACCAAGGAGAAGGATTTTTGCCCTCGCTGATGCGAGAGCATAGAAGGCGCTGGAGTGTTCAGCCCCCATGATTGAAGTAAAGTATTAAAGAGCTTAGCGATGGATGGCCCAGGCAATCAGGCCCACCAACAGCACAACCACCATGACCGCAGTGAGTTGCATTACAGTCTTGTCGCTGGCGGCCTCGCCGATGGCCACGTTGGCCGAAGTGCTGCGACCGCGGATGCGTCCTTTCTTCAGGAAACCGTCGTAGTGGCGCTGGAGAAGGAATGTCTCGACCTGACGCATTGTGTCGAGGATGACGCCGACGGTGATCAGCATGCCTGTACCGCCAAAGAAATAGGCCACGCGCGGCGGCACCTTGAGCTCGAACAACAGCACGTCGGGGATGATCGCGATGACAGTCAGGAATATCGCACCAGCCAAGGTGAGGCGCGTCATAATGAAATCGAGAAAGCTGGCCGTCGGCTCGCCCGGGCGAACGCCAGGGATGTAACCGCCATATTTCTTCAGGTCATCGGCAATCTGGATCGGTTTGAACATGACTGACACCCAGAAATAGCTGAAGAAAAGAATCAGCAGACCATCGCCAATGTAGTAAACGGGGTGGCCACGCAGCAGATCGCTGGCGAACTCCTGGAGGAACTTGATGTTAAATGCGGCACCCGCCTGGGCCATGATCGTTTGCGGGAAGAGCAGGATGGCTGTGGCAAAGATGACCGGCATGACGCCGGAATAGTTGACCTTGAGCGGCAGGAATGAACTCTGGCCGCCATAGACCTTCTGTCCTACAACCCGCTTGGCGTATTGCACCGGTATCTTTCGCTGCCCCTGCGTAACGGCAATGATACCCATGGTGACGATGATGAAAAGAGCGGCCATCATCACACCCTGGGGCAGGCCGAGCTTGGCTACACCCACAGGGGCAAAGAAAAGCTGATAGGCCGAAGTAGCCGCGCCTGGAATGTCCGCCAGAATACCGACCGTGATGAGTAACGACACCCCGTTGCCAATACCCCGCTGGGTGATCTGTTCGCCGAGCCACATCAGCAGCATGGTTCCGGCGGTCATGAAAATTGTCGACTGGACCAGAAACCAGAATTTGCCGACCACGACGATCTGACCGTATTGGCTCACGTTGAAACCGCTGAAGAGCTTCGCCGGATTCTCCAGTGAAAGAATCAAGAGCACCCCCTGGACCACACAAATGAACACGGTGGCGTAGCGGGTGTATTGGGTGAGCTTCTGGCGCCCGACATCACCTTCCTGTTGCAGACGGCTCAGCGACGGCAGCACCGCGGTCATCAGCTGAAAAATGATGGAAGCACTGATGTACGGCATGATGCCCAACGCGCAGACCGCGCCCTTTGTGAGCGCGCCGCCAGTGAACATGTTGTAGAGGCTCACGAGGCCACCGGCGCCGTTTGCGGTCTGGTCGGCGAAGAACTGCTGCAGCGGCTTCGGATCAATGCCGGGGAGCGGGATGTGCGCGCCAACGCGGGCCACGAAAAGCAGTGCAAGCGTGTAGAGGATCCGCGAGCGGAGCTCGGGAATCTTCATGGAGTTCGTGAAGGCGGAGAACATTTTTGAAAGACGGGTAACTGGATTGCGAATGATGCGGGTGGTTTTCCCGCCCTACCCTGTTCAGGCCATGATGATCGCCTGGCCGCCGGCTTTCTCGAGCTTGGCCTTGGCGGAGCCGGTGAATTTCTGCGCCGTAACCTTGAGCGCACGGTTGATCTCGCCGTCGCCGAGAATCTTGAGCAGCGTGACGCCCGGACGCACGAGCCCGGCTTTGGCCAGCACTTCGGCGTTCACTTCGGAGACGGCGGCGTCGAGCCCGGCCAAGTCGCCGACGTTAATGACAGCGTAGCTGGTGCCGAATTCATAGTTGTTGAAACCGCGATGCGGAAGCTTGCGGTAAAGGGGCATCTGGCCGCCTTCGAATCCGGAGCGGATGGAGCTACCGGACCGGGCGCTTTGGCCCTTGCCGCCACGGGTGGAGGTCTTGCCGTGGCCGCCGCCCTCGCCGCAACCGACGCGCTTCTTGCGGTGCACCGCACCGGGAGTGTTCGTGAGATTATGGAGACGCATTTGAGTATTTCCTGATATTGGCGCCGGCCCCCTTTGATGGGCGCCGACTCGGAATTTGATTGATTAGGCGCGGAGAACCTTGAAGTCCTCTTCGAGGCGGAGTTTGCGCAGGCCATTGAGCGTGGCATGAACGACCGCGATGTGATTCTTGGAGCCCATCGACTTGGTGAGCACATTGTGGACCCCGGCCGCCTCGAGGACGGCGCGAACACCGCCGCCCGCGATCAATCCGGTGCCGTTGGAGGCCGGACGGAGGAAAACCTTGCCCCCGTCGTATTCGCCCAGGACCTCATGCGGGATGGTGCTGCCCTTGAGTTTGACTGAAACCATGCGCTTCTTGGCCGACTCAGTGGATTTCTTGATCGCGTCCGGCACTTCGTTGGCTTTGCCATAACCGATACCCACATTACCCTTGCCATCGCCGACAACGGATAGGGCCGAGAAGCTGAAGCGACGGCCGCCCTTTACGACCTTGGCGCAGCGGTTGATGAAAACTACTTTCTCAAACATGCCGGGCTCGGCCGAATCATTGTTCGAGCGGGGGCCGGAGGACGAGCGGGTTGAATTGTAATTCATAGGGCGGTGATTAGAACTGGAGACCACCTTCGCGGGCGGCTTCGGCAAAGGTTTTGACCCGCCCATGGTAGGGACGGCCGTTTCGGTCGAAAACAACAGCGGTGATGCCGGCGGCCTTGGCTTTGGCGGCAAAAGCGGCAGCGAGTGACTTCGCGCCGGAGAGATTGCCTTTCACCTTCTGCTTCCGCACCTCGGGATCGAGGGTCGAAAGAAAGACGATGGTGGAACCGGCATCGTCGTTGACGGCTTGGGCGTAGATGTGCTTGCCGGAAAACTTGACGCTGAGGCGCGGACGGGCAGCGGTGCCGGTCACCTTTTTGCGGATGCGCCATTTGCGCTTCTGGAGGAGTTGGGCCTTGTAAACGGTTTTCATGGTTGGTGGGACGGTTAGGCGACGGTCTTGCCTTCCTTGCGACGGACGCGTTCGGCGTGTTCGCCAACGATGCGCACGCCCTTGCCCTTATAAGGCTCCGGCGGGTAATAGGCGCGGATTTCCGCGGTGACCTGACCGACGAGCTGTTTGTCCGCGCCCTCGATCTTCAGTTTGGTCTGATCGGTGACGGTGATCTTGATGCCGTCCGGGATGTCGTGGAGAATGGGATGGGAGTAGCCGAGCGCGAGGTCGAGCTGCTTGCCCTTGAGATTCGCCTTGAACCCGACGCCTTGGATTTCGAGCTCCTTGAGGTAGCCGACACTCACGCCCTTGACCATGCCGGCGATCACGGAACGGGCCGTACCGTACATGGCACGGGAAAAGCGGGTTTCCTCGGTTGGCGAAACGACAACGGAGTTATCCTTCTTCTCGATCTTCACGACGGACGCGAAAGTCTTGCTGACTCTGCCCTTCGGGCCCTCGACGGACACGGTGGTGCCTTTGATGTCGACTTTGACCTTCTCGGGAATGGGAACGGGTTGTTTGCCGATTCTGCTCATGGTGGTGGGGCTCCTTACCAGACGGTGCAGACGAGTTCACCGCCAAGTTTGTTGCGGCGGGCGTCCTGGTCCTTCATGAGACCCTTGGAAGTGGAAATGATGGCGATACCGAGGCCGTTCAGGACACGAGGAATGTCCGCGTAGCCGGTATAGATTCTCCGGCCGGGCGTTGAAGTGCGCTTGAGGCCCGTGATCACCGGGGCGCGGTCGACGTATTTCATGGTGATAACGACGGTCTTGTGGCCGCGTTCGTCGGTGCCGGTGGCGACATCGCGGATAAAGCCCTCGGCCTTGAGGATGCCGGCCAGGTTCTCCTTGAGTTGGGAATGCGGAATGACGCACTCGGCGAGACCGGCCTTCGACGCATTGCGGAGGCGGGTCAGAAAATCACTGATGGGATCGGTCATGGATGGATGTGAGGTTGTCTGCCCGTCGGATCATATCCGACTTCCGGCGGGAAGTCGTTTTACCAGGAAGATTTGGTGACACCCGGGATCTTGCCGGCGAGTGCGAGTTCGCGAAGGGTGATGCGGGAGACGCCGAAGCGGCGGTGGAAACCCCGCGGCCGGCCGCTGAGTGAACAGCGGTTGCGGACACGGACCTTGGACGAATTGCGGGGCAACTTCGCGAGCTTCTTTTGGGCCGCGAAAAATTCCTCGTCCGTGGTGGCGGGATTGGCAAGAATGGCCTTCAATTCGGCCCGCTTGGCAGCGTGCTTCTCGACAAGGCGGATGCGCTTCTTGTTGCGTTCGATGGCGGAAGTTTTCGGCATGGTTTGGCAGGCTCACCACGGATGGCGAGCATCGAGGGTTAGGCGGCGGTGGTCTTGGGGGCGACGGTTTCGATGCGGCGGAAGGGCATGCCCATCAGCTTTAGGAACTCACGGGCTTCGTCATCAGTTTCGGCGGAAGTGACAAAAGTGATATCCAGGCCCATCTGGCGTTTGTTGTTCTCCACCACGATCTCGGGGAAGATCGTAAAATCCGTGATGCCGATGGTGTAGTTGCCCTGCCCGTCAAGCTTGTTGGGCACGCCGCGAAAGTCACGAATGGTGGGCAGGGCCACCGCGAGCAGCCGCATGAAGAAATGCCACATGCTTTCGCCCCGGAGCGTCACGTGGCAGCCGGTGATTTGATTGGGTTTCAACTTGAAGTTGGCGATGGCCTTCTTGGAGCGGTTAAGCACAGGCTTTTGCCCGGCAATGAGCGCCATGTCACGGGCCGTGTCGGCAATGATGTTCTTGTCGGCATCGGAGCTGATGCCCGTATTGAGCACGATTTTCTCAAGCTTCGGCACCTGGTGCTTGTTCTTGTAGCCGCGCGCAGCCGTCAAGGCGGGCACGACCGTCTCGAGGTAATGTTTTTGCAGAGGAGTGGGTTGTTTGCTCATGGTGGCGACCGGGTTTCCGAGCCGGATGCGAAGTTGAGTTGTGATTGAAATTGATTCGGCGGGCGGCCCGGGAGGCCGGCCGGTGGATCAGCTCTTGGTGGCAGCGGCCGGGGCGGTCTTCTTGGCGCGCTTCGACTGCTCGTAACGCGAGAGAAGCATCAGGTTTGAAATATGGATCGTGCCTTCGCGCTCCGAGATCTTGCCCTGGGGGTTTTCCTGGGACTTCTTGAGATGTTTCTTGATCATCGCCACGCCTTCCACGACGGCGCGGTTCTTGGCCGAACGGATCTCAAGGACCTTGCCCTGCTTGCCCTTGTGGGAGCCGGCGATGACAACGACAGTGTCGTTGCGTTTGATGTGAAATTTCTGCATGTTAGAGAACCTCCGGGGCGAGCGAAATGATCTTCATGTAATTCTTGGCGCGGAGCTCGCGGGCGACCGGGCCGAAGATGCGGGTGCCCTTCGGGTTGCCGTCGTCCCCGATGATGACAATGGCGTTGGAATCAAAGCGCAGGTAGCTGCCGTCGCCGCGCCGGAGAGGCGCCCGCGTGCGGACAATGACCGCCTTGACGACCTCGCCCTTTTTCACCGTGGCGTCGGTGCTGCTTTCCTTGATATTGACGGTGATGATATCACCGACGTGGGCGTAACGGGACGGATGACCGATCTTGCCGATCATCGACGCGCGGCGCGCGCCGGTGTTGTCGGCAATATCGAGAATGGAACGCATCTGGATCATGGTGGTGTCTCCTCTGCGAGGGTTAGGCTTTGTTTGCCTTGGTGGTCTTGGTCGGCACGGCTTCGGCCACGTCCTTTTCGCTCACTGCAACCAGATCAAGCCCCACGGAGGCCTCCACAACACGGATGACGCGCCAGCGTTTCAGCCGGCTGACCGGACGGGTCTCCATCACCTCGATCTTGTCGCCCACCTTCGTTTCGTTCTTCTCGTCGTGGACGTGGAGGACCGTCTTGCGGTTGATGACCTTGTGGTAAAGCGGATGCGGCGTCTTGTACGGAACAGTGACCTTGACGGACTTATCGCCCATGCGAGAGCTGACGAAACCGATTAGGGTCTTACGGCGGTTATGACGGGTGGGAATGGACATGGTGGTAAGCGGTTGGGCCCGGGGTGGACTCAGGCTGCCTGCGGCGCCTTCTTCTCCTTGCGGACAGTCTCCAAGCGGGCGATGTCCTTGCGGTATTCGCGCAGAAGGTGTGGTTTTTCAACCTGGCCGGTGTGCTTGCGCAGACGAAGCTGGAGCAGCTGCTCGCGGGTCTCGCGGAGCTTGGTGGTGATCTCGGCCGGTGCGAGTTCGCGGATTTCTTTCATTTTCATGGCAGTCGTTCTCCTGTAAATCAGACAGCGGCTCCTTCGCGAGCGATGAACCGGCAGCGAAAAGGCAACTTGGCGTCGGCCAGCCGGAATGCTTCCTTGGCAATGGTGGCGGGGACGCCGGCGAGTTCAAAAAGGACCGCGCCCGGTTTGATGACGGCGACGTAGAATTCGACCGGACCCTTGCCCTGCCCCATGCGCACTTCGGCCGGTTTCTTGGTCACCGGCTTGTGGGGAAAGATGCGAATCCAGAGCTTGCCTTTGCGTTTCAGGTGGCGGGCAATGGTCACCCGCGCCGCTTCAATCTGTTGCCCGGTCATGGGACCGCGGGAGAGAGATTGAAGGCCGAATTCGCCAAAAGCGAGGGTGTTACCGCGCTTGGCATTGCCGGCGCGGGAACCTTTCATCGACTTGCGGTATTTGGTGCGGGAGGGAGTGAGTACGGACATGGGAACAGTGGGCGGTGAGCGGTGAGCTTGTTACCGGGTGGACGGTTTAGTTGGCCTCGTCTTTCTTGCAGATCCAGCATTTGACCCCGATCTTGCCCCAGACAGTCTGGGCCTCGGCAAAGCCGTAATCGATGTTCTCACGCAGCGTGTGCAACGGGATGCGACCCTGACGCTGCCATTCGCGGCGGGCAATGTCCGCGCCCCCGAGGCGGCCGGAGCACTGGATCTTGATGCCATCGATGCCGAGCGACATCGCGATCTGGATGGATTTCTTGATGGCGCGGCGGAAGGCGATGCGGCGTTCGAGCTGGAGCGCGACGTTTTCCGCCACCAACTGGGCCTCGACCTCCGGTTTCTTGACCTCCTGGATATCGAGAAGGACCTCCTTGCCCGTCAGCTTGCCGAGCTGGACCTTCATGTTCTCGACCTCCTGGCCCTTCTTGCCGATGACAATACCGGGCCGGGCGGTGAAGATCTTCACGCGAACGCGGTTGCCGGCACGCTCGATGAAGATGCGCGGCACCGAGGCCTGCTTCAACTTTTCCATGAGGGTGGAGCGGATGACCTGATCCTCGTGGAGGAGCTTGGCAAAATCCTTCTTGCGCGCAAACCAGCGTGACTGCCAGTTACGGCGGACAGCGAGGCGAAAGCCTGTCGGGTTGGTCTTTTGTCCCATGGTAGAATTTAGTTGGATTTGCCGTCGGAAAGAATGATGCGCAGATGTGACATGCGCTTGACGCGGGGCTTGGCCGAGCCTCGAGCACCGGCTTTGAAACGCTTGAGGACCGGGCCGTTCTCGACCAAGGCGCGAAACACGACGAGCTTGTCGGCGGTAATGCCAATTTTCGTATCGTTTTCCGAGTTGGCGATGGCGCTCTTGAGTGTCTTGGCCAGCAGCCGGGCGGACTTGCGCGGAATAAGCGTGAGAAAGTCGAGCGCCTCGGGAACCGGGCGGCCCTGAATGAGGCGCGCGACTTCGCGGACCTTTTTGGGCGACATATGCGCGTTACGGGTAAGAGCTTGGATTTCCATGATGGTTTTCCGGTTGGGCCGCGACTTCAAATTTCTTTGCGGGTCATGCCGCCGTGCGACTTGAAGATGCGCGTGGGGGCAAACTCGCCGAGTTTATGGCCGACCATGTTCTCCGTGATATATACGGCAACGTGGCTCTTGCCGTTATGGACGCTGATGGTGTGACCGACGAACTCGGGCGTAATGGTCGAGCGGCGACTCCAAGTCTGGATGGGCTTGCGGGTGCCGGCCACTTTGGCCGCCTTCTGGACTTTTTCCAGGAGGTGGTAGTCGACAAAGAAACCTTTCTTGATGGAACGTGCCATGGTGCGGAGTCGTTGGGATTATTTCTTGCCGCGCGGCGGACGGCCGTTGGCGCGAACGAGGATGAAAGAGCTGGAGAGTTTGGTGCGGCGGCGCGTCGGGAAACCTTTCGCGAGTTGACCCCACGGCGACACCAGATGCTGGCGACCGCCACCACCCTTCGACTTGCCTTGTCCGCCACCGTTCGGGTGGTCGACCGGATTCATGGCCACACCGCGCACCCGCGGCCGGCGACCGAGCCAGCGATTACGGCCGGCCTTGCCGAGGGCACGGTTGCTGTGGTCTCCGTTGGAAACCTCGCCGATGGTGGCGCGGCACTTGGCGTTGACCAAGCGGGTCTCGCCCGAGGCCATCCTGATCTGGGCGTAGCCGTTTTCGACGGCGATAAGCTCGACGGATGTGCCGGCGGAACGCGCTATCTGGGCGCCGCGGCCAGGCATGAGCTCCACCGCATGCAGCTTCGTGGCGGGCGGAATGGCGGATAAAAGGAATGAATTGCCGGGCCGGAAGTCGTTCGCGTCCGTCTTCAGTGCATTGTAGACGGTATCACCGGCTTTCAGTCCCTTGGGCGCGAGGACATAGCTCTTGGTCCCGTCCGCGTAAGCAAGAAGCGCGAGGAGCGCGCTGCGGTTCGGATCATATTCGATCGCCTGGACCTTGGCCGGCATGTCCAGCTTGGTACGTTTGAAATCGATGATGCGATAAAGTTTCTTGTGCCCGCCACCACGACGACGCGAGGTTATGCGCCCGTAAGTATTGCGGCCCCCGGTCTTGTTCTTGGACTCGACCAGCGAACGCTCCGGGCGCTTCTTGGAAATATCGTCGGGCCGGTTCAGGGTGGTGAACCGGAGGGAGGCGGTGAGAGGACGGAAGGATTTGAGGGCCATGATGGTGATCTCCGAGGCTCAGGTGAGCTCAATCTTGTCGCCCTGCTTGAGGGTGACGATGGCGCGTTTGCTGTCCGAACCGGTCGTTGGAAGACCGCGGCGGGAGCGTTTTGGTTTGCCCTTCCGGTTCATGATGTTCACGCGGGTGACGGTCACCTTGAAAGTCTGCTCGACTGCTTCCCGCACCGTGTGCTTGGTGGCCGCCGGAAACACATCAAAGGTGTATTGACCGTAGTTGGACGAAAGCTTGTTCGACTTCTCCGTCAGACGGAGGCTTTTGAGGATGGTGTCGGCGTTAATCATGACTGGTCTCCGGTGGCGCGGGCGATGACCTTCTCGAGGGCCTTGGTCGACATGACAATCTTGGTGAAGGTGCAGAGATCGAGCGTGTTTAGCTTCGAGGCTTCCTGCAAAGTAACGCGTCCAAGGTTGCGCACCGCGCGGGTGGTCGCGGTCGTAAACGGATCATCCACCACCAGGACCTGTCCAGTCGGCGCGATGCGTCCAATCACCTGGCCCATGGCCTTGGTCTTGGTCTGAGCGGAGGCGAAGGCCTCAATGACGCTGACGTCCCCAGCGACCGCCCGGTCAAAAAGGGCGCGGCTGAAGGCCAGGGCCTTCACCTTGCCGTTGATCTTTTTCGAGTAGTCGCGGGGTTTCGGGCCAAATACAACCCCGCCACCGCCCCACAAAGGAGAGCGGATCGAGCCCGCGCGGGCGCGACCGGTACCCTTCTGCGCCCATGGCTTCTTGCCGCCACCGCGGACTTCGCCGCGCCGCTTGGTGGAGTGAGTACCGAGGCGGGCATTGGCGTTGTGTGCCACCACCACTTCCTTGACTGCCTGAAGGCCTTTGTTGCCCTCGAAGGTCGGCACGTTGAAATCAGCCTCGTGGCTTTGCGTCGCGTCGGATGAGAAAATTTTGAGTTTCATGGGTTGACGGTCTCCATTGCTTAGGCCTTGGCCGGCTTCGCCTTTTTGCCGGAGCGGATGATGACATCGTCGCCGTTGGCGCCAGGAATGGCGCCCTTGACGAGAATGAGATTCTTGTCGGCGATAATCTTCACCACGCGGAGGTTCTGCACCGTGCGAAATTCATTTCCCATGTGACCGGGCATGCTTTGGTTCTTCCAGACCCGCCCGGGTGTCTGGCGCATGCCGATTGATCCAATGCGGCGATGAAACATCGAACCATGGGCCGCCGGACCACCGTTGACCCGGAAGCGTTTCACCACGCCTTGAAAGCCCTTGCCCTTGGAGACGCCGAGCACGTCGATGATCTGGCCCTCGCTAAAGACCGCGACAGTGATCACATCGCCGAGCTTGACCGACGGAGCCTCGGAAAGTCGGACCTCGTTGAGCACGCGAGGGGTTGAAGCAAGACCGGCCTTCTTGGCGTGGTTGGTCTCGGCCTTGCTGGCACGAACAGCTTTTTTGGCGCCAAACCCAAGCTGCACGGCGTTGTAGCCGTCGGATTCGACAGTCTTGATCTGGACGACCGGGCATGGGCCGGCTTCCACAACGGTGACCGGGATCAGGACGTTTTGCGCGTCGTAGACCTGGGTCATTCCGATTTTTTTTCCTAATAGTGTAGCGATCATGGGCTAAGTGGTAGGTGGAAGGATGAGTTCCGTTTGTTTAGACCTACTTTAGCAAGGGCCGGCGGGAGCCGGCGGGCTGCTAAGCTGGTATGGTTGAAATTTTAGACGTTAATGGTGATATCCACGCCAGACGGGAGATTGAGTTTCTTGAGCTCGTCAACCGTTTGGGCGGTGGGCTCAAGAATATCGATCAGGCGTTTGTGGGTGCGGGACTCAAACTGCTCCATGGATTTCTTGTCGACATGCGGGGAGCGGTTGACCGAAAGTTTTACGATATGGGTCGGGAGGGGAATCGGTCCGGAAACGCGCGCACCGGAGCGCTTGGCGGTTTCCACGATTTCCTGGGCAGACTGGTCGATGACCCGGTAATCGTAACCTTGAAGTTTGATGCGAATGCGTTGGCCTTTCATGGCGGTATAAAGAACGAGGGTTGTTAGGTGCGGGCAGGAGCCTTGGAAGACGTCTCGACGATCTTCGCGAGCTGGGAATTCGGCACCTGCGCGAAATGGGACGGCGTGATTGAAGCACTGGCCCGGCCCTTCGAAAGGGAGCGGATGTCGGTGACGTAACCGAAAAGCAATTCCAGCGGGACGTGCGCGGTGATGATGCAAGCGCCGCTTTTGTTCTCCATGCCTTGGATCTGACCCCGGCGGCGGTTGATGTCACCCAGCAGGTCGCCTTGGTATTCCTCCGGTGTGGTGACTTCGACCCCCATGATGGGCTCGAGCAGAATTGGACCGGCTTTCTTCATCGCATCCTTGAATGCAAAGATACCCGCCATTTTGAATGCGAGCTCCGACGAATCCACCTCGTGGAATGAACCGTCCACGATGTGAACAATGACATCCACCACCGGGAAACCGGCGACAACCCCGTTGTTCGCCCCCTCCAAAATACCCTCGGTCGAGGGCTTGATAAATTCCTTCGGAATGGCGCCGCCCACGATCTCGTTGATGATTTCGACGCCCTTGCCCTTGCCGTTGGGCTCAAGCTTGACAACGACGTGACCGTATTGGCCTTTGCCACCGGACTGCCGGATGAATTTCCCCTCGCCGTCGGCATGCGCGACAACGGTCTCACGGTAGGCGATCTGCGGTTTGCCCGCGGTGGCCTCAACCTTGAATTCGCGCTTCATGCGGTCGCGAATAATGTCGAGGTGGAGCTCACCCATACCCGCCAGAATAATCTGGCCGGTATCCTGGTCGGTCTTGACACGCAGGGTCGGATCTTCGGCCACGAGACGTTGGAGGGCCACGCCCATCTTTTCCTGGTCGGCCTTGGAATTCGGCTCGATCGACATCGCGATCACGGGCTCCGGGAAAGAGGGCGGCTCAAGGCGGATATCAAAATCCTCATCGCACAGCGTGTCTCCGGTGATGACGTCCTTCACACCAACCACGGCACAGATATCACCCGAAAAGGCCAAATCGATGTCTTCGCGCTCGATGGCGCGCATCAGCACGAGACGGGAGACGCGCTCGGTTCGGCGGGTGCGGGGATTGTAGACCGCCATGCCCCGGGGCAAAGTTCCGGTGTAGACGCGGAAAAACACGAGCTTGCCGACAAACGGATCGGTCCAAAGCTTGAATGCCAGGCCGGCGAGCTTGCCTTTGTCGCTGACGACCGCCTCGACTGTCTTGCCGTCACTGTCCTGACCCTGCATGGGTGGTACATCAATCGGACTCGGGAGATAGTTCACCACGCAATCGAGGAGGCGCTGCACGCCTTTCTTCTTGAAGGCCGAGCCGGGGAACACCCCGGTGAACTGGAGCGAAATTGTCGCCTTGCGGACGCCGAGCATCAGCTCGTCCACGCTGATCTCCTCACCGTTGAGATATTTCTCCGCGATCACATCGTCGAAATCGGAGACCGCTTCGATGAGCTTGTCGCGGTATTCCTTCGCCTGGGCCTGCATGGCGGCAGGCACCGGCACCGTCTTCGGATTCATGCCCAACGGATCCTGCGGATCCTCGTCGAACATGTAGGCGACGTTTTGTACCAGATCGATCAGGCCGGTGAAGTTATCCTCCGCGCCGATCGGCAGATAGAGGGCGTGGGCATTAGCCTTGAGCTTCGTGCGGATATCGTCGATACACCGCAGGAAGTTGGCGCCGACACGGTCCATCTTGTTGATGAAGGCGATACGCGGCACGCGGTACTTGTTGGCCTGGCGCCAGACCGTTTCGGACTGGGGCTGTACCCCGGCGACCGCGTCGAATACGGCGACCGCGCCGTCGAGGACCCGGAGTGAACGTTCAACCTCAGCCGTGAAATCCACGTGCCCGGGGGTATCGATGATGTTGATGCGCTGTTTGATTCCCTTCCAGGGACCCCATGAGGCGTTCCAAGCACAGGAAATGGCCGCGGCGGTGATCGTGATGCCCCGCTCGCGCTCCTGCTCCATCCAGTCGGTCACAGTCGTGCCATCATGGACTTCGCCCATCTTGTGCACTGCGCCGGAGTAAAAAAGGATGCGCTCGGTCGTCGTGGTCTTGCCTGCGTCAATATGGGCGGCAATGCCAATGTTCCGGGTCCACTCAAGAGGAAACGGCCGGTCCTTCGAGTTGACGGGCGAGGTCTTTGCCTTGTCGGTAACGACAATAATATTAGGTGATGCAGCGACGGACATGCTTGGAATTCCTTACCAGCGGAGATGGGCGAAGGCGCGGTTGGCCTGGGCCATCTTGTGCATCTCTTCCTTCTTCTTCACAACCGAGCCAGTATTGTTATAGGCGTCGATGATTTCGGCGGCGATGGCCTCGCGCATCGGCGTGCCTTTGCGGCCGGTGGCGGCGGACACGATCCAGCGGAGGGCCAGACTCTCCTGCCGTTCAAAGGATATTTCCACCGGCACCTGATAGGTTGCCCCACCGACCCGGCGGCTCTTCACCTCGAGCTTCGGCCGGGCATTTTCCATCGCCCCCATCAGCAAATCAACCGGGTCGCCCTTCTGGAGCTTCTCGCTCACGCGTTCAAATGCGCCGTAGACAATGCGCTCGGCAAGCGTGCGCTTGCCACTCTTCATGATGACATTGATCAGATGCGTCACCAAGGGGCTGTTGTAACGAACATCCGGAATGGTGATGCGGCGGGTGGCTCGACGGCGGCGTGACATGGCGGCTTGAAAGAACTGCGGTTTAGGAGGCTTTGGCGGCTTTGGGACGCTTGACGCCGTATTTGGAACGAGAACGACGACGTTTCTCCACTCCTGTGGCATCGAGCGTTCCGCGAACAATATGATAACGGACACCTGGGAGATCCTTCACACGACCACCTCGCACGAGCACAATCGAGTGCTCCTGCAGATTGTGTCCCTCGTCCGGAATATACGAAATTACTTCCACGCCATTTGTCAGCCGGACCTTGGCAACCTTGCGAATGGCTGAGTTCGGCTTCTTGGGTGTGCGCGTCATGACTTGGACACAAACACCGCGGCGAAAGGGGTTACCCTGCAACGCCGGGGCCTTGGACTTCGCCTGGACTTTGCGACGTCCCTTTCGCACGAGTTGGTTGATGGTTGGCATGTGGTTGGATGGAAGGTTGGTAAAGTGGAAAAGGCGCGAAACCTACCGAAGACGAAAACTCCGGCAAGCACTATTTCGCGCTTTAGTTGGAAACACAGATTCCGGCAGAAAATCCGGCCAGAACCGTGTCGTCAGGTGCCTCAACAGTTTGGCTGTAGCGGCTGTAAGTGACGAATGGGACGGTTAGAAAAGCATGTCGCTTCCATCCACATCAAGAGCTAAATCAAGAAATCTTCTGAAAAGTTGTTAACATCGTCCATTTTACGCCATGATTCCGAACCAGGCGTTTTTCAGCGCAGATTTGTCCCACCTGTAAACGGATTGAATCCCCGATAACCCGGCCAAAGCGGCTTGGAGCTCGCTCTGCCGTGCCTGGGCAATGGCACCCAGTCCCGCTCTCCTGCCCGGTCGGGTCGAATCCGACCCTACCGCCGTCCAAAAAGAACGCCCGGCCGGTGAGGGCCGGGCGAGAAGATACCAGGAGCTAGGCTCTACCGGTATCTTTTGGCGGGAGGAATTTCAGATTCCCACTTTCAACCCTAAAAACAAGGCGAATTCTTCAGGTCCTCCAACGTTATTTGTAATGCAGCCAAAACAAAAGCCGCGGACCAGTGTCCGCGGCTTTGAAGGAGTGTTCCGAGAGGCAAATCAACTCGCCTCGGCTGTGGCTTTCGGAGCTTCATCCATCGGGATGTCGCCACCAAGCGGAAGGGTGACCTTGAGCTTCTTGTAGCCCGGCCAGCCCGTGCCGGCAGGAATCAGATGGCCCATGATGACGTTTTCCTTGAAGCCCTTGAGGTGGTCAACCTTGCCAAGCGTCGAGGCGTCCGTAAGGACGCGCGTCGTCTCTTGGAAGGAGGCCGCCGAAATGAAGCTCTCGGTCTCAAGCGACGCCTTCGTGATACCAAGCAGAATCGGCTCAGCTTCGGCCGGTTTGCCACCGGCAGCGTCGATGCGTTTGTTCTCACGGAGAAATGCAACCCGGTCAATCTGCTCGCCCCAAAACCACTCCGTGTCACCTGGATCGGAGATGCGTACCTTGCGGAGCATCTGGCGGATGATGACCTCGATGTGCTTGTCGTTAATGGACACACCCTGCAGGCGGTAGACCTCCTGCACCTGCCCGATCAGGAATTCGTACAATGCCGTCGGCCCAAGAATCTCAAGAATCTCGTGCGGATCGGCCGATCCGTCGGTAAGATGCTGACCCTTGTGGACGACGTCACCGGCCTGCACGATGATGTGCTTGCCGTGCGGAATGAGATGCTCCTCTTCGGCGCCGGACTCCTCGTGACGGACAACCAGCTTCCTCTTGCCGCGAATGGAGCCTTCGAACGAGACGACGCCTTCGATTCGAGCCATCTCGGCGGCCTCCTTGGGGCGGCGGGCCTCGAAAAGCTCGGCCACGCGCGGCAGACCGCCGGTGATATCCTTGGTAACCGACGCTTGGCGGGGTGTCTTGGCGAGCAAGGCGCCCGGTTGGATGATGTCGCCTTCGGCCACCGCAACTTGCGCGCCGGTCGGAATCGAATAGGCCGCGACCGGCTTGTTCTGCTCGTCACGAACCTCGATTTGCGGATTAAGATCCTCTTTGTGTTCGATGACCACGGTCGCAATGCGGCCAGTCGACTCATCAAGCTCGCGCTTCACTGTCACCCCAGGAATCATATCCTTGAAGTGCAACGTGCCAGCCTTCTCGGAGAGAACCGGAATGTTGTAAGGATCCCATTGGGCAATGGTCTGCCCTTTGATGACTTTTGCTCCGTCGTTGACCGACAGAAACGTACCCACCACGATCGGATAGGCCTCTAGTTCGCGGTCATTTTCGTCGAGAATCTGCAACGAACCGGTCTTGTTGAGGACAATATTGAAGCCTTCGGTGGTTTGAACCAGTCGCAAGCCGCGGTATTTGACGATGCCGGCATTGCGAACCTTGATCTCGGGGTTCTTCGAGCCCGCGGATGCGACGCCACCAATATGGAACGTGCGCATGGTGAGCTGCGTGCCGGGTTCGCCGATGGATTGGGCCGCGATGATGCCGACCGAGTCGCCAATCTTCGCCACCTTGTTTGTGGCGGGATTGATGCCGTAAGATTTGGCGTCAATACCCTGCTCGCTCGTGGAAGTGAGCGGCGACAGAACCTTGACGCGTTCGATACCCGAATCCTCGATGCGCCTCGAAAACTCTTCGGTAATAAGCTCGCCCGAACTGACAATCGTCTTGGTCGGATTGAGCGGATCGTAGACATCGTCCGCCGAGAAACGGCCGACAATGCGCTCGGCGAGGCTGACCAGCATGGTCTCGCCTTCGAAGATGGCCTTTTTCCAGATGCCGTCCCGAGTGCCGCAATCCTCTTCGGTGACCACTGCGTCCATGGCCACGTCGCACAGCTTGCGGGTCATGTACCCGGCATCAGCCGTTTTGAGAGCGGTATCGGCGAGACCCTTGCGAGCACCGTGCGTGGAGATGAAGTATTCAAGCACCGTGAGACCTTCCCGGAACGAAGACAGAATGGGGCGCTCAATGATTTCACCGGACGGCTTGGCCATGAGGCCGCGGAGACCGCACAGCTGGCGCACCTGCTGTTTGTTACCACGGGCGCCCGAGTCCATCATGATATAGACCGGGTTGACCTCGACCTTACCGTCGTTGTTTTCGAGTTTCGCGAACACGGACTTTGCGATGCGGTCAGTGGCGCCAGTCCAGATGTCGATGATCTTGTTATAGCGCTCGCCGGAAGTGATGATGCCCTTTTTGTATTGGGACTCGACCTCGTCGACCTTCTTGCGGGCGTCATGCACGATCTCTTTCTTGTTTTCCGGGATGATCATGTCGTCGATCCCGATCGAGATGCCTGCCTGCATTGCGGTCTGGAAACCGAGCTCCTTCAATTTGTCGAGTGTCTCCACCGTGACACGGTCGCCCGCGACCTTGTAGGTGTTCAGGATCAGGTCACCGAGCTTGCCCTTCGGCACCGGGAAGTTGATGAAGCCGAGCGCAGGCGGCCAGATCTCATTGAAGATCACACGGCCCACGGTCGTGCGCAGAACTTTTCGTTCCTTGTTTCCAAACACGGTGTCCCGCTTGAAGTCCGGATTCGGCACCTCGATCCAATCGTGCATCTTGAGGGCGCCGTCCGCCTTCGCGTAAAGCACTTCATGCAAGCCCGACAGCATGGGCACGCGCACACCCTTGGCGGGCTTGGTGCGCGGTTCGATGGTCAGATAATATGCCCCAAGGACAATGTCCTGGGATGGGGTCAGGATCGGCTTGCCCGAAGAAGGCGAGAAGATGTTGTTCGTCGACATCATCAGGAGTTTGCACTCCAGAATCGCCTCGAGTGACAGCGGCACGTGCACCGCCATCTGGTCACCGTCAAAGTCCGCGTTGTACGCCGTGCAAACCAGCGGGTGAATGCGGATGGATGAACCTTCGATCAATACGGGCTCGAAAGCCTGGATCGAAAGGCGGTGCAAAGTTGGTGCACGATTAAGCAGCACCGGGTGCCCCTTGGTGACTTCTTCTAGAATGTCCCAGACTTCCGGAGACTTCTTCTCGATCATCTTGCGGGCGCCGCGCACCGTATGCACGAAGCCGAGTTCCTTGAGGCGGCGGATGATGAACGGCTCGAACAGGACGAGCGCCATCTTCTTGGGCAGGCCGCACTGGTTGAGCTTGAGCTCGGGACCGATGACGATGACGGAACGGCCGGAGTAATCGACGCGCTTGCCGAGGAGGTTCTGCCGGAAGCGGCCCTGCTTGCCCTTGAGCATGTCGGAAAGCGACTTCAAGGCGCGATTGCCGGCGCCGGTGACCGGCCGGCCATGACGGCCATTGTCAAACAGCGCGTCCACCGCCTCCTGTAACATGCGTTTTTCGTTGTGAATGATGACGTCAGGCGTCTTCAACTGCATCAGATTCCGCAGGCGATTGTTGCGATTGATGACACGACGGTAGAGGTCGTTGAGGTCGGAGGTCGCGAACCGGCCGCCTTCCAACGGAACGAGCGGACGGAGATCCGGCGGGATAACCGGCAATACCTCGAGCACCATCCACTCGGGACGAGACTTCGAGTTGATAAAACCGCCAATGACCTTCAGCCGTTTCGAAAGCTTCTTCTTGATCTGCTTCGAGCGGGTGGCGCGCATCGTTTCATGCAGCTCGGCCACCGTGGCCACCATGTCGAGTTGGGTGAGCACGTCCCGGACGGCCTCGGCGCCCATCTTGGCGGTGAAGGCATCGGCACCGTATTCGTCAACGGCTTGCTGGTGCTCGGTCTGCGTGAGCAGCTGCTTGAGCTCGAGCGGCGTCTTGCCCGGGTTCGTCACCATGTAGTTCTCATAGTAGATGACGCGTTCGAGCGAACGAGCGGTCATGTCGAGCAGGAGGCCGAGGCGGCTGGGCATGCTCTTGAGAAACCAGATGTGGGCCACGGGGACGGCCAGTTCGATGTGGCCCATGCGTTCGCGGCGGACGCGAGCAATGGTCACTTCGACGCCGCAACGATCACATACGACATCCTTGTATTTGATGCGTTTGTATTTGCCACAGGCGCACTCGTAGTCGCGCACCGGACCGAAGATCTTCTGGCAGAAAAGGCCACCCGGTTCGGGCTTGAAGGTGCGGTAATTGATCGTCTCGGGATTCTTCACCTCGCCCTTCGACCAGGACCGGATGGTCTCGGGTGAGGCGACGCTGATGGAAACGTTGTCAAACGGGTTTTCGTCCGAACCGAGGACGGACCTGACTTCTTCACGGGCGTGTTCAGTGCTCATTGCGATTTTGCTCCCAGTATAATGTTTAGAGTTAGCGGCTGCCGCCCAGGGCTTCACCGAGCGCGGTGCGCTTGGCGAGTTTGATGTCGAGGCCCAGGGCCTGCATTTCCTTGACCAGCACGTTGAACGATTCCGGCGTACCGGCGCTCAAAGTGTTGTCGCCCTTGACAAGCGACTCGTAGATCTTGGTGCGACCGTTGACGTCGTCGGACTTGACCGTGAGCAGTTCTTGGAGCGTGTGCGCCGCGCCATAGGCTTCGAGCGCCCACACCTCCATCTCGCCAAACCGCTGGCCGCCATACTGGGCTTTGCCGCCCAACGGCTGCTGCGTGACGAGCGAGTAAGGACCGACCGCGCGCGCGTGAATCTTGTGCGACACGAGATGGTTCAGCTTCATCATGTAGATGTAGCCGACGACGACCTCTTGATCGAGTTTCTCACCGGTACGACCGTCGTAGAGCGGACTCTTGCCGGAACTCGGAAGCTTGGCCTCCTTGAGATAGCCGCGCACTTTGCTCTCGGGGATGCCGTCGAACACGGGCGTCGCAACCTTGATGCCGAGTTTCTTGCAGGCCCAGCCCAAGTGCGTTTCGAGCACTTGTCCCACGTTCATGCGGGAAGGCACGCCAAGGGGATTAAGGCAGATTTCGATCGGAGTGCCGTCGGGCAGGAAGGGCATGTCCTCCTCAGGCACGATCTTGGCGACCACACCCTTGTTGCCGTGACGGCCGGCCATCTTGTCGCCGACCTCCAGCTTCTGTTTGGTGGCAATGTAAACCTTGACCTGCTTGATGACACCGGGGCCGCCTTCGTCACCGGTCTCGATGGTCGCAATCTTGCGTTCGCGATCACCTTCCAGCTCGTCGAACTTCGACTGGAAGGAGGCGATGATCTCCATGATTTTGATGCGGACGGGCGAAGGATCGATCTCGATGTGCTTCGCCACAGCGGCTAGTTTGCGGAGGAGCGTCTTGGTGATCTTGCGGTTGGCAGGGATGATGATTTCCCCGGTCTGGCCATTGATCACGTCGAGCGGGATCTTCTCGCCGAGGAGGATGTTGGAGAGCGCCTCGGTCAGCTGCTCGCGCAACTTGTCCATCTGCGTCTTGTAGTCCTCCTGGATCTGCTTCACCTGACGCCGGCGGTCGGACGGGGACAGACGGTCGCGCTCCGCATCGAGACGGCTGGTTGAAACCTTCACATCCATAATGATGCCGTTCACCCCGGAGGGGACGATGAGGGACGTGTCCTTCACGTCGGCGGCCTTCTCGCCGAAAATCGCGCGGAGGAGCTTTTCCTCGGGAGCAAGTTCGGTCTCCGATTTGGGAGTGATCTTGCCGACGAGGATGTCGCCGGGTTTCACCTCGGCACCGACGCGAATGACGCCATTGTGGTCGAGGTTCTTCAGCGCTTCCTCCCCGATGTTTGGAATGTCGCGCGTGATTTCCTCAGGTCCAAGCTTGGTGTCGCGGGCGGTGACTTCGAATTCCTGCACATGAATCGACGTGAAGATATCTTCCTTGAGCACCTTTTCGGAGATCAGGATTGCATCTTCGAAGTTGTAGCCGTTCCAAGGCATGAAGCCAACGAGCACATTGCGGCCCAGCGCAAGTTCACCGTGGTCGGTTGAAGGACCGTCGGCGATGCACTCGCCCTTCTTTACTTTCTGGCCCTTCCGGACGATCGGCCGCTGGCTAAAGCAGGTGCCGGCGTTCGAGCGCATGAATTTGCGCAATTCGTAAACGTAGATGTGGTTCTTCGGGTCGTGCTTCGGGTGCCGGGGCATTTCGCCGTCCTTGGTGACGATGATCTGTTTGGCATCCACCGAGGCGACCACCCCGGTGTCCTCGGCAATCACGACCGTCTTAGAATCGCTCGCGAGGCGAGCCTCGAGACCCGTGCCGACAAAGGGTGCTTCGGTCTGCAGAAGCGGCACGCCCTGGCGTTGCATGTTCGAGCCCATGAGGGCGCGGTTGGCGTCGTCGTGCTCAAGGAAGGGGATCAAGCCAGCTGCGACTGATACGACCTGCTTGGGCGAGACGTCCATCAGGTCGACTTCCTCGGCGGTGACCTCAAGGAAGTTGCCGGAGTTCCGGGCGGTGACCTTGCCAATGTAATTGCCCTTGTCATCGACCTCGGCGTTGGCCTGGGCGATGGTCTTGCCTTCCTCCTGGTCGGCGGTGAGGTAGACAACTTTGTCGGAAACCCGGCCCTTCTCGACCACGCGATACGGCGACTCGATGAAGCCGAATTCGTTGACGCGGGCGTAAGTAGACAGTGAGTTGATCAGGCCGATGTTCGGACCTTCCGGAGTCTCGATCGGACAGATGCGGCCGTAATGGGAGGGATGCACGTCACGCACCTCGAAGCCGGCGCGTTCGCGATTGAGACCGCCCGGCCCGAGAGCGGAGAGCCGGCGCTTGTGGGTGAGCTCGGCCAGGGGATTGATCTGGTCCATGAACTGCGACAGCTGGCTGCGCGCGAAGAAATCGCGGATCACCGTCGTCAGCGCCTTCGGATTGATCAGCTTCTGCGGCGTGATCGAGTCGACGCTCTGGTCATAAAGGGTCATGCGTTCGCGCACCAGGCGCTCCGTGCGGCTGAGGCCGACGCGGCATTGGTTGGCAAGCAACTCGCCGACCGTACGCACACGACGCGAACCGAGGTGATCGATGTCGTCGACGATACCGTCGCTCTTTTTGAGACGAACGAGATATTTGGTGGCAGCGACGATGTCGGCGCTGTCAAGAATGCGATTTTCCAGGTCGATCTTGAGATCGAGCTTCTGGTTGATCTTGTAACGGCCGACACGCCCCAGATCGTAGCGCTTCGGGTCGAAGAACAGGCGCTTGAGCAGCGCCTTGGCGTTCGCCGTAGTCGGCGGCTCGCCGGGCCGAAGCTTTTTGTAAACCTCCTTGAGGGCTTCCTCTTCGTTGCGCGTCGGGTCCTTCTTGAGCGCCCGGATGATGGCGCCTTCGTCGACCGTGGTGTCGATCACGCGCATCGCCTTGATGTCGTGTTTCTCGAACGTGCGGACAATGGCCTTGGTGAGCGGCTCGAACGCGCGGGCCAGCACCACGCCCTTCTGGGCGTCGATCACATCCTCAACCAGAACAAGCGTCGAAACATTCTCGAGGTCCAGCGCCTTGCTGACCTTGAGCTCCTGGATGGTGTAAAACAGATTCAGGATGTCGAGATCGTTGCTGAAACCGATGGACCGGAGCAGAGTTGTGATAAGGAATTTGCGGCGGCGGCGGCGGCGATCGAGATAGACGTAAAGCAGATCGTTGTTGTCGAACTGGACCTCAAGCCAGGTCCCGCGATCCGGAATGATGCGGAACGAGTGCAGCAGTTTGCCGTTCGGGTGGGTGGCAACCTCAAAACAAATGCCGGGTGAACGGTGGAGCTGGGAGACCACGACCCGCTCGGCACCGTTGATGATAAACGAGCCCCGCTCGGTCACCATCGGGATGTCGCCCATGAAAATCTCCTCATCCTTGATGAAATCCTCTTCACGCAGCCGCAGCTTGACGTATAGCGGTACGGCATAGGTCGTGCCTTCGCGGAGGCATTCGATCTCGGAGCTCTTGGGCTCGCCGATCGTGTAGGATACATACTCAAGCGTCAGGCGCTCATCGTAGGAATTGATCGGGAAGACCTCCTTGAAGACGGCCTCGAGACCATACGGCTTGCGCTGTTTCTCGGGCGTGTCCTTTTGGAGATACTCGAGATAGGAGCTGATCTGCAGCTCAATGAGGTTGGGCGGCTGGATGACTTCGCGGAGTTTGCCGAAGTTAATGCGTTCGGTATGAGTGCGGTCGGCCATGGAATTTTCCCGTGTAGATGTGAACTGAAAGAAAGGAGCAGAACTCAGTTATTCAGGATCGAACAACCGGCAATGGTGCGCCCGGACGCAGGGCCTTGGGGCGCGAAAAGAACGAACGAAAGAAAGCGGAAAGACAGGCCGCGATTGGACACGGCCTGTCTCGGTGAAGGGAGAAGTCTAGAATGCGAAAACGCCAAGCGGTTACTTGAGTTCCACTTTGGCACCGGCGGCTTCGAGCTTCTTTTTAATTTCCTCGGCCTCGGCTTTGTTGACGCCTTCCTTGACCGCCTTGGGGGCGCCCTCGACGAGGTCCTTGGCTTCCTTGAGGCCCAGGCCGGTGATGGCGCGGACTTCCTTGATGGCACCGATCTTGTTGGCGCCGGCCTCGAGAAGGACGACCGTGAACTCGGTCTTTTCCTCGGCCGCGGCGGCAGGCGCAGCACCCGCGGCAGGGCCGGCGGCGACCGCGGCGGCGGCAGAAACGCCCCACTTGCCTTCGAGATCCTTGACCAGCGCTGCGAGTTCGATGACCGACTGGCCGGAAAGCCACTCGATAACTTGATCTTTGGTAATGTTGCTCATGATTTTTCTCCTGAAGCGACTAGCGATTTCGATTGAGGGAATTCGTTTAAGGGACGTATCCCCTAGCCGGCTTCGTTGGATGGTTGTTCCCCGGCTCTCGCCGGAAAATTGTTTTTCGGGTGAATTGTTGTTTAGGCTGCGGGTGCGGCGGGCTGCGCCTTCTTGACCTTGGCATCGAGCACCCGGACAAATGCGGCGGCATTCTGCGTGAGCAGGCCGAGCAACTGGGAGCGGAGCGCCTCAAACGAGGGCAAATCGGCCAGCAGCGACATTTCCTTTGCGTTGTAAGCCTTCTTGTCGATGACGCCGGTCTTGACCTCGAGCTTCTGCACCTCGGTAAAGTACTTCTTCACTATCTTGGCGACGCCGTAGGGGTTCTTGCCGCCGACGACGATGGCGGTCGGACCCTTGAGCGATCCTTCCATGTCAGGCAGGCCGAAGGCCTTGGCCGCAACGCGGAACGAGCTGTTCTTAACCACATGGAACTCGGCTTTCTCGGGAGCCAGTTTGCTCCGAAGCTTGCCAATGTCCGCCACGCTCATCTTGTCATAGTTAGCGACAATGACGTATTCGGATTTCTTGAGGTGACCGGTGACCTCGTCGATCAGGTATTTCTTTTCTGCTCTCATGGTGCGTGGTCTCGGGTTAGAATTTGTTAAACTCGGTGCTCGCAAGCCTCACTCCGGGACTCATGGAGGACGAAAGCGTGATGCCCTTGATGTAGTGGCCCTTGAACGCGGCCGGCTTGGCCTTGCCCACAGCCTCAAGGACGGCCGAGACGTTTTCCAGTATCTGGTCGGCGGTAAATGAGCGCTTGCCAACGCCGACGCCGATGTTGGCCGTCTTGTCGACCTTGAATTCCACGCGGCCGGCTTTCACCGCCTTGATGCCCGTGGCAACGTCGTCGGTAACGGTGCCGGATTTCGGATTGGGCATAAGGCCCTTCGGACCCAGGACGCGCGCGAGGGTGCGCACCTGCTTCATGGCCTCGGTGGTTGCGATCGCGACGTCAAAGTCGAGCCAGCCTTCGTTGATCTTGGCCATCACATCGGCGAGGCCGGCCGTATCAGCGCCCGCGGCGAGGGCCTTGGCGGGATCGTCGGTGAAAACAAGCACCCGGACCTTCTTGCCGGATCCGTTGGGCAGCGGCGTGGTGCCGCGCACCATCTGATCGCCCTGCGCCGGGTCGACGCCGAGGCGGAAGGAAAGCTCGACGGTTTCGTCGAACTTCGCCTTCGGAAATTTGGTGAGAATCTCCACTGCCTCCTTGAGCGGATATTCCTTGGCGAGATCAGCGGCCGTAACGGCGCTGCGGTATCTTTTGCTGTGTTTGACGGGCATTTTGGACTCCTTGCGGTGCGAACGTCCCGGTGGGGACTCCCGCGGTGAGTTGTAGTGAGGGAAAATCAGTCGACGACTTCGATGCCCATGTTGCGGGCGGTGCCGGCGATCATGCGGATGGCCGCCTCCTCGCTGTTGGCGTTGAGGTCGGCCTTCTTGAGTTTGATGATTTCGATGATCTGTTTCTTCGTCACCTTGCCCACCTTGTCCATGTTGGGCTTGGCCGAACCGGTGGCGATGCCGGCGGCTTTCTTCAGGAGCACGGAAGCCGGTGGCGATTTGCAGATAAACGTGAAGGACTTGTCGGCGTAAACCGTGATGACGACCGGGATGATCATGCCATTCTGGTCCTTGGTCTTCGCGTTGAATTCCTTGCAGAAACCCATGATGTTGACGCCTTGGGCGCCAAGCGCGGGACCGACCGGCGGCGCGGGATTGGCGGCACCGGCAGGAAGCTGGAGACGGACGTAACCTTGAATCTTTTTAGCCATGGAAAGTGAAGTCGCGGAGGTTGGTGATAGTGGGCGGCAGATCAGCTTTCAGACGCGCGCTGGACCTGCCAGTATTCAAGTTCAACCGGCGTGAATCGGCCGAAAATTGAAACGGAAATCTTGAGCTTGCCCCGGGCAGGGTCGACCTCGTCGATCCGGCCGTTGAGATTCATAAAGGGGCCATCCGTGATTTTCACTTCCTCGCCCACGTCGAAAGTGACCTTCGGGATTTCCTTGCCGGTGGCCGCCTCCAGCCGGGCCTTGATCTCGTCGATTTCAGCCTGACGCAGCGGCGCTGGATGATCGCCGCCAACGAAACCGATGACCCCAGCGGCGTCCTTTACAAAATAGAAGGGCTTGATGATGACCTTCTTTTCCTCGTCGTAGAGGCACATGTTGATGAACACGTAGCCGGGATAGAGCTTGCGAACCTTGGTGGATTTCTTGCCACCTTTGACTTCGGATACGACCTCCGTTGGCAACAGCACTTCGAAGACAAAATCGTCGAGCTCCTCGGCTTTCTTGAACTTCTCAATGTAGTTCTTCACCTTGTTCTCCTGCCCCGAGAGGGTGTGGAGAGCAAACCACTGGGCGCCAGTTGGCGTGGAAGTCTGGGCGGTCATCAGATCGGGGGCTTAGCTGACCCAGGAACTGAACAGATCCACGACCTGATATAGTGCAAAGTCGCTGATGCTGGTGAAAAGCCCCAGCAGCAGACAGGCGACAATCACGACGATTGTCGAATCCTTGAGCTCAGTGCGGGTCGGCCAGCTGGCTTTCTGCAATTCGGCGACGAGTTCGCCGAAGAAGATGCGGGCGCTGCGGAAGGGATTTGCCATGTGATGATTTGGGCGAATGTGGCAGGGGCGGAGGGAATCGAACCCCCAACCAACGGTTTTGGAGACCGCTACTCTACCAATTGAGCTACACCCCTGTGGTTATTTCTTTTAGACGACACAGCCGGGAACTCCCAAAGGAGACCCGGCAGCGTCGGTCGGAAGAGGTTAATGACGCTTATTCGACAATCTCGGTGATACGACCGGCACCAATGGTGCGGCCACCTTCTCGAATGGCGAACTTCTGGGTTTTCTCCATGGCGATCGGCGAAATCAGCTCGATATCCACCGCGATATTGTCGCCGGGCATGATCATCTCGACACCGGTCGGAAGATTGACGACGCCGGTGACGTCCGTGGTACGGAAGTAGAACTGCGGGCGATAACCATTGAAGAACGGGGTGTGGCGGCCGCCTTCGTCCTTGGAGAGGACGTAGATCTCGGCTTTGGCCTTCTTGTGCGGAGTGATGGACTTCGGCGCCGCGATGACCTGGCCGCGCTCAATGCCGTCCTTTTCAATTCCGCGAAGAAGAATACCGACATTGTCGCCGGCCTGACCGTAATCGAGCAACTTTCGGAACATCTCGATGCCGGTAACCACCGTCGACGTGGTGTCGCGCAAACCGACGATTTCGACCGTATCATTGAGCTTGCACTTGCCGCGCTCAATACGACCCGTGGCGACCGTGCCACGACCGGTGATGGAGAAAACGTCTTCAACCGACATCAGGAACGGCTTGTCAATCTCGCGCACCGGCTCCGCGATTTCCGAGTCAATCGCTTCCATCAGTTCCTGGATGGCCTTTTCGCCCTCGGGCTTGCCTTCAAGAGCGGCTGTGGCGGAGCCGCGGATGATCTTGGCGTTCTTGCCGTCGAATTGGTATTTGGTCAGTAGGTCGCGGATCTCCTCTTCGACGAGATCGAGCAGTTCCTTGTCATCGATCAGGTCAACCTTGTTGAGGAAAACGACCAGCTTCGGCACACCGACTTGGCGGGCCAGCAGGACATGCTCGCGAGTCTGCGGCATCGGACCGTCGGCTGCGGAAACGACGAGAATCGCCCCGTCCATCTGCGCGGCTCCGGTGATCATGTTCTTGACGAAGTCGGCATGGCCCGGGCAATCCACGTGCGCGTAGTGGCGTTTATCAGACTCATACTCGACGTGTGCCACCGCAATGGTGACGGTCTTCGTGGCATCACGCACCGTGCCGCCCTTGGCGATATCGGCATAAGCTTTAATTTCCGCCAGTCCTTTCCGGGATTGAACCGCCAAAATTGAAGCGGTGAGCGTCGTCTTGCCGTGGTCGATGTGGCCGATCGTGCCGACGTTGACGTGCGGCTTCTTGCGTTCGAATGTTGCTTTAGCCATGTGGAGCTGGAGTAGGTTGTTGGTGGTTGAAGTTGTTGATCTTTATTAACGTCGGAGATCACCGACGTCGCCTGGAGCCCAGAACCGGATTCGAACCGGCGACCTCGTCCTTACCAAGAACGTGCTCTGCCAACTGAGCTATCTGGGCAGACCAAGGCACAGACCAAAATAGAAAAGAATGGCCAGAGAATAGCTCCCAAAATTGGCCGTCAACTAGATTCTCGCAAATTCCCTAAAAAACCTAGGGTCCAACCAAAACCCGGTAACGGCCTGGACTCAGGCGCTCACCCAACCTTATTGTTTTTACAATGTACGAGCGGAAAAATGCATCCAATTCCTCGCTATCGCCAGCCCCGGTCGAGTCGGGAGAGATCCATTGGACGACGACGGGCTCGCCGACGATACCAGCTCTGCCAACTGCGACCAAGAACTCCAGTGGCGCGAAATCCATATGCGGTAGCGTCAGTCCCGTAAGTGTTTGTTCCAGAGCTATTTTCCCACTAGATAGGTCCTTCACCTCGAGGTATCCGCTACGTTCAGGCAAAGCTGGCCGGAAGGTATCAACATGCCCGATGCCACCAAAGGGCGCTTCGTTGCCCTGCGCCAGCACGTCAACCAGCCTTCCAGGGGCCGCGGTAGCTTCCGCGTTGTAACGATTGATGTTCTGATCAGGAAAGGTGAGCTTTGCCTCAAATCCACCATAAATATCTCCCGGTTGGCGCCTCACGCTTTCACGCAACGCACTTTGGCCAAAATTCCACTCGGTAGGAAAGAACAACGGCGTTGGGTCAAAATACTCCGTGCGTTCTTTCAGGACCTGGTTGTTTGTTTCTGAGCCGGTGTCAGCAAGGCGCACGAACGGCTGGACAGGATTTGTGGCGGCGGCCGGCACGGTTCCTTTGGATCGCGTCCATATCCACCATGCGCCAGTCACAGCCAAAATAAAAACAAAGCCAATCCACACCCTCCGCTTCACTGTAATTTCTCCCACACGCATGCTTACTTTTTCTATTTCAACGAATGCTCGTCGTCCGGTGGCGCCGCCGCGGCCTGCACACTGGCAAAACCCAGCGCGCGCGCCGCGTCGCAAAGTTTCAGGAAGTCCTGTACCGATACCTGTTTATCGGCGAGCACTAGCATCACTGCCCCCGGATGCTTTTTCGCGTAGCCTTCCATGTGTTTTTTGAGTTCGGGTAGCGTATACATGCCACCTTCGAACAAGATCACGTTGTCCCGGCGGTAGCTGACAACTACCGACGGACCCCGGGTGCCCTCTGCAGTCGTTCCGGCCTGTGGCAGATCAATGGCGCCTTGGCGGCTGACATCAATGAGAGGACCGGGTGCCAGCACATAGGGCGAACCGAGCAAGCTGAAAAAGAGCACGATCACCCCCACGTTCACCCAGGCAAAAGAGTCAAGATTCCGGGGCGGAGGACTCAGGTGGGACTCCAACTCGAGCGGTCGCGTGATCATGTCTTCGCCGCCGCCCCGGGTCGGTACTCCCTGAGCAGGAAGCGCATCAGTTCGTTGCCTGCCCACTCCATGTCCTGGACGAGAACCCTTACCCGCCCGGTGAGAAAATGCCGGGCAAGATGGGCCGGGATTGCCACCGCGAGACCCGCCGCCGCCGTAAGCAACGCCTGCCACATGCCGTCCGCCAGCACCGCTGGTGTGGCGTAATTGCCACCATGATTGAAGAGCCAGAAAGTTTGGATCATGCCAAGCAGTGTACCGAGTAATCCTAGCAGGGGGGCAATCTGCGCAATGGCCGCCAAGGCACCGATGCGCCGTTCCAGCAGCGGAATCTCAGCCAACGCGGCTTCCTGGATCGCAAAGCGCATGCCCTGCTCGTCTTCTGTCGCCAACCGCAGACCTGCCTTCATCACTTTCGCGACCGGACCGGGAGTCTCCTCCGCCAGCGTGAGTGCCTCCATCAGCCGGTCCTTCTCCAGCAGGTTCTTGATGCCGCTGATAAATTCCACGGAGCGGATCTGGCCGCGATGGAGAAACAGCGCGCGTTCGACGAAGATCACCACTGCCGCCAGTCCGAGCAGAACCAGCAGCCACATCACCGGCCCACCTCTGGCAAACAAACTATAGCTGAAAGCTGTCATGGATTAGAAGATTCATCATGGTGGGTGCGCGGCGGGCGTAAATGCGAAAGGTCAAGGTTTCGTCCCGACATTTGCCCGGTAACGCGCCAGCTTGGCTTGAGCCTGCGCCATGCCGCCGAGCTTGTTGTCCACGATAAGTTGGTAGGCTCGTTGTGCTTCATCAAGGTTCCCGGCATCCTCCTGCATTTGGCCCAACTCCAACAGCGAACGGGTAACCCAATATCGACCTTTGGCGCCCAGTTTCGCCGCCTGGGTCGAATCGAGCAGGAACCCGTCGATCACCGACCAGAACACCTCCAGCGCTTTCGCGGCCTGCCCGCGTTTCTCCAAGCCATAGGCCCATTTGAACCCGGCTTCGACGCGCAAATCAACCGGCGCCGACGGCAGGTCCCGCAGCCGCTCAAAGATAGTCGCCGCACTCTCATAGTTCACCACGCTGTTTCCGCCTTGGGCAAAAAGACTGTCAGCCAGAGCGAGCTCCGCCAGCAGTTCGTCGGGGTGGCCCGCATAGTTGTTAACCAGGTATTCGTAGACCTGCCGGGCCGCAGCGAAGTCATTCAGCTTGCGCAGCAAGTCACCTTGTTTGAGCCGGGCATAGAACACCAGGTCGTCCTGCGGATAGTCGCGGATCAACTGTTCGAGACGTTGGTAGGCCTCGCGCAATTGCCGGTCGAGTCCCTGGCGTTCCAAGTTGAGTGCTGCATCATAAAGCGCCAGCGGTGCATATTCGCTGTTCTTGTACACCTTGCTGTCGACAAAGCTGATCAACACCCCTTGGGCACCGGCCATATCGCCCTTCTGCGTGAGATAAGCGGCATGCACGAGGTAGGAATACTGCGCGGCTTTCGTCGTCGGAAAATCAGCCCGCAGTTTTTCCAGCATGGCAAAGCCGTCGCGTTCCCGGTTTAGCGCCAACAGTGCCTGGGCCCGCAGCAACTGGGTCGTACCCGTTACTTCTGTCCGCAGCGCCGCCTCTATTTGGCCGCCTTGCTTGAGCATGGCGAGCAACTCGTCCGACAGCCGCAGCGTTGTATCCGGCTGATCGTTGTCAAAGGACAGCTTTGCCCTCAGCCACATGAGCCTGATGCGCAACTCCTCCGAAACGCCCGGGGTCGCACCCTGCAGCAGTTGGTTCACCCGCTGGTAAGCCGCCTGCGTCTGTCCGCTGGCCTGCATCGCCCGCACCAGGTTCCATTCCGCCTGCCAGCGGTTGACCGCATCAAAACCGGTGCTTCCCGCCGCCCCATCCAGCAACTTTGCCGCTGCCGCCAACTGGTCCGCCCTGATATCCGCCAATACCCGCTGGAAAATCAAGATACCCGCCGGCACCACCGCCGGCAGTTCCCGCAAGGCCGCATCGTAGGCATCGGCCGCATTCCTATAATCTCCGGAGCGGAAGAACGCCTCGGCCAGCAATACCCCGAGTTCGGCCCGCTCCCTTCCCTCCCCCATGAGCGTCCGCAACTGAGCGATCACTTCCCCGGCCGTGCGATAGCGTTTCGAATCCCATGCGACTGACAAGCGCACGCCCAAAGCCGAGGCAAGCAGCGTCGATTTTGGGTAGCGCTCCAACAACGTTCGCGCATCCACGTCCGCCGCGGCGTAGAGCTTGTCTGTCAGCGCCAGCTGCGCGCGGACCAGCAGCATATCCTCAATAATCGCCGGCTGCACCGGCGCGCCGATGAATTCATTCAGGTCATGTCGCAATTGTTCGCGCTCCGCCATCGTTTTGGCGCCACGAGCCAGCAGCTGCAGAGCCAGTCGCTGGGTTTCGGGTTTTTGGCCGTCGCGAAGGAGCTGCCGAAACGCCTGTTGACCGGCAACACTGCCATCTCCCGCGATCAAACCCAGCATCAACCTTAACTGGTCGGACGCGTTCCGTTCGGACGCCGGCATTATTGCCAGCTGGCGCTGCAACAAGGCTTGCGCCTCCGGAGCGCGGCCCAAACCGGCCAAGGCGGCCGCGTAGGTGCGCAAGGCATCGTAACCTGTACGGGTTCCCTGGAATCGATCCATGTTGTCACGCAGAGTCTTCACCTGCGTTTCGTTTAAAAGACCCGAACGCAAGCGAGCCTGCTCCTGGCTAAGGGCAATCCGCGCCCGCTGTAGATCCGAGACCGCGACGGCATTTGCCAGCTCATAGGCGGCGTTTCGGCGGACTGTGTCGTTTTCGGAATCGGCCACCATCGCTTGGAGCAGGTACCACCAGCCTTTGTCCGCCGGCGACAGTTCCTCCCCCTTACACGCAGCCAGCTCGGTCTTGGCTTGAGATATTCGGCGGGAACTGGCGGCGATCAGCCCTATCCTGAGACGGTAGGCCGAGTTCCGGGGTCCGTCGTAGGCCTGCAATCCTTTCTCCGCCTCCGCCAAGTCTCCCGTGTCAAGCAGGGCTGTTACCTGGCCCAAAACGATACGATGACGCACTTCCGCCGGCAAGGCTGGGACACGTAAAATCTCCCGGTAAATAGTTGCCGCCGTCGCTGAAAAACCATTTTGCAACGCTTCGTCGGCTTGTCTTTCTGCCACAATCCAGCCTCCTGGCGCCGTCGCCGCGGCTGCAAGTGGATCGAGTAACGGACTGGGGTCAGCAACCTGCGCTCCCAGCCGACCGGCCGCCAAAGAGAGCAGGAGGAAAATTAGACGCACAAACTTCGTCATGGACGGCATCAGCGTGCAGGCGCCGCCCCGAAGTGGCAAGCGCCGGCTTGCCCGCCAAGGCCAGGCCAACCTCTGCCTCCAAAAATGCTTCTGCAGTGTAACATGAAATTTCTCGCGCCTCCTCCTAGCCTGCGACAACCTGCCGGTCGTTTAGTTCAACCCAACCACATCTTATGAGTGCTGTCCTGATCGTTCTCGGAGTTCTCCTCCTCGTCGTCATCGTCCTCGGCCTGTGGGTCGCCGGCATCTACAATTCGCTCGTCACCCTGCGCAACCGCTTCAAAAACGCCTTCGCCCAGATCGACGTCCAGTTGAAGCGGCGGTACGACCTCATTCCCAATCTCGTCGAGGTCGCCAAGGGTTATATGAAACATGAAAGCGGTACGCTTGAGGCAGTGATCAAGGCCCGCAACATCGCATACGCCGCTTCCCAGACCGCCGCCGCCAACCCCGCCGACGCCGGCGCGATGAAAAACCTCCTCGGCGCCGAGACCGGTCTCGCCGGTGCCATGTCCCGCCTGATGGTCGTTTCCGAGCAATACCCCGATCTCAAGGCCAACCAGAACATGATGCAACTCACCGAGGAAATGACCTCGACCGAGAACAAGATCTCCTTCGCCCGCCAGGCCTACAACGACTCGGTCATGACTTATAACACGACCCGCGAGTCATTTCCGACCAACGTCCTGGCCGGCATGTTCAACTTCGCAGAAGCGCAGCTTTTTCAGATCGAGGACGCGGCCGAGCGTGCCGCGCCCAAAGTCAGCTTCACCTGACCACCCTCCGTGGCCTCTACCGTCATGCATAACACGACCGCCTTTGTCCTGACGGGGTTCCACGTCACCAAGGAGCTCGGCACCGTGCGCGGCATCGTCGTCCGTTCGCGCTCGGTAATTGGCAACATCGGCGCCGGCCTGCAGACCTTTTTCGGCGGCGATATCACCCTCTACACCGAATTGTGCGAGCGGGCGCGGCAGGATGCGTTTGAGCGGATGTGCGCCCACGCAACCGAGCGCGGAGCCAACGCCATCATCGGACTCCGCTACGATGCCACTGAGATTGGTCAGGGCGTCACTGAAGTCCTCTGCTACGGTACGGCGGTCGTCGTTGCTCCGGCCAGCGAGGCGCCCGCGTAAGCTGGGCGGCAAGTGAATGGACTTCTTTGAAGCACAGGCGCACGCCAAGAAGCGGACCCGATGGCTCGTCTTTCTTTTCGCGCTGGCCGTAGCTGGGACGATTTTGATCAGCTACGCTGCGGCAGTCCTGGTGCTGCAGCAAGCTTCGGGGCGGACGGAACGGCACGGGCGTTATTCCGCTTACTATACCAGCCCGGTCACCCAAGTCGGCTATTGGAATCCCAATATTTTTGCGGGTGTCGCCGCCGGCACCCTGCTTGTGGTCGGTCTGGCCTCGCTCTTTAAGTGGTCGCAGATGCGGGCGGGTGGCTCGGCCGTTGCGGAAATGGTCGGCGGTCGCCTGCTGGCACCGAACACCACTGATCTCCGGGAACGCCGCCTGCTGAATGTCGTCGAGGAAATGGCCATTGCCTCTGGCCTGCCAATGCCTGCGGTCTACGTGCTTGACGGGGAGCCGGGCCTCAATGCCTTCGCCGCCGGTCTCACCACCAGCGACGCCGTCGTCACCGTCACGCGGGGCACTTTGGATAAGCTCAACCGCGACGAACTGCAGGGCGTCATTGGCCACGAGTTCAGCCATATTCTCAACGGCGACATGCGGTTGAACGTGAAACTGACCGCCATCGTTTTCGGCATTCTGGTCATCGGGTTGATGGGGCGTGGAATCCTTTATTCCCTGGGGCGCGGCCGGGTGAGTGGTGGCGGCAAGAAAGGCGGAGGCATTGCCGCGATCCTCGCCATCGGCGTTGCTCTCATGATCATCGGCTACATCGGCTATTTTTTCGGCCGGCTAATCCAAGCCGCCGTGTCGCGGCAGCGTGAATTTCTGGCCGATGCGTCGGCGGTGCAGTTCACCCGCAACCCGGGCGGCATCACCGGAGCATTGAAAAAGATCGGCGGTTACGCGATCGGCTCGGATCTGGAAAACCACGAAGCCGCCCAATTCGGGCATTTCTTCTTCGCTCAAGGCTTCCGCTCGAATTTTGGCGGCCTCTGGGCGACGCATCCGCCGCTTCAAGAGCGCATCCGCGCGGTCGACCCGCAATGGGATGGCAAATTTGTCGATCCACCCGAGGTGGTTGACGTCGAGCGCGAATCATTTGTTTCGGCCGGCCTTGCGCCCAAACACAAGGTGTCGCCCGCCCCGTTTGGACCCGCCGCCGCAATTGCCGCCATCGGAAGTCTGACCCCGCAACATGTCGATTACGCCCAGGCCTTGCTTGCCCGGGTGCCGCCGCGGCTTCGCGAAGCCGCTCGCAATCCCTCGGGAGGATCCGCCCTGGTTTATGCGCTGCTGCTCGATCCCGATGCCAAAGTTCGGGACCGACAGTTCGGGCTGATCGCCTCGCTTGACAGCAACCCCGCCTTGGAAGCTACCCGCGATCTGCTGCCGGAAATCGCCCTGTCCTCCGCCGAAATGCGCCTGCCGCTTGTCAATCTCACGCTGCCCGTGCTGCGCAACCTCCCGGACGACGCTCTGGCCCGATTTATCAAAACCACCGATGCCCTCATCATGGCAGACAACTCGATTTCGGCATTCGAGTTTATGATCCAGAAAGCGCTGCTGCGTCACGTTGCACGCGCCCAGCAGCCTGACCAACACGCAAAACCATCAATCTTCTCGCTGACTGACATCGCCGCCGAAACCGCCCTGGTTCTTTCGATCATCGCCAGTTCCGCAGGCGAGGAGCACAAGTCGCAGGTTGCGGCCTTTGCCGCCGGCGTCAGCCAGTTGCCGCAGATCAGCGCCCAACTGGTGTTCGCCGCAACCGATACTTGGGACTTTGCGACGCTGGATGCCGCGCTGAACAAGCTTGGCGCGGCGTCTGATCCGATCAAACAGCAGCTCTTGTTCGCCGCCGCCCATGCCATCGGGCAGGATGGAGTCATACTGCCCACCGAGGCCGAGTTGCTCCGCGCCGTGTCGGACGCCCTCGGCTGCCCGATGCCTCCCTTGATTACCGCGGCCTAGCCGGCGCCGTAGCTCGGCGCCCACCGGCCGCGGCAGAGAAACCCTTCCAGGGGGGGAATTGGCGTCATTCGGCGCCAATTGTTATTACCGTCGGTGCAGTGGCTTCGGGTTCGACCATCGATCCACGTGATGCGTCGCATCAGATTTATCAAATAACGGACCGGTTGCTTCGGCTGTATGCTCTGGCCCGAATAATCCGGCCGAATGAAACAGTCCTGTCCAGGTGATTCAGTTTTTGCCGCCAATCATTCGCGACCGTCGATATGAATGGAGCTCGCAACCTGAGCCTTGGCCGCAATTCGCGACCGGCCGGCCCAATCGACCATGAATACCACATTCAAACCTGCTTTCTTCGCCGGCGTTTTGTCACCCGGCCTAATGTTCGGCCTTGGGGGCTGCGCTGCGACCCAAGTCGCGCTGGAACACAAGGACCTCAGTGTGCAGACCCAAATGTCCGCCACCGTTTTTCTGGATTTGGAAAACCGGGTGCAGAAGACCGTCTATCTTGACGTCAGGAACACATCCAGTGCGGACCTCGCCATTGAACCCCTGATCAAATCACAATTGGAGCGGGCCGGTTATCAGATTCAATCGGATCCGCAGGAGTCGTTTTACATTCTGCAGGTGAATGTGCTCCACGTGGGCACCTGCAATCCATCCGCGTTATATAGTTCACTACGATCCGGCTGGGGCGGACCGCTCGCCGGTGGGATGGCCGGCGCCGCGATCGGTGCCACCACCTCCAGCCCCAACGGCAACCTGAAAGGTGCGTTGATTGGGAGCGCGGTGGAATTGGTCGCCAGTTCCCTGGTCAAGAATGTCACCTACTCGATCATCACCGACATCCAGATCACCGAACGGAGCAATGAGCCGGTGACGCAAAAATTGCAGTCCAACTTCGCACAAGGTAAAGATACGCAGACCGTTCAATTCAGCGACCGCGTGACCGACCGGAAGAAATACCGGACGCGGGTCGTTTCCTCGGCCAACAAGGTCAATCTGAAGTTCGAGGCGGCGCTGCCATATCTTGAGAAGCAACTCGCCCGGTCCATCGCCGGCATCTTTTAATCGGAACGGTCCCGGCCAGTGCGTCCATAAATACATGACCCAACTCACTTGGATGTAATCCCGCGCCGTTTAAAAACCTCAAAATCGACCATGAAAACTGTAACACCTCTGAATCGCCGCACCCCGCCGGCGCTTGCCCTGTTGCTCGCTCTGCTTCCGCTGCTCTGCTCCTGTTCCAGCATGGCCCAGAAAGGCGCCGTGGATCTGGCCTACTCGTCCTACAAAAAAGGCGACTACGTAACCGCATTGAAACGCCTTTCCCGCGCCGAGGCTTATGACAGCGAGATGTCCAGCCCGAGACACGCGGAGCTCTTGCTCCTCAAGGGTCGCTGCCTGGAAGGCATGGGCAACCGTGGCGAGGCCACCGCCCTCTACGAATACCTCATCAAGACCTATCCCGACAATGAGTTCGCCGCCCGGGCTAAAGGGCGGCTGGAGGAGCTTCACAAGGCGCCGTGACCGCATCTCCAAATGTACCCGCGCCAACGAGGCGGAGTTACATCATGCCATGAAAAGATCGACGACACCATCACCGCGCAGCCCGCGCTGCGGGCCCGTGGCTGCCTTGCTGCTCGGTGCCGCCCTTCTGCTCACCGGCTGTGTCTCGACGAAATACAAAATGGCGCCGAAAAACACGCCGCCACCCATCGCACTCAATCTCGCCACCGTGCAGCCGCCGGTCGCCGCCGTGCTCCACACGGTCATCGTTTACCAAGGTCCGGGCTCGTGGAAAAAAACGGCCTATTGGGACGAGTATGTCGTCTCGATCACCAACCAGGGCCCGGGACCGCTGACCATCGAATCGGCCCTGCTGGTTGACGCACTCAATGCCGAGCAACTCTGTGGCAGCAACCCGTGGGAGCTCGAAGCTCTCAGCCGCGAAAACTTGAAGAAATTCGAGCATTATGGCCGCAAGATCATGATTGGCGCAGGGCTGACCACGGGGTGGGCCCTTTCCGGTGGCCTCGTTGCCGCCGGAGCCTGGGTCGGTGACGCAGCCTTGGTTTCGGTGGCGGGCGCTGTTTTTGTGGCCTTGCCCGTCTGGGCCCTGGGCAGTGGCGTGCGGATTCTCGTCGCCCGAGGTTCGATCACCGATGAATTCAACCGGCGCCGGATCGCCCTGCCGCTCGCACTGAAGCCTGGCGCAACCAAACAAGGCAGCTTTTTCTTTCCAATTTCACCGGGGCCGCGGCAATTGGCGCTGCGGTGCCGGGCGAACGGTGTGATGCAGCCCGTCACCCTTGATCTCACGCCGCTCGCCGGACTGCATCTGTTGAAGCAACTGAGCGAGGTTGCACCTGCCAGCACGGCCAAGCCTTGAGTTGTCATGCACGCTGCCTCCTCACGCACCATTGTCCCGTTAGGCTGGCCGCGGCCCGCCGCTCTGCTGGCGGGCCTTTGCCTTGCGGGCTGCATTTCCGCCTCCAAATACAAGATGGCGCGCGTCGACACGCCCCACGCGCAGTTGCTCAACGTCGCGTTTCCATCCGCGCCACTGCAGGCCACCCTCACCGCGCTGATTGTTTACGGTGGCCCCGGCTCCTGGAAGCGCGAGGCGCTATGGGACGAATATGTGGTCACGCTCCACAACCCCGGTGATCAACCGCTCGTAGTATCAGCCGCCGAGCTCAAGGACCACACGGGCATCGCCCGCGCCCCCGGCGCTGAGCCGTGGCAGCTGGAAGACGAGAGCAAGGCGCTGTGCAAAGAATACGACCGCCAAGGCCTGGCTTTCGTCAAAAGCGCCACGCCGGCCGTTCTCACCATCGGCGGTATTGCGGCCGGCTCGGCCGCGCTGGCCGCGGCCACCTCCACCAGTGCCGTCACTGTCACCGTCCTGCAAGGTCCGCTCGCGGCCGTCACCATTCCCACCTACCTGATCGGGCGAGTGATCGCCAACCACGAGGACCGGAGCGACATCGAGGACGAATTCCGCCTCCGCCGCCTTGCCTTGCCGCTCACGCTCGCCCCGGGACAAACCCGGGTCGGCTGTCTTTTTTTCCCGATGATGCCCGATCCCCGCTCGCTCGGCCTGCGCTGGTCCGCCGGCCCGGCCAGCGGCGAAAGTGTGCTGCCCCTCGACTTTTTGCGCGGCCTCCACGTCAAGGCCCCGGCTCCAGCTGCAGCCCGATAAAACTGCTGACGCATCCGAACATGAATGGCCTTCCTTCATCCGCCCTGGCCCACGATCAGCCTGAAGCCTGCCTCGGGTAACGGATCCATTGGAATGATTACTCGTCGTTCACATCAACGGGACTGCGGCCAGACCCCCGACCAATATGATGGCCGCAGCTGGAGGATCAATTTATGAACCTTGAAAGAATCAGGTTAAGTGGGTTCCCGAATAAGGGTTTCCCCGCCATGAAATTGAAATCTCAACCGAGGGGTTCATCCAGTGGATCCGGGCAAAGGGCGGAGCCGGGGCGCTTCCTCGGCATCGACGTTGGCGCCGAGACGATCAAACTGGTCGAACTGGTCCGCGACCAGGCCGGCGCACCCCTCCGTCAGACCCGCCGCCGGATTATCGAGCACAACAAGACGCCCGAACCGGTCTTGCGGCAATTGCTGGAGGAATGGGATTGGACCACGATCAGTGGAGCTGCGGTCTGCGGCCGGTTCAGCCGGCAGATCAACCTGCCTCACGTTCCCATCCAGCAGGCGCAGGCCCGGGCCTGGCGGCAGCTCGGCGATGATCAGCCCGCCACCATCGTCTCCATCGGCAGCCATGGTTTTTCCGTGCTCGAACTTCGCGCCAGCGGCCTCGCGGTGTTCCGGGAGAACAGTCGCTGCTCCCAAGGCACGGGCAACTTCCTCCGCCAGCTCGTCGAGCGCTTCTCGATGTCGATCGAGACGGCGAGCGCGCAGGCGGCGGAAGTGGACAAACCCGCGGCTCTGTCCGGCCGCTGCCCGGTCATCCTCAAGAGCGACATGACCCACCTGGCCAACAAAGGCGAGGACCGCGCCCGCATTCTTGCCGGACTGTTTGACGCGGTCTCGGCGAACGTGCAGGCGCTGATCAAGCCGGCGGTTTCGCCCCGCCGGGTTGCACTCATCGGTGGCGTCAGCCAGGCGCCACGGATTCGGCGCGCGTTCGACGAATTCCTGCGCCCGCATGATATGACGCTGGTTCCGTCCGCGGGGGAGGACGGCCTGTTTTTCGAGGCGCTGGGCAGTGCGCTCGTGGCGGCGACCGCACCTACCGGCGAATCCCGGGCGGGCGGGCGGCCTTCGCTCGCGCAGCTATTCACCGAAGCACATGCCGTGAAACTGGAGAAACTCCCGCCCCTGGCCGCATCACTGGACAAAGTACGGCGGATGCCAGCCCGGCCACTGGTGCCCGTCACTGCCGGCGAGACACGTTCGTTGATTCTCGGCTTCGACATCGGTTCCACGGGTTCGAAAGCCGTCGCTCTCGACGCCCGCTCGCACGAAATGGTCTGGGAGGGCTACCGGCCCACGCTTGGCGACCCCGTGGGCGCGGCGCAGGCGTTGCTGGAAAATTTCACCCGCGGTCAGGCGGCCCACTGTCCCGTGCTCGCGGTCGGGGCAACCGGCAGCGGCCGGGAAATCGTCGGTTCACTCCTGGCGACGTGTTATGGCAAGGAAGCGGTGTTCATCCTCAATGAAATCGCCGCGCATGCCGCCGGCGCCCTGAGCTATGATGCGCGCGTCGACACCATCTTCGAGATCGGCGGGCAGGATGCCAAATACACCCGCCTCGCGGAGGGTCGCGTGGTCGATTGCGCGATGAACGAGGCGTGCAGCGCGGGCACCGGCTCGTTCATTGAGGAGCAAGGCCGCAAGTTCTCCGGCATCCGCGATGTGATTCATTTCGGCGAGGAGGCGCTGGCTGCCACCGAAGGCGTCTCGCTCGGGCAGCATTGCTCCGTGTTCATTTCGGAGATCATCGACGAAGCCGTGGCCGCCGGTGTCGGGCAACGCACCATCATCGCCGGGCTCTACGATTCGATCATCCAAAACTACCTCCACCGCGTCAAAGGCAACCGCTCCGTCGGCAAGGTCATCTTTTGTCAGGGCATGCCGTTTTCCTCCGACGCCCTTGCCACCGCGGTCGCGCGCCAGACCGGCAGCGAAGTCGTGATCCCGCCCAACCCCGGCACCGTGGGCGCGCTGGGCATTGCGCTGCTTACGCTCCGCGAGATCACGCGGGCGGAGCGTCCCGCCCTCGATCTGACGCGCTTTCTCGGCGCGCGGGTCGAGACGAAAGACAACTTCCTCTGCAAGGCGACGACGGGCTGCGGCACCGGCAACCGCTGCCGCATCGAGCGCCTTCGCACTCTGGTCGAGGCGCGCCGGCAGTGTTTCACCTGGGGTGGCGGCTGCGCCCTGCACGACCAGGGCACCCGGAAAAAAAAACTGCCTGACCTCGCGCCCGACCCGTTCCGCGAGCGCGAGGAACTCGTGCAAAAGATTGTTACCGCACGCAGCTCCAGGCGCGGCGCCCGCACGGTCGCTGTGAGCGACGAGTTCATGCTCAAGGGCCTGTTCCCCTTCGTAGCCACGTTCCTGCACGAACTCGGATTCGATCTGGTGGTCGTGGGCGGTGGCGACCACGCCACGCTCAAACGCGGCATCCAGGAGGCGAACGTGCCGTTTTGCGCACCGATGCAGCAATTCCACGGCCTCGTCAGCCGCATGGCCGAGACCGGTGCCGACTTCCTGTTCTTGCCGATGATCCGGAGCCTGCCGAAGATCAACGGCGAGCCGTTCGCGGTCACCTGCCCCATCGCGCAGGCCGGCCCGGATATCGTGAAATGGGATTTGCGCGCCGTGCTGCCGGGCCGTGTGCTTTCGCCGGTCATTGATATAGGCGAGGGCAATCTGCAGTCCGTCCAGTTTCTCGATTTCTGCCGCCGCCTCGCGCAGGAGTTGGGGGTGGCCCGCTGGGAAGCCGCGCACCAGATGGCCGTCGAAGCCCAGGGACGGTTCGAGGGCGAGTGCCTCGCCCTCGGGCAGCGCGCACTCGAGTTCTGCGCCCAGCACCGGATTATCCCCATCATCGTGCTGGGCCGGCCCTACACGATCTACAACACCGTCCTCAACTCCAACGTCCCGGCAATCCTGCGCGAGCAGGGCGTGATCGCGATTCCGCTGGACTGCTATCCGGTGGTTACCTCCACGCCGACGTTCAAGGATATGTACTGGAGCCACGGTCAGCGCATCCTCCGCGCCGCCCATCAGATCCGCCGCACGCCCGGCCTTTACAGTCTCTATTGCAGCAACTACTCGTGCGGCCCAGACAGCTTCAGCCTCCACTTCTACGCCTACATCATGGAGGGCCGGCCGTTCGCCATCATTGAAACCGACGGTCACTCCGGTGACGCAGGCACCAAGACCCGCGTCGAGGCGTTTCTCCATTGCGTCGCGCAGGACCTGCTTGCGAATGATCACGGGGGACCGCCGCACGATTTCGGGCACATCCAGCAGCGGCCGATGGCGGTCACCGAAATTCGAGACCGGGGCGAGACCTTGCTCATCACCTCGATGGGTCCCGCCTCCGCCGTTATCGCCAGTTGCTTCCGAGGCTTGGGCATCCCCACCGAGTGTCTGCCGATGCCGGACGCCGAGGCACTGCGCTTCGGACGGCGCCACACCTCGGGCAAGGAGTGCCTGCCCATGTGCCTTACTTTGGGCAACCTGCTCAAACGCCTCGAACGGGAGAGGCACACCCGCGAGCGCTTCACGATGCTGCTGACGACCACCCACGGCCCCTGCCGCCAAGGCACCTACAACCTGCTCAACCAGATCACGCTCGAGCGGCTCGGCTGGGCGGACCGCGTGCGCATCTGGTCGCCCGCCGACTCCGGTTACTTCGATAACCTGCCGGGAGGACTTCCGATGCTGATTTTCTCGGCCTTCATGGCATCGGATCTCCTCCTTGGAGCGTTGCATGACGTGCGCCCGGTGGAGACGCGGCCCGGAGCGGCGCAGGAAATCTATGAGCGGTATTTTTCGCGGATCCGAGCCCGGCTGGAAATCGCCGCGGGCCAGCTGTCAGCGGGCGGCGCGCTGTGGCAATTTGCCGGCGGCGAATTGTTCGGCCTCCGGTCGTTGCTGGCCGAGGCCGCCGCGGAATTTGCGACCGTCCGCGGCCGGAAAGAACTTCCGACCGTGCTGGTGGTGGGTGAAATCTACGTCCGGTGCGATCCGTTTGCCAATGGCTTCCTCATCGAGAAACTCGAACAACGCGGCCTGCGGGCGAAACTCGCCCCATTTCATGAATGGCTCGAATACTCCGATCTCATCACCCGCCGGGATGAGCAGGACATCCGGCTGGCCGATCGCCTGAGCAGCCACGTCCAGCACCGGATTCAACACACCCTGCATCGCTGCGTAGGGGGCCCGCTGGGTTGGGCGATGGAGCCGTCGATGCGCGCCGTCCTGGACGCCGTCGATCCCTACCTGCGCACGCGGTTGAATGGCGAAGCCGTGCTGACGATCGGCACGCCGCTCGCGGCTTGGCGCCGCAGCCAGATTGACGCGGTGGTGAGCGTGGGTCCGCTTGAGTGCATGCCGAACAAGATCTCCGAGGCGCAATTCTTCCATGTCGCCGAACAGGAGGGCCTGCCCACCCTCACCCTCCCCGTAAACGGCGACCCGGTCGACGATGCCGTACTCGACAACTTCGCGTTCACGGTGCGGGCCCGGCCCCGCGCCGGCAAAAACAACCACGGCCCGGTCCGGTCCGCCCCGGTGTGTTGTCCGGAGGCCGGCGCCGACGCCTTGGCTGCCGCTCCGCCAGCATCCCTAACTGCCGAAACCGGACCGTGAATCTTTCTTATCCCGTATTCAGCCTGCGATTACGGCCCCTGCTTGCCTTTCTTGCGATGCTTGGGGCGGGTGGTTGCACCACGCTCAAATACACGGCGGTCAACAAGCTCGGCGATGCGCTCGCCAGCCGCGGCTCGGTGTATGCCAGCGACAACGACCCCACACTCGTTCGCGACGCCGCCCCCGCTGACGACCATGCTGCTGCGCTAAATCTAGGAGCACACGCGTGCGGCCACCGCTAGGTCGCGAGCACCGGACCGGATTGCCGGACCTAATCTCAGCCCCGCAGCCATGCGATCAGAAGGGCAAGAACGATGGAGCCGGCGATCAGGCCGCGAGCATAAAGTTTTCGTTTCGCCTCGTCGGGAATAAACCGGTCCTCGCGCTTCGCCAGCCACATGAAGAAAAGGGCCGGTATAATTATGGCGTAAAGCCAGTGCACTCCGAGACGCGTCAAGGCGACGTTGACCCAATGCGAGAGCGACATTCCAAGCACGAACGACGCGAACAGCAGCGCAAAAGTCACGCTCTTGCCTTTGAATCCGCGCCAGAGCCACGAGAGGGCAAAGGGATTCACCATGCGGCGATTCAAACGCCCTCCGCCCGGCTTGCAAGCCGGAGCCTCGTCCCCAGATTGGGCCATGTGACCTTGGCCGAAAAGCAACAGCAGCTCATCGATGACTACCTCATCATCGACGATGCACAGGAACGGCTGGCCGCCATAGTAGAACGTGCGCGTCGGGTGCCGTCCCTGCCCGATGCCGAGAGAACCGAGCCCAATCGGGTCAGAGGCTGCATGTCCCAAGCCTGGATCACGACGGCGGTGGCCGACGGAATCTGTCAATTCAGGAGTGATGCGGATTCACCACTTGTGCGGGGTCTGCTTAAACTGCTGTGCGATCTCTATAGTGGTGCGTCGCCCGCGGAAGTGGCCGGCACCGAGCCTGTCTTGTTAGAAAAACTCGGTCTCACCCGAAACCTGTCACCCACTCGCCTCAACGGCCTCAGCAGTGTCCGGGCCAAAATCCGCGATTTTGCCGCCGCCCAAGCGAAATCAGGGGCCAAGTAATCGTTGATTCTCAGTGCCACCGGCGCCGGACGCGCCATCCGCGTCTTCGGCCACCATCGTCGGCTCATGCGCCTCGACAAATCGCCGGCCTTGGGCAAACCCCCACAGCCAGCACGCGCCGTCCAGCCGGTCATGCACCAGTAAAAAATCCGGCTCGGTGTCCTCCGAAGGGGCCGAAATGCTGAACTGGCTGTCTGTCATCCGCTCCAGTATTTGGCGCAACCGCCAGAGCAACGGAGTGGAATCCAGCGTGACCTTCCAGTGTTTTGCCAGCACAACCGGGTGCCGGCCGGCGAAATAGTAGCCGAAAAAGCGCGGTGGCAGGAATTGCCCGGCCACTCCGAGCAGGCGGACGTGATCCTCGACGGCCTCAATGAATTTTACCCGCCACGCGAGATCGCGGGGCAGTCTGATTTCAGGCAGATCAATGAGTAAGCTGTCCGTCATGGACGTGGTTCCTTCCTTGGTTTTATTCAATAACGGCCATTTGGCCTCCGGCCTTTAGGTCCGTTTGCCACCGGTTCGCCGCGGGGTGATTTTTATCCGTGTTTAACAGCGCAAATCATGGTTAATTACCCTTGTTTTGCCCCGCCTCTACGACGCCCATCAACATTTTCATTTCGACGCGCTGATTCCGCATCGTGCCGCCATTGATGCCGATTTGCGCGCCACAGGTGTTCGCCGCGCCGTCGTCAACGGCACCGGAGAGGAGGAATGGCCGGTGGTGGCCGGGCTGGCGAAAATACACCGCTGGATCCTGCCCAGTTATGGCGTCCATCCATGGGACTCCGGCAATCGCTCGCCAGATTGGCTGCCGGTTCTGCGCAAATGGCTTGAGGCCGATCAGTCCGCGGGGATCGGTGAGATCGGACTCGACCGCTGGATCATCGACGGAGTGAAACCTGACGATCCACGCATTGCTGGCATCCGCGTTGCGCCGATGGACGAACAATGCGAGGTCTTCGCCGCCCAGCTCTCGCTCGCTGCGGAATTGAACCGCGCCGCGTCAATTCATTGTGTCCAGGCTTTCGGGATTCTGGCCGATCTTCTCCAGACCACCAAGCTCCCCGCCAGGGGATTTTTGCTCCATGGCTACGGCGGTCCAGCCGAGATGGTCGATCTATTCACCGGGCTCGGTGCCTATTACTCGTTCAACATCCAGCTGCTCGAGCCGCGTTTCGCAAGCCGCCTGGAAACCTTCCGCCACCTGCGGCCGGACCGGCTGCTGGTTGAAACCGATGCGCCCACCAAAGCCCCTCCGGGGGATCAGAATCGATTCCCACTAGGAAGCGGACCGGACGGCTCGGCGATCAATCACCCCGCAAATATTGCTGTAGCTTACGAAAAGTTGGCGGAATTGCGGAATGTGCCACTGGAACTTCTGGCAGAGCAGGTTGAGAAGAATTTCTTCCGTCTTTTTCTGTGATTTTTGTTTTGGGCAGAATCTCTGCTTCCCAACGTCCCTTCTTTCTGGTCATATTTTGCCACGTTTGCCCTCCCCACGCAGCAGGCCCGGCGTGAAATCTCTATGGCAAATCCGATCATTATTCAGGGAGGAATGGGCGTGGCTGTCTCCGGCTGGCGGCTGGCAAGAGCCGTCGCCCAAGCCGGCCAGCTCGGCGTCGTATCTGGCACGGCGCTGCCGGTCGTCTTCGCTCGTCAGCTGCAGCTCGGCGACCCCGGTGGCCATCTCGCCCGGGCGGCTGCCAGTTTCCCGGTGCCGGCCATGGTCGAACGCGTCTGGCGCGATTATTTCATCCCTGGTGGCAAAGCCGCTGGAGCATCTTTCAAACTCACCGCCCTGCCTTCCATCCGACCCAGCCCGGCGCTCGTGGAACTTACCGTTCTGGCCAATTTCGCCGAGGTTTTCCTGGCCAAGGAGGGGCACTCAGGTTGCGTTGGCATCAATTACCTGGAAAAAATCCAGTTGCCCACCCTGCCGTCGCTTTATGGCGCCATGCTGGCCAACGTTGATTATGTGCTGATGGGCGCCGGCATTCCCCGTTCCATCCCTGGTGTGCTCGACTGCTTTGCCCGGGGCGAACCGGCCGGATTGAAAATTGATGTCGCCGGGGCCGAACCGCAGGACGACTGTCTCACCAGGTTCGATCCGCGTGGCTTCTTTGCCGGGCAGACTCCGACCCTGTCCCGACCGAAGTTTCTGGCGATCATCTCTTCGGCAACCCTCGCCCTGACTCTCGCGCGGAAATCAAACGGTCGCGTCGACGGCTTTGTCGTCGAGGGTGCGGTCGCGGGCGGGCATAATGCGCCGCCCCGAGGACAGGTGCAGTTCAACGAACAGGGTGAACCTATCTACGGGCCCCGCGATGTGCCTGATCTGGCTAAAATCCGTGAACTCGGCCTGCCCTTCTGGCTGGCCGGCGCCTACTCCCAACCGGAAAGGATCGCCGAGGCAAGGCAACTGGGTGCCGCCGGTGTCCAAATCGGAACCGCCTTTGCCTTCTGCGAAGAATCCGGCATCATGGCCAGACTGAAGAGCCAGATCCTGCAGCTGAGTCGCACCGGCGTGCTCCGCGTGCGCACCGATCCTCTCGCCTCGCCCACCGGTTTTCCGTTCAAAGTCCTCCAGCTTCTCGGCACGCTTTCGGAGGAAGCCCGTTACTTCGCCCGCCGGCGCATCTGTGACCTTGGTTATCTCCGCCAGCCGTTTCGTAAGCCGGATGGTTCAGTCGGGTATCGTTGTGCCGGTGAGCCCGTCGACGATTATGTCCGCAAAGGCGGGAAAAAGGAGGAAACCATCGGCCGGAAATGCATCTGCAACGGCCTGGCTGCAACCGTCGGGCTTGGTCAGCATCATTCCTACGGCGAGGAAGCGCCGATCATCACCGCCGGCGACGACGCGACCTTTCTCTCGCGGTTTCTCCCACCCGATCGTGATTCGTACGGCGCGGCCGATGTCATCCAATGGCTGCTCGGCGAGACCGCCCCCGCCTAACCCAACGCGATTCTCCGCACGATCTCGCCCGCCGCGGCGAAGCCGAATGCGCCGGTGATGAAGACCGCCGTGCCAAAACCGGTGGCGCAATCGAGCCGGAGATTCGAACCTGGCTCCGGTTCGGCGGAACACGAGCCGTCTGCCCACGGATAGACCGGCTTCTCCGGCGAGGAGATGCAGGGAATTCCGTAGTGGTTGCCCTCGCCCTTCGCGAAGCCGAAGTCGCGCCGCAGTTTTTTCCGCACCTGCCGCAGCAGTTCGTCCCCATGCGCGCCGCCTAGGTCACTGACCCGGATGCGGGTGGCGTCGCGCCGGCCACCCGCCGAACCGACCGTAAGAACCGGCTGCCCGCGCCGCGTGCACTCGGCGAGGAGCAGCGCCTTGTTCGACATGAGGTCGATCGCGTCCACCACCCAGTCGTAGCGCACGGCCAGCAGCTCATCCGCCGTTTTCGCCGTGAAAAACTCGGCCACCGTCCTCACATGAATCCGAGGGTTGATGAGACACAGGCGCTCGGCAATCGCGGTGACCTTGGGTCGGCCGATGTTTCCGTCGAGAGCGGGAGCCTGCCGGTTGACGTTGGTCAGACACACATCGTCGAGATCGATCAGGGTCAGCGCGCCAACTCCCGAGCGGGCCAGCCCCTCTGCCACCCACGAGCCCACCCCGCCCACACCGACGATGCCGATCCGGGCGGCCTCAAGTCGCGGCAGCGCCGCCGCGCCATAGAGCCGGGCCAGGCCACCGAATCGCTGCAGGTAATCTTCCGTCGGCATGGGTTGTTCCGGACATTTCTGGCAAGAATCGCGACCGCTTCAATCCGCATGTCGCCCCCAGCACGACATTTTCCGGTCCGATTGACCTATTAGTTTCCGGCGCATACCGGAAGCAGAACCTTGATGACTGCACTCTGGGCACTTATCCCCATTGGTTCGCCGCCACCACGAGAGTATCATCTCTCCCGGGATTAATCCCCAGTCCGGTAAGCGATCACCAGCCCATATGAAAAACTATCTTCACGGCAAACGTGGCGTCGACCTGTTGCACGATCCACTGTTGAACAAAGGCACCGCCTTCACTGCTGCCGAGCGTGATGCCCTTGGTGTACGCGGACTCGTTCCGCCGCGCATCACCACCCAGGCGGCGCAGGTCACCCGCGTGCTTGATAGCTTCCGGCGCAAGTCCACTGATCTGGAGAAATACATCTACCTCATCTCACTCCAGGAGCGGAACGAATCCCTGTTCTATCGGGTGGTGATGGACAACCTGAACGAGATGATGCCCATCATCTACACGCCCACCGTCGGCCAGGCCTGTCAGCGATGGGGCTATATCTTCCGCCGCTCGCGCGGCCTCTACATCACGTCGGAAGACCGCGGCCGTATCGTGCAATTGCTGCGCAACTGGCCCCACGCCGACGTGCGCATGATTGTTGTCACCGACGGCGAGCGCATCCTTGGCCTCGGCGATCTCGGCGCGAATGGCATGGGGATTCCGGTCGGCAAACTCTCCCTCTACACGGCCTGCGCCGGTGTGCATCCGGCGCAATGTCTGCCCATCATGCTCGATGTCGGCACAAACACCGAATCCCTCCGGGCCGATCCGCTTTACATCGGTACGCCGGTAAATCGTCTGCGCGGCCCGCTCTACGACGAACTCGTCGAGGAGCTTGTAACCGCCGTGCAGCAGATGTTCCCGCTGGCCTGCCTCCAGTTCGAGGACTTCGGCAACGCCAACGCCTTCCAACTGCTGCACCGTTATCAAGACCGCATCTGCACCTTTAACGATGACATCCAGGGTACTGCGGGGGTTACGCTGGCCGGCCTGTATTCCGCAGCACGCCTGACCGGCGTGAAACTCACCGACATGCGCCTGCTGTTTTCCGGCGCCGGCGAAGCAGGCATTGGCATCGGCGATCTGATCGTCGACGCCCTCAAGGCCGAGGGCGTGTCGGAGACCGCCGCCCGCCGCCAGTGCTGGTTCATGGATTCAAAGGGACTGGTGGTTCGCGGCCGCGGCGATCTGGTCGAACACAAGCTTCGTTTTGCCCACGAGCACGCGCCGGTCGCAGATTTGCTGGGCGCCGTCGAAGCGGTCCAGCCGCACGCGCTCATTGGTGTTTCCGGCATGCCGTCAACCTTCATCCAGCCCGTCGTACAGGCGATGGGCCGCCTCAATCCGCGGCCGATCATCTTCGCGCTTTCGAACCCCACTTCAAAATCCGAATGCACCGCCGAGCAGGCGTATGCGTGGACCGATGGTCGCGCCATTTTCGCCAGCGGCAGCCCGTTCGCGCCCGTCACGCTGGCCGGTCGCACCCATGTTTCCGGCCAGGGCAACAACTCGTACATCTTCCCCGGGGTCGGTCTCGGGGTCATTGCCAGCCAGTCTTCCCGCGTCACCAACGAAATGTTTTTTGTCGCCGCGAAAACACTGGCCGGACTCGTTACGGACAACGATCTCGCGATCGGGCGCATCTACCCCGACCTCGCCCGCATCCGCGAAGTCTCCGCGGCGATCGCGCTGGCCGTGGCCGATGTTGCCTTTTCCCGCGGCCTCGCCCGCGAGGTCCGGCCCGCTGATCTGCCGGCACACGTCCGGGCCCAGATGTACCAGCCCGACTACGTGGATTACGTATGAGACTGATGTTGGTCGGCGGGCACAAAGCCCGGTTTACAGAATCGATTCAATCGCCTTGATCGCCCGTTGTTCCCGCTCGGCCCAGTTGCCGCTGATCTCCGCGAATGGCAGATGCCTGCGCTCCAGGGCGCCCCGCCAGATCCGCATGCATTTCTCGCGGTCTGACCGCTCCGGGAAACAACGCTGCGGGTCGGGTGCAAACGGCACGTCGATATCGAGCAGCAGATAAAGCGAGTAATTCCGTGCGCGCCTTTCGGCCCCGCGCCGGATGTCTTCCGGGCAGGTGCCGTACAACAGGTCGCTCCAAAGCACCGTCGTCAGCGCCTCGGTATCGCAAACCACCAGCTGGGCCTCCGTCGCCCCGCCTTCAACGCCTTCGCGAAGCGGGGCCGCCGCATCATCTTCGCGCCGCCATTGCTCGCGGGCGATTCCGGGAATGTCCTCCAGCGCGATCACGCCATGTCGGTCCCAAAACTCGCGGGCATACTCGGCCACGAGCGTCGCTTTGAAATGCCTCGCGAGTTTCTCGGCGAGCATCGTCTTGCCCGTGGACTCCGGCCCGAAGATGGCAATGCGCGTCATGCCGGGCCGCTGAATGAATTGCGCCATTGCCACCAGCCGGCGAACGCCATCAGCAGATAGATTGCGTACAAAAATGCCGTGAAGGCCAACTCCGCGCTCCAATACGATGCCACGGCCACGAGATTGACCAGCACCCACAACGCCCAGTTCTCGATATTCTTCCGCACCTGCAGCACCTGCGCCGCCACGCTGAACGCGGCAATGAAAGCATCGCGCCAAGGCATGGCCGCTTTCATCCACGGACCCACCGTCAGCGCCCATGCCACAGTCGCCCCTGCCGCCCCGACGATCGTCAGGGCCCGACCGCGTGCTGAGAGCCGGGTCACCGGCAACTCGGGAGCCGTTCCGCGATCACGCACCCAATGCCACCAGCCCCAGGCGAAAGACAGGAAATAGAAGATCTGCAAGGCCGCGTCGGCCGGAAAGTGCGTTTGATAGAACAATATCCCCTGCACCGTCACGGCCACGAGCCCCACTGGAAACGCCCACAGGCTCCGTCGGACCATCAGCCACACGCCGATGATGCCGAGAGCCAGGTTTGCCTGGTCCAGGGGCGCGGCTGCGGTCAAGCCCGACCAGATATTTTGCCAGACTGCGTTCACCCGCCGCCCTTTTTGGTGTCCGCCAGATAAGCTTCCATCGCCTCGCGCGTCAGCGTGTGCAGTGCCGCACAGCGCGGGCATTCCACGCGGACGGATTCACCGGCGCCGAAAATACCTTCCGGATCCGTGCGGAAAGCCGGGGCAATGGCCCCAAGAATTCTTTGCTGCGTGCAACCGCAGTGCCAGCGATAGAGCCGGCGGCCGATGCGCGCCAGCGTCTCAGTCCGCGGGAGTTCGCGCACGCTTCCAACCTCGGTTGCCTCGAACCACGCCAGATCACAATCCGGATGCGAAGCCAGCATCGCGTATTCGTCGTCCCCCAAATGGAAGTAGCGCGCCGGTCGCTGTTCGCTCGCCCGATAGTAGGTTTGCGCGGCGGCGAAGATGCCGGCGCCGTTGAAATTAACGACACTGCGGCGTGGTTCCGCTCCCCGGCGCGCCAGGCTGTCGTTATAGAAGATATTCCGGGGGGCCTCCTTCACGTTTTCGGTGAAAAGCCGGCCCGTGATCGTGAAATCCTCATTGTCGGCCGCCAGAAAGACGTTCAGGCGCGGCTCCTGGAGATTGATGGTCCAGGCGATGTGTTCGTTCAGCGGACGCGAGGCGGCGTGCAGCGCGAATGCGGCCAGAGCTTCCTTGAAAATGGCATCCTGTTCCGGCGTGTGGCGCAAATGATGGTCGGCCAGGTGCAGGTAGTAGTCCATGTAAAGCGGACCGAGGTCGGCCCGCACCAGCAAGGCGTTGCGATGGCGGACAAAATCCACCGTCGCCTCGGTGCCACTGGGTTCCCCGGCTAGATCTTCCGACATGACCCGGAGTGTATGCAGAAATACAGGAAGTCGAGCGGCCTCTGGCCCGCCGGATCTTCCACGGGTCGGCAGAGGACTCCGCCGATGGCCGGTTCGTTCAATCTTTGCTGGAAATTTTCCTGGATCGGCGGTTGCCAATATGACGAAAACATGGAGTGTTTATTGCCATGCCCGCCCACGCCGCCCCACCGGAGCATGCCGAGGAGGAACTCTCGCTGCCGCTCTTCTTTCTGACCGTTGTCATCTCACTGTCGGGATTCTATCTGCTCTTCTGGTTTCTATCCCCCCGATCCGTCTGGCTGGCGCACGTGTCCGCCGGCCTGGGGAGATTCGCCGCTGCCTTCGTCTGCATCAAGCTGGCTACCAGTTTCGTGGAATTCTTCTTCCACCGCTATGTGCTGCACAAGCCGGTGGTGTCGTTCCTGAGCAAGTTCTATAGGCAGCACACGCTGCACCACAATCTCACCCGGATTGGGCGCCGGCGCACGCCCGGCGGTCGCGATGTGCCCTACGTCGAAAATATCTACCCGATCACCACGCCGGAACAGGGTGAGGCTTCGTTCTTCCCCTGGTATACGTTGGCGATCTTCGGCCTGATCTACACGCCGGTGTTCGCGTTGCTGCAGTGGCTCGTGCCCGCCTTTCCCTGGTTTTTCGCCGGTTACGCCTCGTTGGCCACCTCGCTCGCGTTCTACGAAATCTTCCACGCCATCGAACACTGGTCGTTTGAGAAATGGGGCCCGCTCATCGAGCATCCGCGCTGGGGCGGTTTTTGGCGGAAGGTCTACAGTTTCCACCTGCGGCACCACGCGGTTATTGACTGCAATGAGGCCATCTCCGGCTTCTTCACCCTGCCGGTGCCCGACTTTGTGTTCGGCACGTGGATCTTCCCGAAGAGCCTTTACGCCGATGGCGGTGAATGGGAGGAATCGGAATTCAAGAGTCCACGGCCCTGCCGGCTCATCCGCTGGTGCGACCGGGTCACCGACGATCTGGTCCGGCGCCGCCGGTTGCAGGCCCAAGGGGCGACCATTCCCGAGCCGGAGTCCGTCGCGCCCGTCTATTCCTTGGGTGAAAAACTGGCCCATCGCATCACCGACAGCGTCGGGTTGGTGCTCGGTGCCGCCGGCCTTGCGTTGCTTATCGTGTTCGCCTGCTTGCGCGGCAATGCCTGGCACATCGCCAGCTTCAGCGTCTTCGGCGTTTCGCTTGTGCTGCTTTACACCGTCTTCGGTCTCTACCATAGCCTGGAGGCGGCCGAGTGGCGACGTACGTTCCGCCTGTACAAGCACGCGGCCATCTTCGTGCTTATCGCCGGCACCTCGACGCCGTTCCTGCTCGTCGGGCTGCGCGGGGCGTGGGGATGGTCGCTCTTCGGAGTCATCTGGGGGCTTTGCACCGTGGGTCTGCTTTTCCAACTGTTGTTCGCCGGACGATACCGCGTCGTGTCGTTTCTGGCCTATGTGTTGGTCGGTGTGCTGGCTGTCATCGCCATCAAGCCGGTCGTCGCGACGCTTCCGGCTGGCGGTCTCTGGTTGATGCTCGCGGGCGGGCTCAGCTATCTGATCGCACTCGCCTTTTATGTCTGGCGGCTGCCGCGCTATGATGTGCTGCCCCGCCAGGTCTTCGCCATCGGTGGCAGCCTCTGCCATCTGCTCGCCGCCCTGCTGTTCCTCCTGCCCGCGCCGGTCTGAACCTTGGCATTGCCCGCGGCAGTCCACCGGCGCCCCAATCCCACCGCCGGCTGTTCACTCCTTGATCACGCCTTTGTGCTGCAGCTTTGAGACCTTGGGCTTGATGACAAACGCACAATAGCCCTGATTCGGATGTTGGTTGAAGTAGTCCTGGTGATAGTCCTCGGCGCGCCAGAATTTCTTGAGCGGCACAATCTCGGTGACAATCGGGTCCTCATGGTTTTTTTGCGCGGCCGCCTTGGCGCGAAGGGCGGCCTGGTGCTGCGCCTCGTCGGCATAGAAAATCACCGAGCGGTACTGGTCGCCCTCGTCCGCTCCCTGACGGTTGAGCGTCGTGGGATCGTGCGCCTCGAAAAAGACGCCCAGCAGTTTCTCGTAGCTGATCACCGTCGGGTCGAATTCAAGTTGGACGACCTCCGCATGACCGGTGCCATGCCCGCACACCTCCTCGTAGGTCGGATTCGCGGTCGTCCCGCCGGAGTAGCCGCTCACGCTGTGGATGACACCCGGCACGTGCTGGAACACGGCTTCCATGCACCAGAAGCATCCGCCCCCGATGGTGGCGAACTCGGTTTTCGACGCGGGTTTGATGTCAGCCTGCAGGGTCATGGCGGTGAGAAAGGACAAAAGAGCGACAAGGGCGCGGACTTTCATACACGTGGGAGGAGGCTAGCCAGCTTTTATTCCGGTGCAACCCGGACAAAACCGGGCGAGACCAGCCACTAATGGGCACCAATGAGCCACTAATCCAGAACCCGCTCCGATCAGCTGAATTCACCGCCACGAAGAACACCAAACACGTTGGCAATGGACGCTTTGACTGCGCCTATGGGGGGGCGGAAAATCAACGGCCGTAGAATCAGGCTATTTTTGTGACTTATTGTGCCAAAAAATCCGCCCAGGATTTGGGGAAAAAATCAAAGTATTCATCGACCTTGATTTCATTTGCGGCCTATTGGTGAAAATTGAGGTTACCTCCGTTCCTGCTTTCCTGATTTCCCCATTCCCGTTTAGCTTGCTTCCCTTATGGACGATCCCCGGCTCGACAAATGGCTCTGGTGCGTGCGCGTGTTCAAGACGCGTCCGCTCGCCACCGCCGCCTGTCGGGCCGGCAAGGTGGTGATCGGCGACCTCGAGGCCAAACCCGGCCGCGATGTCCACCTGGGCGAGACCGTCACTGTCCACATCGGCGTGATGAAGCGCACCCTCAAGGTTGTCGCCTTGCCGCGGTCGCGGGTCGCGGCAAAACAGCTGCCGGAGTTCATGCTGGATCTCACCCCACCGTCGGAATACGAACGCGCCAAGCAGGCTGGAATAGAGCACATGCTCGCCCGCCAGCGCGGCATGGGGCGCCCCACCAAGAAGGACCGCCGCGACCTGGCCGATCTGTTCGGCTTCGAGTGAAAAATCAGGGGCGGAACCATCTTGCGGCGCCGGCGCAAATCCGCTCGCCCTGGACGCAGGCCCTAGCGTCCCAGCCTGGCGCCATTCCGGATCGAGCGCCGGCGATGTTGTGCGATTAATACCAACAACCCAACGCCCATCAACGCGATGCTTGGAGGTTCGGGTATGGCGGTGAAAGCCGCTGCATCGATCGATGCGATCTGGGCTGCACTCAAGTCGGTGTTGAAAAAAGCCACTTGGGCAATGTCCCCGTTGAACGCCCGGCCGCCAAACACATTGCTGTATCCGATGGTAAAAGCATTCCCGCTGTCAGAGTGGCCGCCCGGAGTGTTCGTGCCGACAAGCGAACCATTGATGTAAAGATTCCGGTCACCGCCGGCAGTGAAAGTCGCCGCCACAAAGATCCAAGTGCCGAGATCAGCCGCGGTCAGCGCCGTCGGCGAAGAGACGCTACCCCCGCTGTCGGTATAAAAGTAGAGCTTGTTGTCAGTCTGAATCTGCAGGTCGAAATCGTCCGCGACGGCGGATTGACCGGCGACATAAAAGATGCGGCCAGCCGCGGACGGCAGTTGCGCCAGGTTCACCCAGGCGAGAATGCTCCCGGCCGTAGAGACCCCACCGGTCAGGCTGGATTGCAGCTCGTTGCCGCTGGTCCCGTTGAGATTCAGTGCCTGATTGTTGGGATCTCCGGCCAGTCCCGCGCCCGATCCGATAACATCAATCGTGGCACCCGTCGTGAGCGTACCGGTGTAACCGCCGACGCTGCTATTGGTCGTACCGGCGAACTGATAGTAGGCCAGGAGCCCAGGCTGCGCGGTCACCGTGTTGGCGTAGACAAATTGCGCCCGGGCAGAAGGAACGGCGGCAGTCAACGACCACCCAACGAAAACAACGGCCAAACCCAGCCTTCCCCTTGAGTACATCCTCAATCCGCCGGAGAATAATTTGATGTTCGTCAGGTGCATCAGCGTGGTTCTGCCTGCCCAGTACGAGTTGGATCCTTGCACGCAAGTTTCACACTTGTCCACCGTTTCCCGCCATTGCCTGCCTGGAGCCCAACCCCCATCGCCTTTAGAAAATTGCCTTTGCTCTGGCCCTTGGCAGGGCGGGTTACTTGTCAGGCCTCAGCCTTGCGCGAAGGCTGATCTTAACCCGCCGCGTGGCTCGTGGATAACGAGCCCAACCTTTCGTCTGTTCGAAAGTCTGAAAGTCAAGCAGCGCCGGAATAACTCCTCAAACTACGGAGAAAATGAAAAATCAGGGCTGCGATCTCGAAAACCTTTTTTCAATACTTGACGGCGGAGCAAAATGAGTCCGCCCATGACAAGCCCGAGCAGACCCAGCGTGCTCGTGGTATCCGGCACACCGCTTGTCGGACCACCGCCGGTCGTCTCCGTATCCAGCAGGAAAGCGTGAGTTTGGGTGCGCGTTCCATCGAAATAAGTGCCGTAGCCGGTTATCTGACCAATGTCGTTGATGGCATTTGCGGAGTAAAGAGCAAGAAAGCCGGCTGATGTCCCGTTAGTCAGGAGGCCTGATTCGAGCGTATCCAGATTAGTCATCACTCCGCCTGTGTCCACAAACGCGTGCCACGACGGTCCGTCTCCAGCCAATTGGCTATATCCCACCACCTGGCCCGAGTTGTTGATGCCGGTGCCATAGCCTACGGATCCGCCCAAGGTACCCAGATCGGTCATTGCTCCTCCCGTGGTCACAAACGCGTGAGCCTCACCGCCGGACGTTGTGCTAAAGCCCGTCACTTGGCCCGAGCCATTGATGCCGAAGCCAGTACTGTAAGATCCGCCCAAGGTGCCCAGATCCAGCAAGGTATCAGCAAAAAGCAATTGCCCGAAAAGCACCGAAGCTAGCGCAAGAACGCGCGTGCGACTGAGGATCAATTTGCGATAGGTACAGGTTTCGAAACGTTAACAAGCTTACAGTCTCTCATTTCTATCTCTGCAAATGATTGGCGGAAAATTTCAGTAAATCTTCGCGCCTCAGTTCTAGTCCCAGCGCCCGCCGCCCATCGCTCCTAAACCGCCATCGAATGCTTCGTCAGACTTCTATGAAAGCGCCATACGGAAAATGCAGTGCAGGTGGGTTAGCCAGGGGAAGCGCGCGCGTCTTCTGTGTGTCCCGTTGAAGGTTCGATTTCAAGTCAACGGACTATGACCCGCGCGCTACGGGAGCAGAAGAGGACCATAGCTAAACCGATCGCCAACAGCCAGGCAGTTGAGGCGCGATCGGGCACCGAGCCCGCCGGGGCGTAGCTCGCACCGCTGCCGGACACGAGATCGAC
>JBBIHQ010000013.1:0-14769 GCA_037446975.1 Opitutia bacterium
GCCACTGCCGACATTCTTGCGACACCGGAGCTTGGAAATGGTACACCCGAAGGGAGTCGAACCCCTAACCTCCAGATTCGTAGTCTGGCGCTCTATCCAGTTGAGCTACGGGTGCACAAGGGAGGGGTGACTAAGCGAAGATACCTGAGCCAATTCAAGCAGAATTTTGTCCGGCAACCCCGCGCTCGGCTGGCCGCCAGTCCAACAGTTCCATCTGCAGCATTTTGCGCCCATTGTAGTAATTCCAATTGAGCTGGATCGCCATTTCGAGCGGTTGGCCGACCGGCGGCAATCGATCCGCCAATTTCCATGCGACGCCGCTGATGCGCCGGCCCTTGTCGTCCTCGGCGGCAAATCGAAAATGCTGTTCCTTGAAGACGTCCGGCCGGTTCCGGAGGCGCACCCCGCGCACGCCGAACACCGGCTCGGGATTGCCCATGCCGAACGGATGCAATTGTTCGAGTTCGCCCATCAGTTGTTCGGTCAGCTGGGTTCCCTCCAGCCAGCCTGACAATTCCACCCCGGGCTCGGCCGCGCCCTGGTCGCGGCTGCGCCGTACGACCTCGTCGAACACGGTGCGAAACCCGGCCAGCCGGTCCTTCCTGAGGGTGACGCCGACCGCCATGGGATGTCCGCCCCAGTTTTCCAGACAACTTGAACACGCCGCCAGAATCTCAACCAGATTGAAGCCGTTGATCCCCCGGCCGGAGCCCTTGGCAAATTCGCCTTCGTTGCCGAGCACAATGGTGGGTCGGTTGTATTTGCGCGAAACCCGCCCGGCGACGATGCCAACCACGCCCGGATGCCAGTTTTCATCGAACAGCACCAGACCGCTCGCGGCGCGAAAATTCTCCTCCACATAGCGTTCGGCCCGCTCGGTGATCTCACGCTCAATGTCCTGCCGCTCCCGGTTGAGGTCGTCGAGCTGCCGGGCTGCCTTGTCGCAGAACTGCCAGTCGTCGCTGAGCAGCAGTTCCACCGACAGGGAGGCGTCAGCCAGCCGGCCGCTGGCGTTGATCCTCGGCCCCAGCCGGAAAGAAATGTCGCTGGGCAGGAGCCCCTGTTCTTGTTTCAACCCCGATACGCCCATCAGGGCCAGCAGCCCGGGCCGCTTGGTCTCGGACATCACCCGGAGGCCGTGCCGGGCAAAAATACGGTTCTCACCTGTCAGGGTCACGAGGTCGGCGATGGTCCCCAGCGCCACCAGATCGAGATAGTCCTTCAGCACAATGCCCAAAGCCACCGGATGGTTTTCCGCGCGGAGTCGCTTGAGAAGGCCGTGCGCAAGCTTGAACACGAGGCCGACGGTGCAGAGATAGCGCCAGGCCCCGTCGTTCTCCACCGGATGCACGTGCGGGTTGATCAAAGTGGCGCCTTCAGCCGGTAGTTCAGTCGAACGATGATGGTCGACTATAATGACGTCGACTCCCAGCGAACGCAGGTAGGCAACCTCGTCGATGGAGTTGGTCCCGCAATCGAGCGCGATAAACAGGTCCGGCTTGCCCGCCTCCAGTGCCCGATCGATCGAGCCGCGCGTCAGACCATAACCCTCCGCGGCACGGCGCGGCACGACAAACCGGGGATTGAGCCCCAGCCGGCGCAGCAGACTGATCAAGATCGCCGTGCTGCAAACGCCGTCGACGTCGTAGTCACCGAGAACCACGACCCGCTCGCCCAAACGCAAGGCCCGCAACAGGCGTTCCACCGCGGCCGTAAGATTCGACAGCAGGAAAGGATCACCGAGAGTGGCCAGCGCTGGCTGAAGAAAACGGCCCGCCGGGTCGGCCTCACTCAAGCCGTTGCGCATCAGAAGCTCAGCCACTACCGTTGACGTGCCCAGGCAGCGCGCGAGTTCAGTCACGTTGGCCGGATCAACCGGCGTGTAATTCCAGCGCATCGGAGGCAAAAGCACGGCGCGCCTCGGACGACGCGCCCTGCCGATTTACTTGGATGCGCGGGAGGAACCGGCCCATTCGTATTTGGGCGCGATGTCGTGGTGGGCTTCGACATGCTTCCGGTCCCCCTTGTGCCACCAGTAGAACACCTGCGCGGCGATAAAGATGGCGGAGAAAGTCGAAGTGACGATGCCGACCAGGAAGGTGAACGAGATGTCGTGCAGCACGCCACCACCGAAGAGATAGAGAGACAGCGCGGCGAGGAAAGTCGTCGTCGCCGTCATGATCGTGCGGGCGAAAACCTTCCGGATGGCACTGTTGATGACATCGCGCAGCGAGCCGGTCGGATTGATTTTCAGCTCCTCGCGGATCCGGTCGAAGACGACGACGGTCTCGTTGATGGAATAGCCGGCAACGCACAGGATGGCGGCGACCATCGGCGCGGAAAACTGGCGCCCGGTAAGCACAAAGATGCCGATGTTCATGAAGATGTCATGCAGGGTCGAGGCCATCGCGCCGATGCCGAACCCGAACTCAAAGCGGAACGCGATATAGACGAGAATGACGAGCATGGACACACCGACGGCCAGCATGGCGTTCCATTTGATTTCCTTGCCCATGGCGGCGCCGATCTGGCTTTCCCCGACCTTTTCAAGACCCGCGGCCGGATACGCTTTCTGCAGGGCCGCAAAGAACGCACCGGATTTGCCGTAGGCGGTCTCGAGCGTGAGCTGGTCCCGGCCGCCGCTGAGATCGCTGATGTAGGTCGTGTTGATTTCGCCGATGCCGCTGGCGGTGGCCACCTCGCGAATCTTGGCGTTGTCAATCTTCTGGGTGAAATTGGCGGTGATGAGATCGCCGCCGGCAAAGTCCGTGCCGTAGATGCGGTCACCCTGATAGATGACGTAGCAAAAGCTGATAACCACCAGCGCCACCGAGCCGATGGCGCACGGCTTGCCGTATTTGACGAAGTCCACCTTGAGGTCGCCCAGCATGCGCCGGAAGGTGATTTTCTTCACGAAGTTGGAGTCGATCAGCAGCTCCATGAAATAGTGGGCCGTAATGAGGACCGAAAACAGAGTGGAAAGCACACCGATCAGGAGCGTGAAACCGAAGCCCTTGATGGGGCCGGTGCCGAGCCAGATCATAATGGCGCAAATGATTAGCTGCACTATGTGCGCATCGAGAATGGTGGTGAGCGCCTTCTCGTAGCCGCCCTGGTTGGCGCTGGAGAGGGTTTTACCGAGAGCCATTTCTTCGCGCATGCGCTCAAAAATCAGGATATTCGCGTCGACCGCCATGCCGATGGTCAGCACGATGCCGGCCAGGCCGGGCAGGGTCATGGTGGCACCAATGCTGCTCATGACGCCCAAGATGACGATGATGTTCACCGCGAGCGTGACCACGGCCACGACGCCACCCGTGGCATAGAACGTGATCATGAAGGCTGCGACCGCGGCCGTGCCGATGAGCGAGGCCTTCACGCCGCTCGAGATGGCGTCCGCACCGAGGGACGCCTCGACCTCATGTTTCTCCTTGATCTGGAGGGGCAGGTCGAGCGGGTTGTTGAGCACGTTGGAAAGGTCGATGGCCTCGCGCTGCGTGAAGGAGCCGGAAATTTCCGCGCTGCCGCCGTCGATCTCCTTTTCAACGCCGGGAGCCGAATAAAGTTTGCCGTCCAGGACGATGGCGAGCCGCCCGCGGCGGCCGGTGCGCTGGCCCTCGTCGGCGATGGCCTTGGTGACCTCGGCGAACTGCCGGCTCCCTTCCTTCGTAAACTTGAGGATGATCTTGAACCGCCCGAATTCGTCCATCACCGGGTAAGCGTCCGCCACGCCCTCACCAGTCATCTCCGGGATTCGCTTGATGTACAGCTCTTCGGCGAGACTCTCACCCCGGCGCGTTTCCACGTCGAGCGCCATGGGCTCGTAGCCCGCCGGTTCTTCCTGCGGCGGCGCAATGGTGGGATGCACCATCCGGAAGTCGAGCCGCGCGGGCCGGACCAGCGTGTCGACGAGCTGAGGGTTGTCCTTGGTCGAGACGCCCGGCAACTGGACCTCGATCCGGTTGTCACCCAGCGGCCGGATGATGGGCTCGGCGACACCGAGCCCGTTGACACGGCTGCTGATGATTTCAATGGCCTTGGTAAGCTTTTCGCTGCGGTTCTCCTTGGTGGACTTGGCGATCGCCTGCTCATCGACCTGCAGAGTGAAGGCGACGCCACCTTTGAGGTCGAGGCCGAGCTGCAGATGCCCCTTGGAGCGCCGGAGCAGCTCGTCGAGGAGGATCGTGTTCCGCTTCTCGACGTTCTTCAGCGTATTTTCGAGACGGATCTGCGGGAAATATTGTGACAGGTCGAGCTTCTCCTCCGTCCCGATCTGCTTGAGGGCGATGTAGACGCTGGAGGCGCGGCCGGATTTGATCCGGTCGCCCACTTGGGTCATCAACTTGGCAAATTCCGCCGGCTTGGCGGAAACGTGGCTGTTAACGTAGGCGCCAAAGTCTTGGTCCTTCAGCGGCAGGAGGGTGAACACCGCCCACAGCACAATGGCAGCGGACAGGATCAGTTTCCAGAGGTTGTTACGGAGCATGGGGTTTGGTTGTTAAATTCATCGGCAGGCGGCGCAATGCGACCGGCGAAACCGGCGGGACGCTCAGGATGCGTCGGCTCGCTTGACGACAACACTGATGAAGCTCTTGCCGACCTCGACCTTGTTGTTGTCGCCAATCCGGACGACAAAACGGTCATCCTTCACGCTGGTGATGGTGCCATAAATGCCACCGGAGGTCACGACCTCGTCGCCCGCCTTCAGCTCCGTGAGCATCTTCTCGTGTGCCTTCTGCTTCTTGCGCTGCGGGGCGATCAGCAGGAAATACATGGCCGCAAACATCAGCACCAGCGGGGCCAGCTGCATCAGGGCGGAGGCGCCGCCCGGGGCGGCGGGTTGGGCTTGAGCGAGGAGAACGTGTAACTTAGTCATTGCGTCTTCGGGTGTTTTGAAAAATTTGAAAAGGGCGAATAAGCCTAGCCAGATTCATAAAAGCAAGCCTAACCCCCGCCTGTCTCCCAATCCAGAAATTGAAGCCAAAATCCGCAGCCAACTGGTCCGCCGCGCAGTCTGAAGAGCATTATGGTTTTAAGCGCTGGGGCGCCAATCATTTCTCGGTGGATTCCGAGGGATTTGTCCAGGTGCAGCCGCTCGCGGACGGGCGCACCATCCGCTTGTTGGACATCGTCAACGAGGCGAAGAGCATGGGGCTCAAGGCGCCGCTGGTCATCCGCCTGCAAGACACGCTCCGGCACCGGGTCACCGAGCTCAACCAGGTTTTCCAGCGGGCGATCAAGGACGAGGGCTACAAGGGGGAATTCCGGGGCGTCTTCCCGATCAAGGTCAACCAGCTGCGCGAAGTGGTCGACGAGATCATTTCGGCCGGCAAGGATTTCAACTACGGCCTCGAGGCCGGTTCCAAGCCCGAGCTGATGATTGCGCTGGCGATGCACGAGGGCGCCCAACGGCTCATCATCTGCAACGGGTACAAGGACCACGACTACATGCGGCTGGCCCTACTCGGCCGGAAGCTCGGCAAGAAGATCATCATCGTCATCGAGCAGCTCTCCGAGGTCGACAGCATCATCGAGATCTCGAGGGAGACCGGCGTGAAACCCATGATCGGTTTTCGCGTGAAACTCCAGACCCGCGGCGAGGGCAAGTGGGCCACGTCCACCGGCGACAACGCCAAGTTCGGCCTCAACACGGCCGAGATCCTCTTCGCCGTCGAGAAACTGAAGGCCGCCAAGATGCAGCAGTGCCTCCGGCTCGTGCACTTTCACATCGGCTCGCAGGTCCCCAACATCATCACGATCAAGGCCGCGGTCACGGAGGCGGCGCGCTTTTACTGCCAGCTCGACAAGATGGGGTTCCCGATGGGCTACCTCGATGTCGGCGGCGGGCTGGGCATCGATTACGACGGCTCGCGCACCAACTTCGAGTCGTCCATGAACTACACGCTGGGTGAATACGCCCGCGACGTCGTGTTCAACATTCGCGAGATCTGCACGGCCTCCGGGGTCAAGGTGCCCGACATCGTCACCGAGTCCGGCCGCGCGGTCGCCGCACCCCACTCCATGCTCGTCGTGGAGGTCTTCGAACGCATCAACAAGCACGAGTCGCTCGGCAAACAGCACCAGCCGAAGACCCGGCACAAGATTGTCGGCGACATGGAGGTGCTCCTGAAGAACAAGGCCAAGCTCGGGCGCCTCGAGCGCTTCCACGACGCCCTGCAGAAGAAGGAGGAGGCCTTTTCGCTCTTCAATCTCGGCTACCTTGACCTCGAAAACCGCGCCGCCGCCGAGCAGATCTTCTGGCAGATTTGCGAGAAGATCGACAAGGAGGGCACGAAGTCCGGCTACCAGCCCGAGGAGTTGCACGACCTGAAGAATCTTCTCGCCGACCAGTACGTTTGCAATTTTTCCGTCTTCCAGTCGCTCCTCGACAGCTGGGCGCTCAAGCAGCTCTTCCCCATCACGCCCCTGCACCGGCTCAAGGAAAAACCCACCGTCAACGCGGTCCTCGTCGACATCACCTGCGACTCGGACGGCAAGGTCGGCAGCTTCATCGACCTGCAGGATACGAAGGATTACCTGACCCTGCACCCGCTCAACCATGATCCCTACTACCTCGGCATCTACCTGACCGGGGCGTACCAGGACATCATGGGCGACCTGCACAACCTCTTCGGTCGCGTCAACGAGGTGCACGTCTTCCTCGAAGACGACGAACCCAATGGATTCTACATCGAGGAGGCGCTGGCCGGCTCCCGGATTGCTGACGTCATCGAGGGCGTGCAATACCAGTGGGAGGAACTTTGCCGTCGCATCAAACAGCAGATCGACCACGCCACGAAAAAGGACCTGATCAAGCCGCGTGAAGGTGTCCGTTTGGTCGAGTTCTACGAATCCCAGATGCTCGCCAAGACCTATCTCAACATCGAACTGAAGAACGGGAAAAAGAAGCGGTGACCGGTCGGCCGTGAGACTTTTGCGCCGCCTTGTTCCCTTCCTCGTCGGGGCCGCGTCCGTCGCCCTGGCGCAGCCCGCGCCGCCCCAACTCGCAATTCCTTACGGCGACAATGCCCGCGTTGGCGCCGTGGTCGAGGTCGACGGCATCAAGCTCCATTACGAGACCTACGGTTCCGGTGCGCCCCTGCTCATCATCCACGGCAACGGCGGCAGCATCCACGACATGGGCTACCAGATCGAGTTCTTCTCGCCGCTTTATCGTGTCATCGCCGCGGACAGCCGCGGCCACGGGAAAAGTGAGATGGGGCCAGGACGCCTCACCTATGTCCAGCAAGCCGAGGACCTGAACGCCCTGCTCGATCATCTCCAGATCAAGTTCGCGTATGTTCTCGGCTGGAGCGACGGTGGCATTCTCGGCCTTCTTCTCGCGATCCACCACCCCGACAAGGTCGCCAAGCTGGCCATCATGGGAGCCAACCTGAACCCGCAAGGTGCTTATCCCTGGGCCCTCGCCTGGGTCGATCGGACCAGCAAAACGGTCGCGGAGATGATCGCCAAGGGCGACAAGTCCGAACCCTGGCCGGTTTTGAAGCAGCGGCTCGACCTGCTCGGTGAACAACCCGACATCGCCGTAACCGAGTTGGAGAAAATTGCCTCACCCGTTCTGGTGATGGCCGCCGACAGGGATGTCATCCGCCTCGAACACACCCAGCTGATCTTCGATCACCTCAAGCAAGCCCACCTCGCCATTTTTCCGGGAGCGACGCACATGATTCCCTGGACCAATCCCGAGCTGTTCAATCGCACCGTGGCGAAGTTCTTCGCCGAACCCTTCAGTCGGCCCGACACGAAGGAACTCTTCCGTTGAACGGCCGGTCCGGTCTTTCGCGCTTCACGCGGCTACCACCGCCGGCCGGCGGCGCTGGCTGAGATTCACGGTGGCCGCGAAGACCAGCACGCCGGCCACGCCGAACGCCGCCTCGGCCAGCAGCATGTTTTGGTGCCCGAACCGGGTGTCCACCGCAGCGAGCACGAGACCCATGTACCAGATCGGCGTGTTTGAAAGCGACGCGAAGCCGTTGTATTTCGTCGCCGCATTGCCGGCCCCGATCGCATCCAGCACAAATCCGGTGAAGGCGGCGTAGGTCAGGCCGGTGGTGAACGAATAGGCCATGCTGCCGCCGATATAGACCGGCAGGGTTGCAGGCAAAAAAGCCATCCCCAACGCCACCGCCGCCATCAGCAGGCCGTATCCGACATAAGCCGGACGCGAGCCCCAGCGGTTGCAGCCATAACCGCCGACCACGCAGCCCACCATGCTCACCAGTCCGCCCAAAAATCCCTGCACCATTTCCACCTGCCCCGCCCCAGCCCCCCAATGCACCGCAATTTCGGCCTGCGCCAGCACCGCCGACGCTGCCCCGGTTCCCACCGGAACCACGCACAACACCGCGCAGAGCAAGCCGGTGCGCGACCACATCACCTGCCAAAGATCGGTTCCGAGGTTCCGCATCGCTCCGCCCAGCGAACATTCGCGCGACTCAGCCGGCACGTCGGGCAGAAACGTCAGCGCAACGTTGCACGCCAGCGTCGCACCCGCGAGAATCAAACCGGTTTCCCAGCCGGATCGCAAAGTGCCCAGCAACCACAGCCCCAATCCGCCGCCCAGGCCGGTCCCGCCGAGATTGCCGGCCTGATACCATCCGCTCACCCGTCCCCGGTCGCTCACCGGCGTCAGATGGGCGATGAATGCCTCGGCCGAAAACCCCACGAAGGTACAGGCAAAGCTGGTGGCGAGGACGATCGCCTCCATCAGCCGCAAGGTGGCGGACCCCAGCGGTACCGCCGCCAGCGCCAGGAGACCGAGCGCCACGACTCCGTTGGCAATCAGGTACCAACGGCGGCGGCTCAAGGTGGTGTCCGCAATCGGCGCCCAGAAGAACTTCCACACCTGGGGCAACACCGAGAGCGCCACCAATTCGGCGCCCTGTTGCACTGACAAACCGTGCTTCGTCGCCAGGAACGCCAGCGCCACCGTGACAAAGCCCGTTCCCGCCCCGAAGGGTATGATCAAAATCGTATAGATGATCGGGTGGCGCGAGGCGCCAGGACGGGCTCCCGGGCCGTCGGCGTGGGACATGCCGGCATCGTGTCTCCCGGCCACCGGTCGACAAGGCAAATCCCGGCCGGGCGGCTCAGCGCCCATCGCCTCCGTTCTGACACACCCGGATGTCGGCTGGGAGGCGTTCCGCATCCGGCTGGCGGCGAACCGGATCGCGGATGCCGGCCTTCAAATCTTCACCGGCTTGAGGCTCCAAATGTCGCGGGCGTATTCGTTGATGGTGCGGTCGCTGGAGAATTTGCCCATGCGGGCGGTGTTGAGTATCGCCATTTTCGCCCAGCGGCGCCGGTCGCGATAGGCGGCGTCGACACGCCCCTGGGCGTCGCTGTAGGCGCGAAAATCCGCCAGCACCATGAACGGATCGCCGCCGTCCAGCAGGCTGTGTTTCACCTGCATCGGAAAATTTTGCGCATCACCCGGCGTGAAGTAGTCGGAACCCAGCCAGTCAACGACCGCCCGCAATTCCTCGTCATGCTCGTAGCATTGCCGCGGATTGTAGCCGCGCGTCCGCAGGGCCTCGACCTCCTCGACCGTCATCCCGAAGATGAAGATGTTTTCGTCGCCGACCTCCTCCTTGATCTCGACATTGGCCCCGTCCAGCGTGCCGATGGTCAGGGCGCCGTTAAGCGAAAGCTTCATGTTGCCCGTTCCAGACGCCTCCTTGCCGGCCGTGGAAATCTGTTCTGAGATGTCCGCCGCCGGGATGATCTTCTCGGCCAGCGAGACGCGGTAATTCGGCAGAAAAGCCACCTTGAGTTTGCCGCCGATCCGGGCGTCGGCGTTGATGTGGGCGCCCACGGCATTGATGGCCTTGATGATGGATTTGGCGAGGTCGTAGCCGGGCGCCGCCTTGGCCGCAAAAACGAACACGCGGGGCACGATGTCCAGGCCGGGATTCTGCACCAGACGGCGGTAAAGCGCGAGAATGTGGAGCAGATTGAGATGCTGCCTCTTGTATTCGTGCAGCCGCTTGATCTGGACATCGTAGAGGGCGTCGGACGAGACCTCGATCCCGCACTCCTGCTGGATGACCGCCGCCAGGTCCGCCTTGTTGAAGGCTTTGATGGCCATGAACTCTTCCTGGAAGGCCCGGTCGTCGGCCCACTTCTCCAACCGGCGAAGCTCCGCGAGGTCACGGGCCCAGCCCGGGCCGATCTTTCCCGTGATGAGACCGGCCAGGCGGGGATTGCATTTCAAAAGCCAGCGGCGGGGCGTGATGCCGTTGGTCTTGTTTTGGATTTTTCCCGGGTACAGCTCGTTGAATTCCGGAAAGAGATCTTTCTTCAGCAACGCGGTATGGAGTTCGGCCACGCCGTTGACCGCGTGCGAGCCCGCCACCGCAAGGTTGGCCATCCGCACCCGCTTGCCCCCGTTCTCCTCGATGAGCGAGCAGACGCTCTTCTTGCCATTGTCGCCCGGCCACTTCTGCTCGACGAGTTTCAACAGCCGGCTGTTGATCTCGTAAATGATCTGGAGGTGGCGCGGCAGGATTCTTTCAAAGAGTCCGACGCTCCATTTCTCCAGTGCCTCGGGCATCAACGTGTGGTTGGTGTAGCCAAAGGTCGGGTTGACGATCGCCCATGCCGCATCCCACTCCAGACTGTGCTCGTCGAGCAGGATGCGCATCAGTTCGGTGATCGCGATCGCGGGATGGGTGTCGTTGAGCTGCACCGTCACCTTTTCGGAGAAATTCGTCCAGGTGTTCTCCGGGTTGCGGAAATGACGGCGGATGATGTCGCGCAGCGAGCAGGCGACGAAGAAATATTGCTGCACCAGCCGCAGCTCCTTGCCCGTCTCGGTCTTGTCATTCGGATAAAGGACCTTGGAGATGGTCTCGCCGACCGCCTTTTCGTGCACGGCTTCCACATAGCCGCCTTCGTTGAAGGTCTTGAGGTCAAAGTCCTCGGTGGAGCGCGACGCCCAGAGCCGGAGGAGGTTGACCGTCTTCGTTCCATAACCGGCGATCGGGATGTCGTGCGGCACCCCGAGAAGGGTCTTGGTCCCCACCCAGCGCGGACGGTAATTGCCCCGGTCATCGAACACGTTCTCGATCCGGCCATAGAGCTTCACCTCCTGCGTGTATTCCGGGTGCACCACCTCCCAGGGACTGCCGAAGATATTCCAATTGTCCGGATGTTCCAGCTGGTACCCGTTGACGAACTGCTGGCGGAACAGGCCGAATTCATAGTAGATTCCATAACCCAGCGCCGGATAATCCTGCGTGGCGAGCGAATCCAGGAAGCAGGCCGCCAGGCGCCCGAGGCCGCCGTTTCCCAGTCCCATGTCGACCTCGGCCTCGCGGATCTCCTCCATGTCCTGGCCCAGCCCGGCGAGCGCCGACGTCGCCGTCTCCATCAGGTCCGTGGCAAGCAAGTTGCTGCCAAAAAGCCGGCCGATGAGGTATTCGAGCGAAAAATAATACAGCCGGCGCACATTCTTCGCGTTGTGCACCGATTGGGTGGCAATCATCCGCTCATGGATCGTGTCGCGCACGGCCAGCGCGGTGGCGGTCCACCAATCGTTGGCGGTGGCTGCACCGGGATAACGGGCGAGGGTCGAAGTGAGGTGGCGCTGAATCAGCGAACGAAAAACTTCCACGGGACCGTCGCCGGCGGGACGATGGACCCGGGCAACGGGCTTGGCGGTGGTCTTCTTGGCAGCAGGTTTGGCGGCGGACATGTTGGTCTTTGTAACAACTTTCATGCCAGCCAGCACGATGGTCACGCTTATTTTTTGGTCCGGCGACCCCGGCGGCTGGAGGCTCGGAAGGAATCGAACCGAACCAGCCCCGCCTATCTCTGGAAGCGCCTCGCCAGTTCGCCCCGGCTGAGCTCGAATTGCGTGGGTCGGCCCGCGGGACTGGTGTGGGGCTGCAGACACGCATAGAGCTGCGCCGCCAGCGCCAGCGCCTCGGTTTCGGTGACCGCAGACGGCAGCCGCACCGCCTTCTGGGCTGCCAGCCTGGCCAGTTCCTCGTTCGCCAGATCGGCCTTCTTCTCATCCAGCCGACCATCGCGCATCAGGCCGACCACGTCGCGGAGGAACATCTCCGCATCCGCCGGCTCGAGCCAGGACGGGACGGCCTCGATGCGAAAAAAATTCCGGCCGAACTCCGCCACGTCCAGCCCGTGACGGCGCAAAAACTCCAAGCGGTCCAGCAACAGCGCGCTGGCGATCACATCCAGTTCCACCGGCAGGGCGAACAGCAGACGTTGGCTCGCGACCTCGCCCCGGGAAAATTCGGCCTGCAGGCGTTCGTACCAAACCCTTTCGTGGGCCGCGCGCCGGTCGAGCACCACGATCCCGCCTGGTGCTTCGAACAATGCGTAATCGCCATGGGCTGACCCCAGGAAACGCCAGCCCAGCAACGAAGATGGCGGGAGCCCGGGTCGCGGACCCGCGACCACGCCGGATGGCCCCGAGACGGACGCGACGGTTGAATCCTTGGGGCGCTGGTCCGAAGCGGTCTTTGGGGCGTCAACAGGAAAAGCCGGACGCACCGGAAAAGGCGTGAATGGGCGGAACGGCTGCGACATCACACTCGTGACGGGGGACGGAGTCGCTGCCGTCGGGTCCCCCGGCATCTGCTCTGACGAGGCAGGTTCCAGCCTCGCGCCCGCCGACTGGCCCACGGGCGGAGCCGGAGCTCCGGTTTCTCGCAGGCGCTGAAGGACCGCGCTGATGACGAAACCGCGCACCGCCCCTTCGTTGCGGAAGCGCACTTCGCGCTTCGCCGGATGCACGTTCACGTCCACCGCCGCCGGATCTATCTCCAAAAACAACACGGCCACCGGGTAACGTCCCTTTGCCAGGGACGTTGCGTACGATTCGAGCAAGGCATAGTTGAGCGTGCGGCTGTCCACCGGCCGGCGGTTGACGAACATCAACATCTCATGTCGGGTCGCACGGTTTACGCCGGGCTTTCCGATCAACCCGCTGAGCTTCAGGCCCGCCCCGGACTGGTCGAGCGCCAGCATGTCGGCCGTCATCTGCCGGCCAAAAATCTCCCCCACCCGCTCCGCCAGCGTCGAACAGACCGGTGACTGGAAGAGCACGCGACCATCTTCAACCAGCGTGAAAGCTGTCTGGGGACAGGCCAACGCATACAGCCGCACGGTCTGGACGATGTGCGCCGATTCCGTGGCGTCCGTCTTCAGGAATTTGCGGCGCGCGGGCACCGAGTTGAACAGGTGGGAAACGGTGATGCGGGTGCCGGGAGCAATGCCGCAAGCGCGAACGTGAACCAGCTTGCCGCCGCTCACGACCACCTCGGTGCCCTCCGGTGCGCCAGCCGGCCTGGTCTGCATTTCAAAATGCGCCACGCTGGCGATGGAAGGCATGGCCTCGCCGCGAAACCCAAACGTCCCCAGCCGGTCAAGATCGGCCGTCTCGACGAGTTTGCTGGTGGCGTGCCGCTCAAGCGCCAGGAGCGCATCGTCGTGCGACATGCCACTGCCGTTGTCCTCGACCCGAATGGAACTCCGGCCGCCGTGGCTGAATTCCACCTCGATGCGGGTCGCCCCGGCATCGAGGCTGTTTTCCACGAGTTCCTTCACCACGGCCGCCGGCCGTTCGATCACCTCACCGGCGGCGATCTGGTTGGCGACACGATCCGTCAGGATGCGAATGGCCGGCATGAAAAGTCGGGACGCGCCTCGGGCGCATCAAGCGAGCACCTTCCGCCAGCGCCTCATTTGCCGCGCCACCTGCGCCGGTCCGGGCATGCCCGGACCGTGGCGGCGGGCCATGGCCTTCTGCAGATCAAACGATTCCACCCAATCCGGGCCGAATCCAGGATGCAACCGCCCCACTTCGTCAAACGGCAATTGATCGAGCCGCACCGAATTCTGCTCGGCCAGCCTGACGGCCGCACCCACGGCGTGATGGGCCTCGCGGAACGGAACGCCCTTGCGCACGAGATAGTCCGCCAGATCGGTCGCCAGCAACGCCGGATCGGCGACCGCCGCGGCACAACGCTCACGATTGACTTCCAATCCGGCCATCGCACCCGCGAGCACCTCGAGACAGAGCGCCGTCTGGTCGTGGCTGTCGAACACCGGGGGTTTGTCCTCCTGCAGGTCGCGGTTGTAGGTCAGCGGCAGGCCCTTGACCAAGACCAGCAAGGTATGAAGATTACCCTGCAGCCGGGCCGCTTTGCCGCGCAGCAGTTCCATCGAGTCGGGGTTCTTCTTCTGCGGCATCAGACTTGAGCCCGTGCTGAACGCGTCGGGCAGGTCGACGAATTTGAACTCCTGGCTCGCCCATAAAATCAAATCCTCGGCCAGCCGGGACAAATGCACCCCGACCAACGCGCAGGCCGCGGCGAATTCGATGAACAGATCGCGGTCGCTGACGGCGTCCATGCTGTTTTGCGTCACCCGCGGTCGGCCTTTGGCGTCGACAAAACCCAGCTGTTTGGCCGCAAACTCCCGGTCGATCGGCAGGGTCGTGCCGGCGAGCGCGCCGGATCCAAGCGGGCACCAGTTCGCATGATCGGCCACGACCGCCAAGCGTTCCACGTCGCGCTGCAGCATCTCGAGATAGGCGAACAGGTGGTGGGCCAGAAACACCGGCTGCGCCCGTTGCAGGTGGGTGTAGCCCGGAATCAGCACGTCGCGGTATTTTTCCGCCCGGTTCAGGATCGCGCGCTGCGCCCCGGCGATTTCCTGGCTCAGCCCGGCACAGGCCGACTTTAAATACAGGCGCATATCGGTCGCGACCTGATCGTTGCG
>JBBIHQ010000013.1:14869-37394 GCA_037446975.1 Opitutia bacterium
GCCAGCCGGCGGTCGAATGACACCGATTCGCTGAAACGCAGCATCAACCCGGCGGGGCCCGCCGAGAAACGTCCACCCCAAGTGGCTTGCGCCTTCTTTGCCATGCGGCCAAGCAACGACCCGCCGCCGGTCTTGGCAACGAGGAAATGGGGCGCCGCCAAGCCGGCCGCCTGCAAATATCATTTGCGCCAGCCGGCGGCTTGACCACACCTTGGACGACCATGCGACTGCCCGGATTTCTTTTGCTTTCGGCCCTGGGGCTGATCGCGCCGTTGCGGGCCGAGACGGCGCCGGTGGTCACCGGCTGGGACCGGATCACCGTCGCACCGATGAAGACTTCCATCTACATCGGCAGCGTGACCCTCATCCCGGGAGTCTTTCGGCGGGAGGGCTCGACCCTCGCGGCGACGTATACCGTGAAAGTATTCCCATGGTTTTTCTGGGGCGAGACCGGTCGCATCACCATCACGCTTTCGGACGCGGAGCTGGCAAGCCTGAACAAAGGAGAGGTTGTGGAGTTCACGGGCGATGGCGTGAATCAAAAGCATAAGCCGCGCAAGGTCACTGGACGCGCGCAGCCGGCCGACGCCACTTCCGGGAAATTCAAGATCCGCATCGCCGCCGACGGCTACGAACTGATCTTCAACTCAACCTACCGTTTGGGCGGCGGGGCGAAATAAGCTAGGGTTCCTGCCAGTGGAAGACCACGGGGCGGTCGATGTAGGGATTCAGGCTGTGATGCACCGGACAGTTGAGGGCTGCCGCTTCCAAAACCCCTTCCGGGTCGATCGACCGGGAAAATGGCAGCCAGATTTCGGTCGCGAGGCGGACGATGCGGCGTGGCGCGTCCGTGGACATCTCCTTGGCCACCTCCCAGCGCACACCGGGAATGTCCAAACCCAGTTTGGTCCGCGCGGCGATGGCCATCGTTGTCACCATGCATGAGGCGAAGGAGGCCGCCGTCAGGTCGGTCGGGGAAAAAGCCTGTCCGCGGCCATGATTGTCCCGGGGGGCGTCGGTCTCGACCAACTGACCCGACGGGCCGTGAGTCAGTTGGCAATTCAGCTCGCCTTGATAGATGCCGGTGCTTTTGACCATGGATTTTGCTTACCCACGAATCACCCGAAACACACGAAAAAAGGCAGGCCGCCATCCCCGGTCGCCAGCTGAATCCCTCAACCGAACTTCTTCAGGCGCGCCGCCACGTCGGCGCGCAGCCGGTCGATGTGGCCGAGAGTAAATTCCTCAATCGACAGCTTTTCGTTCCGCACCAAAGGCGTCAGGTCCATGGCCCAGGTCAGTGCAGTCGCCCCGTCCGTCGAATGCGAGGCGTGGAACGTGGCATTGGCCAGGCGGCGTCCGGCGGTGGCGAGATCGTAGCGCTTGCCGCCGGCGATCTGTGACGCGAATACGGCCACCAGTTCCGCCGCCAGCCTGGGCTTGGCCGAGGCGTCAAGGACCTGCTTGTCGGCGTCAACCAGCCAGTCGAGATCGCGCCAAACCTCACAGCCGTAGACTTGTTTTGGCCGCTTCGCCGCCGGCTGTGACCGCAGGGCTTCCAGGCTGCGCAGAAACACCGCCACATGCGTGTCGTGCTTGTCGGCAGGATTGTGAAGATAAACCGTGTGCGCCCCGGCGGCCGCGACAATGGCGCGCAGATCGTCCCGCAGTCCCGCGGACCTCGCGCTTTTCACCACCGTGCTCGGATGCGCCAGCTGGATGACGGCCGAGTACTGGCCGATCTTCGCCGCCCGCCGTTGTTCTTCGCGCCGGACCGCCTTCATCTGTTCGTCGGAGTGATTCGCGAATTTACCCGCGCGCGGACTGCCGGACCCGTCGGTGACCACGACCCCGGTTAACCAGCGGTCGGTCGAACCATGGCATTCCGCAATCCCGTGGTAGGCCATGATCTCGATGTCGTCCTGATGGGCAGCGATGCAAAGATGCGTCGTCCGGGCCAGTGCCGCCGGCAACGGCGTGCCGTCCGGCACATAGGCATCAGCAGCGGTCGAGGAGAATTTCATGAAACAGAATGCCCACAAAAAGCACAAAAAACTCAAAAAGGGAACCTCCAGAAACACCCGGGTTCAGTTTTTGTGCCCCAGGTATGACACTAACCAGGTTGGCCCCGGCTGAGCCACTCGATGCCGGTCGCCCGGCCCGCGGGGTTGAACTCCACAAGTGCAGCCGACAGGCGGTTGTCACCCGCCGCGACCTCAAATCGGCGCGGCATGCCGTCGAGAAAGCGGTTGATGACCGGCTCGATCTCGCGTCCCAGCACCGACTCGTGCGGACCGGTCATGCCCACGTCGCACATGAAGGCGGTCTGCCGGCGCAACAGCGAGGCGTCCGCCGTGGCCACGTGGGTGTGGGTGCCCAGGACCGCCGTGGCCCGCCCGTCCAGATGCCAGCCCAACGCCTGTTTCTCCGAGGTGGCCTCGGCATGAACCTCCACCAGCGCACCGTCGTATTTTCCCGCGAGCTTTTTCAGCAATGCATCGGCCCCAAGGAACGGACACTCCGCTTTCGCCCCCATGAAACTTCGGCCCAGCACGGTGAAGACGAGCAGCCGGAACCCGTTCTTTTCAATGATGACATGGTCGCGTCCCGGACACGCCGCCGGCAGGTTGGCCGGACGACACACGCGCTCGAATGCGGTAATTTCGTTTTCGAAACCCTTCTGGTCCCAGACGTGGTCGCCGAGCGTAATCGCATCAACGCCGGCTTCGAGCAGCGACCGGCAGATGGCACCGGTGATGCCGGCACCCGCGGCGGCGTTTTCGCCGTTGGCGATGACGAAGTCGAGGTCCCGTTCGGCGCGCAGCCTCGGGACGAGGGTGCCGACGATCTCGCGCCCGGGTTTGCCCACGATGTCGCCGATGAACAGGAGTTTCACAGAATTAATCCGCCCCGGCCGTCTCGATCGTTACTCGGTCGCCCGCGGCCCCTGCCGGACTATTTCCCCTGGACTGGCAGCCGGCCGTGAACGGCAGAACGTTCACGGCGCGAGGTAACTGGCTCCGGAAACATTGCCCATGCCGCTTGGGCTCAGCCGCATGGCCTTGCCCGATTCAGTGTCGATCAGGTAGAGGCTGCTGGTATTGGCCGCGCGGAAGGTGCAGATGATATGCCGGCCGTCGGCCAGCCAGACCGGCTCGATGGCGTCGGTCGGAGCGTGCGAGACGATCTTGCTCGCCCTCGCCGCCATGTCGAAAACCGCCACCTGGTAGGTCCGGCCCATCTTGGCCGTGAAGACGATCTTGTTTGGATCAGCCACGCTCCAGTCCGGCTCGGCACAATACCCTGAAATATTGGTGGCCAGACGGGTCATGGAACCTCCGCTTGCCGACATCGTGTAGAGCTGCGGCCCACCAGCGGCATCGGAAGTGAAGACCAGGCGCGAGCCATCAGGCGACCAAGCCGGCGAAGCCTCAACCGACTGATTGTTGGTCAGGCGCCGGATCTGGCGGCCCTGGGTGTTGGCCACATAGATCTCAGGGTTGCCCTCGCCGGAAAGCACCATGGCAATCTGCGCGCCGTTCGGGCTATAGCGGCCGCCGCTGTTCGTGCCCTTGAAACTGGCGAGCAGAGAGATGCGCCGGTTGCCGAGCTCAAGCACGTAGATATCCGGGAAACTTGTCCGATAGCTGGTGAAGACAATCCTGGATCCGTCGGGAGCCCAGCGCGGGCCCACGATCTGCTTGCCCTCGCTGGTCCACCGCACGATGTCGCCGAAGAAGACGTCGGACGTGTAAATCTCGCTCCGGCCGGTGCGCTCGCAGACAAACGCCAGTCGGCCGGCGAAAAAACCTCGCAGGCCGCTGGTCCGGTTCACCGCCACATCGGCGGCCCGCAGGAGCGCATTGCGCAAGCTGGTGCCCGCCACTGTTTCGCTGGCCACCGGGGTGCCGGCGCTGCCTTTCGTGATGGTCAGGGCAACTTGACTCGCCCCAACCGGGGAAAAGTTGATCGTATACGCCCCGCCACTCGCGACGGGCCGGTAGCGACCATGGAAGTTGAACGCCGTGAGCGCCAGATTCTGCAGCTCAGGCGATGACGAGGTGACCGTGACCGGAATGGTCGTGAAATCGTTTTGCACGTCGACGACGCCGATGTCGCGTTGGGCAAAGAGGGGCGCGGCCAGAGCCAGCCCGAGGAGGAGACGAAAAGCGTTCTGCATGATGGTGTGACGGTAATTGATCGCGAAAGTTCAGGTCCGGTTTTTGTTTTACTCCCGGCAGCCTACTCACAAGGTCAAAGCGCACCGTTTTCCAAGCAATTTTCTCATCACCCATGACGTCTGACACCATCAAGGAAGCCCTGAAGCAGGTAAAATATCCCGGATTCAGCCGGGATATCGTGTCATTCGGGCTGGTGCGCTCCGCCGCATTCGTGGAGGGCACGGCCAAGGTCGCCGTGGCGCTCACAACGTCGGATCCGAAATTGCCGGTGCTGCTGAAGACTGAGATCGAAAAATGCCTGCTCGCGCAGCCGGGTGTGAAGGCCGTGATCGTCGAGCTCGCTGTCTCCGCCGCCAAGGCGACGCCCCAAGCCGGCCAAGCCGGTCTGTCCGGCGGCACTGCGCCCTCGGGCTTGAAGCATTCGGTCGCGGTCGCTTCCGGCAAGGGCGGCGTGGGAAAATCGACTTTCGCCGTCAACCTCGCTTGCGCCGTGGCCCAGTTGCTCGAGATGCGCGGACGCCCGGGCCGGGTCGGCCTGATGGATTGCGATATCTATGGCCCGTCGGTCCCGTTGATGATGGGAATTGCCGGCCGGCCGGAGATCGACGGCGAGTCGCTGGTCCCGCTTGAACGCCACGGCGTCAAGGTGATGTCGATGGGTTTCCTCGTCGACGACAACACCCCCGTGGTCTGGCGCGGTCCGATGATCATGAAAACCATCCAGCAATTCGTCCAAAATGTAAAATGGGGCGAACTGGACGTCTTGTTGATCGATATGCCGCCGGGCACGGGTGATGCGCAGCTCTCGTTGGTGCAGACCCTGCCGCTGGACGGTGCGATTCTCGTCACCACGCCGCAGACTGCGGCAACCAACGTCGCCCGAAAGGGCGGCCTGATGTTTCAGAAGGTAAACGTACCACTCCTGGGCGTGGCCGAAAACATGAGCTGGTTCGAGGATGCCGCCGGCAACAAGGTGCTGCTCTTCGGCGAGGGTGGCGGCGCCCTGACCGCCGAAGCCCTCGGCACGACGCTGCTTGGACAGGTGCCGCTCTACGCCGAGATCCGGGCCGGTGGCGATTGCGGCCTGCCGGTTGTCATAAATTCTCCGGGTGGCAAGCCGGCGCTCGTCTTTCGCGAGCTCGCCGAGAATTTACTTAAAAAACTTAAGGTCTGAGCACACTGATTGACACCACGACCGCGAAACATCTAGTTTTATCGCCACATGACACTGCAGCCGGGCCAACAACTGCCGACGTGTAACGTCGGATACTGTTTCATTCGCCGCTAATACCCGGACTTCGTGACTGCCATGACGACCACCACCAGCACCGAGACCAGCGACAACCGCGAATTCGTCAAGCAGTCCAGTCTTTACCAGGAGTTCCTGGCCGAGCGGGAGGAAATCCTGAAACACAAGTGGATCGAATCAGAACGGCTGGGGTACGACATCGGATTTGAACGCGCCTTGCTCGACTGGATCCGGAAGCACCGCGACAGTTGGCGCGCCGCGCGGCGGGCTCAACTGGCCGGCAGTCAGCCGGAAAACAAGAAATAGGCAGAACAAAGGCCGGTCCGAGAGGAACCGGCCTTGATGCGATCGGGGCAGGCGTTTATCGCATTCCCCGGCTGATTGGGGCCAAGGGAACCTGGGCCAGGCTTGCTCGACGCCCGCCCGCCAGCTCTGTTACTTGATCTCCTTGTGGAGCGTGTGGCGCTTGAGGAAGGGATTGTATTTCTTCTTCTCAATGCGCTCCGTCACGGTCTTCTTGTTGCGCTTGGTCAGATAGCGCGAAACAGGTTTGCCCTCTTTACGGGCTTCAGTGCATTCCAAGGTGACGGTTTCTTGCATGGCTTAAATGGGTGGTAAGGGGCGAGAGCAAAGCCGCGCACCCCAGACGTGCAATCTAAATCTTAACCGGCTCTGCTGTGACTTCCGATCGGCCCCGAACGGGCGGCGCAAGCACCGGCACGACACATTTTTACGCCACCTGGCCGGCAAGTTGTCGCAACCTATGCTCCCACTTTCTTTTCCGTCAGCGACATCATGACGCCGCGCCGGAAGAGAGTCACCTGGCCGGAACTGGAAGAAACCACCAATGCAATGCAGTCGGCGGCCACCGAGACGGCCGCCGCCGCCGCGTGCCGCGAGCCGAGCCCGCTCGGCAACGTGTGGTCGTAATCAGCCGCCTGGATGAGCGAGCCCGCCGACTCCACCACCCCGTCGCCCCGGATCACGAAGGCCCCGTCGATGGATGAAAATTCCTTGATGGTTTCATCCATGAACGGGTTGAGAATATTCCGGTCTTCCTCCTTGTAGCCGTAAAATGGATTGAGCACGAGCGGCTTGCTCACCTGGATCACCTTTTCGCTGTCGCCCACCACGAACAGACAGCCCACCGGCCGGCCCTCCCGGCCTTCCACCGCCAGTTCGGTCGCGACCGCAATCACCCGCTCCAGCACCTCCGGTTTCACATCGGCCGGCAGCAGATCCGCGTGGCCGGTGAGCAAGGTCTGGAACTCCTTTTCCACGTCCACCACCACGATGGTGTCGAACTGGTTGCTACCCGCCATGCCGCCGACACAACAAATGCGGTCGTTGAACAGGATCAGCCCTCGCGTCAGGCCGACGAGGACCGCGCTGCGCAATTGCGCCATCCGCTGGTTGGAAAAGGAACGGACCTGGATGGTCTCGCCAAAGCGCGCAGGGTGGTCTTCCGCTTCCGTCAAACTCCGTGTGACCAGGATGGTCTTGAGCGCGGTCTTCCATTTCGGCGACTCAAATCCTCCCGAGAATGTGTCGCCAAAGACCATCAAGCCGGTGCATCCGCTGCCGCTGGCGACCTTTTCGGCTTCGCGGAGCACCACGCGATTGACCCGGCTTTGCGCCGCAGGCACCAGCTTGGCCGCGATGCCACCAAAACCGGCGAACAACCGGTCGTACAACGAATCGAGATCGGGCGCCTGAACGAGGCTGTCGACGAAATCCTGCTCCTTGAGCAGGCGGGCCAGCGCCGCCAGCACCTGCAGATAGTCCCTCGCCTTCTCGTCCGCGATCAGCATGAGAACCAGCCGCACCGGTTCGTTTTCCATCGCCCCGTCGTAGCGGATGCCGAAATGGCTGCGACCGACGGCCAGAATGTAGCGCCGGCCCATCTTGACCCGCACGTGCGGCAGCGCCACCCCGAGCCCGAGGTAGGTCGTCATCGTGTTCTCGCGACGCAAGAGCCCTTTCAGCAGCGCGTCGCGATGCAGGTCAGGGAACCGTTCGACCGTCAGATTGAGCAGCTCCGCCAGCGCGCCTTCCATGTCGGCACTGCCGAGGTCAAGGACGCGGCTGCGGGAGATGTATTTGTCGAGCCGCATGGTTCAATAGTTCCAGGTCACGAAAGCCAAGGTGTTGTTCGGTCCGGAAATTCCCCCATCTTCCGTCGAGAGCTGGATCTTTGGAATATTGGCCTTAGGCGTTCGGGATTTCTCCCGGCTCACTTCTCCCACTCAAGCGCGCCCTTTCTTACCTCGTAGAACAATCCGAGCACCAGCACGCCGAGAAAAAAGAGCATCGGGGAGAGGATCGCGATATGGTGGGCCAGAAAATCGCGGTAGACAAACGTCCACGGGATCAGAAAGACCACCTCGATGTCGAAAAGGATGAAGAGCATCGCGGTGACGTAGAATTTGACGGAGAACCGTGTGTGCGTGCTGCCATCGGACGGCACGCCGCATTCATACGGAGTGTCCTTGATGGCGTTCTTCCGAAACCGCTGGCCCAGCAACTGGCTGACGGCGATGACCCCGATCGTGATCACCGCAGCCAAGACGACCTGGACCAGAATTGGCAAGTAGGCGGTAAAAGGCATTGGCAGCAAGATGCGCGCAGGAACCGTCACGCTTCAAGTGGAATTTTTCGCCGGATCCGGGTTTGCGGCCGGCCTGCTTGTGAGCTTGACCGGCTGGAAGCGCCGGGGTCGGCAAACTCCGCGCGCCGGAATCGCGACGAATGCGCCGCGGTCCGAGCCGATAGCTAGGCGAAAAATCCGAGCACCTCCCGGGCGATGCGGTCCACTTGTTCATCCGTAAGTCCAGGGTGCAGCGGCAGGGAAAGGACTTCCGCACATGCCTGTTCCGTCTGGGGCAGCGAAAGGGCGGCGTCATGGTACGCCGGCTGCCGGTGCACCGGCACGGGATAAAGGACGCCGCAATGAATGTTCTTCTTTTCCAGGTGCGCCCTGAGGTCATCGCGGCGCGGCGTGCGAACCACATACTGGTGCCAGCTATGGGTCCGGCCCTCGGCCGCCACCGGCAGCTTGAGCGGCGCACCCTTCAGCACCGCGTGATATTGCCGGGCCAGTTCATCGCGCCGCGCGTTTCCGGCCTCCAGTTTCATCAACTGCGCGCGCAAAATCGCCGCCTGGATCTCGTCGAGCCGGCTGTTGCGTCCGGGCAGGTCGCTCACGTAGCGCTTGCGCCAGCCGTATTGCCGCAGGAGGCCCACCTTTTCCAACAGCACCGGGTCGCGACCGACCACCGCCCCCGCGTCACCGAACGCGCCGAGGTTCTTGGTCGGATAAAAGCTGAAGGCCGCCAACTGGCCCCAGGTTCCGGCCTTCCGGCCGCCAACGGTCGCGCCGTGCGCCTGCGCGGAATCCTCAATGACAATCAGGTGGTGGGTTTCGGCCAATTGCATGAGCCGGGGCATGTCCACTGCCTGGCCGTAAAGGTGCACCGGCACCACGGCCTTGATCCGCGGATCGCGCGATTCCGTCAGCAGTTTGTCCAGGGCGTCCAGATCCATGAGCATCGTCAAGGGCTCAATATCCACAAATACCGGCTTCGCCCCGCTCGCCCCGATCGCCGAAGCCGTGGCCGTCACCGTGTTGGCGACGGTGACAACCTTGTCGCCGGGTCCGAGGCCGGCGGCGTGCAGGGCCAGTTCGAGTGCATCGGTCCCGTTGGCCACGCCGACCATCGCCATGCCGCCGCCGAGCCAGGCGGCGAATTCCTGCTCAAATGCCTCCACCTCGGGCCCGAGAATATACTGGCCGCTCTGGAGCACGCGCTTGATTGCGGCGTCGATTTCAGGCTGGGCTGCAAGATAACCGGCCTTGGGATCGGCGGTAAGCAGACGGGAGTTCATTAGTTGGGAAAAAAACGCCGGTGGCCGCGATAGACAAGCGCGCAGTGCAGCCAAGCGCAGCCGTCAAAAGTCCTGCAACCGGCCCTCACCGGCGCCGCGCCCCGGCTCGATCCGCTCCAGCACGTCGCCCAACAGGTAGATCGATCCCGTGACAACAATCGTGTCGGCCGCCCCGCCGAGCGTGCAGCGGTGCGCGTCCGGGAAGATCTGTTCGACTGTCCCGCGGTGCACCGCCGGGCGGGCGGGCGCCGGCACGAACGCCAGCATCTCCTCGAAAGTGCAGGCGCGCAGCTGATGCGGCGTGACGAGGTGCAGCTCCCGGCTATAACGCAACAGGACTTCGAGCAATGCCTGCGCCCGGAATCGCCCGAGGACGCCGGCAACGACGACCGGCTTCCTTCCGGTGGCCGCGATGAGTTCCCGCAAATTCTGTTCCAGCACCTGCGCGCCCTCGGGATTGTGCGAGGCGTCGAGGATGAGGGTGCGCCCGCCGATGCTCGAGCGCTGCCAGCGGCCGGGCCAGTTCACCCTTTGCAGTCCGCGGGCGATCACCTCCGGCGCCAGCTTCCATTTCGCCGGCAGCACGCGGGCCGCCAGCGTGGCCGTGGCGGCGTTCCACCGCTGATAATCGCCCTCGAGATTGGTGGACGGATAATTTCCGATTTCTTCCCCAAAGGCCTCGCGCACCGAATGGATCGGGGCACCCTGCGCCGCCGCGGTTTCCCGGACGGCTTGCTCCGCGGCCGGCGGCAGTCGCCCGATCACCACGGGCCGGCCGGCCTTGATGATGCCGGCTTTCTCGCGGGCGATTTTTTCCAGCGTGTCGCCGAGCTCGGCGCAGTGATCCAGCCCGATGGATGTGATGACCGCCAACTCGGGCTCGACGACATTGGTGGCGTCGAGCCTCCCGCCCATGCCGACCTCAACCAGAGCGGCATCGACCTTGCGGCGCTGGAATTGCAGAAACGCCATCGCCGTCATGAATTCGAAGAAGGTGGGGTGTTCATCGGCCGATTGCGCCGCGATTTGATCCGCGGCCGGCCGCAATTCCCGGACATACGCGGTGATCTGCTCCTCGGTCAGCAGCTGTCGGTCGACCTGCACCCGCTCACCCAACTTCACGAGATGCGGCGAGGTGTACAGCCCGGTCCGCCAGCCCGCGGCCCGGAGGATCGATTCCAGCATGGCGGCAACCGAGCCCTTGCCGTTGGTGCCCGCGATATGAATCACCGGGTAACTGCGTTCGGGATGGCCCAGCGCCTCGGCCAGCCGTCGCATGCGATCGATGCCGAATTTCACTCCGCCCGCCTTGAGGGCATAGAGGTATTCCTTCACCAACGCGTAGTCGGCCGGGCCCGGCGATAAGCTTGGCATATTTGATCCGGAGCTAGCCGCCCGCCGCCACCGCGGCCGGAAATGGCGACGCCGTCGGCACCTTGCGCGCGGTATAGCGGTGCACCTGCAACGCCTGTAACAGACTGGTGAGGCGCTCGCGCATCTCCAGCCGGCTGACAATCTGGTCCAGCAGGCCGTGCTTCAGCAGGAACTCGGCCGTTTGAAAACCGGGGGGCAGCGTCTGCTTGATCGTCTCCTTGATCGTCCGCGCCCCGGCAAACCCGATGAGCGCACCGGGCTCGGCAATGATGATGTCGCCCAAGGTCGCAAAGCTGGCGGTGACGCCACCGGTGGTCGGATAAGTCAGGACGGAGATGAACGGCAGCTTTGCCGCGGCGAGCCGACCCAGCGCCGCACTGGTCTTGGCCATCTGCATCAGACTGAAGATGCCCTCCTGCATGCGCGCCCCGCCCGAGGCACTGACAATGATGCAGGGGATCTTCTTCTTCAGGGCGCGTTCGATGGCCCGGGTGATTTTTTCACCAGCCGCCGCCCCCATCGCACCGCCACAGAATCGAAAATCCATCACCGCCAGCGAAACCTCAATGCCGTTGATCCGTCCGGTGCCACAGACCACCGCTTCCGTCAGCCCGCTCTCCTTTTCGTACCGCTTGATCCGGTCGGGATAGGCCGCCGAGTCGACAAACTTAAGCGGATCGGCGGACCTCACCTCCCCGTCAAATTCGTCGAAACTACCCTCGTCCACCAGGCCTTTGATCCGCTCGCGCGAGCCGATCGGGAAATGGTAGCCACTCTTGGGCACGACCATGAGGTTCTGCTCGAGGTCCTTGTTGAAGACGATTTCACCCGAGACCGGACACTTGGTCCAGAGCCCCTCGGGAATGTTCTTCTTCTTCTTGGAAGCGGAAAGCTTGGGTTTGGAAAAATGTGTCATGCGGAAGATCAGCCGTGACCAAAGGTGGCGACGTCGAGGCTCAGTACTCCGGCGCGGCGCAGCACGGCCGCGCAAGCGTTGAGAGTGGAGCCCGTTGTAAAAACATCATCGACGAGGACGTAACGTTGGGCCGGATTAATGGTGTGACCACCGGCCAACGCAAAGGCATTTTTCAGGTTCTTCTGGCGCGCCTCCCGGTCGTAGTGCGTCTGCGACTCCGTATCCACCACGCGGACCAAGAGTTCCTCCACGGTCGCCTGCCCCGCCGCCCGGGCCGCGCTTTGGGCCAGCAAGAGACTCTGGTTATAACGCCGCTCGCGCAATTTCCTCGGATGCAACGGCACCGGCACCAGGACGGCCCCGCGCAAGAAATCCCCGTAGCCCGGCGCCACCGCCATGACGGCGGCGATGTCGTCCAGCACGTGCAGTCCGTGGTGGTATTTCAGCGCGTGCACGAGCGAACGCCCCGCCCCTTTCAACAGGATGGCGGTCTTGCCCTGACCGAATTCCGGTTCGAGCGCCTCGCAATGCGGGCAGAGCCGGTTGACCTCGGTTTCGCCAAAATACGGGTGGCCGCACGTCAGGCAATGCGGTGCCTCGACCACGAAGAGCAGCTTTTCGCAAGTCGGGCAAAGATGCCGGAATCGGCCGCCCTCCGGCAGCCCACCGCAGTGCACACAGCTCCGCGGAAACACCACGTCGAGCTTGTCCCGCCAGAGCAGATGCAGGGCCGTGCTCATCGTCTCAGTAAATCACCTTCACGAGAAACAATCCCTTCGCGGGTGCCGTGTTCACCTCCGGAATCCTCCGCCGGGTTTTCAGCAGCTCCGCCACTCCGTGCGGCGTCAGCTTGCCCAGGCCGACATTCACCAGCGCGCCCGTCAGGCTTCGCACCATCTTGTAGAGGAAGCCATCGGCTTCGAAAGTAAAGGTGACGTTCCGCCCTTTCCGCCGGATATCCAGCCGGCGCAGATTGCGCACGGTGGTCTCATAGGTCCGGTCGTTCTCTCCGGAAAAGGCCCAGAAATCGTGTTTGCCGCGCAACCGTTTCGCCGCCGCCGTCATCGCCGGCCAATCCAGTTCGCGCCCGACCGACCAGCACCAGGCGGTGGCGAACGGATCCGCGGCACCCAGGTGGATGTGATAGCGGTAAACCTTCCCTTTGGCGGCAAACCGCGCGTGGAAGCTGGTTGGGACGGCCCGCAGACTCTTCAACTGGATCGTCCGGGGCAGGCCGGTCTGCAGCGCCCGGCGGAGCTTTTCCGCCCCGTGATTCCAAGCGGCGTCAAAATGAAATACCTGGGCCAGCGCGTGCACGCCCGAGTCGGTCCGCCCGCTGCCTTCCAGGCGGATCATCCGGCCGAGGATCTTTTCCATCTGTCGTTCGATCAAATCCTGAACCGTGTTGCCGCCTTCCTGGCTCTGCCAGCCGTTGAAGCCGCCGCCGTCGTAAGCGCAAACGCATTTCCAACGCTGCAGGGAGGTGGGCGGACGCCGGTTCATCCGGGAAATTCTGCGCCGGCCCGCGCTCCGCGGCAAGCTGGAGTTGGCGCCGCCCGGCGCCGGGGCGGGGCGGGGCGCGGATCTTCCCCATGGCCGCGAAATAGAGTTGAGACGCTCCCCGGCCGGCCGGCAGTATTCCGCCTGGTGAAGAAACCGAGCTACCGCCACATCATCTGGGACTGGAACGGCACCCTGCTCGACGATCTCGATTACAGCATCGGCGTGATGAACAGCCTGCTCGCCCGCCGCGGGCTGCCGCTCCTCGACCGGGCCCGCTATCACGAGGTCTTCGATTTTCCGGTACGCGATTACTACGGCCGCCTCGGGCTGGACGTCAGTCAGGACAATTTTTCGGTTCTGGGCCGGGAATGGATGACCCGTTACGACGCCCACCGGCTGGACTGCATGCTTCAGCCGAACGCCCGGCGCATCCTCGCCGCCGTCCGGGCGGCCGGCCTGACCCAGTCCATCCTTTCCGCCTATCCGCACGAGACGCTGGTGGAAATCGTGCATCATTTTGGCCTCGCCACCTACTTTGCGCAGTTATCCGGCCTCGATAATATCTATGCGCACAGCAAGGCGGAGCTCGGTCGCGCCCAGCTGGTCAAGCTCGGCCTGTCCCCAAGGGAGATTCTTCTCGTCGGTGACACGGTGCACGATCTGGATGTCGCGCGGGAAATCGGTGTCGATTGCGCCCTCGTGGCCGCGGGGCACCATCCCGCCGCGAAACTCCGGCGCCACCACGACTGTGTGATCGATACATTGGCGGATCTCTCCACCGTGCCCGGCCTGAACCTGCCCGCCTGAGGTCGGGCGCCTGACCGGCTCATTCCGTGGCGGGTGGCGGCGGCTGGTGCTGGTCGAGAAAATCCTGCAGGACCAGGCAGGCCGCCCGTGAATCGATCAGGCCCGAGTGGCGCACGTTGCGGCGGTCTTTCTTTGCAATCGACGCCTCGGCCTCGTCGCTCGTCAGCGTTTCGTCCACCAGATGCACCGGCAAGCCGAACTCAGCCTGTAATTTCGCCGAGAAAATCTCGACCTCCTTCGCCATGAAGCCGACCGAACCATCCAGGTTATAGGGGCAGCCGAGCACCAAATCGGTGATGCGGCGCCGGCGGATGATGTCGCCCAGCTTGGTCCAGCGCACCTGGGCATCGGCGTCCACGAGGGCCGGCAGGGGCGTGGCGACCCCGAGGTCGTCACCGTGGGCCAAGCCGACCCGCCGGGTGCCATAGTCGATGCCCAGACAGTGCATGGCCTTTACAGGAATCGTTTCTTCTCCGGATCGTGCTTGATTCGTTCCAGCAGCGCCTTGATTTCCTGCGCCCGGTCCTTGGGGCAGACCAGAGTCGCTTCAGCCGTGTGCACCACCACGAGATCGCTGACGCCGATTACCCCGACCAGATGCCCATCGGTGGAGACCACGATATTCTTGGTTCCGTTTTCGACCATGGCGTGACCGCGCAGCACATTTCCTTTGTCATCCGGCGTGAAATGCTTGGCGAGCGCCGGCCAGGCCCCGACGTCGTCCCAGTCGAAAGTCGCAGGCACCACCACCACATTGGTGGATTTCTCCATCAACGCGTAGTCCACCGAAATCTTGGGCAGAGTCGGATGGATCTTCTCGAGTGCGGCCTCCCAATCTGCCGCGGTCTTTACGGCCGCTTCAATCTTCTGCAGCCCGGCATAGAGTTCGGGCGCATGAGATCTGAAGGCCGCCTCCACGACCGGCACCCGCCAGACAAACATGCCGGCGTTCCAGTAATATTCCCCCGACGCCACATAACCCTCGGCCGTCTTCAAATCGGGTTTTTCGACAAAGCGCCTTACGGCCATCACGTCACGTCCACCAATCTTGCGCCAAAGGCCGGCCTGCTGGATGTAGCCGAAGCCTGTCTCCGGCCCGGCGGGCTTGATGCCCAGCGTCACCAAGACGTCCGCCGCCTCGGCGGCCGCGAATGCGGTGGTCAGAACCGAGCGATATTCCTTGACGTCGTAGATCACGTGATCCGCCGGCAGCATCGCCAGTGTCGCATTGGGACTCATTCGTTTGACCATGAGCATGGCCACGCCGGTTGCGGCAGCGGTGTCCCGGCCCACCCACTCGGCAACGATGTTTTCCGGTGGCAGATCAGGGCAGGCCTCTCTGCAGCCCGCCAACTGGGCGCGGGTCGTCAGCACACAAATATTCGCCGGCGGCACGACCCCGGCGACCCGGTCAACTGTCTGGGCCAGCATCGACTTGTCCCCGACGATGGGCAGCAGGTGTTTGGGGGTGGCTTCGCGGCTTTGCGGCCAGAACCGCTCGCCGCGGCCGCCGGCCATGATCACAACAAAACGTTCGGGCATCCCGCCACGATTAAAGGGCCGTCGTTTGCGTCAACGGCGAACTGTGCTTGCGCTTTTGACCGCCGGCCGGCCAATTGTTCACCCATTCTCCCCATGGAAGTCCCGCTTGAGATCGACGTGATCGAAGCTGCCCGGCTGCACCAGACACCCGGGGTGGTCCTGTTGCTGGACGTGCGCGAGCCCCACGAGTGGCAGGCCGGCCACGTCGAAGGCAGCGTGCATATCCCGATGCGCGAGATCCCCGGGCGCCTGTCGGAGCTGCCCCGCGACCGGCGAATCCTCGCCTTTTGCCACTCCGGCATCCGGAGTCTGCACGTCACCCAGTACCTGCGCGCCAACGACTACCAACTGGTCAGCAATATCGCGGGGGGCATCGTCGCCTGGACCGAACGGATCGACCCGACCCTGCCCCATTTTTAACTTTCGCCCCGCGCTTGACTCGCGGCAGCGATTTTGAACAACTCTGCGCCCTCCTGACCAATCTTATGGGACAACAATTCAACAAACACATTAAGAAGAAACGCCGCCTCGCCTATCTGAAGCGCAAGAGAGCCCGCCTCAAGGCCGCCCTGGCCAAGAAATAACCGACCGACCCGCTTCGCCTCCCCAGCGCGCGTCCTGCCCGGACGCGCCTTTGTTTTTTTAGGCCATGATCAAAGTCAGCCTCATCTCCCTCGGTTGCGCGAAAAATCTCGTCGATAGCGAGATCATGATCGGTCACCTCCATCAGGCGGGCATGGCCGTCATCCCCGAGGCCGGGCTGGCCGACGTGGTCATCGTCAACACCTGCTCCTTCATCGATTCCTCCAAGGAGGAATCCATCGGCCACATCCTCGAGGTTCACCAGAACCGCGGCCTGCGGAAACGCCGCAAGGAGCAGAAACTGATCGTCGCCGGCTGCATGTCGCAGCGGTTTTCCAAGGATCTCTCCTCGGAGTTGCGCGACGAGGTGGACGCCTTCATCGGCCTGGACCAGGTGACCAAGGTCGCCCCGATCATCGAGGCGATCTACGCAAAGGAACGGGACAAGGCCGGGGCGCCGCTCTCCTTTGTCGAGGGCAAGTCCACCTTTATTCCCGATTTCGACACGCCGCGCTTCCGGCTCACCCCGAAGCATTTTGCCTACGTCAAGATCGCCGAGGGCTGCAACCACCCCTGCACGTTCTGCATCATTCCGCAGATCCGCGGCCGGCACCGCAGCCGCACCGTGGCGAGCGTCGTCGCCGAGGCCCGCCAGCTGGTCAAGGAAGGGGTGAAGGAGCTGAATCTGATCTCCCAGGACACCACTTTCTTCGGCATGGACACCTGGGAACAGCGGCCCAATCCGCGCACGCCGGTCGATTCTTCGCGCGGCACCGCCCTGACCACCCTGCTCCGCGAGCTCAACGCCATCGAGGGCGAATTCTGGATCCGCCTGCTCTACACCCACCCGGCGCACTGGAGTGACGAGCTCATCAGGACCATCGCGGAATGCCCCAAGGTCGCCCGTTACATCGACATTCCGCTGCAGCATATCAGCGGCAACATGCTCGAACGCATGCAGCGGGAAACCAGCGGCGATTACATCCGCGACCTTCTGCAACGCATCCGGGCCGGCATTCCGGGCATCGCGATCCGCACCACGTTCATCGTCGGTTTCCCCGGGGAAACGGAGGCCGACGTCGCCGAGCTTTGTGCTTTCATCCGGGAGACGAAATTCGAACGTCTCGGCGTTTTCCGTTATTCACAGGAGGAAGGCACGCGCGGCGCCAAGATGCCCGACCAAATCTCCGCCAAGGTGAAAGAGTCCCGCTGGCACCAGACCATGAAGCTGCAGAAGGAAATTGCCGCGCAGGTCAGCCGGAGCCACGTGGGGCAAACGATGCGGGTGCTCGTCGAGGAACCCGGCGTCGCGCGGGGCGAGGCTGACGCTCCCGACATCGACGGCCGCGTCTATGTGCCGCGGGAGCTGGCGGTCGGTGAATTCGCCGACGTGAAAATCACCGGCTTCCACGATTACGATTTGCTCGCCCTGCCCAAGGGCCAGAAGCCCACCGAGTTCAAGACCGCCCGGCAGGCGCAATAGGATTATTGACCACGGCTGGCTCGGATATTCAGGGATGGATAAGCGTCAATCTTGACCGTCAGCCTGGGCGAAATGAAGGATCCATCGTTATTTTCTACGAAGGATATCCTGCTGGATTATTCGCTCCGCTCAGAATGAATGACTGACTGACGACCGCAGCTGTCCGTGCCCATCTGTGTGGTACGTGGTCAGACGCTGCGGCCCGCCGCGACAAACTTCCCGATGATCCCGTCGAACGAGCCGTTGGTGAAGAACACCACCAGTTGTGGCTCCTTGGCCGCCTTTGAGCTGGCAAGCAGCTTCTCGAGCAGCTGGGCGTTCGTCGGCGCCGTATGGCCATGGGTGCCCTGAAGATCGAGATGCTGCAGCACCGCCTCCACGTCGAACCGCTGGTCCTCCGGTAATTTTTCGGCGCGATTGACCGCCCCGATGAAAACCTCGTCGGCCATGGCGAGGGCGCGGGTAAATCCCGCCTGCATCACCCGGGTTCGCGCCGTGTTGCTGCGCGGCTCAAACACTGCCGTCAGCAACAGCCCCGGGTAGCGGTTGCGCAGCGACCGCAGCGTTTCGGCGAGTGCCGTCGGATGATGCCCGAAATCCTCGATGACCTTGAGCCTGGGGGTATCCGCCAACAGCTCCTGCCGGCGTTTTACCCCGCGAAACCGCCCCAGCGGGTCGAGCTTGAGCCGGGTCGGATCGCCGGGGTGGATGGCGAGACCGGCCGCCGTGGCCGCCATTGCAGCGTTACGGGCGTTGAAAATCCCCGGCTGCGACCACTTCACTTCGGCCCACACCGCACCTTTCCAGGCCAGCTTGAAACTCGAACCGGTCACGTTCTCGGCGAAGTCAACGATCCTCACCTCATTCGTCTCTCCCGTGCCGACCCGCACCACCCGCGTCCAGCCAAGCGGACCAAGCGCCCGGAGGTTGTCATCGTCGCCGTTGAGGACGATCCAGCCGTTGCGCGGCACGATGCGCGTCAGGTGCAGGAACGTCCGCTGGACATCGGCCAGATCGCGAAAAATGTCGGCGTGATCGAACTCCAGATTGTTCAGCACCGCGATGTGCGGCGCATAATGGACGAATTTGCTGCGCTTGTCGAAAAAGGCGCTGTCGTACTCGTCGCCTTCGATGACGAACGGATCCGCCAGCGCTCCAAGATGATTACCCACCGGCGGATCAAGCGGCACCCCGCCAATGAGAAAGCCCGGATCAAGTCCGTTCTCGCGCAGAAGGAACGCCGCCAGCGCCGTGGTGGTTGTCTTGCCGTGGGTGCCGGCGATGACGATGTTGCGACGATCCTTGAGCACGAAGTCGGCCAACAGGGCCGGCAGCGAGGTGAAGGCAATGGCGCGAGTGTCGAGCAGCCACTCGACCTCCGGATTGCCCCGCGACATGGCATTGCCGATGACAACAAGGTCCGGCTTCAATTTCTCCAGTCGCTCCGGATCGTAACCCTCGTGCAGGGTGATTCCCGCCCCGGCCAGGACCGTGCTCATCGGCGGATAGACCCCGGCGTCGGCGCCGAGCACCTCGTGCCCGGCCGCCCGCGCCAGCAGCGCCGCGTTGCCCATCGCCGTCCCGCAAATCCCCATGAAATAGATCTTCATTGTCGGTGATTGGGTGTGGAGGAAACCGACCGGGAGGACAAATGCATTAACCACCGGAATCCAAATCGGAAGTTCATGCCGCATCAGCAGCGTCCCGGAGCGTCCCCGCACCCGACTTTGTCTGGTCCAAGGGAATTATGCCTTGTTCCCCGACCCGCCGGCGATTATCGATCACCTGTTGCCATGACTTGTGACCCCGATTCAGGCTGCTGTCTGCCCCGCCGCGATTTCATCAAGCTGTCCGCCGTCGCCCTGGGCGCCGTGGGCGCCCTCGGCGGATCCGCCGTCCGAGCCCGCAACTCGACAACTCTTGAGCCGGGTCCGGCGGAACGGAATTTCAACGGCCCATACCGGGCCGCCCACCTGGGTCGCGTGGCGTTTCCGTTGGGCGGCCTCGGCGCCGGGATGATCTGCCTGGAAGGCACCGGCGCGGTCTCGCACGTGTCGCTGCGCAACCAGCCCGACGTGTTCAATGAGCCGTTGTCGTTTGCCGCGGTGGCTTTCCCGGGGCGCAAGCTGGCGCGGGTGCTAGAGGGACCGGTGCCCGAATGGAAACTTTTTGGTGGCCGGGGCGATGCGAACGGCGAGGGCGGGACCTCTTTCGGCCTCCCCCGCTTCAACCGGGTCGAGTTCGAGGCCAGGTTTCCCTTTGCCACGGTGAGGCTCGAGGATGAACAGATTCCGCTGCAGGTGGAACTCACGGGCTGGAGTCCGTTCACGCCCGGCGACGCCGACAGCTCAAGTTTGCCGGTCGCGGCACTGGAATACCGGTTCACGAATGCGACAAGCGGGCCCGTCGACGCAGTCTTTTCGTACAATTCAAAAAACGTGATGGCGCTGAAGGAGGAGACGAGTGTGGTGCGCCCGACGCCGGGCGGCTTTACCTTCCGGGGCGCGGGCGAACCGGGCCATGCGTGGGAGGAAGGCTACTTTGCGGCAGCGGTCAGCGATCCGGCGGTGAAGGTCAATCACGCGTGGTTCCGCGGCAGTTGGTTCGACCCGCTCACCATGACCTGGCATGACATTGCCGAAGGCGTCTGCATTGAACGCCCGCCCGTGACCGACGGCCCGCCGACGCTCGGCGCGTCGTTGTTTGTTCCGTTGCGCCTCGAGCCGGGTGCGTCGAAGACGGTCGTGGTGCGCCTGTGCTGGTTTGTCGGCAAAACCAATCTGACGCAGGGCAAGGATCCGGGCGCGACCGGCCAGCCGCCAACCGCGGCCCCGACCCACACGCCCTGGTACGCGGGACGATTCCCGACGATTGACGACGTTGCCACCCATTGGGCATCCCGCTACGATGAACTGCGGCAGCGGTCGCGTCAATTTACCGACTGCTTCTTCGATACGACGCTGCCGCCGGAGGCGGTCGAAGCGGTGGCGGCAAATCTCGCAATCTTGAAATCACCGACGATCCTGCGCCAGGCCGACGGGAAAATGTGGGCGTGGGAAGGCTGTGGCGACGACTGGGGCTGCTGCCACGGCTCGTGCACCCACGTGTGGAACTACGCGCAGGCCATCGCCCATCTGTTTCCCGCCCTCGAACGGACCCTGCGCGAGACGGAGTTCGGCCCGTCGCAGGATGAACGCGGGCACCAGGCCTTTCGCTCCTCGCTGCCGATCCGACCGGCGGTGCACGATTTCTACGCCGCCGCCGACGGGCAGTTGGGTGGCATCATGAAGGTGTATCGCGACTGGCGGATCAGCGGTGACACATCGTGGTTGCGCCGCCTGTGGCCGAAGGTCCGTCAGAGCCTGGATTACTGCATCGCGACCTGGGACCCGGCGCACAAGGGCTGGCTCGAGGAGCCGCACCACAACACCTACGACATCGAATTTTGGGGTCCGGACGGCATGTGCACGAGCATCTATCTCGGGGCTCTGCTAGCGGCAGTGAAGATGGGACAGGCGTTGAACGAGGAGGTGCAGGGCTACGATAGCCTGCGAACCGGCGGGCTGCAACGGGCCGAGACGGAGCTTTTTGACGGCGAGTATTTTATCCAGAAGATCGAATGGAGGAATCTCAAGGCGGGTGATCCGACCAAGGTGCTGGGCATGGCCAGCAACTACTCGCCGGAAGCCCGCACGCTGCTCGAGAAGGAAGGACCGAAATACCAATACGGCACCGGTTGTCTTTCGGACGGCGTGCTCGGCTCGTGGCTCGCGCTGGTGTGCGGCGTTGGCCAGGTCCTCGATCCAAAGAAGGTGGCCAGCCACCTTGAAGCCGTGCACCGGCACAACCTGAAACATGACCTCTCGGCCCACGCCAATCCGCAGCGACCCAGCTATGCCGCGGGCGGCGAGGGCGGGTTGTTGATCTGCACGTGGCCGAAGGGCGGCGCGCTGTCGCTGCCTTTTGTTTACTCCAACGAGGTCTGGACCGGCATCGAGTATCAGGTCGCGTCGCATTTGCTGTTCATGGGACATATCGAACCGGGGCTCGAAATTGTGCGCACTTGCCGGGCCCGCTATGACGGCCGGGTGCGCAACCCCTTCGACGAATACGAATGCGGCCATTGGTACGCCCGCGCTCTGTCGTCCTACGCATTGCTCCAGGGCTGGAGCGGCGCCCGCTACGACGCGGTGGACAAAGTGCTCCACCTGCAACCGTCGCACGCGGGAGATTTTCGCTGTTTTCTCGCCACGGCGAGCGGCTACGGAACTGTCGGCGTGCGCAGCGGCCAGCCGTTTCTGGAGGTTCGCTCCGGCTCCATCGAGGTGACAAAGATCAACTACACGCCGCATGGGTGAGCCCGGTGGGGACAAGGTCCTGCCGCACCTTGGGTCAGAAAGGCCGGGCGGCAAAGGGTCGATCACGATTCCTTCTTCAGGACAACTTATGAAACCAAAGAAATACCCCAGGAAAAGATTGCTGACTTTATCGGTGCTTGCCGTGCTGATGGGCACACGGCCCTTGGCCGCCCAGGAAAAGCCTGACGCCGCCGGAAGCCGTGAAACCCATATGCCGCCGGCGGATCCCCGTGACGACACCACCAAGTTAACTCCCGAGCTGAGCTTTGTCTCGCGACTGGCGGACGAGGCGCTGCACGCGATGCAACGGCGCGCCGAGGAACTCAAGGTCAAGGGTGTCGCCGTGGTTGCCTACGCCGACGGCGATCAGGTCGGATCATGGTCGTCGAAAATGCTGGTGGTCGGCAACCTCACCAACCCACCCGCTCCGGGCAAAAAGGGCGACAATTTGCTCGGCATTGCCTACGCCAAGGCGGCGGAAATGGCGGCAACCCTCAAGGACAGTGGAAGCGGAGTCCGCCCGCCGCTCACCGGGGAATTCGGCTGGCAAGGCGGCGTGGTGCGCAAAGGAAAGACCGGCATCCTGATTGCCGCCTTCAGCGGTGGTCCGTCTGAGGATGACGTCCGGATTTCCCGGGCCGGCCT
>JBBIHQ010000013.1:37494-62759 GCA_037446975.1 Opitutia bacterium
AAATACCAGACCTGAAAGCGGTACTCGTCCTTCACCTTCTCGATGGGTGCCGGCGTCGGTCCGCGGATTTCCACCATGCCGCCCAGCGCCAGCTCCACAAGTTTCACCCAATGTTCCGAAAAGAACCTGATCTTCTCCGGATTCGGTCCGCGGAAGATATGGTGGATCAAATGGCGGTACGGCGGGTAGTTGAACTTCTTCCGCATCGCCAGTTCGGCATCGGCGAAGCCGTTGAAATCCACCCGGCGGGCAAACTGGATGGCATCCGCTTTCGGCGTGAAAGTCTGCACCACGACCTCGCCGGCGCGGTCGCCCCGCCCGGCCCGGCCCGCCACCTGCACGATCAGCTGGAAGGTGCGCTCGTTGGCACGGAAATCCGGCACGTGCATCGACAGGTCCGCGTCGACGAGACCGACGAGCGTGACGTTGGGAAAATCCAGCCCCTTGCCGATCATCTGGGTGCCGATGAGCACATCGATCTTACCGGCCCGGAAATCGCCGAGAATCTGTCGGAAGCGGTGTTTCTTGCCCATTGTGTCCGAGTCCATCCGTTCCAGCCGGGCGCGCGGCAGCACCCGGCGCACCGCTTCCTCGACGCGTTGGGTGCCGAGTCCGCGCCAGCGGATGTCCGGCGCGGCACATGCCGGACAAACTGCCGGCGCCCCGCGCTCCTGGCCGCACAGATGGCATTTCAGGGTTTCGTCGGCGCGATGGTAGGTCATCGCCACGCTGCAATGCGGGCATTGCTCGACGTGTCCGCACTTCCGGCACTGCATGCTCGTCGAGTAACCGCGGCGGTTGATGAACAGGATGATCTGTTCCCGTCGCTCAAAGCGCTGGTGCATGTGGTCCACGAGCAGGCGCGAGAGCGTCACCAGCCCGCGCTGGCGCATGGCCTCGATCCGCATGTCGACGATTTGGATGTCGGGGAGTTTCTTGTCGTCGACCCGCTTGGTCAGCAGATCGAGCTGGTATTTGCCCGCGCGGACGTTGGCGAACGACTCCAGTGAAGGCGTCGCCGAACCGAGTACGCAAACCGCGCCGGCCAGTTTGGCACGATAGACCGCCACGTCGCGTCCGTGATAGCGCGGCATCTCGTCCTGCTTGTAAGCCGGCTCGTGTTCCTCATCGACGACGATCAGGCGCAAATCCCGGACCGGGGCGAACACCGCCGACCGCGCGCCCACGACCACCCTCACCTGCCCCGACGCCAGCGCGGTCCAGCCGTCGAGCCGCTCGCCTTCGCCGAGATGGCTGTGCCAGACCACGGTTCGGTGGCCGGCGGACTCGAAGCGGCCGCGCAGCCGCGCCACGGTTTGCGGCGTGAGCGCCACTTCGGGCACCAGATAGATGGCGCTGCCTCCCGCCGCCAACACCTGTTCGACCGCACGGAGATAAACCTCGGTCTTGCCGGAGCCGGTGATGCCGTGCAGCAGATGCACCGCGAATTTCCTCCGCGTCAGACTGGCGGCAATCGAACCGACCACGGCTGCCTGCTCGTCGTTGAGCCTCGGCGGCTGGCCGGTGACAATTTCGCCGCCAGTCCAATTATCGGTGTAGGCCACGCGTTCCACCTGGCGCGTTTCCTCGCGCACCAAGCCGCGCTTGATGAGCGCGTGCGCGACGGCCGCCGTCGTGCCCAGCCGCGAAAGCACCAGGGATTTTTTCACCGGACGAAACTGCTGCTGGAGAAACTGGCAGAGGCGCACCTGCTGGGGCGCCTTCTTGGACAAGAGTGCGAGCTCGGCCACCGTGACCGCCCGCGCCAGACTGAGGTCTTTTTCCGACTTGAGCCTGGCGCCGTCACGCACGGCGGCGGGAATCATCGTCTCGATCACATTCTCCATCCGCGCGGCGTAGTACGCGTGCATCCAGCGGGCGAGGTCGAGCAGGTCAGAACCCAGCGCGGGGAAATCGTGCACCACCGCCGTGACCGGTTTCAGCTTTTCCGGCGGACAGTCGGCCACGGCATTGAGCTCCATGACCAGGCCCAGATGGGAGCGATTCACTACGGGCACGCGCACCAGCGAGCCGGTCCGGACTGCCGCGCGCAGCGTCTCCGGCACTTGGTAGTGCAGGAGTTTGTCGAAACCCGCGAGCGGCTGAACGGCCACAATCATCGTCCCATGTGAGGCCGGCCGGCGGGGCGAGGCAACGTGTTTTCGGCGCGACAACCGGTGCCCATGCTTCCGGGTTGACACCCCGAAACGCGAGCGGCGACATTCCTGCTGTGAATGACACCTCCGCCCGTGAAAAATTCCGGTCCTTCCTGGCCCATAAGGGCCTGCGCGTGACCAACCAGCGGCTGGCGATTTTCGACGCGGCGTGCGCCCAAAAGGAACACTTTACCGCCGAACAGCTGCTCGACCATGCCCGGGCCATCGATGACTCGGTTTCGCGCGCGACAGTCTACCGCACGCTGCCGCTCATGACCGAGGGTCTGATCCTGCGCGAAGTGGACATCGGCACCGGGGAGAAGTTTTACCGTCCCGCCGCGAGCGGCAGCACGCAGGTGGCGCAGGTGGTGTGCGTCGACTGCAACAAGATTTTCGAGATCAGCGCGCCGTTCATGGAGTGGTATGGCAGCACGGTCTCGCTGAAACTCGGGCTCAAGCCCATCTCGCAGCGCCTGCAAGTTAGCGCGCACTGCATTGCGTACCGTCAGTCCGGCCGCTGCCCGAACCGTCGGAAGAAGTAACATGGCAAAATCCGCGAAGTACGATTCCCAGTTTGAGATAGAATTTTTTGAGGCGGTGCACCGCCGCTGCCCGGCCTATGTGGACGTCGTCGGCCTGCTCGGCGGACTTTACACGAAGGCCGGCCGGATCGCCGACGGACTCAAGATGGACCGCAAGCTGGTCCGCCTCGAACCGGACAATCCCACGGCCCACTACAACCTGGCCTGCAGCCTCGCGCTCTGCAAGAAGCGGCCTGACGCCATGCGCTCGCTGCGCAAGGCCCTTTCGCTGGGTTATGACGACCTTGACTGGATGGAACAGGACCCGGATCTCGACATTCTAAAAGAGGAGCCCGAGTTCCGGCAGTTGCTCGAACAGTTGAAGCCGCAGAGCTGACCCCATGGCCACCTACCTCGTCACCGGGGCGGCCGGCTTCATCGCCGCCCGCACCACGCAACTACTGCTGGAGGCCGGACACCGGGTCGTCGGCCTCGACAATCTCAACGACTATTACGATGTACGGCTGAAACAGCACCGGCTCGACCAGCTCACAAGCCGGCCGAACTTCACGTTTGTCCGGGCCGATATCGAGGACCTCGCCGCGCTCGAGCCGGTCTTCGCCCAACACAAGTTTGACGCCGTGCTCAATCTCGCCGCGCGGGCTGGAGTACGCTACAGTCTGGAAAACCCGTTTGTCTATCTGAAGACAAACGCCCTGGGCACCCTCAATCTGCTGGAGTCGATGCGACGGCACGGCGTGAAGAAACTCGTGCTCGCTTCCAGCTCGTCGCTGTATGCCGGCCAGACGATGCCCTTCACCGAGGACCTGCCGGTCAACACCCCGGTCACGCCGTACGCCGCATCGAAGAAGGCGGCCGAGGTCATGACCTATTCCTACCACCACCTCCACCGGATCGACGCGACGGTGGTGCGCTATTTCACCGTCTACGGACCGGCCTCGCGGCCGGACATGGCGCAACTGCGCTTCGTCAAATGGATCGACGAGGGCAAGCCCATCGAGCTTTTCGGCGACGGCACGCAGGCCCGCGATTTCACCTATGTCGATGACATCGCCCGCGGCACGGTCGCGGCGCTCAAGCCGCTCGGCTACGAGATCATCAATCTGGGCGGCGGGCGCAATCCCCTGGCGCTGACGACCATCATTGCCAAACTCGAAGTCTTGCTGGGAAAGCAAGCCGTTTTCAACCGCCAGCCGTTTCACGCGGCCGACATCAAGGAAACGTGGGCCGACATCGGCAAGGCGGAGCGGCTGCTCGGTTGGAAGCCGCGCACGACCATCGACGAAGGCCTGCAACTGAGTGTGGATTGGTATCGCGCCAACCGGGCCTGGCTGAAGGACTTGGACTTCTGATCCGGTTGGGCCGCCGGCACCCGCCGTCCGTCGGGCAATCCGCCAGCCTCAACGGAGACCGAAGACCTGCTGGAGCATCATTTCCAGGTCGGAACCCGGGACGTAGCCCGGGCCCCGGGGGTGAACCAGGGACTTGCAGCGGTAGGCGCGGACCACGGCGGAGTCCACCGAGATGATTTGCGCGGAATTGGCGCGCATCCCGGCGACATCCATCGGGCTGAGCGGCGTCCAGGCAAACGGCAGGCCCGTCGAATTGCAGTCGATCTCCCAGCCCGCGACAAGGCCGTCTGGCATGGGCTTGCGCAGCAGCGCCGGGTAACGCGTGATAAAATCGGGCACGCGGCTGGTGGCCACGCGAACCCGCACCACCGGGCGCATCTGATCGAGATATTGCCGAAAATTGTCCACCTTGCGGGCACGCCACTCGCGGAGAAAATCCAGCGGGTCAAAGCCCATCAGGTTCATCCCGTTCCACACGCCCTGTTCGTTGGGGCTGCCAAACTTCCTCGAGGCATACCAGGCCTGGAAATTCTGCGTGACCATCAGGCCGATTTCAAAATGCATGTGGGCCCGGTCGCGCGGTATCCCGCCGCCGCCCGCGGTGTGCCCCATGATCGCGATCACCTGCCCGCGTTTGACGCTGACGCCCGGGCCGATGCCGGGTTCGACCTTCGCCAAATGGGCATAGAGCGTGTAAACGGCCGGCGAGACTTCCGTGTGCTCGATCACGATATAGCGGCCGTAATTGCTGTCCCCGGCCCGGTTGTTCACATGCCGGACGATCCCATCCATCGCGGCACTGATCCTGTCCATCGGTTCGCCCCGGGCATCGCGCGCCACCGGCCGGATGTCGAGACCCTCGTGAAACCGCGTGCCATTGTTCCGCACGCACCCGAAAAGTCCCGATTCGGGATCGCCGGAAACGGTTGGCTGGGCCCACGCCTCGATTCCCCGCCCCTGTTCCCAGGCCCGGTTGGGGGTCGGCCAACTGATCTCAATCCGCTCGGCACGAGCGTAGCCGGCGAGCGCCAGACCGGCAAACAGGAGGGCGGTTTTCGTCATGGGCTTAACCGGATTTCTTGGCCGCGGCGGCAATCGCGGCCGAAGTCTGTTTGAGACGTTCCACGATTACCGGCAGATCGGCATCAGGTCTTTCGACGAAGACCAGCACCTCGCCATCCGGCGTCGCCTGCTCGATGCGGTGTGTGCCCACCGGAGCATCATTGAGCGCCAGAACCAGGCGGCGACCGACGTTGGCGGCCGACAAACGGTACAGATCGCGAGCCGCCGCCGGAGAAAACCGCAGCAACAGGCAACGGCCCAGGTCAACCCTGGCCACCTCCGCATTTCGAAGGTCGTATTCCACAAAAACCGGTTTGGCCCCGACCACGATACTCACCTTGCTGACCGGCAGCTGAACCGGCACCCCCGGCTCACCCGGCTGGACCTCGAGAAACAGGCGCGCAACCAATGGCGGCCCTTCCAAATGCTTCGCCGACTGGCAGCCGGCCGGGACGAGGATCAGCAACGGGGCGGCAAGGAGCAGGACGCGCAGGCGATTCATCGGGCGCCGACTTTTGCAGGGGATTCAAAAGCCTCAAGGATTTCCGCACCGATGGCATCGGCAACCAGCCGCCCGCTCACGGTCAGATTGATGCGCCCTTCCTGAGTGGCGGTCATCAGGCCGGCCAGCAAGAGCCGGGGCAATACGTCGTGAACCCGTGACCACGGCGCCGAAGGGTGACGTTTCTGCAACTGCGGCAGCGAAACCCCTTCGGTCATCCGCAGGCCAAAGATGATCGAGTCCGCCGCCAGCAAATCATGGGTTAGCTCCACGCGTTCGGCGGTGGCGCGCCGGCCCGCGGCCACATCCTCCTGCCACAGCGTCAGGTCCGGCGGGTTGTTGCTGCGCCAGCCGTGGTGTTGGGAGGCGGCGGACGGCCCGAGGCCGACCCACTCGTGCATGCGCCAGGTGCTGAGATTGTGGACGCACTGATGACCGGGCCGGGCGAAATTCGAGACTTCATACTGCGCATAGCCGGCCGCCTCGAGGTAGTCCCAGGTTTGCCGGTAGAATGCCGCCTCCTTGTCCGCATCCAGTTTCACTTTGCCCTGCGAAAGCTTCAGCCACATCGCCGTGTCCTCCTCAAACGTCAGACAGTAAGTGGACAGATGATCCGGTGCCAGCCGTCGGGCCTCGTCCAGATCGGCACGCCATTGCGCCTCGGTCTGGTTCGGCAGGGCGAACATCAGGTCAAGATTGACGCTCGCGAATCCGCTGGCGCGGATCAGCTCATAGGCCCGGTAAACCTGGCCCGGACTGTGTTGTCGGCCGAGGGCGCCAAGCAGAGCGGCGTCAAAACTCTGGACCCCCAGCGAAATCCGCGTGACCCCGAGCGCTTTCAACGCCGCTAGGCGGTCCGCCGTCACTGTCGCCGGGGCCAGTTCCACCGTCCATTCATCCGGCTGGCCTCCGCAATAGAGCAGCATGGTGCGTCCGAGCCGCTCGACCTCCGCCGGCCGGAGCAGGCCGGGCGTGCCGCCGCCCCAAAACGCGGTTGCGACCCGGCGATCGCCCCATTTTACCAGGCCCGCTTCCGTCTCCACAGCATCAAGATATCGGCGGACCGCGTCGCCCTTCGGCACCGTTTGGTAGAAAGCGCAGAAATCGCAGGTCGTCGCGCAGAAGGGCACATGCACGTAGACGCCGAGTGGCGGCTGCGCTTTTTCTTGCCCTGTGGGGAATCCGGCCATTATGAAAGTTGTCAATTTACGATCTGCCAACAGCCTGCGCGGCCTCGGCGGTCATTTATCCAATGCAAAAGACTCCCTTCCTCCATGCGAGCAGAATTTTCCCGGCCATTGCGGCAGCCCTGATGCTGTTCCTGCTGGCCGGCTGCAATATCACCATCACCAACCTGACGCCGGGCACCGTGCCGCAGAATCCTTCCCAGATCTATACCATCACCGCCAGCTTCCGCCCGCAATCGAATCGGATTGTCACCGAAAGCATCCAACCGCGCATCGTCATCGACGGCCAGAGCTACAAGATGTCGAAGACCACGGTCAGTGGCGATGTCTGGGAGTTTGACTATCAGCTGCCCGCGGGGCGCACCACCGCCTCCTATTACTTCATCTGCAACTACAAGTCCGAAAACCAAAACAGCGACTTGCCGCAGGAAGTTTACTCGGATCTCCAGACGATGAATATCGCCGGCCGCTACGTGATCCGGTCCGAAGCCACCCGCGCCCCGGTCGGTTCGCGGGTCAGCGTGCTCGGCGCCGGGTTCACCCCCGCGGACATCGTTTATTTCGACCAGACCCCCACCCGCACGGTTTTTGAATCGCCCAGTTCGCTCAGCTTTTTCGTGCCGGCTGTCGAGCCAAGTCGCACCTACAAGCTCAGTGTCGCCGGCACCGGGATCAATCTCGACGTCGGCTCGTTCCGCGTCGATCCGATCAGCTTTCAGGTGACGCCATCCGCCTTGGTGTTGCGACCCGGCGAACAACAGGCGCTGACTTTCACCATCCCGACTGCGGCACCCGCCGGCGGCATGCTCATTGATGTCACCACCGATGTGCCGGAAAGTGTCGTCATGCCCGAAGTGCTGGTGCCCGCCGGGCAGACCAGCGTCACGGTACCGGTCGAAGGCGGCAAAGCCGGCAGCGGTTCGCTTTTCTTCAAGAGCAGCGCCGGGGACAACAATTCCGTCTCGGTCACCGTCAGCGCCAAGTAAGGGACCGCCAGATTCCGAACTCGTCGCCACGCGGTGAGCGGCGGGCGGCGGCCTTGGCCGCAGCGCAAGCGGCTTGGCGTGACCGGCGCGGGATTGGGCCGAATGTGTGTTTCAACGGTAACCGCTCCGGGGGCCGGCGCGTCGTGAGGGCATCGTGAATAATGAAGCAAATATTCAGCATTCAGGATGCGAGGAATTCCGGGCGAAGATTGTCGCCGCGGCCCGCGAGCGGTTCCGGCAGTTTGGCTTCGCCAAGACGTCGATGCAGGAGATCGCCGCGGCGTGCGGCATGTCGGCCGCAAATCTTTACCGCTTTTATGACGGCAAACTGGCGATCGGAGCCGCGGTGGCGGCGCGGGAACAACAGACGCTGTTTGCGGACTGTGACCGGGCGGTGGTCGACGCTCCCGGCGTGCCGGTCGCGAAATTGATCGCCATGTTTCACGCTCTCATCGACGGCACCCGCCGGCAGATCCGGTCGACCCCGCTGCTTTTTGAACTGGGTATGACCGTGGCGCGTGAGCGGCCCGAGATCCGGCAGCGGATCCTGCGGGAAACCGAAATCCGGATTGCCGGAATTCTAGCCGAGGGCGGCGAGTCTAGCGCCCTGGCCTCCACCGGTGCCCGGACGGCAAGCCGGCTGATCCTGATCGCCAGCGCGCCTTTTGTCCTGCCGTGGATGTTGCAGACCCAGCCCTATGGCAACGCGCGGACCGCGGTGGAGCCACTGATGAACTGCCTGGCTTCCGGCCTGCTCCGGCCGAAGGCGTCCGGCGCCCGTTCCGCCCGCGAACACCCTGCGACCTGTTGAAAAGGTTCTCCGCCCACCACTGAAACTTCACTTTCCCCCTGCTCATTTCATGAACGGCAAAACGCAAAATCCCTCCCCGACTCCTTCCGCCCCGGCTGATCCGACGACGGCCTCAACCCCACCCGGTCTCCCCTGGCTCAAGTGGCTGCTGCTCCTTGCGGTGTTGCTCGCCATTGGCTACGCGCTGTTTTTGCGCCCCGCCACCCGCGGACCCGCCGGGCCGGGTCGCGGCGGATTTGCGAACGGGCCCACGCCCGTTTCGGCCGTGCCGGCGCGCCGGGCCGATCTCAACCTCCAACTCGCGGCCCTTGGCACCGTCACCCCGGTTCGCACGGTCACCATTCGCACCCGCGTGGACGGCGAGATGGACAAGGTCTACTTTACGGAAGGCACGGATGTCGTGGCAGGCGCCGCGCTCGCCGATCTCGACCCCCGTCCCTTCCAGGTGCAGAAGTTGCAGGCCGAGGCGCAACTGGCCAAGGATAGTGCGTTGCTGGAAAACTCCCGGGTGGATTTGAAGCGATACCAGACCCTGTTGGAACAGGACTCGGTCGCCAGCCAGCAGGTGGACACCCAGGCCTCTCTCGTCCGGCAGTATGAGGCTGCGATCAAGGTGGACCAGGCTCAGGTCGAGAGCGCGACCCTGCAGCTCACGTATGCGCACATCATCGCGCCGATCTCCGGCCGCATCGGCCTGCGCTCGGTGGACCAGGGCAACATCGTCCGCGCCGCCGATGCCAGCGGCATCGCCGTGATCACCCAGCTCCAGCCCATCACCGTCCTCTTCTCCATCCCGCAGGAATCGATCCCGCTGGTCATGAAATCCTTCGCCGCCGGCAGGGAGATGCCGGTCGAGGCGCTGGACCGCGACGGAAAAACCAAACTTGCGACCGGCCGGCTCGTGACTGTCGACAACCAGATCGATCCGACCACCGGGACCGTAAAACTCCGGGCGGAATTCGCCAATCAGGATGAAACGCTGTTTCCAAACCAGTTTGTCAACGTCGAGCTGACGGTCGGGCAATTGGAGGGGGCGACGGTGGTGCCGGCGGCGGCGGTCCAGCTCGGCACCAACGGAAGCTATGTTTATGTCGTGCGGGACGGGAAGACAGTCTCTCTGCGCCAGATTGAAACCGGACCCGCCGAGCGGGGGATGCTGGCCGTGAGCAAGGGTCTGGCTCCGGGCGAAGTCGTGGTGGTCGACGGCATCGACAAGCTGCGCGACGGCGCGGCGGTCGAGGTGGTCACCCGCTCCACCGACGGGAAGCCCGCGGGCGCCTGGACCAAACACGCGCCGGCCGGCAACTAAGCCATCGCTTTCCGCGCTCCTGTGAATCCTTCCAAACCGTTCATTCTGCGGCCGGTGGCGACCTCGCTTTTCATGGTCGCGATCCTGCTGGTCGGTGCCTTCGGCTACCGGCTGCTGCCCATAGCGGCACTGCCGCAGGTCGACTACCCGACCATCCAGGTCGTCACGCTCTATCCCGGCGCCAGCCCCGAGGTCATCACCTCGTCCATCACCGCGCCGCTTGAGCGCCAGTTCGGACAGATGGCCGGCCTCAACCGCATGGCCTCGACGAGTTCGGGCGGAGCGTCGGTGATCACGCTCACCTTCAGTCTCGACCTCACCCTGGACGTGGCCGAGCAGGAGGTGCAGGCCGCGATCAACGCCGCCACCAATCTCCTGCCCACCGACCTGCCGACACCGCCTATCTACAACAAGGTCAATCCCGCGGACGCCCCGATCCTCACCCTCGGCATCACCTCCGCCACCATTCCGCTCCCGCAGGTCGAGGACCTGGTCGACACGCGGCTCGCCCAGAAACTGTCGCAGATTTCCGGCGTGGGCCTGGTCAGCATCAGCGGTGGCCAGCGCCCGGCCGTACGCGTTCAGGCCGATCCTCGCGTGCTCGCCGCCGCCGGCCTGACCTTGGACGATATCCGCACGGCCATCGGGGTGGCCAACGTCAACCAGGCCAAGGGCAGCTTCGACGGCCCGACCCGCGCCTCGACCATCGACGCCAACGACCAGCTGCGGTCGGTCGCGGATTACGAACAGCTCGTGATTGCTTATCGAAATGGCGCCCCCGTCCGGCTGCGCGACGTGGCAAAAGTGGTCAATGGCGCCGAGAACGTCCAGCTTGCCGCCTGGGCCAACCAGCATCCCGCCATCATCCTGAACATCCAGCGCCAGCCGGGGGCCAACGTCATCGAGGTGGTGGACCGCATCCAGCAGTTGCTGCCCCAATTGCAGGCCGGCCTGCCCGCCTCGATCGGGGTCGTGCAGCTTACAGACCGCACCATCACCATCCGCGCCTCCGTGGCGGATGTGCAGTTCGAGCTGCTGGTCTCCGTCGCGCTGGTCGTGATGGTGGTCTTTCTTTTCCTGCGCAGCATCCCGGCCACCATCATCCCGGGCGTGGCCGTCCCGCTCTCCCTCGTGGGCACGTTTGGCGTGATGTACCTCGCCGGCTTCAGCATCAACAACCTCACGCTCATGGCGCTGACGATCGCCACCGGCTTTGTGGTCGACGACGCCATCGTGATGATCGAGAACATCGCCCGCTATCTCGAGGAAGGGGAAGCGCCGCTCGCGGCGGCGCTGAAAGGTGCCCAGCAGATCGGCTTTACCATCATTTCGCTCACCATTTCCCTGATCGCGGTGCTTATCCCCCTGCTCTTCATGGGCGACGTGGTGGGCCGGCTCTTCCGGGAGTTTGCGATCACGCTGGCGGTCTCGATTCTCATCTCGGCCGTGGTTTCCCTGACGCTCACGCCGATGATGTGCGCCAAGCTGCTGCACCATGTGCCCGCGGAAAAGCAGGGGCGTTTCTATCACGCCAGCGGCCAGTTCATCGACGGGGTCATCGTCCGTTACGGCCGGATGCTGCAATGGGTGCTCAAGCGGCAGGGTCTCACTCTCGCGGTCGCTTTCGGCACCCTGGTGCTGACGGTCGTGCTCTATGCCATCATTCCCAAGGGCTTTTTCCCCGTGCAGGACACCGGCGCCATCCAGGGCATCTCGCAGGCCGCCCAGTCCATCTCCTTTCCCGCCATGGCCGGGCGCCAGCAGGCTCTTGCCCGCATCATCCTGGCGGACAAGGATGTCGCCAGCCTTTCATCCTACATCGGTGTCGACGGCACCAACACCACGCTCAACAGCGGTCGCTTCCTCATCAACCTGATCCCGAAGCACGAGCGCTCGAGCAGCGCCCTCGACGTCATCCGCCGGCTTGAGCCGAAGCTGGCCGGCCTGCCGGACATCACGCTCTACCTGCAGCCCGTGCAGGACCTCTCGATTGAAAGCACGGTCAGCCGCACCCAGTACCAGTTCAGTGTGGAGACGCCCAATCCCGCCGAACTCGATCTCTGGGTCCGCCGGCTGGTGGCTGGACTTGGCAAACTGCCCGCCCTCGCCGATGTCGCCAGCGACCTGCAGAACGAGGGTCTGCAGGCCTACGTGGAGATCGACCGCGATTCCGCGGCGCGGCTCGGGGTCACGGTCGGCGCCGTGGACAACGCCCTCTACAATGCCTTTGGCCAGCGCCTTGTCTCGACGATCTACACCCAGTCCAACCAATATCGCGTGGTGCTCGAGGCTCCGCCGGCGTTGCAGCGAAATCCAGCTTCGCTCAACAACATCTATGTGACGTCCACGCTTGGCAAACCGGTGCGACTGACCACGATCGCCCGCATCACCGAACGGCCGACGCCCCTCGTGATCAACCACGCCGAGCAGTTTCCGGCTGCGACCGTCTCGTTCAATCTCGCCCCCGGCTATTCGCTGGGCGACGCGGTGAAACAGATCGCCCAGGCCGAACGCGAATTGGGGGTTCCGCCCAGCGTCCAGCTCGCCTTCCAGGGCGCCGCCCAGGCGTTCAGCGCGTCGCTGAGCAACACCATCTTCCTGATCGTCGCCGCCATCATCACGATGTATATTGTCCTCGGCGTCCTTTACGAGAGCTACATCCATCCGATCACGATCCTCTCCACGCTCCCGTCGGCTGGCGTCGGTGCGCTGCTGGCCTTGCAGCTGGCGGGTTCTGATCTCGGCATGATCGGCATCATCGGGATCATCCTGCTCATCGGCATCGTGAAGAAGAACGCGATCATGATGATCGACTTCGCCCTCGACGCCGAGCGCATCGAGGGCAAGTCGGCGGAGGAGGCGATCTATCAAGCCTGCCTGCTCCGCTTCCGCCCGATCCTGATGACGACGCTGGCCGCGCTGCTCGGCGCATTGCCGCTCATGCTGGGCTCGGGCGTCGGGTCCGAATTGCGGCATCCGCTGGGTATCACCATGGTGGGCGGGCTGATTTTCAGCCAGGTGCTCACGCTGTTCACGACCCCGGTCATCTACCTGATGTTTGACCGGCTGTCCCACCGGTTCAGCCGGAAACACCGGGTCGCCGGCGCCACCGTGACGCCATGAACATCTCCGCGCCGTTCATCAACCGGCCCGTGGCCACAACGCTGTTGACCTCGGGCGTGGCGCTGGCCGGGATTCTGGCGTTCAACCTGCTGCCGGTGTCCTCGATGCCGCAGGTGGACCTTCCCACCATCTCGGTCAATGCGTCGCTCCCGGGCGCCAGCCCGGAAACCATGGCGGCGACCGTCGCGACCCCGCTGGAGCGATCACTCGGACGGATCGCCGGCGTCACGGAGATGACGTCGTCCAGCTCCCTGGGCTCCACCAACATCACCCTGCAGTTCGATCTCAACCGGGACATCGACGGCGCCGCGCGCGACGTCCAGGCGGCCATCAACGCCGCCCACAGCCTGCTCCCGACCGGACTCCCCAGCAACCCGCATTACCACAAATCCAACCCGTCCTCCATGCCGGTATTGATCCTGGCTATGACGTCAAAGACGCTCAGCCGCGGGCAGATGTATGACGTGGCGTCCACCGACCTGGCCCAGGCCATCTCGCAGGTTCAGGGCGTGGGCGAAGTTTCGGTGGGTGGCGGCTCGCTCCCCGCGGTCAGGGTCGAACTGAATCCGGATGAACTCAACCGTTACGGGATCGCCTCCTCGCGGGTCCGCCAGGCGATAGCGACGACCAACGCCAACCGCCCGAAGGGTTCCGTGCAGAACGATCAGCACCACTGGCAGCTGGCCGCCAACGATCAGGCCCGGAAGGCGGCGGACTACCGGCCGATCGTCATCTCGTACCGCAACGGTTCGGCGGTGCGGATCGGCGACATCGCGACGGTCACCGATTCCGTGCAGGACCTGCGCAACGCCGGACTCTCGGATGGCAAGCCCGCCGTCCTTCTGATTATCCGCCAGCAACCGGGGGCGAACGTGGTGGAAACCGTCGATCGGGTGAAGGCCCTTCTGCCGGTGCTGCGCGCCTCGATCCCGCCCGCCATCAACCTGGAGGTCATGTCGGACAACACGACCGTCATCCGCGCCTCCCTGCGCGATGTCGAGCGCACGCTGCTGATTTCCGTCTCGCTCGTGATCCTGGTGGTGTTCCTTTTCCTCCGGCGCTGGCGCGCCGCGGTCGTTCCGGCCGTGGCCGTGCCCATCTCGTTGATCGGCACGTTCGGCCTCATGTATCTCTGCGGCTACAGCCTCGACAACCTGTCGCTCATGGCTCTGACCATCGCCACGGGGTTTGTCGTCGATGACGCCGTCGTCGTGCTCGAGAATGTCTCCCGCCACGTGGAGGCCGGAATGAAGCCACGGGCGGCGGCGCTGCTGGGCGCGCGCGAGGTTGGTTTCACCGTCGTCTCCATGAGCATCTCGCTCATCGCGGTCTTCGTCCCCATTTTGCTGATGGGGGGAATCATCGGCCGCCTGTTCCACGAGTTCGCCGTCACCCTGTCCGCCGCCATTTTGGTCTCCCTGGTCGTGTCCCTGACGACGACCCCGATGATGTGTGCGCGTGTCCTGCGCCCGGACAGCGAGGAGAAACCCGGGCGGATTTCCCGGTGGATCGAGCGGCAGTTTGCGCGCCTGCTGCGCGGGTACGAACGCACGCTCCAGTGGTCGCTCCGCCACCGCCGGTTCATGCTCGCCACGCTGGTCGTCACGGTGGCGGCGAACGTCTGCCTGTACGTCATCGTGCCCAAGGGTTTCATGCCGCAGCAGGACAACGGTCGCATCATCGGCAATCTCGTCGCCGACCAGAGCATCTCCTTTCAGGCGATGGAGAAGAAGCTGGCGGCGTTCGTCGCCATCGTCCTGGCCGACCCGGCGGTGGACCATGTGGTGGCTTTCACCGGCGGCGGCCAGCGCAACAGCGCGTTTTTCTTCACCATCCTCAAGCCGGTCCGGGTCCGCCGGACGCCGATCGACCTGGTCATCGCCCGGCTGCGCCGCAAACTGGCGGGCCAGCCCGGGGCCACGCTGTTCATGCAGGCCTCCCAGGATGTCCGGACCGGTGGACGGGGCTCCAATGCCCAGTTTCAATATACGCTGCGCGCCGATGACGTGGGTGAACTCCGCGCCTGGGAGCCCAAGGTCCGCCAGGCCCTCAGCGAGGTTCCCGAGATTGTCGATGTCAGCACCGACGCGCAGGACCGCGGCCTGCAAACCTCGCTGGTGATCGACCGCAACGCCGCCGCCCGCCTGGGTATCAACATGGCGCAGCTTGACGGGACGCTCAACGACCTGTTCGGCCAGCGTCAGGTATCCACGATCTATGAGGCGCTTAACCAGTATCACGTCGTGATGGAGGTCGACCCGGCCTACTGGCAGAGTCCCGAGGTGCTGGCCAAGACGTATGTCGCCTCCGCCTCGGGCGCCGTCGTCCCGCTGTCCGCCTTCGCCCGTTGGCAGCCGGCCAACACCTCGCTGTCAGTTGCCCATCAGGGTCAGTTCGTGGCCACCACGGTGTCCTTCAATGTCCCGCCCGGAGGGTCGCTCTCCACCGCGTCGCGCGCCATCGAGCGGGCCCTGGTGAAGATTGGCCTGCCCTCCTCGATTCAGGGCAGTTTTCAGGGCACGGCGCAGGTCTTCCAGCAGTCGCTGGAGAACCAGCCGTTCCTGATCCTCGCCGCGCTGGTCGCCGTCTACCTCGTCCTCGGCATCCTTTATGAAAGCCTGATCCACCCGATCACGATCATTTCGACCCTGCCGTCGGCCGGTGGCGGCGCCCTGCTCGCGCTCCTCGCCGCCCGCACCGACTTCACCGTGATCGCCATGATCGGCGTGATTTTGCTCATCGGCATCGTCAAGAAGAACGCGATCCTCATGATCGACTTCGCCATCGCCGAGCGCCGCAACCATGGCGCCTCGGCGGAGGACGCGATTTTTCGCGCCAGTGTGCGGCGTTTCCGTCCGATCCTGATGACAACCATGGCCGCGATCGGCGGTGCCGTCCCGCTCGCCCTTGGCACCGGCGACGGCGCGGAAATGCGCCAGCCGCTCGGCATCGCCATCGTCGGCGGTCTCGTGGTCAGTCAGATCCTGACGCTCTATACGACCCCGGTCGTCTATCTCTATATGGAGCGCCTGAGCCTCTGGGGCCGCAACCGCTTCCGCCGCCGCGGGACCCAACCCCTGACGGTGCTGCCCACCCGCCAGCCAATTTCATGAAAGCCCAACGTCATCTCTGTGTTGCCGCCGGTCTCGCGGTACTCGCTCTCGCCGGTTGCGCCGTCGGTCCCGACTACCGGCGACCCTCCGTGGCCGCTCCCGCGTACAAGGAACTGGGAGACTGGAAGCCCGCCGAACCGGCCGCCCAGCATCCGCGCGGCAAATGGTGGGAGTCGTTTGGCGACCCCGTGCTAAACGGGCTGGAAGACCGCGTCGAGGTGACCAGCAACACGCTCAAGATCGCCGAGGCCCAGTACCGCCAGGTACTTGACTCGCTGACGGTCGCATATTCCGCGCTCTACCCGGCAATCAATGCCACCGGCTCGGCCACGCGGGATCGCACCGCCGCCAAGAACGGCAACGCGGCCTCGGTGCAGAACTCCTACAGCGCCGGCCTTGCCGCCAGCTGGGAACTTGATCTTTGGGGCACGGTGCGCCGTGGACTCGAGGCCGGCAAGGCCGCGGCCGCCGGCGGCGCCGCCGACCTGGAATCGGCGCGGTTGAGCCTGCACGCCACGCTGGCGCAGGCCTATTTCTCGCTGCGGGTCGCCGACACCCAGCAGACGCTCTACGGGCGCACCGTCGCCGATTTCACCCGCTCCTACCAGATGGCGCAAAATCGTTACGCCCAGGGCGTGGACACCAGCGCCAACGTCTCCGCGGCTGAATTGCAGCTCAAGTCCGCGCAGGCTCAGGCCATCGACAACCATCTGCAACGGGTCCAGCTCGAGCACGCCATCGCCCTCCTGCTCGGCGAGCCGCCCGCGACGTTCGCCCTCGCGCCCGCAGATCTCGCGGTCCAGCCGCCCGCCGACCCCGTCCTGATCCCTTCGGAGCAGTTGGAGCGCCGCCCGGACGTCGCCGGGGCCGAACGCCGGCTGGCCGCGGCGAGCGCCGGCATCGGCATCGCCAAGGGCGGTTACTTCCCGGTCATCTCGCTCAGCGGCTCCGCGGGCGATCAAAGCCCGAAGCTCCAAAACCTGATCTCGGCCCCGAACGAAATCTGGTCGGTCGGCGGATCGCTCCTCGCCCCGCTTTTCAATGCCGGCCGCACGGGTGCCGCCGTCGACCAGGCCCGGGCTGTTTACGAGGAGAGTCTTGCCACCTACCGGCAGACCGTCCTCGCGGCGTTCCAGGAAGTGGAGGATAATCTTGCCGCCACCAACCTGCTCGCCCGCGAGGCCGCCTTGGAGGCCGAAGCGGTGGCCGCCGCGCGTCGATCCACGACCATCACGCTCAACCAATACAAGGCCGGCATCGTCAGCTATCTGGACGTGGTGACGGTCCAGACCGCGCAATTCAACGCCGAACGCACCGCCGTGCAACTCCTCGGCCGCCGACTCAATGCGAGCGTCATTCTTTTCAAGGCGGCCGGCGGAGAGAGGAACGTCGCGGCGGAGAAAGGCGGGCATTGAGCGGCGTGCCATGAAATCCGGCACCGTCAGGCCGCGCCGGTGTCTTGCCTTCAGCCGTAACCGGTCGCCTCCCTTCGCGTCATACCACTCACCTCGGTGCCAGACGTTCTGACGTTCCGGCCTGATTAAAATTGCGCGCGGCTTTCGCCGGACACTAAACCTATAAACCTTTATGGCTAAATCGAAGAGTTCCGGCGGTCTCGTCCTTGTCCTCGTCGTTGTCATCGCTGCGGGGGCCGGCGGCTGGTACTTCTGGCACCAAACGACCGACGAGCAGCCGGAATACGCCACCACCACCATCGCGCACGGCGAACTGACCCAGACCGTGACCGCGACCGGCACCCTGCAGGCGGTGCTGACCGTCGACATCAGCAGCCAGATCTCGGGGAACATCGCCAAGCTTTATGTGGATTGGAATTCGCCGGTAAAACAGGGCCAGGTGCTCGCCGAGATCGATCCTTCAAGCTACCAAACCACGCTCCAGCAAGCCGACGGCCAGCTGGCGAACGCCAAGGCCAACTATGCGCTGATGAAAGCCAATGCCGACCGATCGCGGGAGCTTTTTCAAAAGAAGCTGGTTGCCCAGGTCGATCTCGACACTGCGGAGGCGCAGCTTGCCCAGGCCGATGCGCAGGTGCGGATCCAAAGCGCCAATTACGAGACCGCCAAGGTCAACCTTTCCCGGTGCACCATCTACTCGCCGATCGACGGCATCGTGATTTCCCGGAGCGTCGACGTCGGCAACACCGTCGCCGCCAGCCTGAGCGCACCCGTCCTTTTCCAGATCGCCCAAGACCTCAAGAGCATGCAGATCGACGCCGCCGTCTCCGAGGCGGATATCGGCTCGGTCCAGGAGAAGCAGCGGGTCACGTTCACCGTGGATGCCTTTCCCAACCGCCAGTTTCACGGCTTGGTGTCGCAAATCCGCAATTCACCGAAGACGTCGCAGAACGTCGTGATCTACGACACCATGATCGAGGTACGCAACGCCGACCTCAAGCTGAAGCCGGGCATGACGGCCAATGTTTCCATCATCGTCGCGTCCCGCCCCGGCGCGCTCAAGGTCGCCAACAGTGCGCTCCGCGTCCGCATCCCGGAGAGCCTGCTGCCCCCGCCGAAGCCGGCGGCTGACGGCAAACCCGCGCCGAAACCGCTCACGGACCAGGAACGACGGAAGGTGTTTCAAGAGCTGATGGCCGAAGCCGGATTCGTCCGTGGCAATGGCCCGCCCACGCCCGAGGTGATCGCGAAGATGCAGCAACTGGCCAAGGAAAAGGGCATCGAACTGCCCGCCGGTCGTTGGGGCGGCGGCGACCGCAACGCGGACAATCAGCCGGTCACCCGCACCCTTTATCTGCTCGCCGGCAGCGACCCGAAGACTGCCCACCCCGTTCCCGTCACGGTAAAGCTCGGCATAACCGACGGCATGGCCACGGAAGTGCTCGACGGTCTGAAGGAAGGCGACAAGGTCATCACGTCAGTGGTGCTCCCGACCGCCAAGCCCGGCAGCGCCCCCGCGGCGAATCCGTTCGGTGGCGGTCCTCGCCGGTTCTGATCCCGGATCGCCCCGCCAAAAACACCATGGCCGCCGTCGTCCACCTCGAGGACATCCACAAGACTTACGATTCCGGCGAGGTGCAGGTGCACGCCGTGCGCGGCGTCTCGCTGGAAATTCACCGGGGCGAATTCGTCGCGCTGATGGGAGCGAGCGGCTCGGGCAAGTCCACGCTCATGAATCTGCTCGGCTGTCTCGACCGGCCGAGCCGCGGCCGGTATCTGCTCGACGAGACTGACGTCTCGCAACTCGACCGCAACGAGCTGGCCGATGTCCGCAACCAGAAGATCGGCTTTGTCTTTCAGGGGTTCAATCTTCTGGCCCGCACCACCGCGCTGGAAAACGCGGAGCTGCCGATGCTCTACGGCGTGCGGCGGCGCTCGTCGCTGGAGATGCGGGAACGCGCCACCCGCAGCCTCGGCATCGTCGGCCTGGCGGACCGCGCCGATCATTTCCCGAATCAGCTTTCCGGCGGCCAGCAGCAACGGGTGGCCATCGCCCGGGCGCTCGTCAACGATCCCGAGCTTGTTCTGGCCGACGAACCCACCGGCAATCTCGACAGCAAGACCTCGGTCGAGGTGATGGGCGTCTTTCAAAGACTCAACGACGAGGGCATCACCATTGTCATGGTCACCCACGAGCTCGACATCGCCCGTTACTGCAAGCGCAACCTCATTTTGCGCGACGGCCGGCTGATCAGCGACGAGCTGGTGCAGGACCGCCTCATCGCCGGGATTGAAATGCAGAAATTGAAGCAGGCCGAGGCCAAGCTCACCACCGGTTAGCCATGATGCGGGTCTTCAACACGGTCAAAGTCGCCCTCCGCGCCCTGCGGCGGAACACCATGCGCTCCATCCTCACGGCGTTGGGCATCATCATCGGCGTCGGCGCGGTCATCGCCATGGTCAGCATCGGCAACGGCGCCAAGGCGCAGGTCGAGGCGCAGGTGGCGAGCCTGGGCGAGAACGTCATCACGGTGTTTCCCGGCAGCTTCACCAGCGGCGGCATGCGGTCCGGCTGGGGCAGCGCGTCCACCCTCACGATCGAAGACGCCGAGGGCATTGCCCGGGAAGTCGCCAACGCCGTCGCGGTCAGCCCGGAGGTCCGCGACCGCTCGCAGGTGCTCGCCAACGGACTCAACTGGAACACCATGATCATGGGTGAGTCGCCGGACTACCCGTCGATTCGCATGTGGACGGTTGCGGAAGGCGCGATGTTTACCGATCAGGATGTGCGCAGCGTCGCCAAGGTGGCGGTGCTGGGCAAGACCGTCGTCGACCAGCTCTTCCCCGACGGCGATCCGCTCGGCAAGACGATCCGGATCCGCAACATTCCGTTCAAGGTCGTCGGCGTGCTCGCCGCCAAGGGGTTCAATCTCTTCGGCCAGGATCAGGACGACACCGTCGTGATTCCCTACACCAGCCACCTCAAGCGCGTGTCGCACCACACCAACCTCAACTCGATCCTCGTGCAGGCCGCCAGCGCCGATGCCATCGACAAGGTGCAACGTGACATCACCGACCTGCTCATGCAGCATCGCAACGGCCGGGATCAGGATTTCACCGTGCGCAACCAGATCGAATTTGCCGAGGCGGCCACCGCCACCTCCAAGACGATGACGCTGCTGCTCGGCGCCATCGCGTGCGTGTCGCTCGTCGTCGGCGGCATCGGCATCATGAACATCATGCTCGTGAGCGTGACCGAGCGAACCCGGGAGATCGGCATCCGGCTTGCCGTCGGCGCGCACGGGCGCGACGTGCTTCTGCAATTCCTGATCGAGGCTGTCATTCTCAGCTCGTTGGGCGGAATCATCGGTATTCTCGTCGGGGTCGGCAGCTCGGAGTTGGTTTCCTTCAAGACCGGCTGGCCCATTCTGGTCTCAACGACCTCGGTGGTCGTGGCGGTGGCGTTCAGCGCGGCAGTCGGAATGTTTTTCGGCTTCTACCCGGCGCGCAAGGCCGCCCAACTCGATCCCATCGACGCCCTCCGCTACGAGTGAGGAAGGTTTGGTTCCCGACCTGCGGTCGGGCCGGCACCGTCGATCCGGTTCCGGGTTGGTAGCCGCGGGCCGCAAAGCTCCAGCATTCAGAATCTGGAACTCAGGCGACCGCCATTCGTCCCACTTTTGGGAATCATGCCTCCCACCACCGGCTGCTTTGCCTGCCGATGCCATACTCGCATACTCTGCAGCAAATTTTTATCCACCTTATTGCTATTGAGTTATCTAACAATCAAACAAGTTGGCACGGCGCTAGCAATAAGCATTGCAACAAAATAATACGAACCATGAAAAACTCAGCCCATTCCATTTCGCTGATCCTCGCCGCCGGCCTCGCTGGTGTGGCCCTTTTCAAACTCGCCGATGTTTCCTTGGTCGCCGCTTTGCCCGGTGGCGCGATTCTCGCCTTCGCGCTTTCCGCCGCCGCGATCGGTCTTGCCATCTCCGATTATTCGCGCCGGGTCCAGCCGTTGATGGTGCCGGGTCGCGTGGTTCGTCCCGCGCTTCCGGCCGCCGCCGTTTCCAACGCCAGCCACGCCGCCAACTGTTCTGCCGTCAACCGCGATCGCGCCGCCTGAGCCGGGCGCATGCCCACCGCTGACGGCGGCCGATGACTGTCACTCTTGACACTTGTCACCTGTCGCCCGTCACATCCTCCAATGGCAGCCAACGATCCCGCGCCTCACCGTATCCTCGTCGCCGACGACCAGCCCGACGTCCTCGAAGCCCTGCGATTGCTCCTGAAGGCCGAGGGTTATCAGATTGAGACGGCCAAGTCGCCGGCAGCCGTGCTGAAGGCGATTGAGGCCCGTGACTTTTCGCTCGCGATCATCGACCTCAACTACGCCCGAGACACGACTTCGGGCCAGGAAGGGCTGGAACTGCTGTCCAAGCTGCAGGCCGCCGATTCGACCCTGCCGGTGGTCGTGATGACCGCGTGGGCCAGCGTCGACATCGCCGTCGAGGCCATGCGCCGCGGCGCCAAGGATTTCATCACCAAGCCATGGGAGAACCCGCGGCTGATTTCCATCGTCCGGAATCAGATCGAGCTGGCCGGCGCGGTGCGCGCCTACCGCCGCCTCGAACAGGAGAACCAGATTCTCCGCGGCAAGGGCGGGCCGACGCTCATCGCGCAGGCACCCGCGATGCGCCCGGTGCTCGAGATCATCTCCCGGGTCGGCCCGTCCGACGCCAATGTGCTTATCACCGGCGAAAACGGCACCGGCAAGGGCGTGGTGGCCCAGGCGCTGCATGTCGTGTCGGTCCGCGCCGGCAAGGCCTTCATCTCCGTCAACATGGGCGGCCTGCCCGAGGGCGTTTTCGAAAGCGAACTCTTTGGCCATGTGCGCGGCGCCTTCACCGATGCCAAGGCCGACCGGGCCGGCCGTTTCGAGCTGGCCGACGGCGGCACGCTGTTCATGGACGAGATCGGCAACATTCCCATGAGCCAGCAGGCCAAAATCCTGCGCACGCTCGAAACCGGCGAGTTTGACCGCGTCGGCTCGTCGCGCACCTACCGCGCCAACGTCCGCCTGATTTCCGCCACCAATTCCGATCTGCCGGCCGAGGTGGCCGCCGGAAAGTTCCGGCAGGACCTGCTGTTTCGGCTCAACACGATCCAGATTCATCTCCCGCCGTTGCGCGAACGCCGCGAAGACATCGCCCTGCTCGCCCAGCATTTCCTCAAGCAGCACGTCCAGCGTTACCGCAAACCCATCACCGGGTTTGACGACGGCGCCATTGAAGTCATGCGCGCCTATGCGTGGCCGGGCAACGTCCGCGAACTCGACCACTCGGTCGAGCGCGGCGTGTTGATGGCGCAGACCAAGTTGATCCGCGGGCCCGACCTCGGCCTCAATGCCGGCCAGGCCGCCCCGCGCCTCGAGGACATGAGCCTGGAGGAAGTGGAATCGTTTCTCATCAAGAAGACTCTGGCCCGGTGCGACGGCAACGCGCGGAAAGCCGCCGAGCAGCTCGGCCTCAGCCGCAGCGCGTTCTATCGCCGGCTGGAGCGGTACGGGCTCTGATTTATTTTGCCGCAAATTGGCGCAAAAAGCACAAGACCGAAGATGCATGAAAGACGACATCTTCCTTCTTTGTGATCGTATTCGCGAGGCCAGCTTCGCTCTGCACGAACACTTCCGTCACGGCCATGCAGAGATGGTGTATGAAAACGGTCTGGCCAACCGTCTGCGCCAGCAGGCCGTTGCGGTTACCCAACAACAACCGCTCAAGGTCTTTGGCGAAGACGAGACATTGCTTGGTGAGTTCTTCGCGGATCTTTTTGTCGACGGCAGGCTGGTCGTTGAGCTCCAGGCTTGTCGGGCGCAGGCCGATGAACACGTCGCGCAACTGCTGGGCTATCTTCGCGCCTCGCACCTCGAACATGGGTTGCCGATCAATTTTGGTGCTCCGCAACTGCAAATTCAGAAGTTCGTTCTCTCCGAAACATAATCTTTTTGCGCCTCTTTGCGGCCAATCTGCAGATCATGCCTTCCCCCAAACGCCACCGCCTCGCGCACGAACAGCGCATCTTCTACTACGCGCTCCTGTCCGGCGTACCGGCGCTGATCGTCGCCGGCACGCTGCTGTGGACGGGCGGTTACGAGCCCAAGGTGCTCTGGACGCTCGCGCTGGTCATGCTGCTGTCCTGGTTAGGCTTTGCACTCGCCCTGCGTGAACACGTGGTCCGGCCGCTGCAAACCATGGCCAACCTGCTCACGGCGTTGCGCGAGGGTGATTTCTCGGTGCGCGCCCGCGGCGCTAATCGCGATGAGCCGCTCGGCGACGTGCTCGCCGAGATCAACATTCTCGGCAGCGTGCTCCAGGAACAGCGGCTCGGTGCCCTCGAGGCCACCGCGCTTCTTCGCACCGTCATGGAGGAGATTGATGTCGCCATCTTCGCTTTCGACGCGAACGAGACGTTGCGCCTCGTCAACCGTGCCGCCCAGGAACTGATCGCACAACCAGCCGAGCGCATCCTGGGCCGGCAGGCCAAGGATCTGGACCTCTCGGATTGCCTGACGGGCGAAAACACCCGCGTCCTGACCCGCACCTTCGCTGGCGGCACCGGACGCTGGGGCATGCGCCGGACAAGTTTCCGCGAAGGGGGCCTGCCGCACAATCTGGTGGTCATCGCCGACCTCAGCCAGCCGCTGCGCGAGGAGGAGCTGAAAGCCTGGCAACGGCTGGTGCGGGTCATCGGCCACGAACTGAACAACTCGCTTGCCCCCATCAAATCCATCGCCGGCAGCCTCACCACCATGCTGCGTCGTCCCCAGCGGCCCGCCGACTGGGAGGACGACATGCGCGGCGGCCTGGAAATCATCGAGACCCGCGCCGAGGGCTTGAACAAGTTCATGCAATCCTACGCGCGGCTCGCCAAGCTACCCGCCCCGAGCAAGCAACCCTGTGAAATTGGACCGCTCCTCCGCCGGGTGGTCTCCCTGGAAACCCGCACCTCGGTCCAGATCATTGACGGGCCGGAAGTCACGGCGTTGATCGACGCCGCACAGATCGAACAGGTGATCATCAACCTGGTGAAGAACGCAGTCGAAGCCGCGCCCGACCTGGGCCAGTCGGCGCCGCCGACCTGTTGCGTGCGCGTGACCTGGCGGAAGCCGCCGGGCCAGATCGAGATCTCCGTCGAGGACGACGGACCGGGCATCGCCAACTTGCAGAATCTTTTCGTCCCGTTCTTCACCACCAAGCCTTCGGGTTCCGGCATCGGTCTGGTGCTTTGCCGGCAGATTGCCGAGAACCACGGCGGCGCGCTCACCCTGGAAAACCGCAAGGGAACGAGCGGCTGCATCGCCCGACTCAGGCTGCCGGCGTAAGAGGCGGACCAAACGGCGCGTTGTCCCTCGCCGCGATCCACAGAAACTGCAGCTTAACGGCGCGGGTAATCAAAAGTTTGTTTCGAATTTCCGTCCTCCGACCGATGAAGAGAAAAGAAGCTAACCACCAGCAGAATCAATTCGCGTCGGCGCTCCACGCCAACCCACTTGGCTCAACTGAAGCGTTGGCGAAGATGAGGTCCTGCTGAGGGCCAGCGGACGCCGAGGTCGCTCTCTACTTTGCGGTCACCGACTCGAGCCGCATATACACTGCCCGGTGATCGCTGCCGTCACCCGCACCTGGGCCGTCCCAAATT
>JBBIHQ010000014.1:0-44619 GCA_037446975.1 Opitutia bacterium
GAGGCTGGCGTGACCCAACAGCTCCTGCACCGCGCGCAAGTCGGCGCCGGAATTGAGGAGATGCGTGGCATAGGAGTGACGCAGCTTGTGCGGCGACAGGTCCATCGGCAGATCGGCCAGCGCGAGATAGCGCTTGACCAGCAGCTGGACTGCGCGGACCGGCATCCGCCGCTGCCGGTCGGTGACCACCACCGGATCGGCCGGCCCGGTCTGCCGGGCGTATTCGTCCCGAAACTTCTTTAGCACCACCATGGCGGTGTCGCCCAGCGGACAGATGCGTTCCTTCCGGCCTTTACCCAGCACCCGGGCGCTCCCGTTGCTAAAGTCGATCGCGCCATAATTCAAGGCGACCAACTCGCTCACCCGCAGACCGCCCCCGTACAACAGCTCCAGCACCAGCCGGTCGCGCCATGCCACCAGCGCACCGACGCTTTCATTCGCCAGCAATTTCTGCGGGCCACCGAGGAGCTGGAGCATTTGCGCCTCGGTCAGGAATTTCGGCAGCGCCTTCTCCAACTTGGGCAACGGCACCCCCGCGAACGGGTTCTGCTTGAGCCGGCCGCGCTGCATCCAGAAACGAAAAAAGCTCCGCAACCCGGAGACATGGTTGTGCAACGTCCGCCGCCGATAGCGGCGCTGCGCCTCGATGATGAAGTCGCGCGCATGGCGCGACGTAAGCGCAGGGAAATCGGCTTCCTTCAACCTGCCCGGCCGCAGCCACGTGTAGAAATCGACAAACGCCTGCCGGTAGTTGCGAACGGTATACGCGGAATAGCGTCGTTCCTTCTCGAGATGATCGAGAAACGGCTTCAGCCATTCGGCCGTCACCGCCGGCGGAACGACCGGCTCAGCCACGGGATTGCATGCGGGCTTCGACATCGCGCATCACCCGGTCTGTCTCCTTGCGCAAGGCGGTCTCCGGATCGAGCGCCCGAAGCCGGCAGGCCGCCGCCAGTTCGAACAGCGCCCGGCCGGCCGATTCCTCGGTCAAGCCGGTGGCGATCTGCGCAATGCGGACTTCATCCACCACCCCGCCGGCCGGAAGTTTCTGCTTCTCGATCCGTTTCGCCACGTCCTCCGCGAACATCAGGGCCGGCAGGCGCGGCGGCAGCCGCTTGAAGATCGTAGACTCGGATTTGCCGGCCGCTGCCTTTTCACCTGCCTTCACGGTTTCCCAGACCTCGAGGACCTGGGCGGGCGTGTCAACCTTGTTGGCCCCGAAAACATGCGGATGCCGGCGGACGAGCTTCTCGTTGATCTCCCGGGCCACGTCCTCGAAATTGAAATCGCCCCGCTCAGCCGCCAGTTGGGCGTGGAAAACAACCTGGATGAGCACATCGCCGAGCTCCTCCCGCATGTGCGGAAGGTCCATCCGGTCGATCGTGTCGAGCAACTCGCTGCATTCGTCGATCAGGCACCGGGTCAGCGACTCGTGGGTTTGGACGCGATCCCACGGGCAGCCGTCGGGTTGCCGGAGTCGGGCGACGGTACGGCAGAGGTCTTCGATGGCACTCATGACTATTTGAGTAACCACGAATTACGTCAAATACACCAAAAAAGCCGGATATTTTCAGTTTCCTTTTCGGACGATTCATGTGATTCGTTGGGTTCTGCCGCATGGACAAGCTCACGGAGATCATGACCAACAAGCGGCGGGAAATCGCCCCGCTGGTTCGTCCCATATTCGCCGAGGAACTGGCCGAGCTAAACGGGGCCCTGCCCAAGCCGCCATCGTTTCTTAAGGCCTTGCAGCCGTCGGCCGGAGGCCTGGCCGTCATCGCCGAGATAAAACGGCGCTCACCCTCCGCCGGGATGATCAAGGACGGCGCCTCGGCGCTGGAACAGGCGCTCCGTTACCGCGCCGCCGACGCCAGTGCCCTTTCGATTCTGACGGACGAGAAATACTTTGGCGGCCGCCTGGCTGATCTGCGTGAAGTTACCGCCCAATTTCGCTCGAATGTGAGCCAGCCGAATCCCCCGCCCTGTCTGCGCAAGGATTTCATGGTCCATCCGATCCAGGTGCTGCAGGCCCGGGAGGCCGGGGCCAGTGCCATCCTTATCATTGTCCGGGCGTTGATTGACGAGGAGATCGACGCCCTCCAGCACGCCGCCACGGCAGCCGGACTCGACGCGCTTTACGAAATTCACAACGAGGACGAATTGAAGCGCGCCGTGCGCCACAAGGCCAGGATCATCGGGGTCAACAATCGTGATCTCGCCGTCTTCAAGACCGACCTGGCCTTGAGCGAGCGGCTCATTCCGCTGATTCCCAAGCATGTCGTCGCGGTGAGCGAAAGCGGGATTGTCACCGCCGCCGACGCCGCGCGGATGAAGGCCGCCGGGGCGCACGCGGTCCTGGTCGGCGAGGCGCTGATGAAATCCGCCGATCCTGCCGGCCTCATCCGGGACTTCCGTCATGTTTGAGGCCCGGTCCGACAAGCTTCTCCCCCGCCGCGAATTTGTCCACCGTCTCGGCCGGAGCGCCGCCACCGGATTCGGCTTGATCGTTGTCTCGCTCGGCATCGGCATGCTGGGTTACCACAGCCTGGGCGGATTGTCGTGGATCGATGCTTTCCTGAACGCCGCGATGATCCTGTCGGGCATGGGCCCCGTCTCGCCGCTGACGGGCAGCGCGATCAAGCTTTTTGCCGGATGCTACGCCATTTATTGCGGTATTGCGCTGCTTGCTGTCACCGGGGTCATTCTCGCCCCGGTGATCCACCGTTCGCTGCACAAGTTCCATCTGGAATTCGACCGGAACAAGTAGCCCATGCCGCTCTCGCCCTCCGCCACGCGTGAGTTGCTCGGGAAGCTTGGCCATCAACCCAAGCGCTTTCTCGGTCAGAATTTCCTGGTGGATGGAAATATCGTGCGCAAATCCCTCGAACTGGCCGGGGTCAAAGCCGGGGACGCGATCATAGAAATCGGGCCCGGCCTTGGCACCCTCACCTCGGCTTTGCTCGAAGCCGGGGCCGAAGTCTGGGCGGTGGAGAAGGACCGCCAGCTTCACGCCCATCTTCTCGAGGCCTTGGTGCCCGGCCAGCCACGGCTGCACCTGCTGGAAGGCGACGCGGTCGAGCATCCCCTGGCGGGATTCTTGCCAGCTGCCGGGGCCGGCCAGCTGCCGACCCGGATTCCGCGTGACGATTCGGTTTTCAAAGTGGTGGCGAATTTGCCTTATGCCATCGCCACCCCATGGCTCGACGCGGTGCTAAATGGTCCGCTCCCGTCGGCGTTGGTGCTCATGCTGCAACAGGAGGCCGCCCAGCGCTACGCCGCGCAGCCCGGCACCAAATCCTTTAGCGCCATCTCGATCTTTCTGCAGGCCGCCTATGAGGTTGCCCCGGGACACCGGGTCGGCGCCGGCTGCTTTTATCCCAAGCCGGAGGTGGAATCCTACTTGCTTAGTTTGGTCCGCCGGCCGGCTCCGTTTACCTTCGCTCCCGAGGCCAAGGCGCACATTCGCGCCTGTTTTCAACAACGGCGTAAACAGATCGGATCGCTCCTGCGTGGAAAGTTGACGGCCCAGAAATCTGCCGCCTGGTTGGAGCGCCTCGCGTCGGGCGGCTTCGGGCCCCAGGCGCGCCCGGAACAGATTCCGGTGGCACTCTGGCAGGAGTTTCCGGTCTGATCTTCCCTCAGCTTGAAAAAACCGCCGGGATGCCTAACCTGCCCTCCGCCATGTTTATCCGCCTGCTCCGTCATTCTGCGGCTTGCGCCGCGCTGACCACTGTTGCGTTTGCCCAGGACGGCGTGATGGCTGGGCACCTGGAACGCGACCTGTATGTTTCGCCGACCGGCGAATTCAAGATACCTGTCCCCGTTCTGCCCGAACTGGGTGGAACGATCAGTGACACGGATAACGTGGTCACCTTCAGCGACGGCTTCAATACCCACATCAGCGTCGCGTGTTTTCCCCAGGATGCCTCGCAGAAATGGGAGTTCGATACCCGGGGGGTGCGCGACTACCTGCTCTATTTCTTCACGGGATTTGTCCTGCCCGATTTCCAAAGCCGGTTCCCGGGTTCCAACATTGAAAGCGCGCGTTTCCTACCCGGGCTGGACAACGGAGCCTTGATTGCCTTTGCACTCCTGCCGGGTGGCTCCTTTTTTGCCGGGAAGAACAGCGTTCTCGGCACGTTGCCGGAGAAGCCGGCTACGGCCAAGCGGGGCAACCTCGTTTTCGTTCACAATCGGTACGTCTATGTCATCAGCACCGAGCTGGCCGAACGGGTCACGCAGCAAAGCACGTACCATCTGACGGTGAAGCAGGAGGACGATTTGCTTTCTGAACGGCTCACGACACTCGCCAACCGGCTGATCTTTACCGGCAAGCCGCACACCCCTTAGGGCCGGGTCGAATGAGCGAAGCCTACGAGGAAGTGATTGGCGGCGAAACCATCCTGCGCCGCCCGTTGCCCTCGGTTCACGAGCAACTCGTGACGCGTCTGCACGGCCTCGTCGCCCGCTCGCTTCCACCCAATTCCACGCTTCGCTTGTTGCCGCCCCGCACCGAATTGGAACTGGGCGAAGCCTGCCGCCTCCGGCCCGATCTGGCCATCGTGCGGACCGCGCCAGGCTCGGCTGATTCGCCCGAGGCCGACCTCTACCTGATCGCGGAAGTGCTGCAACCGGGTGACCATCAGGTCGACACGGTGCTCAAAAAACAGCTTTGGGCCGACGCGCGCCTGCCGCGGCTGTGGATGGTCGATCCGCGATATCTCAACGTCGAGGTCTACGGCTGCGGGGAATATGGCTTCACCCTTTTCGACATCCTGGCCAACCATCATGCTCTGACTGATCCCCACCTGCCGGGACTCAGTTGCGCCATGAACGAACTCTTTGCCGGCATCTGAGGGAGACACCTTCCCGCCAGGCAGCCCGCCGCCCTCTTCTGCCGTGCGCTGCCGGCTGGACTTGCCTGTCACGGCGAAATTCCCGACCCTGTTCCCCATGCATAAATTCGGCCTCGTGATCCACGGTGGCGCCGGCGCGATCCGACGCAATGAAATGGCGCCTGAGCTGGAGGCCCGGTATCGCGCCACGCTTTCCGAGGCGGTCAACGCGGGTTACGCCGTCCTCGACCGCGGAGGTGAGGCGCTGGACGCGGTCACCGCCGCCATCAATATCCTGGAGGATTCCCCGCTGTTCAATTCGGGCAAAGGCGCCGTGCTCAATGCCGACGGCGTTTGCGAACTCGATGCCTCGATCATGAACGGCCGGACACTGGAGGCCGGTGCCGTGGCCGGATTGCAGCACATCAAGAATCCGATCAACCTCGCCCGCGATGTCATGCAGAAGTCCGCCCATGTGATGATGGGCGGCAAGGGCGCGGAGAAATTCGCGGAAAGTCTCGGCTACGAAATGACGCCGGAGGAATATTTCATCATTCCATTCCGCCGGAAACAACTGGCGCGCGCCAAGGAGCTGGAGACGGAACCGGCGATCCCGGCCGCCAGTCTCCCGCCGGGCCGGGTGACTTTTGCCACCGTGGACGACAACTATCTCATCAACCAGTTCAAGTGGGGCACCGTGGGCTGCGTCGCGTTGGACCGGAACGGCAATCTGGCCGCGGGCACTTCCACCGGGGGCATGACCAACAAGAAATTCGGCCGGGTTGGTGACTCGCCCATCATCGGCGCTGGCACTTACGCCAGCAACGCGACCTGCGCCGTCAGCGCCACGGGCTGGGGCGAGTTCTTCATCCGCGCCAGCGTCGCGCACGATATTTCCGCCCAGATGGAATATCAGGGCAAATCCGTGCGTACCGCTGCCGCTGCGACGATCGCCAAGGTTGGCAAACTCGGCGGCGACGGTGGCGTCATCTCCATCGATGCGAGAGGGAACATCGCGATGGAGTTCAATTCCCCCGGCATGTACCGAGCCTGCAAGCTCGCCGGCCAGCCCGAAGTCGTGGCCATTTACGGCGACGAAGCCCGGTAGCAGACCGCCGTCCTGCGGGAACCCGCGAACTCTTCCATTTGAGTTTCCGGCGCTCCGCGAATACCTGGCCGGCCGTTTGGCAAAGCTTGCAGAGAGGCTCGATTCGTTTGCTAATCACCATTCGGCGTTTTCCAAATGAACAAGCGTATCCTCGTCACCCAGATCATCGCGCGGCTGCAAGCCGAGCTGGACGCCCTCACCGCGGCGGCCTTGGCCACCCATGCTGAGGCCACCGACGAGGAGAACAAGGCGGAGGACAAATATGACACCCGCGGACTGGAGGCGTCCTATCTGGCCATGGGCCAGTCCAAGGCGGCCGAGGAGGCGGCGCAGTCCGTCGCCCAGTTCACCGCCTTGCCGGTGCGCGACTTCCTGCCCGCCGAGCCGGTGAGTCTCGGGGCGCTCGTGGTTCTCGAGGACATGGTCCAAAGCTGCTACTTCATCGGCCCGCGTGCCGGTGGGACGGAAATCGGGCACCAAGGCCAGACCATCATGGTTATCACGCCCCAATCGCCGCTCGGCCGGCAATTGATGGGTCGGAAGCAGGGCGACTCCCTGGAGCTCGACCTCGGCGGCAAGCGCAGTCCTTGCCGGGTCGCGAAGGTGTTATAAAGACCCATCGCGCCCAGGCGACGGGTGTCGGCGGCGGCGGGCGCGAAAGTTCAAACGTCGGCGATGGGTCAGCGCGTGTGGGCGCCTTTTTCCAGCTTGCCGCGTATCATGAACAGGACGCCAAACGCCACGATCAGCACGAGCGGAAACATCGACATGTTGCTCAACGTAGCCTGACCCGCGGCCAGCTCGACCGCCGAGCCTGACATACCGGCCTTTTCCGCAACTGCGCGGTGCTGGTCGATCCAGTGGCCGATGATCGGATTCCAGATTGAAACAGCGAACATGCCGGCGCCCCCCATTAGCGACATGCCGAGGGCCCCGGTGCTGGGCAAATATTCGGCGATAAAACCGATCATGCATGGCCAGAAATAGCACACGCCGAGGGCGAAGACGACCGTTGCAAGATAGACCGTGCCACCGGTCGCCTTGCTCAGCAGGAAGAGGCCCACCGCGGCCAGCGCCGCAGAAGCCAGCAGTACGCCGACGGTGTGGAGCTTGTGCACGAGCGCACCGGCGAACTGCCGGCCGACCGCCATCAAACCGGTCCCGAGCGCTAGGATGATCATCGGCGAGGCACCGCTCTCCTGCAGGATGCGGCCCACCCACTGCTGCGTACCGAGTTCGGTCGTGGCCGTAAGCGTCATGCAGACGATCATGAAAAGATACAGTGGCGTGAAGAGACTCCGGATGTTCTTGGCGGTCGAGGTTTCAATGTTGGCCGACTTTGGAAATTCAGTCGTGAAAACGAGGAAACCGTAGATCGCGGTCGGCAACAGCATCACCGCGATCTGCGCCTGCCACCCCATGTGCGCCGAGGTCATAAACTGCGACACCAGCGAGCCGATCACGATGCCGCCCGGGAACCAGACATGGAACCGGTTGAGCATCGTCGTCTGATTTTGGGGATACATGCCCGCGATGAGCGGATTGCACGCCGCCTCGACCGACCCGTTGGCAAAACCAATGCAAAAGGTCGAAATGATCAGGCCCCAGAATCCTTGAGCCGTGATCGTCAGCGCCAGTCCGGCAACGTGGCCGATGAGCGCGATCGTCAGCAGGATTTTCGGCCCGAGGTAATTGTAGAGCAGGCCGAGCAGCATCATCGCCACGGGAAACCCGAGGAATGCCATCGAGTTGACCCAGCCGAGCTGGGTGTCCGTCAGGGCAAAGTTCTTGCTCAATTCGGTGAGGATGCCCGCCCGGATGGCGAACGTCATGGCCGTGGTGATTAAGGCGACGCAACTGGCCGCAAAGAGACGCGATGGCTTCATGGGGTAACGGAGGGGGTGAAACAAAACCGAAACGCCGGACCCTTTAGATTTTTCACCGGCGCGGCGAGCCTAAATCTTCCGGCACCGATCCCAGCCCCAGTCTCCTGACTTGTCTCACTGGCGCGAAGGCGTCGTTGTGACGGTATGTCATCGCCGCCCGCCGCTCCTTTGGCCCCGCTGTCGGGATCGCCTGATTCCGACTCGGTGCTGGACGCCTTCCTCAAGGCGATGGCCGCACGGGGGCTGACGCTTTATCCCGAGCAGGAGGAGGCGATCCTCGAACTGTTCGCCGGACGAAATGTCATCCTCAACACCCCGACCGGCTCGGGCAAATCGCTTGTGGCCGCGGCCCTGCATTTCAAGGCGCTCTGCACCGGCCAGCGTTCAGTATACACCTGTCCGATCAAGGCGCTGGTGAATGAGAAATTCCTCAGCCTCTGCCGGGATTTTGGCCCGGAGAATGTCGGCATGATGACCGGTGACGCCTCGGTGAATCCCCGCGCGAAGGTGCTGTGCTGCACGGCGGAAATCCTCGCGAACATCGCCCTCACCCGCGGCGCCGGTGCGGATATCGCCGCCGTGGTCATGGACGAATTTCACTATTATTCCGACGCCGAGCGCGGGTACGCCTGGCAGGTGCCCTTGCTCACCCTGCCGCGGGCGCGGTTCCTCCTGATGTCGGCCACGCTCGGCGCCACTGAATTCTTCGAACGCGAGCTGACTCGGCTGACCGGCGCTCCCAGTGTCACCGTCCGTAGCGACCGGCGGCCGGTGCCGCTGGTTTTCGAATATTCTGAAATACCGCTTGCCGAACGCATCACCAGGTTGCTCGCGGAGCAACGGGCGCCGGTCTACCTCGTGCATTTCACCCAGCGCGCGGCGGCGGAGGCCGCGCAGGACCTGATGAGCCTCAACCTTTGCTCCAAGGAGGAAAAAGCGGCGCTCGTGACGGAGCTTGAGCGGGTCAAATTCAACAGTCCCTACGGCAAAGACATGAAACGCTGGCTGCGCCATGGGCTCGGCGTGCACCACGCGGGGCTTCTGCCCAAATACCGGGTCCTGGTGGAACAGTTGGCCCAGAAAGGATTGCTCAAGCTGATTTGCGGTACTGACACCCTTGGCGTGGGCATCAACGTGCCGATCCGCACGGTCGTTTTCACCCAGCTCTGGAAATACGACGGAAAGAAAGCCGCCATCCTGAGTGTGCGCGACTTCCGGCAGGTGTCGGGCCGGGCGGGCCGGGCCGGCTACGACGACCGGGGCTTCGTGGTTGTGCAGGCGCCGGAACACATCATCGAGAACAAGCGCGCGGAGGAAAAGGCGGCGGCGGATCCCGCCAAGAAAAGGAAGCTGGTGAAGCAGCGGGCGCCGGAGGGAACGGTGGTTTGGGACGCCAAAACCTTTGACCGGTTGAGAACCGCCGCCCCGGAGGAGTTGGTGTCACACTTCGAGGTGTCGCACGGCATGCTGCTGCTGGTTCTCGGCCGGGACGCCGATGGCTGCCGGGCGATGCGGCAACTGCTCGCCGACTGCCACGAGACCCCGACAAAGAAGAAAGCCCTGCGCAAGCGCGCCTGGCAGCTTTTCCGGGCCCTGCTCGATCGGAAGATTGTGGAACTGATTCCCCGCCTGCCTTCCGGCCGGCGGCTGCAGGTCAACGTGGAGTTGCAGGACGATTTTTCCCTGCACCAGGCCCTGTCCCTTTATCTGATCGACACCCTGCCCTTGCTCTCTGCCGGACAGCAGAACGAATCACCGGATTATCCGTTCAATGTCCTCACCCTGTGCGAAGCCATTGTCGAGGACCCGGATCAGATCCTGCGCCGCCAGGTGGACAGGCAGAAGACCATCAAGATCGAGGAGTGGAAGGCCGCCGGAATTCCCTACGATGAACGGATGGCGAAGCTGGAGGAGATCGAGCACCCGAAGCCGCTCCGGGAGTTTCTCTACGAGACTTTCAATGCGTTTGCCGCGGCGCATCCGTGGGTCGAGCAGGAGAATGTCCGGCCAAAGTCCATCGCCCGCGAGATGTTCGAGCGCTATCTCTCGTTTGCGGACTATGTGCGGGAATACGGTCTGGAGCGCAGCGAGGGTCTGCTCCTCCGCCATCTCATGCAGGTATGGAAGGTGCTGGCGCAAACGGTCCCGGACAAGGCCAAGACCGAACCGGTGATCGAGATGGAGGACTATTTCCGCGAACTCATCCGCGGCATTGACTCAAGCTTGCTCGACGAATGGGAGAAACTGAGAAATCCGGAATTTGTCGTGGCCGTCCAGAGCGGGCGCCCGGCGTGACCGGCGTGCTTCGACGTGACGCGCGATGGCGCCGCTTTCCGCCGACTTGTCCGCACCGCGGTGCTGGGATTCCTCCAGGATGTGGCGGCCCGGGACTGGGAGGCGGCTTGCCTGCATTTTGCACCGGACACCGGCCGCGCCCTTGGCGACGAGGCCGCCGTACTGGCTGAGTCCCGGCGCATCGAACGGGAATTCGTGGCGTACCATGAGGCCCGGGGCCGGTTTCGCCTCGATCCGGAGGGCCGGGCGGCCAAACACACGCATTTCGAGGAACACGGCAGGGTCTGGCAGATTGCGCAAATCCTGGCCGACACCGACGGACAAGACGACTGGGAGGCCCGCTTCACCGTGTCACTTGATGTATCCCACAAGGAGAACCGGGCCGTGGTAGAGTTCGTGGAAGTAAAGCCCGTGGGTGACTTCAATCCGCTCTTACCCGAATAAATAAATCAGCGGAGGTTGACTCCCTAGCTTCGTTCCTCGCTGGCCGTTGCCCGCAAGATATGCGCGGCAATTCTACTGGCTGTTGCGCAGTTGTGGGATTCTTTTGGCTCCAGCAGGCAAGATGCACCGTTCACGATGAAGATTCTTTTGATCAGTCCTCGAACGCCAGGAACATTCTGGAGCTTTCAACATGTGCTGCGTTTCGTGGCGAAGAAAGCGGCTTTCCCTCCGCTCGGTCTGCTCACCGTTGCCGCCATGCTGCCCCGCGACTGGCAGCTCCGGTTTGTCGACCTCAACGTCCGCCGCCTCAACGAGGCCGACATCCGCTGGGCTGATTACGTCCTGCTCAGCGCCATGATCGTGCACCAGGAATCCGTGCGGGAGGTTGCACGGCGTTGTGCCGCGCTCGACCGGCGGATTGTCGCCGGCGGCCCGCTCTTTACCACCGGCCACGAGAATTTTCCCGAGATCCCGCATTTCGTGCTGGGTGAGGCGGAGGAAATCATGCCCGAGGTGATCGCCGATCTCCAGCGGGGGAGCCTGCAACCGGTCTACCGGGCGCCGGCTTATCCGGCCCTCGCCCAGACCCCCGTGCCGCGCTGGGATCTGATCCGGCTGCGCGACTATGTCACCATGGCGGCGCAGTTCTCCCGTGGCTGCCCGTTTGACTGCGAATTCTGCGATATCATCGTGATGAACGGCCGGGTGCCGCGCACCAAATCACCCGCCCAGTTTGTCGCCGAACTCGAGGCGCTTCGGCAGCGCGGCTGGAAGGACATGGTTTTCGTGGTGGACGACAATTTTATCGGCAACAAGGCGCGCACCCGCGCCCTGCTCCACGCCATCATCGAGTGGCGGGAGCAAACCCGGCCGTTGATGGGCTTCCTTACCGAGGCCTCCATCAACCTCGCCGATGATGCCGAACTTCTCACCCTCATGGTCAAAGCCGGCTTCCGCAAGGTGTTCGTCGGGATCGAGACGCCGTCGGCGGCATCGCTCGACGAATGTCGTAAACTGCAGAACAGCGGGCGCGATCTCGTCGCCGCCGTCAACGTCCTGCAGCAGTCCGGTCTCGAGGTCATGGGCGGCTTCATTGTCGGCTTCGACAACGACACGGGGGATATCTTCAAGGAACAATTCGATTTCATCCAACGTTCCGGCGTGGTGACGGCGATGGTCGGCCTGCTTACCGCCCTGCCGCAGACCCGGCTGTACCAGCGGTTGAAAGGCGAAGGCCGGCTCCTGTCCGCCTCCTCCGGTGACAATACCAAGGCCACGCTCAACTTTCTGCCGAAGCTGAACCGCGATTACCTTGAGTCGGGTTACCGCGAGCTGATGCGCCGGCTGTACGAGCCGCGTAACTACTACCGGAGAATAAGGACCTTCTTGAAGAACCACCGCACCTCAAGCGGGCAGAAGCGCCTTTCCTGGGCCGACCTATCAGCCTTCATGAAATCCTTCTGGCTGCTTGGCGTGTGGCATCGCGGCCGCCTTGCCTACTGGCGATTCTTCGTTTCCACCCTGGTCCGGCGACCGCGGCAGTTCCGCGTCGCCATCGAGCTGGCGATCATCGGACACCACTTCCGGTGCGTCGCGGCCCGACTTTGATCGGCGGACGCTCAAATCTGGAATTGGCGGGGCAGAAAGCTTGCTCCCGCCCAAAGCACGCCCGGCAAGAAAAAGGGGCAGACCGAAGTCCGCCCCGCAATTCGCGCTCCGCGTCCGATTACTTCGAACTGAGCTCGGGTTTGAATTCGATGATCTCGTCGACTATACGCGAATAATTGGCGGTGTCCGACTCGACCAACCGGTCCAAGGCGCCGGCGCCGAGAACTTCGTCGGCGGCTTTGCGGAAATCCAGGTGCCCGTCGAGATCCTTGAATCCATCCTTCAGCCGGCCGGCAAAGATGTAGCATTGCTCGCCCGAATAGAAGGTCCGCCAGGCGACCACACTGATGCCCAGCTTTTCATAGATTTTCTTCCAGGCCTTCGCGTCATCGAGGGCGTGGGGTCCGCGGCCGGGTTTGAGATAGCAGTTGCTGACCAGCACCTTGTTGGTGGAGAAGGCTGCGGCGTCCGTCGTGCTCGCGCCCTTCACGTAAGTGGCATACATTTCGGGCGAGCTCTTCTCAACGTGGGGCAGGATGTTGGCTTCGTAATCTTTCTGGTGCTCGGGGCCAAGGTCACCGCGCCCTTCGATATCGGTCCAGGAGTTCGGCCCTTCGAGAATCATATAGGCGCCGCTGTCGGGACCGGTAAGCACCGAGTAAACCCGCCATTTCCAGTTTCCTGAATGGAACTTCTGGGCATGGGCGGCCAGCGCCGCCTTGAGGGCGGTGTCATGTCCGTCCTTGGGCATGACCATATAGGTGTCGATGGTGCCCTTTTTGGGTCCGGTCGTCTTCGCGTCTTCCGCCACCAAGAGCAGTGGAGAGAGCATGAGTAGCGTGATACTGATGATCTTTTTCATGGGGTCGTGTATTTCGTTTGTCGTGACTGCGGCAGCGATGCCCAGTTTCGTTTTTTACCAGTGGTTGTCCGGTCCACTGGGCTTTGGTATTTCGGCTCCGCCGGCATTACAAGTTGTTTAGCCTTAGGATTTCCGTTTTCGATGCGTTAAGGCACTTTATTGGCGACAGACGAGCTCAGGAGACTGTGGCCGGAGCGCGCCGTCATAATGCCGGGAATCGAAGCCATGTGCGGGTCTCGCACCGCCAATTTCGTCAAACCGCGATCCGACGTCCAGCGGATTACGGCCTCGTCACGAGCCGGTTCGGCCCCTAGCAACGGAACCGAACGATTTCCGCATGTCCTTATTTCCCGCCGTGACGAAAAGACTGATCCTATGCACCGTGCTGGTGTTCTTGGCCGGTTGTGTGCGCAAGTCGGAACTTACCAAAGCGCAAAGTGAAGTCGTTGAGTTGCAGGCCAAGGTCAGGCTGCTGGAGACACAGCGTGTCCCGCGAACCGATCTCGACGCCGCCCAAGCCACCGCGGACGCCGCCCGGCGCAGCCTCGATCAGGTGCAACAGGAGCTTAAGCGCACCCGCGACCAGTTGGTGGAGTCGCAGGAAGAAGTGGCACTAGCGGAGCGGCGTCTGAGTCTGCAGAGCATCAGCGGACCTGCGGCGGTTTTCCCGCCCAGCCTGGTCAAGGGCTCCTACAAACTGATGGAGGATACGATCCTCTACAGTCCGGACGCGCAGCTGAATTTTGGCAACGGCGTGACGATTTCATCCCCCACCGGAATGATGATGTCCGACCGGGAAAGGGGGATTGTCGCCGGCGATCTCATCGTCGAGACACCGAGCGAGACCATGCGGGCTGCCAACGCCTTGACCGAGGCGAGCAATGGTAAGGTTGAGGTAACAGCCGATAAATTGAGTGTGACAAAGAAATAGGCGTTAAGCCTGCGCGGCCGGGCGGTGGCTCCTCCAGTACGCCGTTTTCGCCGTCAAAGGTCTTCGCCGATGGTTGCAGGACCAACCCGGCGTACAATTGCCTTTGACCGGGTCGAGTTCGCCAGCTTAGTTGGCTGGCTACGACTTTGAACCTCTTGCCATTGATATCCACGAGCCTTGAATTGCCCCGGTTTCGCCATGGCGGGAACCGAAGACAAACACCGGGCGCCTAGCGGGACGCAACGGTGCGCCAAGACGAACCTCGCGAATCGCGAACCAAACCACCTATTTTCAACATGAGCCAGAAGCCCACCATAATTTACACCAAGACCGACGAGGCCCCGGCGCTCGCCACTTACTCCCTGCTGCCGATCATCCAGGCCTTCACCAAGCATTCCGGCATCGCGGTGGAAACCCGGGACATCTCCCTGGCGGGACGCATTCTCGCCAATTTCCCGGAATTGCTGACTCCGGCGCAACGGATCGCCGACGACCTTGCCGAGCTCGGCGCCCTCACCCTCAAGCGGGAAGCCAACATCATCAAGCTCCCGAACATCAGTGCGTCAGTCCCGCAGTTGAAGGAAGCCGTCGCCGAGCTCCAGGCCAAAGGTTGCAGGATTCCGGATTTCCCTGAAAATCCGAAAACCGACGCCGAGAAGGACGCCCGCGCCCGTTACGACAAGATCAAGGGCAGCGCCGTCAATCCCGTCCTCCGTGAAGGCAACTCCGACCGGCGCGCCCCGAAGGCGGTCAAGGACTATGCCCGCCAGCACCCGCACTCCATGGGCGCCTGGTCGCCCGAATCGAAAACCAACGTGGCGACGATGGGCCGCCACGACTTCTTCTCCAACGAAAAGTCCGTCACCGTTCCCGCCGCGACCTCCGTACGCATCGAGTTCGTCCCCTCCGTGGCCCAGAACGGCGGCGGGACCGTCAGTCCCGCGCTGCCAGTTGTCCTCAAGGAAAAGACCAACCTGCTCGCCGGCGAGATTTTCGACGCCACCGTCATGAGCAAATGGGCGCTGGTCGCCTTCTTCGAGGACCAGATCGCGCGAGCCAAGAAGGAAGGCATCTTGTTCTCCCTTCACCTTAAGGCAACCATGATGAAGGTTTCCGACCCGATTATCTTCGGCCTCGCCGTCCGGGTGTTCTTCGACTCCGTTTTCTCCAAGCACAGCGAACTGTTCGTCAAGCTGGGGATCGATTTGAAGAATGGCTTCGGTGACTTGGTCGCCAAGATTCAGACGCTTCCCGCCGACCAGAGAGCCGGGATCGAGGCCGACATCGCGGCGGCCTACGCCAGCGGTCCAGCCCTCGCGATGGTGAACTCCGACCAAGGCATCACCAACCTGCATGTCCCGAGCGATATCATCGTCGACGCTTCGATGCCTGCGATGATCCGATCCTCCGGCAAGATGTGGGACGCCAAGGGCAAGCTCCAGGACACTCTTTGCGTCATCCCCGACAGCAGCTACGCCGGTGTGTACCAGGCCACGATCGATTTCTGCAAGAAGCACGGTGCCTTCGATCCCCGCACCATGGGTTCGGTGCCGAACGTCGGTCTCATGGCCCAGGCCGCCGAGGAGTACGGCTCGCACAACAAGACCTTTGAAATCCCGGGCAACGGCATCGTCCGGGTGGTCGACGCCAGTGGCAAGGTGCTGCTTGCCCACGACGTCGAGAAAGGCGACATCTGGCGCGGCTGCCAGGCCAAGGACGCCCCGATCCAGGACTGGGTGAAGCTCGCCGTCCGTCGCGCCCGGCTCAGCAACACCCCCGCCATCTTCTGGCTCGACGAGCAGCGTGCTCACGACGCCGAGATCATTGCCAAGGTCAAAACCTATCTCGCGCTGGAGGATACCACCGGCCTCGACCTCAAGATCCTTCCACCCGCCGACGCCTGCCGCGCCACGCTCGAGAGGTTAAAGGCTGGCCAAGACACGATTTCCGTCACCGGCAATGTTCTCCGCGACTACCTCACCGATCTTTTCCCCATCCTCGAGGTCGGTACGAGCGCCAAGATGCTCTCGATTGTTCCGCTGATGAACGGCGGCGGTCTGTTTGAAACCGGCGCCGGCGGCTCCGCCCCGAAACACGTCGAGCAATTCCTGCAGGAGAACTATCTGCGCTGGGATTCGCTCGGCGAGTTCTTTGCGCTCGCCGCCTCATTTGAGCATCTCGCCGAGATATTCAAGAATCCGAAGGCGAAGGTACTGGCGGAGACGCTCGACACTGCCACCGGCAAATTCCTGGAAAACGACCGTTCTCCCGGCCGCAAGCTCCACACGACCGACAACCGCGGCAGCCACTTTTATCTCGCGCTTTATTGGGCGCAGGCGCTGGCGGAGCAAGACGCCGACGCGGACTTGAAGAAACATTTCACGCCGGTCGCCACCGCGCTGGCGGCTAGCGAAGCCAAGATCGCGGCCGAACTCCTCGCGGTCCAGGGCCAGCCGGTCGACATCGGCGGCTACTATCAACCTGACGACCGGAAAGCCTCCGCCGCCCTTCGGCCCAGCCCGACCCTCAATACGATCATCTCGTCCATTTGACGACATCTGTCCGCCGGCGATTCTTGGGCTGAGTCCGACGCGGCGATTTTTAGCCCGCACACAGTGGAATTTCCATCTAGCGCATTCTCCTTCGCAACCCAATGTTCGTATTACGAACATTGGGTTGCGAAGGAGAAAACCCACAGATTCCAAATTCGAGTGCCGCGATTAAGTCCGGCCTGCCGAAACCCACCGCTTGGCGCTCGCTGTCGCCGCGATTATGTTGCGCCGAGATCAATACAGGGCCAGTCCTGCGGCGACTGCTCGTCGCGACGCAAAAAAAAAACGGCCACGCCCGTCCAGGCCAATGTTCGTATTACGAACATTGGCCTGGCAGATTAAGTTCACTCAGGATTCTGGAATAAGCCGGCGGGGTGCTTCCCGCTTACAAGGCCACGCGGCGAATCCTTCCGCGATTCGGCGTCATAGTTTGGCCGGGAACGTGGTCTCCTGCCGCTTTGGCTCTCGGGGCATAAGGCCGCCACCGGGCTCGCGGTGCTTGCGCCGCAGTGATCCGGTCTTTTAACTTACCTGGTGAACCCGATGACGAAAAACCTCATCCTGTTTTTGTTCACGGCCACCTCGGTGTTCGCTTCCGTCGAACCGTTTGTGCCCCAAGCGCCGATGGTCCGCGTCTGGCCCGGCGTGCCTCCTGGTTCGGAAGGAAAGACCGCGCCGGAACGCTGGATCGAAGGGGCGGTGCCGGACGGGTTTCACCGCGTCACCGACATCCATGTACCCTCGCTGACGATTTACCTGCCGCCGAAAGGAAAAGCCACGGGAGCCGCGTTCATCATCGCGCCGGGCGGAGCCCACCGCTACCTGGTGGTGGACCTCGAAGGCGAGTTGGTGGCCAAGAAGCTGAACGAAGTAGGCGTCGCGGCCTTTGTCCTCCGCTACCGTCTTGCCCGCGCCGAAGGCTCTACCTACCGGGTCGAAGTCGAGTCTCTGGCCGACATCCAACAGGCCATCCGTCTCGTCCGCAACCGGGCCGCGGAATGGGCCGTCGATCCGGCCCGCGTCGGAGTCATGGGTTTTTCCGCGGGCGGCCACCTCGCCGCACTCGCCGAGAACAACTTCGACGCCGCCACGCGCCCCGATTTCGCCGTGCTGGGCTATCCGGGTTATATCGGCGCGGGCTTCCCGGTGGCAAAAGGCGCTCCTCCGACCTTTCTGTTCGTGAACGACGATGATCCTCTCGCGACCGGCACCGCGGAATATTATCTCGCGCTGAGGAAGGCCGGGGTCTCCACCGAGCTCCATATTTTCCGTCGCGGCGGCCACGGGGTCGGCGCCACCGGCCGCGGCGCCCCGGGCTTCGAAAAACTGGGGGTCGCGCAATGGCCCGACCTGCTCGAGATCTGGTTGCGGGACCTCGGGGTGCTGCGCTGACGGCAGACGACATTTTCGGCGGCCACTCCACTCCTGCCGTGAGATTTAGCTCCCTGCCCTTCGCCTGCGCCTTCCTCGTAAGCCTGCTGCCCAGCGGACGGCTTGCAGCGCAGAACGCAGGACCGCCCCTCCGGATCGCGCCGGGTCTGTTCGATCCGGCCCGTCCCGACGACCTGGGCCTGGCGCCCGTGCCGGGCGCGCAGACAGTGACAATCCACCAGCCTCGCCCCGGCACCGGACAATACAACAATGGCGTCGTCCTGCTTCCTTTCAAGGGACAGCTTTATGCCCAATGGCAAAGCTCGGCCGTGGACGAGGACGCCCCCGACACCCGGGTCGTCTACAGCCGGAGTGACGACGGCACGCGTTGGCCCGCCCCAACCGTGCTTGTGCCGGGCGGTAGTCCCGGTTTGCGCACCGGCGGGGGTTGGTGGACGGATGGCAAGATGCTGGTCGCCTACATCAATGTCTGGCCCGGTGAGATTAAATCGGGCGGGCACGCCGAATTCATGACCAGCCCCGACGGCGAACATTGGTCAAAACCACAGCGAGTTCTCGGCCGCGACGGTGCACCGGTGAACGGTCTCATCGAGCAGGACGTGCACGCTCTGGCCGACGGGCGGATCATCACGGCGTTCCATCTTCAGCCCGGCCTCGTCGCCACGCCCTTCTACACCGACGATCCTACCGGTACGACAGGCTGGACCAAGGGGCGGATGGAAAATCTACCGCATGCCGGCGCGCAAAGCCGCGAGCTTGAACCCGGCTGGTTTGTCCGGCACGACGGCAGCCTCGTGATGGTCTTCCGCGACCAGCAAGCGAGTTTCCGCCTGCTGGCCGCCGAAAGCTCCGACCGCGGCGCGACCTGGACGACCCCGATACTTACGGACATGCCGGATTCCCGCGCCAAGCAGAGCGCCGGAAATCTGCCGGGCGGCACCGCCTTCCTTGTCAACGAACCATCTGGCAACCCGATCCGCATTCCGCTCGCCCTCACTCTGGGCCATGACGGACGCATCTTCGACCGTGCCTTCGTTCTTCGCTGCGGCGGGGCGGACCTGCCGCCCCTGCGATATCCGGGAAAATACAAGCGGCCGGGCTACCATTATCCCAAAAGCGTCGTCTGGAACGAACGGCTCTACGTCGCCTACGCCACCAACAAGGAAGACGTGCAGGTCACGATCATCCCGCTCGCCGGCCTGGCCAAGTGACCGGCGAACCCGACGGCGTGACGGAGGAGTCGCGGGACAATCGCTAGTAAAGCATGCTTGACATATGACAAGCATGCTTTACAACCTGACTCATGGACAATCCAAACACACTCGAATCGGTTTCGCCCCTCTCCGGGCACTATTCCTTGAAAAGGGACCTGCGACTCAATGCCTGGTTCATGGTGGCGGCGGCCGTCGCCGGGGCCATTGCCTTTCTGCTTAAACGGCATCCTGAATGGAGTCCGCTCAGCCGGGCTCTGCTCACCCTGGCCCCGCTGATCCCAGGCATGCTCTATGTGCGGGACTGCATGCTGTTCATCCGCGGCATGGACGAGTTGCAGCGCCGCATCCAGATGGAGGCCTGGCTGTTTGCCGCCATGGGGACGCTGATTCTCGGAACGACGGTCAACACCCTGAGCGCCAATGGCGTCTCCTTGGGCCGGTTGGAGCACGGATTCAGCCTGGTGGGAACATTCGCCCTGACCTTCTCCCTCTGGCTGGTGGGCACGGCCATCGCCAACTGCCGCTACAAATGAAGAACCAATTGCGCGAGCTGCGTACCCGGAAACAGTGGTCCCAAGGAGAATTGGCGGAAAAGCTCTACGTCTCCCGCCAGACCATCAACGCCATTGAGACGGAAAAATACGACCCCAGCCTCCCGCTGGCCTTTAAGATCTCGCGGTTGTTCAAGTTGCCCATCGAAGAGATTTTCAGGACAACCGACTGAGGCACGGGCCGGATCATTTGTCCTGATCATGTACCGGAATTGAGCCGGAGAATCCGTGGCTGGATTCTCCCGACCGTTCCCGGAAATCAGCGACGCGGCGTCAAGTGCCGGGCCACCCACGCCAGCTTGTCGGCATATTGCCCGGAGTTCGACGACTGACGGCTCATTATCGGATGCGGCAGCGCGAAGAACGATCCCTCGCCTTTCATCGCGTGGCCGCCACCGGTTTCCAGGTAGCAGAATCCCTTGCCGCCGAAAGTGGCAGTCGGCTCACGGCCGCTGACGAGGGCGGCAATCCGCTGGGCGACAACCTCGCCCTGCGCCTCGGCGATCGTACCGGCCTTGGGCATCATCAAACCGACATCCGGCTTGTAGCGACCCGGCAGGGCCACCGAGGTCACGTCGCCGATGGCAAACACTCGTCCTTCGCCGGCCGCCGACTTCAACTCCAGCGTCAGTGAATCAACGGGAATCCAGCCGGTGGCGCCCGTCAATCCGGCGTCGCGCACCACCGCCGGAGCCTCGTGTGGGGGCACGCACATCAACAAGTCGTACGGCGCCACGGTGTCGTCGGCAAACTCCACCTTTCGCGACGGCTCGTCGACGCGCACGACGGATTTTTGCGGGAAGAAACCAATGCCCTGATCCGCCAGCTTTGACCTGATAAACGCTCCCATTTCGGGACCCGCCGTTGCCATTGGCGAGCCCTCAACCGTGTAGACACTGATCCCGATTGTGTCTTTCCGGCCGTGCTCGTTAAAAAAATGCCGCAGCAACAGGGCGGCCTCGTACGGGGCCGCGGGACATTTGTAGGGGCTCTTCGGGATCAGCAGCACGACTTCCCCTTGGGTGAAATTCGCCACAACCGGCCGCAGTCGCTGTGCTCCCGCCACGGTATAAAACGTGTGCGCCGTCTCCAATCCGGGCACGCTCTCCTGCCGCAGGGAGGTGCCGAGTGCAATCACGAGAAAGTCCCACCGGCGCGGGCCGGCCGACGTATTCACGCCGTGTCCGGGGAGGTCCAGTCGCGAGATCTGCGCCTGCAAGAACTCGATTCCCGGCTCGAGCAGTACTTCGCGCTCGGCGGAAATGTCCGAACCGGTCCGCTCACCCAGCATCACCCAGGGCTTGCCGGCCCCGACATGGAATCGCCGTGACTCGTCGATGACCGTGATGGCGGATGCCGCGGGCAAGAGGCGCCGCAGGGTGTTCGCCGCGGCGATGCCGCCAAAGCCGCCGCCCAGGACCAAGATCTGCGCCGGGCCGTTCGATCGCGGGAAGCTCGAACTCATCAACTGTGAGTTGGACAGATATTCGTCTTCTCGTCAATGAAGCGAGACACTCCTGCCCGGCCTGCGCGCCACGGCGATTCGGCAGGCCGAGCACGGCACAACTCGCCACGTTGGCGACCCGCGATCAACCGACAGCCGCCTTCGGTACCGTCACCACCAGCATATTCTTCTGGTGGGTGACTTTCATTTTGGCGGCCGCTACCGGACCGGGAAGCGTGAGCACCTGCGAATAGTGCGACTCCTCGGAATACACCGAGCCGGCCTTGTCCGGCGTCCGGGAATTCTCCGCCTTGGCCTCGATCTCCAAGGTCCGTCCCTTGATCTTGACGTTGACGTTGTTCATGTCGCGGTCCGGCAGATAGGCCCGCACGACGTACTTGGTGCCGTCATCCTTGAGATCCAGCGAGGAGTCGAACCGGGGTTCATTGAAGAAATTCCTGAATCCCGGCGCACCACTGAACTCCGCAAAACCGTCGCTGAATATGTGATTCATCTCACGCTGCATCTGCTGCATTCTTTCCAGAACGTCGCGATCCCATGGGTCGGTAGCGGCAATCGAAGGTGTTGGGTGAGACAAGGCCGGCCCGGGCTCCGCCGGCCCCGCGGCCTTGGGAATCGTGACCACCAACAGACCCCTGCCGGGTCGGCGCTCGACGACCGGTTTGGCGTCGGCCGCGACCCGCTCCAGTCTGACGCTTTGCTCGTAGCGGCCCGCCTTCCCCTCTGCCGGCGCGACGATGTGGACGGTTGTCCCGGTCATCGTCACCTCGACGTTGGCAAGATTCCGACCCGGCAGGTTCACCCGGACGGAATAGCAGTCCGGTTGCTCACGCAGGTCGATCGACGCCTTGGTCAGAGATGCCCCGCGACGGTTCGTGGCATCCTTTTCCTGCCAGAGCTGCCGCCACGCATCTTGAAACTCGTCTGACATCCTGGCTTCCCACTGCTTCATCTTCACGGTGAAACTGTCGTTGGCGCCTTGATCCTTTTCTTCCGCCGCAGCGGCGGTGGGCCCGCCAGCCATGGCCAAAACCATACCCGCGGCCAGCCAGACAGCCTGAAGTCTGACGGCCGGAAAGACAGCGATCTTCGATTTCATAGTCAGTACCTCCGATGATTTTATGGTTGCCGATTTTTGTCTTAAGGTTGGACAAAGGCAGCGAGGGAAGGTTCGGGAAAAATGCGGGTTTGGCCCGCCGGGTCATGCGGCTGTTTGTCCGCCAACGTGTACGCCTCATTTTTGAGCAGGCGCCGAAGGAATTCTTGCGCAACTTGCCGTCCGCCCTACCCTGATTTCGCCGGCAACGACCGGGAGCTTGCATGAAATCGAAATCCGCGCGCGACCTGCTTTTGTTGTTTTCCTGCCTGCTCGCCGCCGGCGCCGATCCGGCCCGAGCCCAACCGCCGACCCGTTCGCCGCTGGCTCCGGGCACGCCCCTGCTCACGCCGGTCGGAATGAAGCCAGGTGGAGCTTTCGCGATGCGGGGCGCCCCCGGTATGAATCCGCCGCCCGAGGCCGACGGCGATTTTCTCATCGGCCCGGACTATGTCCCGGCGCCAGAACTGATCCCGGTTGAAGGTGTGCCGAGGGGAAGAGTCGAAGCGTTCGTCATGGATTCGGCAGACAGCAAGATATACCCCGGTATCACTGAGGTTCCACCCGGTGGCCCGATCGATTACACGCCACCGGACCTCACTCACGTTAAAACCTATCCGAAGCCGTACCGGCGCACGGTGACGGTTTACATTCCCGCCGGGTATGTTCCCGGTACGCCCGCACCGGTCATCGTGGTGCAGGACGGACCGGAAACGGGACTGCCGCCGGTGCTCGACAACCTGATCGCCCAACACCGGGTCCCGGCCATGGTTGCGGTGATGATTCAGAATGGCGGCGGCGACGCCCAAGGCAGCGAGCGTGGTCTGGAGTACGACACGATGTCCGGACGCTACGCCGACTTTGTCGAAACCGAGGTGTTTCCGCTCGTCGAGAGGAACTATGGTGTCGTGATCTCCAAGGACCCGGAAGCCCGCGTCGCGATGGGCGTCAGTTCGGGCGGCGTGGCGGCGTTCACCATGGCCTGGTATCACCCGGAACTGTATCACCGGGTGATCACCTATTCGGGCACCTATGTGAACCAGGCCTCGCCCTTCAATCCGGCGGCACCGCACGGCGGCTGGGAATATCCCGAGCACCTCGTACCGCAAAGCCCGGCCAAGCCCATCCGTCTGTGGTTGCAGGTGGGCGATCGCGACCTGCTCAATCCGAACTCGCTGCGCGACGGCATGCACGACTGGGTCGAAGCCAACAACCGCATGGCAACCGCGCTGAAAGCCAAGGGTTATCATTACCAATATGTGTTCTGCCTCAACTCGGGCCATGCTGACGGCAAAGTCCGGGCGCAAACGCTGCCGGAAGCCCTCGAATGGGTGTGGCGGGGCTACACCGCGACGCCGGCGAAGTGACGCCGTGAGACCAGCCGCCTGATGAGCCGCAAATTCATTCCGGTCCCACGGTGGATTTTTCCCGCGCTGATCGCGGCGGTCTTTCTCGCCGCTTGCGGCCGGATGTTCGAAGACAACGCCACGCACCTGGCCTATGCTTTGGAAAAGGCGGCGGACAAGCTGCGGGCGTCGACCGCGAATGAATCGGTCGTGCACTTAGCGCCGCTCGACGGTATTGGCGACAGTTACTATGTTGAGGTCACACCTTCGTTTGGCGAACAGGGAAATGAGTCAGGTCCGTGGGGCAGCTATCTGGTCGTTTCCGGCAAGACCCCCGGCGGCACGAGTTACCACAACCGCTTCGTATTCGTCCCCAGACGACTTTACGTCAAAAAAGACGGCGGCGCGACCGAACTCGTCCTCCGCAAGGATGGAGACCGGATCAGCTTGGTCGAGGTGCGTTAGGTGACGCCGCATCACGCTTTGGCCCGCCGACGAATTGGGCGTGATGCGCTGCCTGTGGCCACGCGGTGCTTTCGTGGAATCCGGCGCATCACCTCCAATTCGGCGACAGACCCACGACGGACGCGGCTTTCCGGGCCACAGAATCGTTGCCGTTGAAGGGAATCACCGTACCACGCCTTTGGGCCGAAACTTTCCCGCAAGCGCCATGAGTCAGCTAGGCGCGACGCCGGCATGGGTTTTATCGGCCGGTTTGCCGCGCAAACAAACCGCGTCCGTAAGCGGGACCTGCCTGATAAGCTCCCGCCAACTAGCGAACCTTGCCGGCGGAGTTCTCGAGCACGACGTTGGCGAGCACCGCCGTGTCGGACTTGTCCGGCAGGTGCGAGCAGAAGCCGATGCCGACAAAGAAGGGACCGTCGAGGTGCAACGTGAGGGGTGGACCAAACTGGTGCATCGGTTCGCCCTCCAGGCTGACCCAAAGCGCGAACGAGTCGCCGCGCTTTTCGAGGCCGATCCGCCGGGCGGTGACGTTGACGAGCGTGTCCGGGTTGGCCGCGCCGCGTCCGCCGCGACCGCCGATGCGGAACTCCAGGTCCTGGACGCGAGCACCCTTCTCCGGCCGCTGCGCGAGGTGGATCATACCGGCGCCATGCAGGGCGGCGATAGCTTCCTTGGCATCGTCCTCGAGGTCCTGCCGAATGACGAGCACGGCCTTGCGGTCGCCGTAACCGGCCGGGTCCGGATACGAAATGTCGGTCGCGAGTGAAACATCGCCGGACATCCTCTTCCAGAGATAGCGGAACTCGTCGCGCATGTACCAGACGTTGTAGCCGGCCGAGTTGATGGTGTATTGCCTAGTGGTGGGGTCGTAACTGGCGCTGCCCGCGACCACGGCGCTGCCAATGTCAGACTGGCCCTCGAAGAGGCCGATCGGCGTGGCGAAATTCGTGCTGGGGCGGTGAAAGTCCGCCGGCGGCGCAACCTGGGTATGCGTGGCGGATCCCGGCCGGGCCCAGTCTGGCACCGGCGGTACCTGCGCATGGAGCGGCGGCAACGCAGCGAATAGAATAAGCGCAAGCAAGGAAGGTCGGCCGGGCAGTCTCATGGTGCGGCGAACAAGACAGATGTCGCAGGAAAAGGAAACCCGAATGGGTCGGCCAGCCGGGCCTTTCCCGGTGAGGCACGATGAACTTGCGCGACGGATTGCGCTGAATAACACGGCTCAATTTTCCGGAGGTGACAGCCGGTCGCGAATGAGCCGTAACGTCGGATAATGCGGCCGATTCTCGGGTTCCCCCGCCTTTGGAGAAGCCGACGCAACCGTGCCATCTGCCGTCAATTCCGCCGGGCGCTCCCGTCAAGGCTTTGCCGCTTTGGCGACCTCGACGGCGAAGGCGTAATCCGGGCCGAGCATGTTCGACCGGAAAACGATGAATTTCTGGTCGGGCGTGAAGCTGGGGTTTGGTTCGAGCCGGTAATTGTGCTTCGCCATGTTGACCAGCTTCTCCGACTCGAGATAGCCGCCCTTGATCAGGTGCTCGCCCAGCGTCTTGCGATCCTCGACCCGCACGGGACGGAACAGAAAAATCCACGGCGAGTGGTTGTCGCCGTCGCCGCAGAAGAGTTTTCCGTCCGGTGAAGAGTTGTCGTGGATCGACGACTGGTCGGGCGCGTAATGATACCAGACGCGTTCGCCGGTCTCGACGTTGTAGCTGGCGATGAACGAGCTGAGCATGCCCTTCGGGTAATGCAGTTGGTAGAAGATGTTCTTCCCGTCGGCGCCCCACCACTCATGGCCGGCAATTTCCATTTCCATTGTGCGCTTGTGCACGAGCTGATTCTGCGTGCCGTCGGTCCGGATGCACCAGATGCGGTCCACCAGCCACCAAAGACCCTCGTGACAATAGAGCAGCTGCGCCGGGTCGGTCGGCGAAAACTGCAGGTGGTTCAACCAATCGGTGCTGTGCTCGATCAGGTTCCTCACCTGCCCCGTCCGCAAATCAACGGTGAACATGGTCATCGGCAGCTTCGCCGCCAGCCGCCGGGTCATCATCTCGGTCTTGTTGAGCGGCTCGCCGAGGTTGGTGGCGGACATCCGGCCGGAATATTTGGAGCCATCATAGGCTCCACCGGCGTGCGCGGCACCTTCGATGTAGGTGCCGGCGCCGAGTGTTTCGTCGGCGTTGATGGTCACGACACCGGCGCGCGGCGGCAGATCGGCGAGCTTTCGCTCCACGCCCGTGGCAAGATCGGCGCACCACAGCGTGGTGGCGTTGGTTCCCTTGGCCGTGCGGGTGTAATAGATCGTGGGTGTCTTGTGTCCGACGACGATCGCCTTGACGGGGCCCTTCACCACCTGATGCGCCTCGTGCGTCGTCAGGTCGAGCACCGAGATGCCGCCGGGTGTCGTGTAGGCCATCCGTTTGCCATCGGCTGTGTAGCCATTGACGTTGAAGTAGAAGCTGTTCGAGCCGGGTTCGCTCGTCAGCCGGATGACCCGGTGCCCGGTATCAGAATCGATCCACGAGCTGGGCACCCCGGAGGCGGCCGCCGGCGGAATGTCAGCGGCTGAAACAAAGCCGGCCGTCAAAAGAGCGGCGGTGGACCAAAAACAGGTGCGGGCGAAACGGGTCGAATACGTGGTTTTCATTGGGGGCAAGCGGAGTTGGCTGCGCTGCCGCAAAAGGGATGGGCGGGACACCGGTTGTCAAAGCTCCGGCAAAACAGACAGTCGGAGCCGGCTGGAACGATGCTGACTCCACGTTAGCCCGAGCTTCGCCGCAACCGGTCACTTGCCGTGGTAACCAAAGGCGCGGTTTTTCCGGATCAATCGGACGACGGAGGCGGGCACGAGTTTCCTCCAGGCGGGATCCTTGCACCGGATCATATGCCGCACATCGTTGGGCAGTGGCGCGATTCCGTGGGCGTGCAGCGGCTTGATCGGCACGATCTGGCCGCGTTCCAGCAGTTGCTGATACAGCAACCGGTGTCGCGGCGCCGGACGATAATCGGCCGCGCCGAGATAACTCTGACGGCGTTCATCCCACACGGGATAAACGGCCAGCTTGACGTCGCCCATGAACAGCCGACCCATGCCTTCGAGCAGCCCGCCGGGAAGATCGGCGTAGTAACGCTCCTGAAAGACGTCCCGCAGGGCGGGCAAGCCGAGAATGAAAACAATCCGATGTTTTGTGTAGCGGCGCAAAAAGGCCGGCAGCAGGTGATACGGGCCCGTGCGGGACAACAGGACGGACTTGCCCACGGCCCGGAGCATGTCCACCCGCAGCAAAAAATCCCGTGGGGTGCTGCGACGCCGGGTGTGCAGGTCGCGCAGGGACAGCTCGCACAGTTCGACCGGCTCCTCGTCCTTCGGGAACAGCCCCGCGGCCTGCGCCTGCCGGATAATTTCCAGCACCGGACGGGTGACCGGCTGAAAACTGCCGCGCAGCACCAGCAGCGAACGCCCGTAAATCACTTCGCCCGCCTGCACCACCGCACCGGCTTGGGAGAAAATCATCGCCGGCGAGTAGCCCTGGCGAACGGCATGCAGACTCATGAGGCGGCTGTCGATGCGGTCGAATCCCGGGCCCGAGAACTGCACCATGTTGAGTTCGAGCCGGTCGCGGGCGATGTTGTCAAAGAGCGAATCGAGCAATCTCCGTCCGTTCCGGCGGTGGAACAGCGCGCCGTACAGCAGATTCACGCCCAGCAGTCCCATCGCCTCGTGCTGCCGGACCGGATCGTTCCCATGCAGCCTCACATGCAGCAGGAGCTGGGAGGGTTTGGCCAGCGGCTGGTGCTGGAATCGGATGCCAATCCAAGCCCGGCCGGCTTCCTGGCCCTTTCCTCCGCTGGTCGCCACCGTGTCCGCGATGGTGAAAAAGACGGTCTGGGCTCCGCGCTTCTTCGCCAGGCGCGAAACCAGGAGCGGATATTCGTGATCGAGCATCTGCATGAGTCGCTCGCGACTCACGTAATGCCGGGTCTTCCCGTAGATGGCGTCGCTCACCGCCATGTCGTAGGCCGAAATGGTCTTGGCCACCGTGCCCGACGCGCCGCCGGCGCGGAAAAACCAGCGGGCAATTTCCTGACCGGCGCCAATCTCGGCGAAGGTTCCGTATTTGCCGGCATCAAGGTTGATGCGCCGGGCCTTTTGCTCAGGAGTCAATACCGTATGGATCATACCCAAAGGATGACTGCCTCATCCCCTGCCGCAACCGGTATCTCCCGCGGCCGGAATCCGCTGCGCAACGGCGCCGGGGCGAATCCGAGGTCAGCGCACTTTGCCGGCAGAGTTGTCCAGCACCACGTTGGACAGCACCGCCGTGTCAGACGTAGCCGGCAAATGGGAGCAGAAGCCGATGCCGATAAAAAAAGGGCCGTCGAAATGCAGTTCCGCCGTGGTGCCGACCTGATGCATGGGTTCGCCTTTCAAACTCACATAAAGGGCAAAGGTGTCGCCGTGCTTCTCGATCCCAAGACGGATGGGGGGCTCACCCGCGCGGCTGGGTTCGCCCTTGACCCGGCAGGCTTCCGTGATGTCGGCGCCCTTCTCCGGCCGCAATGCCAGGTGGATCAAGCCCGCACCGTGCAGCGCCGTCATCACTTCCTTGGAGTTGTCGTCAAGATCCTGACGAATCACCAGGACGGCCTTCCGATCGTCGTAGCCTTTCGGATTGGGGAAAGTGACGTCGGCGGCAAGTGACACGTCACCGGACAGTTTTTTCCAGAGATAGCGGAACTCGTCGCGAAAATACCAGATGTTGTAGCTGGCCGAGTTGATGGTGTACTGCTTCAGCGCGGCGTCGTACCGGGCGCTGCCCGGCAGCAACGGTCCGCCGATGTCCGACTGGCCGTCAAATATTCCGACCTGGCGGACAAAGTTGACCGTGGGGCGCCGGAAGCCCGCCGGAGGCGGAACCTGCTGGTGGGTGGCCGAGCCCGGAAGCGCCCAGTCGGGCACTTGCGGCGCCGGGGCGCCGGATAGAAATGGCGCAGCGCACAGGGTCAGGAGGGGAAGAACAAACCGCCGAGGTAGAGTCATCGTGCGTCAAAAGATACAGAAGTTGCCGGAAAAGGAAAATCCGAAGGCAGCGGACCGAGCGAAATAACCGAAACATACGCGTCCCGGCCGCGGAGTGATTCGTCCGGCCAGACCCCATGCAGTGTACTCCGCCCGCAGTTCGAGCACCCGTCAGGGCTTCAGGCCCTTGAGCTGAAGGGGTCCCTCCAACTCCACTTTGACGACGGTGGCATCGGGATCCATCTGGTCAGCCGGGAGGTCGACGACGAGAATGCCGGGTTCTCCCGCCCATTCGGCGCTCATGAATCGGCGATACGGAAGTTCGCCGCTGCCACCAACCACGCTCACGCGCCGGATCTTGTTCATGATGCCTTTCACCCAAAGTCCGTCCGTTGGCCGGTCATAGCAGACGAGATAGAGCACATCCCGCCCCGGGCCGAGCAGGCTGGGTGCGCCGTAATAGTCCTTGGGAATGCCGCGGGTGGTGCCGGTCATGACCTCGGCATGCTTGCGCGTCCATCGGCCGATTCCCTTGAGCACCGCCGTCTGTTCCGGGGTGATCGTCCCATCGCTCCGCGGTCCGACATCGAGCAGCAGGTTCCCCCCTTGGGAATTGCACTCGGTCAGCAAACGCACGCATTGGCGGACACTCTTGAAATTGTGGTCCTTGGCCTGATAGCCCCACGAGTCGTTGATCGTCATGCAGAGCTCCCACGGCCCCGCCGGCGGGTGAACCGGCAGCGCCTGCTCGGGGGTCTCGTAATCGCCATAACCCCTCATCCGGCTGTTGAGGATCACGCCCGGGTCCCATTGTTTGATCCGCGCCCGGAGTTCCTTCATGCCCCATTGTTCGGCCGAGCGTTCCCAGTCACCGTCGAACCAGAAAAGGTCGGGGTGAAACCGTTCGCTCAATTCCCGGATCTGCGCCAGATGGAAGGCCAGGAAACGATTCCACGCCGCGGGATTCTCCGGACCCTGCGGATAGGAAAAGCGGTTGGCGCGATCGGAGGCACTGGCTCCGTCGGCATTTTGCACGGTGGCGTAATCCGGATGGCTCCAGTCCAGGTGGGAAAAATAGAGCCCCACCTTCAGGCCCTCGTGGCGGAGCGCGGCGCAATAGGGTCCGATCAGATCCCGGCCCGCGGGCGCGCCGTCCTTGGCGTTGAGCTTGCTCTGCGCGGTATCCCAAAGCGCAAAGCCGTCGTGGTGTTTCGACGTGAGCACGGCATAGCGCGCACCCGCCTCCTTGAACAACCGGGCCCACTGTTCCGGATCGTAATGCGCGGCGGTAAAGGTCTTCGCCTGCGCCATGTAGTCCGGGTACGACATCTCACCCTGGTGGAACGCCCACGACTCGCTGCCCTTTCCCTCGGAGTAGATACCCCAGTGGATGAAAATGCCGAACTTGGCGTTCTCGAACCATGTCATGTCCGTCCCGTCGTTCGCGGGCATCGCTGCGGACGCACCGGACGCACGACCCGGACCGAGCGCGCCCAAACTGGCCAGCAGGCAACCGAGTTGCAGGGCACGTTGCGCTGGCGATCTTCGTTTCTTCCTGGGGTTTGGAATCATCGGGACAAAGTAGCATTTCGGAGCACGGAGAGCCATTGCGAACTGTTCCATACCGCAACTTTCTCAGGCGCCGTCCGGTCGACGCAAAAGAGGCCGGCCGGCGACGAGGCCAAGTATTGCGCCAGCAGAAAATCCGCTGAGGTGAGCGAGCACGTCAGTCTGCGCTCCCCCCGCGCCGTAGAGCGCCAGGACGATAAGGCCCGCTGCGGCCGGCGCGAAAAAGGACCGCCAGCGGCGGGCCTGACCGGTGCTGGTCGCGATCCGCACGGCCCGGCCGGTAAGGAGGCCGAGCGCAGCGAAAATCGCGGTGGAGGCTCCCATCGACAGATAAGGGCCGGAAAGGTGGATTGCGGCCACGGTCAGGTTGCCGGCGACGGCCGCGAGGCCAAGCAAAAGCCAGCCGCGCGTGCGCCCGAAGACGGCCAGCATCGCGGAAAAAACGAAGACTCCGGCAAACAGGTTGGACATCAGGTGCCCGCCATCAACGTGCAGGAAGAGTGCCGTGGCCGCCCGCCACCATTCGTGGCGACCGAATATTGCCGCGGGATCGAGTGCGCCCGCTGCGGCCCAATCGGGGTGCGACAATTGACCGCGATAAACCGCGATGACCGCAAAAGCCCAGAACAGCGGAGTCACCAGATCCAGCTGCGTCCGCGCCGGTGACTCCTTGGCCGGCAGCGGCGGCCAGCCGATGCTTTCGCGATCGTAGTTCGCCAACTCCAACCGCGCGCGGGCCGCGGCAGGAGACTCGACAAGCAATCTGTATCCGGCGTCGGACGGCATCAGCCAGCACGCGTCACCAAGGGCAAGAAGAACGAGGCTGTGGTCGAAGCCCTCCGCCGTCGTCCGATAGAAACCGGCTTCCGCGAGATTGTCGGGAAGGGATGCGTCATCTCGGGTGGCGTCCGCGGTGGAATCGGGTGCCGTCATTGTCAGGCCAGTATAGTCCGCCGGCGTCCGGATGCCACCGCGGATTGCGCCGGGCAGGCTAAAACTTGAGCAAGTTCCGGCGCGCGGTCTTTTGTCCGATCGCTTACGGAAAGGCAGGACAGGCCCTCAGTCAGCTCACCCAAAAAAGTGCGTGCAAGCCGGATTCATCGTGAGCGTGCCGGGCGATTAGCACCTCGTATTCGAGCGACTCGACCACCCAGCCGTCCGCATCGCGATAAGCGAGATCCGCCACCGGCAGATACAGGGCTACCTTTTGCGTTTCGCCCGGCGCGAGCGACACCCGGGCAAACGCCTTCAGTTCCCGCACGGCGCGTTCAACCCGCGAACCGGGCGCAGTGACATAGAGCTGCACGACCTCGTCGCCGGCCACCCGGCCGGTGTTGGTGACATCCACGGTTGCCTCCAGCGTACCGGCTGGCGTGAGCTGACGGCTCGCGAGTTGCAGGTTCGAGTGCCGCCAGGTAGTGTAACTTAGGCCAAACCCGAAGGGAAACGCCGCCGTCGCGCCATCGCGCGCAAGTTTCCGGTAGCCGTGCCACAAGTCGTAGGTGATTTGCGTGGCATTCCGATCGAAGAACGGGAGGTCTTCGGCGCGTCTCGGGAACGTACAGGGCAGACGACCGCCCGGATTCACCCGGCCCAGCAATACATCCGCCAGGGCATGGCCACCTTCCATCCCGGGATACCAAAGGACCAAAATCGCGGCGACCTTCTCACGCCACGCTTCGGTGATCACGGCGCTGCCGATCATCAGCACCACCACGGTGCACGGATTGGCAGCCGCGACCGCCAGAATCAATTGCTCGTCGCGCGGGTGCAGGGTGAGCCGCGCGCGGTCGCCGCCGGGCGAGAAACCGCCCTCCCGCTGGCCGTGGCCCGGAAGAATTCTTCGGGCGATCGGCGCCTCCTCGGCGGTCGGCGGAGGAAAAGTCGGAGCGAACTGCGGAATCATGTCCGGCGGGATATATTCGCCTTCATCCTCGTGCGTGAAGCCGACGACGACCACGGCGGCATCGGCTTGACCGGCGAGCCGCGCGGCGCGACCGGCGTCGCGACCATCGTCGTAGGCCACCGCCGTGGCGCCGAGCGCGGCCTGGAGTCCGTCCAGCGGCGTGACCACATACGCGGGTTGGGTATTGCTGGAACCGCCGTCGCCGGTGTTGGGCTGCGCGGCGAGACGACCCACGACCGCCAGCCGCCCGCGGCCACTGAGCGGCAGCAGGGAACCTTCGTTCCGGAGGAGCACGGCGCTTTTCTGCGCCGCCTCGCGGGCGAGCTGCCGGTGCGCTGCGCAGCCCACAACCTCGCGGGTATAGTCGGCAGGATTGCGGCCCTGGGCAAAACGCACTTGCTGTCGCAGGACGCGCAGAGCCGCATCTTCGATCCGCGTCGCGGGAACTTCGCCCCGTCGCACGAGTTCCTTCAACTCGCGGTGGAAGTGCATGCCGAACGGCATTTCGACATCCTGTCCGGCCAGCACGGCCTTGCGCGAATCCCGCAGACCAAAGATGAAGTCAGTCATTACATAGCCCTGGAAGCCCCATTCCTCCTTGAGGATCTTCGTGAGCAGCGGCTGATTCTGGCCGCACCATTCGCCGTTCAGACTGTTGTAGGCGCTCATCACCGACGCGACGCCAGTCTCTACCACCCTCTTGAAATGCGGCAGGTAAACCTCGTGGAGGGCCCGCGCGTCGATGGTGACATCAACCTTGAAACGCGCGTTCTCCATGGAGTTAAGCGCGTAGTGCTTCACGCACGCCATGACGTGGCGCTGCACCCCCTGGGCCAGCGCCGCCCCCATGGCGCCCAGATGCCGCGGATCCTCGCCGTAGGTTTCCTGCGCACGACCCCAAGCCGGGTGGCGCAGCAAATTGATGCACACGCCGCCGAAATGGTTGCCGCCGAGGGCACGCAGTTCCTTGCCGATCACGTCGCCGATCCGTTCCTCGAGCGCCGGATCCCAAGACGCACCGCGGGCCATCGAGACCGGAAAAGTCGTGGCTCCCTTCATGATGATCCCGCGCGGGCCGTCCACAAAACGGATGCCGGGAATGCCCAGCCGCGGCACCGCGCCCGCCACCCACGCCCGGCTGCCGTAACCGCCCGGCGCCATCATTTCCGCGAGGCCCGGCCAGAACGGGGTGTCGCCGTCCATCAACCCCAGCTTCTCGTCAAAGGTCAGTTGGGCGAGCAGTTCCCTCGCGCGGGAGTCGATCTCGCCGGGTGTCAGGGCCGCGGTCGTTTCAAGTGCGCCGAAAGCAGAGGTCGAGGGAGGCGGTGGACGATCGGTCATGCCGGATAGATTCCCTCCGAGCCAAACGGAAGAACGCCGGGCGGGCCAGTAACAAATCCGGCCACCCGCTCAGCAGCACCGCCTTCGCATAACCCGGCCGCGGGTGCGGTCAGGGATGGAACTGTTCGGAGATGATCCTGCCGTCCTTCACCTCATAGACGCAAATTTCCGTCATCTGCACCCGGCCCCGACCCTTCATCACTGCATCCAGTTTCATCGTGCAGGCAAACGAATGGTCCGCCACGAGCGGAGCAGACACCGTCAGCGAATGCATGGTTTCGACCATGCTATTGAAGACGCGCCCTTTCTCGACGATCGCGGCGATTCCCTTCGTTTCCTTTGCGAAGCCTGGTGAGGCCTGGGCCTCGATGCTGACCGCATTGTCGGAGAACAACTCTTTTTGGGCGACCTCCCACTTCCCTTCCCGGCAGAGAGCCACCAGGCGATCGGCGATTTCGTTGATTTTCATGATATGAATTTGGTTTGGTTGAATGGCAACAGCTCACCCTACCACCGCCTGCTGACAACCCTATGTCAGGAGGGGTAGATGATTCGCCCGGTTATTTTGCCCGCCACCCGTCACACGCTGCGCGCCGACCCGTCAGGCAGGAGGACATCGGTGCGTCAGGCGGACGCAAGGCAGCGTATCGGACTCGATCAATCGCCTACAATTTGGCGAGTGCAGCGCGAGCCCGGGCTCGGGCCTCGCTCTCGTATTTTTCACGCTGAGGCATGGCAAGAGCCCGCTCGAAGGCGACCCGCGCCGCATCGCGCTGACCGTCCGCCAACAAGGCGAAACCAAGTTCGATCCGGTGTCCGGGCAGGTCGGGCGCGAGTTGCACCGCCCGCTGCAATTGCCGCACGGCCTCGGCCGTCGAGGCGCCGGGCAGACCGCCGTATACCAACCAGACGACAAAGCGACTGGCGCTGTCGAGCGAAGCGACCTCGTAGTGCCAGCAGCCCAACACGTGATGCGCATAGTCGGAATTGGGATCGAGCGCCACGGCTTGCTCGGCGTATTGCTTTACCAGTCGGGAATATTTCACCCGGGTATTCACATCGCTCAGCTCACCAAGTTTGCCATAGCTGATGGCAAGGGAAACCAGATTCACGGCATTGGTCGGGTCCAAGGCAACGGCCCGCTGGGAGTAGTCGAGGGCCGCCACGCACAGTCTCTTCTTCTCGGCCGGATCCGCCGTGTCCAAGACAAGGTCCGAGTACTGTCGCGAGATCTTTTGCAGGATAGCAGCTTTCCCCGGCGACGCGGCGTTGGCCCGCAGATACAGTTCCAGCGCGGCTCTGGGGTCGAAATGCGCCTCGGCAGCGGCTGCTTCACTGAGCAACCCGGCGGGCGACGGATTTGCCGCGGGAAGCCCGGTGACCGCCAGCACAGGCAGCAACGCCAAGCCCGCGCCGCGCAGGAAGGTCGGCGAAAGCCATTTCAATTTCCGGAAGGTGATGGCGGGACTGCGCATACGATGCCGATCGGTGGATCGGAGGCGTCAGATCTGCATGATAGGTGCGCCATGCCCGCCGGCGAGTCAATCAATTGGCCGGGCTGCAGCCCGGCGGGAATTACCCGAGCTGCCGGCCTGCTGCCTCCATCTGCCTCGGCGGACCGCCAACCATCGGCCTCAAGATAAGAGGCTTCAGGATTTGCGGCCCCGCCTTGGAATTGACTGCCAATCCTTCCCCTTGTCCTTGAGCGTCAATTCGCGTCGCCCGTCCGATCTCGCCGAATAGGCCTCGACCACCACGCCGATAAGATTGTCCGCCGTCACAACGTCGGCATCGGCCGCGGGGTTGTTGATGCCCCGGACCAAATAACCGGCGCGGTTTTCTCCAACAACACAGTGCGCGACGCGCTGGCCATCGCAGTCAAGATAGACTACCGTCATTCCCTTCTTGATCGAACCGTACTCGATCGGCGCCACCACGACGGCGGTGTTGGGCGGATAAAGCGGCTCCATGGACGCTCCAATGCCAAGGTAGGCGATCGCGTTGGGGGTCTGAGCGGCCACCATTTCTGCCGCCTTCAACTCCTGGCCATACGGCACAAACTTGGGGTCCGGCGAGTGGGCGATGATCGCCTTTATCTCACTTCGCGACCTGATCCCCTCCCCGGCACAAATGCTGCAACAAATACTGAGCAACATCACCATGCCGCGCAACCGGACCAGCGTCGGTCGTGGAAATATCGGGCTCATCGGCCGCCATATTAATGGACTTCATTTACATTAAAATTCCCGAAACCACCTTACGACAGGTAACGGTCGGTCACATTATGATCGACACGACCCCGCAACCTGATGTCTGCACAAATGGAAGCGTCGCAACTGGAAGCCTTAAGCAATCCACCGTCTCCTCAGCGCCCAACCGCGATCGTCCGGCACTGGATCACGCCCGGAGAACCTTCAGCCGACCAGTTGCGGCGATCAACGTGGCGGGGATGATTGACGGAAGGATTTGACCACCCGAATTGCTGCTTGGATTTCGGAGTCCGTCATTCCTTTGCCGACCGCAGGCATCACGGAGACACCAGTCTTGTTGCGCGATCCCTCGCGAATCTGACGCTCGATCTCCGCATCCGTCAGGCGGCTTTCGCGCAGGTCCTTTGCCTTGACTTTGCGGCCCTGCGGCGTGTGGGCGCGACCGTCGATCCCATGGCACGCCGCGCAATTGCTTTCGAACACAGCCGCGTCATCCACCGCCCGCGATGGTACCGTCAACGTCAGCAGCAAGCCCAGGACCACTATCAAACGAAAGTGCATCGCCGGAGGTTAGGATTTCGGGTGGAGCAGGCAACTTCCGAAGGTGGCCTTGGAAGAATTCGCCATCCGTTTGCTTCCGGATGAAGACCCACCTGCCTTTCTTCCTGCCGTGCAAACCGAATACGGACCTGCCAGTCAGTGCAGTCACGGAGGTCGGTGCCCAAGCGCAGGTTGGAAAATTATTCCGCACCCTGCGGCTGGCAGAAAGAGCCAGGGGACGCCCGGAGCCCTGATTTGAAAAAAAACTGAAGTGATCAACCGTCTAAAGGTGTTATAGTTTATACGCTGATGAGTTCGACAATCCACCACGCAGGTCGGCGGCAGCTTTGGATCATGCCGCACGAACGGCATTCCGGCCCGTTGGCGACAGAGCGGTCGGGTGTTCTTTGGCGTGGTCGCCAATCCCCGCATTTCCGGGAAGACGGAGCTTCCGCTAGCGGGCGTGGCCGGGGATTCCCGCGATGGTTGCCGGCAATCATCTGCCTTTTCCTCGTCGGATTTCCGCTGCTGGCACCATCGATGTGCCAAGGTGCGGAGCCGGGCGAAGTCGTCGCGGTCTATTCGAGCATCAGCCCCGCCTATTCCCGGGTGACCCAGCCGGGTGGCACATTCAAACCGGAATTCTACGCCTTCGGCGAGGGCGGGAATTTGAGCGGAACGCAAAATGATTTCACGATCGACAAGCTGAACTTCATCGACATCGCACGCGCCATCGCCCCGTCCCTGGCCGCGCAGAATTATCTGCCTTGCGGAACGCCCGACCCCGCCAACGCCGACCTGCTGATCATGGTTTACTGGGGTGCCACGATCGGCACCAACGGAACGTCCTCCTCCCCTCAGTATCAGATCGCCCAGGCACTGGTCCCCCCGCCCCGCGCCGCACTTTCACCGCCGCCAACCGGTCAGGGTGATACGGGGATGGTGAGTGATCCCACCACCTCGGGCCGGGCACAGGAAGGCGAAGAGAAAGCCGCCATAAAGGCCGCGGACGACAGCGCCCTGCAGCAATCATTGATACTCTCCGAAATGGCAAATCGTCAGCGCGATCGACAGGACGTGGAAAATGCCGTCGTTCTTGGCTACCTGAACGAGCTGAAACAGGCCGATGCGTTTAACCATACCGCCTTCGGCACCCGCCGGCAGGACATCATCGATGAAATCGAGGACAGCAGGTATTATGTGGTGTTGATGGCTTACGACTATCCGTCCCTCCGCGAACGCAAGGAAAGGAAATTACTCTGGGAGACCCGGTTCAGCATCCGCCAGCGCCGGGTTGATTTCAGCCAGCAACTGGCGGCGATGGCCAAGGCGGCAGCGCGCTATTTCGGCCGGAACAGCAATGGTCTGATCCACCAGGCTATCCGGCCGGGCCATGTCGATCTCGGCGATCTCAAGATCATCGGGGTGGTTCCGGATCGAAAATGATCCGGACCTGGCGGACCGGACGCTTGGCCAGCCGATTTGCACTGAATCCCGAACGATCCGCCCGCCTAGGCTTGGCAACTGCCCCGCGGCTCCGCTAGAAGTTTTCCCCCGACCCCGGTCCACAATCCACGAACCAAGGGAAGACTATGGCCACGATCATCACCCGCGACGGTGCCAAAGAACACAAAGTCGTGTCTTCGAAACAATGGCTGGCGGCGCGGAAAAAATTACTGACAGCGGAAAAGAAATTGTTCCGCCTGCACGACCAGCTGAAGCAAAAGCGTCGCGCTCTGCCTTGGACGCGGGTTGCCAAGGATTACCGTTTCGACGGCCCGGGCGGCTCCGAGACCCTGGCCCAGCTTTTCGCCGGCAAACGGCAGCTCATCGTCTACCATTTCATGTTCGCCCCGGAAGACTCCGCTGGCTGCCCGCACTGTTCGTTCTGGGCCGACCATTTCGACGGCGCCACTCTTCACCTGCCGCAGCGCGACACCGCGCTGGTGGTGGTCTCGCGCGCGCCGCTCAAAAAGCTCGCCCGGTTCAAGCGCCGGATGGGATGGAAATTCAAGTGGGTGTCGTCGGGACGGAGCGATTTCAATTATGATCTCGGTGTTTCATTCAAGCCGGCGGACCTCCGGGCCGGGACTGCGATCTACAACTGCGCGCCGCTTGGCATGGACATCGAAGATCGCGAAGGCATCAGCACTTTCTACAAGGACCGCAGTGGGACGGTGTTTCATACCTATTCGACTTTCGCGCGCGGGATCGACCTCATCAACACGACTTACAACTTTCTCGATTTGACGGCCAAGGGCCGGGATGAAGATCCGGAGATGGCGCAAAACTGGGTTAGATACCACGACACGTACCCATCGCGACGGTGAGGCTCCGCAGATGCCCGGCCGAGGGGGGTGAAGCCACGCGGGTAGCCGGCGGGAGCGTCGAAGTATCCTGAGCCCCCACTACGCTTTCTGTCCTGGGACAACAGGTAGGCGCCGATCCCTGTCATGTCCGGATTTTTGTCTGGCGCGGCCCGCCGCGGCGGCCTTTCGTTCGTTCCCTCAACCCGATTCCCGCATGCCCATTCGCCCCTATCCCACCGGTCTTGGCACCAAGTCACTGCACGCCGGCCAGACGCCCGATCCGACCACGGGCTCCCGAGCCGTGCCGGTGTACCAGACGACGAGCTTCGTCTTCCGCGACACCGATCATGCGGCGAATCTTTTCGCGCTGAAGGAGCTGGGCAACATCTACACGCGGATCATGAATCCGACCACCGATGTCCTCGAGCAACGGCTGGCCGCGCTTGAGGGCGGCACGACCGCACTCGCCTTTGCCTCGGGCCAGGCTGCCATCACCTCGACCATCCTCAATCTGGCCGGGGCCGGCGACCACCTCGTCTCCGTCGCCCAGCTCTACGGCGGCACGTACAATCTCTTTCACCACACGCTGCCCAAGCTCGGCATTGAGATCACGTTTGTCGATGCGGACGATCCGGCGGCGTTCCGGCGCGCCGTCCGCCCCAACACCAAGGCGTTCTATGGCGAAGGTCTGGGCAATCCCGCACTCAACATCTTTCCCGTCGCGGAGGTCGCCGCCATCGCGCAAGCGTCCGGCGTGCCGCTCATTCTCGACAACACCTGCCTGTCCCCGATCCTGCACCGCTCGTTCGAATGGGGCGCCAACATCGTCCTCCACTCCACCACCAAATATCTCGGCGGCCACGGCACGTCGATCGGGGGCATCGTCGTCGACGGCGGAAACTTTGACTGGGGCTCCGGCCGGTTCCCCGGCTTTACCACGCCCGATGCGTCCTACCACGGACTCGTGCATTGGGACGCCTTCAAGGCCTTCCCGCCCGCCGGTGGGGCCAACATCGCCTTCGCGATGAAAATGCGTCTGCAACTCCTGCGCGACACGGGCGGATGCATCTCGCCCTTCAACGCCTGGTTGACGCTCCAGGGCATCGAGACACTTCACCTCCGCATGGAGCGCATTTGCGCCAACGCCCTCGCCGCCGCCCATTATCTCAAGGACCACCCCAAGGTCGCATGGGTCAACTATCCCGGATTGCCCGGTTCCAAATCCCATGCCGCGGCCACCAAATACCTTACCGGCGGTTACGGCGGTCTGCTCGGCTTCGGCGTGAAGGCCGGCTTCGAGGGCGCCAAGCGGGTCATCAATTCACTCAAGCTCTTCAGCCATCTCGCCAATATCGGCGACGCGAAGTCGCTCGCCATTCACCCCGCCAGCACCACCCACAGTCAGCTTACCGCGGAGGAGCAGATCACCAGCGGGGTCCAGCCCGATTACATCCGCCTGTCGTTCGGCTGCGAAGACTTCACCGACCTCAAGGCCGACCTGGAGCAAGCCCTCGCCAAGGCTTGATCCCAATCGCTGGTCCCCGGGTCCGGGAGGATTTGCCCGCCCACCTCTGTCATATCTGCCTTGGCCAACGATCACGGCTGCCGGCTGGCCACGTAGGCGACGATGGCGACCATGTCCTCGTCGGTCAGATTGGCGACGACCGGTTTCATCAACGCCGATGCGCCTCCCGTTCGCGCGCCATTCTTGAGGTCATAGAGTTGGCGCATCAGGTAGCTGGGCGAACGGCCGGCCAGTCGCGGAACATCGGCCAGTCCCTTTAACTCCGGTCCGTGGCAGGTGGCGCATTGCACCGTCCGGCCTTTTCCGCCGGTTGTGACCAACTCCCCGCCTCGTTGCAGGCTGCCCAACGGCACGTAGGCAAGGTACGGCGTTCGCGAATCACGGTTTTCAGCGCGCTGGAAGTCCGCAGGCATTTCCACGATCCGATTTCCGATCGGTTCGGTGCCCCCGGCGGTTGCGGCCGTCAGCATCCAGCCGGCCACGATGGTTTTTGGAGCGATGGAAGATTCGATCACCGTGACAAAGGACGCCGGCTTGACGGACGCAAAGTAGCCGGCCGCCTCGTTGATTTCGGCATCGGTTGCGGCCTTCGCCAGTGCGACCATCAGGTTCTGGGGCAGTCGGCCAGCCGCTGAGCCCGGCCGCTCTCCGTTCCGGAAGGCGATCATCTGCTGTTTCACGTAGGCGGGAGTAAGGCCGGCAAGGCTGGCGTTTTCGGGCCGGCCGGCGCCCGTCGGCAAATGGCAGTAGCCACACGCGAACACCAACGGCGGACGTCCCTTGGCGACAATGGCCGGCATTGGGGGATGTTCGTCCGGGTGCCAGTCCGGAACCTGGCCGGAAATTTCGTCGAGTTGGTGGCGCGTGAAAGTCACCCTGCTGTTCGGCACATGCTTTGCGCTGCCGTCGTCCGGAACGGCCCGACCACCCGGCGCCACCACGGGAAAAGCCCAGGCAGGAACGTCCGCCGCTGGAGCACCCACGGCCACCGTGATCGCAGCCAAAGGGGCCACGAATTTCCTGGCTAGATTGCGCATCAGCATCTCCCGCGTCTTCTGCACGAAAGATACTGAGATACAACCCCGGAGTGCCGTTTGATGACCACGACGAAATTGAATGAGCTACCGCGCCGGGAGAGCAACCGCCTGCGCACTCATGAGTGACGGTCCGCTCTCCCCGGTGGGTAATACCCATATCGTCCGGCCAAGGCTAGCAGTAGTGTCGTCTCATCATGCCTGATTCTCCCGCCGTCAAGACCACCGTGCCAGTTACCACCTCGGCGCCCCCGGCCGTGCAGCCCGCCAGCAAGGTCCAAACTTCGGGAAGCCTCCCTACTTCTGCCCCTGCCGCCGCGCCAGCGGCAGGTCGCGCAAACTCGCCGACCCCGGTCACCCGCCACACCAGGAAAGTCTCGAGTGAAACAGGCTCCGCGGACGGCGATGACAATGCCACCAGTCCGGCGAAGATTGAGCCTTGCCCCGCGATGAACGATCCTAGCGGAGGGAACTGGAACGCAAGCGATCAAGCATGGCGCGGGCGGCCTCCAGAGCGGGATTGATTTTCAGGGCCTCCTCAAATTGCGCGATCGCCTCGGGCCGGCGCTCGGGGAAATTCCTCAGGAACTGCCCCAGATTGAAATGCGCCTCGTAATAGTCCGGTCGGAGCCGGAACGCCATTTCGTACTCGGCGATCGTCTCTGCGGACCGGCCGGGAATCTGGGCGAGGAGATTTGCCAGGTTGTTGTGCGCTTCGGCAAAGCCCGGCTTGGCCCGGATGACAGCCTCGTATTCGGCAATGGCCTCTGGCAGTCGGCCGGGAATCTGGGAGAGAACGATGCCGAGGTCGCTGTGGACCTCCACCCAGTCGGGTCGCAGACGCAAGACTGTCCGGTATTCGGCGATCGCGTCCACCCACCGTCCCGGCAGCTGGGCCAGCGCGTCGCCGAGGTCAAGGTGGGCATCGGGGTTGTCGGGCAAAAGCTGCACCGTTCTCTCGCATTCGGCCACCGCCTGGTCCAGCCGGCCGGGAATCTGGGTCAGCGCCTTCCCCAACGCCAGCCGCGCCGGGAGGTAACTGGAATCGAGCCGGAGAGCCGTCTGGTATTCAGCGACCGCCTCGGGCAGGTCGCCCCCGGTTCGCGCGAGGACCGAGCCGAGTGAAAAATGCACGGCCGCCGAATTGGGCTCGAGCTTTGCCGCGACCCGATATTGGGCCACCGCCTCGGTCAGCCGGCCCGGGGCGCGGGACAGCGCGAAGGCGAGGCTGATCTGGGCATCGGGGTTTCCCGGGTCGAGACGCACCGCAGTCTGGCCCTCAGCGATTGCCTCGGCCAGCCGGCCGGGAACTTTGCCGAAGATCTGGGCCAAACCCACGTGCGCCTGGGCATAGCGTGGATCAAGCCGCAGAGCCGCACGATATTCGGAGATGGCTTCGTTCAAGCCGTCCGGGGTTCGCGCCAGCAAAGCGCCCAGCGAATAGTGCCCGTCGACGAGAGTGGGCGCGAGCTTCACGGTTTCGCGATATTCCGAGATGGCCTCGGACATGCCGTCCGGCGTTTGCGCGTAATAGTAGCCGAGGCAGGAATGCGCGCACCAATTCCTCTCCGTCACCGCCAGGGCGTGGCGGAAAAGCGTCGGGCTGTCCTGCCAGAAACCGAGCTGCCGGTTGGTCAGCGCGGCCAGGCTCACCAGCACGGCAGCCGTTGCGGGCACCCGCAGCAGCGACCTTCGCTCCCAGCCCCGCGTCGCCTCCTCCACCGTCCAGACCAGCATGATAAATATGCCGACCAACGACACATAGCTGTACCGGTCCGCCATCGCCTGGCCGCCGACCTGCACGAGGCCGATCACGGGCACGAGGATGCCGAGATACCAGAGCCAACCCGCCAGCAGATACGGTCGCCGGCCGCGCCAGACCACGGCGGCAATGGTGACACCGATCAGGATTACACCCGAAATGAGCGCCAGCCCCACCGGCAACGATTCAGGATAAGGATAGAAAACCGCCAATTTCGCCGGGACAAAACACTTTTCCAGGTAGCCGAAATAGGAGACCAGCGCGTTGACCACGCGGGTCGTCAGCGAATATTGGGCCACCGTCTGCAGCGTGCCAAGGTTCGCCTGCGCCTTGATGGTCGCCAGACTGGCGGCCACGGACAGGGCGAAGAAAGGAATCTTCTCCGCAAGCAACGATCCGAAGGTATCGCCACGCGCATCGCCGGTCCGCCGGCCCAGCCGGTTCAGCGGCCAGTAGTCCAGAAGAAGCAGGACGCACGGCAGGGTGACCACCATCGGTTTGCTCATGAGCCCGGCGGCAAACGACAGCAACGCCAGCGCGTAGAACCACAGGGCCCGGGGACGCCGGGCGCCCTTACGTCCGACCCACTCGGCGTAGCTCCAGACCGCGAGAAGCCAGAATAACGTGCTCAGCACATCCTTGCGTTCCGCCACCCAAGCGACCGACTCGACGTGCAATGGATGCAGGCCGAACAGGGCCGCGACAATCCAGCTGCGCCAGGTCGCTCCTGTCATCCGGCGCAGGACGACAAACAGCAGCACCGCGTTGGCGGCATGCAAGAGAACACTGGTCAGGTGATGACCCCACGGCTGCAGGCCGAAAAGCTCGACGTCCAGCAGGTGCGACATCCACGTCAGCGGATGCCAGTACGCGACCTCCGTGGTGTGAAACGCATGGACGATATTGGCCCAGGTGAAGCCATTCTTCAGCCAGCGGTTTTGGGTCACGTACCCGTTGTCGTCGTAGCAGATGAATTCATGCCGCAACGTGGACAGAAACACCGCCAGCACCGAAAGAAACAGGAGCCAGCCGAGCACGCGCGGGTGGTCGCGCAAATGAAACCGGCCGGAGCTCGACAAGTTTGCGGGCGGAGGCTCGCCCGGCGGGGGGAGCGAAGCCGGCGCGCCCGGCTTGGAACGCGCCCCATCGGCGGGGCGCTTGGTCTTGCGCCCGACTCCGTCCCTGGTTGCGGGATTCCTCTTCACTCGTAACCACCAAAAGAAAGTTCCCACCAGAACGCAGCAACCTTGTTTTCTCGCGAACCGGAGGAACAAACCGATACGCGGCAACAAAGATCCGGCGCGCCGCCGCCCTGCGCTGAATTCATGAAACGCTTGTAGACTTTCTGGG